>VFZL01000085.1 GCA_016871175.1 Acidimicrobiia bacterium | reverse complement strand
TGCGTCAGGCGCTCGGCAACGACCGCGTGCTCACCGACGAGGCGTCGCGCACGCTGTACTCGACCGACGTGTTCCGCGCCCTGCAGCGGCCGGTCGCGGTGATCCAGCCGGGTACCAAGGCCGAGCTCGCCCTGGCAGTCGGGGTCGCGACCCGAGCAGGACTCTCGGTGGTGCCGCGCGGCGGCGGCATGTCCTACACCGACGGCTACCTGCCGGACCGCGCTGAGTCGGTGGTGGTCGACACGCGCCGCCTCGATCGCATCGTCGAGATCAACACGCAGGACATGTTCGTCACTGCCGAGGCCGGTGTCACCTGGAGGCAGCTCAACGAGGCGCTGGCGCCCAGAGGCGTTCGTACGCCGTTCTGGGGCACCGGCTCGGGGCTCTATGCCACGGTGGGCGGTAGCTTGTCGCAGGGGGCCATGAACCTCGGCTCCTCTCGCTACGGGATCTCCGCCGAATCGGTCCTCGGCCTCGAGATCGTGCTCGCCGACGGCCGCCTGCTGAAGACCGGCTCGGGGGCGACGCCCTACAACCCCTCGCCGTTCTTCCGCACGTATGGGCCCGACCTCACGGGCCCATTCTTGGGTGACGCGGGGGCACTCGGCATCAAGGCTCAGGCCACGCTCAAGCTCATCCCGCGGCCGGCGGAGATCGACTTCGCGTCGTTCGAGTTTGGCACCCAGTCCGAGCTGGTCGCCGCGCTCACCGGGATCGCGCGCAGCGGGGTTGCGTCGGAATGCACCGGCTACGATCCGCGTTTCCTGCGCCAGCGCATCAAGCGCCAGAGCCTCGCCGCCGACGTGCAAATGCTGGCGCAGGTCGCGGCCGGCGGCCGCTCGGTGATGCAGGGACTGAAGGACGCAACGCGAATCGTCGCCGCAGGACGCAAGTTCCTGGAACAGGCCGCCTTCACCATGCACGTCACCGTCGAAGGACGCGATGGAGCGGAAGTGAAGAGCGGTATGGCGGCGGTTCGCGAACTGGCCCGCACCGGCAGGGAAATCGAGGCGAGCGTGCCTCGCATCGCGCGCGGCCGACTGTTCCCGCCGCCGACTCTGCTGGTCAACAATGAAGGCGAATTGTGGGTACCGGTACATTGCATCGTGCCGCACTCGCGGCTCGCGACGACGCTAGACGCTATCGAACGGTATTTCGCCGACCATGTGTCCCTGGTCGAGGAGTTTCAAATCGACTGGGGCAACGTGGTATTCGCGTGTGGCACGCAGGCGGCGCTCATCGAGCCGTCGTTCTTCTACCGCGACGCGCTCAACCCCCTGCACGAGCATCTGCTCGACCAGACCGTGCTGGGAGGGGTGCCCCGATTCTCGGCGGACGTCCGTTCGCGGGCTGCGATCACCAGAGTGCGCGAGAACCTCGCCGAGCTGTTCCTGACACTCGGGGCGGTGCACATGCAGATCGGCAAATTCTACCGGTATCGCGAAGGACGCGAGCCCGAGACGTGGCAGCTGTTGAGCGCGCTCAAGCGCCACCTTGACCCCAAGGGCCTGATGAATCCAGGTGCACTGGGGCTGTCGTAGGAGCCGAGCGCCGCCACCGCCTCTGAGATTTGTGGACCATGCTGTTTGTCGATCAACGAAAGGTCGTGC
>VFZL01000084.1 GCA_016871175.1 Acidimicrobiia bacterium | reverse complement strand
AGCGAGCCGCGGCTGTACGAGGTGGAGCTGAACGTCCCGGGGTATCCGTACTGACACCCGCTGCCTCCCGTGTGAGGTCTGGGGCGTCGACCTGGACGGCGCGTGCCTGATGATCCTACACATCTTGCTGATTGGGCTTGCGCCTGAGGATCTGGCGTGATCGACAGGGGGGATGCGAGCGACCGAAGACCTCCAGGCGGCACAGTTCGGTGACGTACGCTTGACCAAGCGGCTGCTTCGTCTGGTTGCAGCACTGGCCCCCGATCCGGCGAAGAGCTTTCCGGATGCGACCGGGTCCGATGCAGCACTGGAAGCGACCTACCGGTTCTTCCAGAACGAGGCGGTCTCTCCGGAACGGATCCTGGCGCCGCATGTGGAGGGCACGCTGCGCCGCGCAGAGCAAGCGCCCATCGTCGTGGTGTCCCATGACACGACCGAGTTCTCCTTTTCGACGTCCCGCGAAGGGTTGGGCCGCATCAACGACAAAGGGAGGGGGTTCTTCGGGCACTTCGCGCTGGCCGTCAGCGCCGACGGCCAACGTCATCCGTTGGGAGTGTTGGGATTGCACACCTTCGCGCGTCTCGGGCCGCCGCGCCGAGAGCGTCATACGGAGTGCTTTCCCGAGACCGAGCGGGAGTCCTTTCGATGGAAGGCGCTGGTGACGCAGGTCGCTTCGTCGTTGCGAGGTCGTGTCGAAGCGGTTCACGTCATGGATAGCGAAGCGGACGCGTACGCGCTGCTGGCAAGCCTCGTCGCAGGCGAGCATCGCTTTGTCGTTCGGCTCAAACACAACCGCACGGTGACCGACGAGTGTGGCAACCGCGTCTCCATCGATACGAAACTGTGCACGCTGTCCGGTCAGTTCAGCCGCGAAGTCGCGCTTTCGCCTCGCGCCGCACCGCACCGTGCCGAAGCCGGTCGAAAACGGAACCTGACGCGCGATTCGCGCGTGGCCCACCTGACGTTCTCGGCCACCAAGGTCACGATTGGAGCCACCGAAAAACTTGTGGTGCCCCGACAGATCGACGTGAACATTGTTCACGTTCGCGAGACGGACGCTCCTGCGGGTACGGAACCGGTCGACTGGAGGCTGCTGACGACCGAGCCCATCGAGACGCCTGAGGACATCGAACGAATCGTCGACTTTTACCGCGCACGTTGGGTGATCGAAGAATTTTTCAAGGCGCTGAAGACCGGATGCGCTTTCGAAAAGCGCCAGCTGGAAAGCCTCCCAGCGTTGCTCAACGCGCTCGCTGTGTTCACGCCCATCGCCTGCGAGCTCCTTCATCTTCGCACGCTCGCCAGAGACCAACCCGACACGCCCGCGAGCGCTGTGTTCACGCCCCAGCAGATCCTTGTCCTTCAGCGCCACAAGCACACCCGGCTCCCGCCTCACGCATCCGTGCGGCAAGCCATGCTCGCCGTCGCTCGCCTCGGCGGCCACATCCGCAACAACGGCGACCCCGGCTGGATCGTCCTCGGGCGGGGCTATGAGAAACTACTCGCCCTCGCCGAGGGCGTCTCGATGGCGCTGGACTTGTGATCAATCATCAGGCACGCGCCGCCCCGCCCCGCCGGAGCAAGTCCGTCGGGGTCCCCACCCCACGCGGGCGGCTCCGCAAGCTCCGCCGCATTTGGATGGTGTTTCACACC
>VFZL01000083.1 GCA_016871175.1 Acidimicrobiia bacterium | reverse complement strand
CGTCGCAATGGCAGAATCGATCATTGGGTCCGAACCGACCGCCGGCCATCGGTACCGGTCAGAGGTTACGCGGTCATTTCTTCACCGGAAAGTAGCTAGAACTGGGCCGCGCCAAGGGCGCTGAACCGCCGTCCATGCATCTCGTAGACTACGGGCATGGTCCAGATGCCCGTGTCGACCCGCCGCACGAGCCTGTCCCTGCTCCTGATCGGCGGCGGGTTCCTGGTACTGCAGGCCGTGGTCACTGTCTGCGGCGACTACGGCTACTTCATCGACGAGTTCTACTACCTGGCCTGTGCGCGTCGCCTCGCATGGGGGTACGTCGATCATCCACCGCTGGCGCCGCTCGTTCTCGCGATGACGCGGCTCGTGCTGGGCGAGTCGCCGCTCGCCATCCGCGTGCCGGCGTTCCTCGCGGGGGCCGTCATTGTCTGGTCGGCCGGACGAATGGTGTTCGAGCTCGGCGGGGGTTGCTGGGCCGCGCTTACGACTGCGGCGACGGTGGCCGTTGCCCCCGGCGTGCTCGCGGTAACGGGTTTCTTCTCCGTCAACGCCTTCGAGGCGCTGGCGTGGGTGCTCTTCACGTGGACGCTTGTACGGCTGCTTCGCACGGGCGACCAGCGATTGTGGATGGCGCTCGGCCTGCTGGCCGGCCTCGGCTTTGAGAGCAAGCACACCATGCTGACTCTCGTGGCCGCGGCCAGTGCGGGGTTGGTGACGACCCGTGCGAGGGCGCTCCTCTGGAACCGTTGGGCGGCCTGGGGCGCGGCCCTCGCGCTCGCCCTGGCCACGCCCAATGTGATCTGGCAGGTCGTCAACGGGTTCCCCTCGCTCGAGTTCTATCGCAACGCCGCGACGCTCAAGAATCTCCCCGCCTCTCCGGCGGTTGTTGTAGTCGGGCAGCTGCAGCTGATGGGACTGCTAACGGCACCGGTGTGGCTCGTGGGGCTCGGATGGGTCCTGCTCACACGCGATGGGGGCAGCTGGCGCGGACTTGGCGTCGCGTTCATCCTGCTGTTCTTGTTGCTGATTGGGTCGCGGCAAAGCCGACCCGACCGACTGCTCGGCCTGTACCCCATGCTCGTCGCCGCTGGCGCCGTCGCGATCGAGCGCAGGGTCCACCGCTCCGGCGGGCGCGCAGCGGTGACCACGCTCGTGCTGGCGGGCTGCCTGCCGGGTCTGCCGGTCGTCATCCCCGTGCTCCCACCAGCGACGCTCTCTCGCTATGTCGCGTGGCTGGGCGTCGAGACGAGCACGGAACGCGGGAAGACCTCGCCGATTCCCCAATTGCTCGCAGACCGGACCGAGTGGGAGCCGTTCGTCGCCCAGGTCGCCGCGGTGTACCGCTCGCTGTCACCGGACGACAGACGGCAGGCCCTTATCTATGCCCCGAGTTACGGCCAGGCAGGCGCGATCGATCTGCTCGGGCGCGCCGATGGCCTCCCCCGCACCATCGCGGGACAGAACTCGTACTGGCACTGGAGCGAGCGCGAAGGCGTGGATTCGGAGGTGCTGATTGCGATCGGTGCGAACCCAGACGACTTGCGGGCGCTCTTTCGCGACGTGGAGCAGGTGGGGGTGACCACGTGCACCTACTGTATGAGCTGGCGAAGGGGGATGCCGATCGACGTGGCGCGCAGGTCGATCGCGCCAGTCAGCAGCATCTGGGCACGGGCCCGGCACTACGAGTAGACCACCTCTGACGTGCTTGAAGGACGCGCGCACAGCCTTGGTTCGCGAGCCTCATCGAGGGCTCAACCCCGTATGCGACGTGCTGCCCTGACTGCGATTCGCGCTGCGCTCAAATTCATCCGAGAGCGCGGCGCACGGCAGCCAGTGACGCCGAGGACACACCAGTCGAGATCTCGGCGATGGCCGTCACCCACGAGAAGGCGTTGACGTTGGCACCCATGTGGTGGCCGACGAACGAGTCGCTGATGGTTGCACTCCACCGGCAAGACCACACGATGATAGAGGCACCAACTCGCACCCGCCGCTGATGAGCTAATAGTAGCGGGTGGTCGCACACCGTTTAGTCAGAACCCGTCGGGCTCACCGGCCGCGGCCAGCTTGCGCGTTGCCCGCTCCGCCCGTCAGCAAGAGATTCACCGCGCCGCTCGCTCAGCGCCGATCTGCCACAGGGCCGCGACCGTCAGGGCGAGGAACACGGCGTCGGCGCTCAGGTTCAGGGTTCCACTGAAGCCCGAGAGCGCCAGGAGGTAGATCAAAACGTAGACGATGCCCCCGCCAGCCACCAGTCCCGCTGTGCGGCCAAAGGGATGCCGCTTGTAGAGCAGGACCGCCGACAGAAAGTACAAAGGCACGAATACCATGTCGGGGTAGATCAACGATTCGTATACGCCCGCTGGAAAGGCAGCC
>VFZL01000082.1 GCA_016871175.1 Acidimicrobiia bacterium | reverse complement strand
GTCAGGAAGGGGTGTTTGGATGGCAACGGCGAAGCGGAAGCGGTGCGGGGCCGAGGAAATCATCAGCAAGCTGCGGGAGGCCGAGGTGGGTCTGGCGCAGGGCCAGTCGGTCGCCCAGGTCAAAGCCCAGTTCCTGATCGAGGCGTGGCGCAACGAGTACAACCGAATCCGCCCGCACAGCTCGCTCGGTTACCGCTCGCCGGCGCCCGAGGTCGTGGCCGGGGCACCGCTGCTCAGGGACGAAACGCTAACTCTGCAAGTGGTATGAATACCGGGGGCAGGTCACTCGCCCCGGTCGGCTCGCTGTCGAAGTGACGGAACCGTCTCCGTTCAAAGAAGAGCGCACAGCGAAGCGTCTCGACATCATCGGGCAGCGTCCCGTTCTTGGCCCAAGCATCGTGCGCGTTGTTTGCGATGTTCGCCACGGAGTCAAAGCCTCCGTGCCGCTCATAGACGTTGTAGCGAAGCGCGAACTCGACGACATCCGGGTGCCAAGCAGATCCCGACGAAGGGACGAGAATCATCTCCGGCACGTCGGCGGCTCCTCTGCAGCGGTGCCCATTCACGCGCCGAAGCGACCGTTATCCTACACGACAGGGTGCGGGGCATTCGGTGCGCTCAGACGGAGCCCTCTGGCCACGTGCGCTCCACAAGCTCCCTAACTACATTCATGAATGCGGCACACACGGCGGAGATCGAGGCGACAGGGTTGGGGATCAACGCGCTAACCCGCAACGCTACTGGCGACCTCGTGGTCCCCACGAGCGATGAGCACTGGGACCTCTGGGTATCGGCATCGGCGACGCGTAATCACGTCCTCGATAACCCTCTGCTCGATTGGCTCGAACGGCATGGGGAGGTAAAGGGCTACGGACGAGACTCCGAGGCGCTCGACCCGCGCACCGATTTCCTGACCTTCATCTTCGCGAAGGGCACGGCCTTCGAGCAGGCCGTCGTGCGCCACCTCAGCACGCTGGCCGATGTGCACGTCCCCGAGGGCGCTGAACGCGGCTACGAGGCGCGGCGCGACCTTGCTGTGGCAGAAGCAACCTTCGATGCGATGCGTCGCGGCCTGCCGGTCATCTACCAAGGCGTGCTGCGGGACGCCGAAGCTCGCACCTACGGCGCGCCCGACTTGCTCGTGCGCGCCGACGTACTGCACGGCCTGTTTCCCCGGAACGTCACCGCTGCAGCCGCCACGGTGGAAGCGCCGGATCTGCCGGGCCTCGGCACGCACTACCGAGTCGTCGACACAAAGTTCACGCAGCTGCAGCTGGCCGCTGGCGGTGAACTGGGGAACAGCGGGTCGGCGGCTGCCTACAAGGTGCAGCTTCACATCTACAACCGCATGCTCGCGCGCTTGCAGGGATGCACGGCTCCCGAGTCGTTCGTGCTGGGGCGAGGCTGGGAGCAGACCCGACGCGGCGTGACTACCCGCGTCCACAACTGCATGGACCGCCTCGGCTCCGTCGCGAAGGACTACGCGTCACTCTCTGGGGGGCGACTAGAGGATCAGGCAAACGCCGCGATCAGCTGGATACGCCGCGTCCGCACTGAGGGCCACGAGTGGCTACCCGCGCCGGAACCCGGCGTCGATGAACTGCGCGTGAATGCCAAAGCCGACAGCGCGCCGTGGTCGAACGCGGTCGCGCAGATCCTCGCCAAGACTGAGGACCTCACGCAGCTCTACTGGGTGGGTGTCGAGAAGCGTCGGCAGGCCAACCGCGCGGGAATCACCCGCTGGACCGACCCAGCAGTCACGCCCGCATCGGTGGGCGTCGGCGGTGGCACGATGGCCCCCCGGCTGCAGGCCCTGCTCGACGTGAACCGCGACCACGATGGAGCGCCGCTGCGGCCCACGCGCGTGCAGGCCAGTCGTGACGAGTGGATCACGCCGCCGCCGGTCGAGTTCTTCGTCGACTTCGAAACCGTCTCCAGCCTCGACGACGACTTCGCGAAGATCCCCGAGCGCGGCGGCCAAGAGCTGATCTTCATGATCGGCTGCGGTCACATCGAGGACGGCGAGTGGCGGTTCCAGTGCTTCATCACGCCAGATCTCGGTGAGCCGGAGGAAGCGCGCATCATCGACGAGTGGATCGCTCACATGCACGAGGTGCGCGATCGGCTCGCGCCGGGCATGGACCCGCGCGTGATCCACTGGTCACCCGCCGAGGAGACGTGGCTTGAAACGGCGTGGTACGCCGCCGTGAAACGCCACCCGGAGAAGAACTGGCCGCACCCGAATTGGTTCGACTTCCTCACGCGGGTGGTCCAGCAGGAGCCAGTTGTAGTTCGCGGAGCGCACGGCTTCGGCCTCAAGGCCGTCACGAAGGCGATGCACGCGCTCGACCTCATCGACATCGACTGGGACGACGGTCCTACCGACGGCCTCGGGGCGATGGTGGGCGCGTGGTGGTGCGCCCACGAGGCGGAGCGACTCGGCGTGCTCATGTTCGACCTCGAACTGATGCGGCAGATTCGCGCGTACAACGAGGTCGACTGCCGGGCGATGATGGAGATCATCCGCTTGCTGCGTGTGCGTCACTGAGGAACAGACGGGGTGCAGTGACCTGCCCCCGGTATTCATACCACTTGCAGAGTTAGCGTTTCGTCCCTGAGCAGCGGTGCTCCTGCCACGACTTCCGGTGCCGGGGAGCGGTAGCCGAGC
>VFZL01000081.1 GCA_016871175.1 Acidimicrobiia bacterium | reverse complement strand
ACGAGTCCATCCCGCCGGCCAGGATCCAGGCATCGGTCCCGTGGGTGTCCACCAGCGTCAATGCATCGGCCACCGACGCCGGCTGGAACAGCTCGAACACCGGCATCACATCGCGAATGACAGCCATTGAATCTCTCCTTCTGTTAGATGTGAGCCGTGAGCCCCTCGAGGACGAACTTGCCGTTCTCGAGAGACGTCAGGATCGTGTCCGCGTTAACCGGAGCGCGACGATAAATGTCATCGCCGACTGCAGCCGAGATCGCGTTGAGGATCGCGCAGCAGCCAGCCGCGACCGGCGGCTCGCCGATGCCCTTCACGCCGACCGGCGTTTCTGGATCGGGGATGTCGAGCGCGGCCCACTGCATGTTGACCGGCACGTCGAGGATCGTCGGCGGTCGGTTCTGATAGAACCGCGTCGCGAGTGGCACGCCGTAGTGTTGGTCGTACACCCACTTCTGACCAAGGGCGTGGCCCATACCAAGCACGGACCTCCCGAGGATCTGTCCGCCCAGCGATCTCGGATGGAGCACGGTGCCGACGTCAGCGACGGCGACGTAATCGACCAGCTTGTACTCGCCGGTCTCGACGTCGATTTCGACTTCGGCGAAGCCCGCGACGAACGAGTGCGTGACGCCGTCTCGTTTGTAGGTGTCGCGCGCGGCAACCACCAGCCCCTGACCTGCAACGCCGGCCACGGCGGCCTTGGTCATCGTGTTGATGCCCTCGGGCACTTCGTGACCGTCGTACTTGCCACCGAGCTCGATAGCCTTCTTCGCGACATCGGCCAGCGACATGCTGCGACCGCCGCCGGAGACGCGCTGGTCGGCGACCGTGTACTGCTCCGGTCGGCCGCCGAGCGTCTTCGCGGCGATCTCCTGCACGAGCTTGATGCCCGCCGTCGCCGCGGCGTGTGCCGACCGTGTGTGGGCATGCGCCGTTTGGCTACCGCCGGACACGCAGCTCCACGGCAGGTTCTTGCTGGAGTTGCCCCAGACCAGCTCCACCTTGTCCCACGGAACGCCCATCATCTCCGCGGCCACACGGTGGCAGTCGGCGAACGCCTCGGTCCCGAGGTTCCCGACGCCGGTGTTGATCTGCAAGATGCCGTCGGGTCTGAGGACGAACATGCAGTCGAACCCGACCGACCCGGCGACAAAGGTGCTCAGCGCTACGCCGGTGCCGCGGACCTTGGATCCGTTCCGCTTGCCGCTGCGCGCGATGCGCTCGTTCCAGTTGAACATCTGGGCGCCCTTGTCGAGCGTCTCCTTCACGAACGCGCTCGTCGCGTACAATTGCTGACCGCGTGGGTTCGGCGGACCGAACTTCGCCTTCCCCTCGGGCGCATTGATTCTGCGGATGGCCACCTGGTCGAGTCCGAGCTTGTGAGCAGCCTTCGTGAGAATCGGCTCGACGATCGTGATGCCCTGCATGCCGCCGGGCTGGCTCTGCGCGCGTCGTGGCGGCGTATTGGTGAGAATCGCGACACCGCGCCAGCGCATCGCCTGCGGCTGATAGAGGAGCGACACCATGCGGCCCGCGCCACCGGTATCGTTGCCCTGTTCGTAGGGGCCCTGATCAGCTATGACGAACAGGTCGAGCGCGGTGATGCGTCCGTCCTTTGCAAAGCCGATCTTCGCGCGGCCGTGCAAGCTGGGTCGGGCGCCGCCGATCGAGTGCTCTTCATCACGCGTGATGCGATGCATGACCGGAACGCCGAGCTTCTTCGAGAGCAGCGCCGGGATCATCAAGTTGATCGTGCCGGTCGCCTTGCTGCCGAAGCCGCCGCCACAGTACTCGCTGATGAAGACGATGTCCTTCGGCTCCATCCGCATCCAGCGGGCGATGGACGACACGGTCTGCGCGGTGCTCTGCGTGCCGGCGTGCACGAACAGCTTGCCGTTCTGCCAGTAGGCGAGCACGGTGCGCGGCTCGAGGGTCTGGTGGCTGGTGTTCGGGGTGACGAAGGTTTCGTCGAGCACGAGCGCGGCATTCTTGAAGCCCGCCTCAAGATCGCCGAAGGTCCACTCGTCGGTGGGCGCCGCGATCTTGCCCATCGGGAGCTTGCCTTCGTCGTAGTCCTTGAAGTCCTCTTCGGTCCACTTCAGCTCACCGACTTCCATCGGCGGTGGCGGCTGATTGGGCTGCGCCTGCGGACGCGACCAAATATTGCCTTCGATGCGCGCATTCGGCCCGCCGGGCCGCAGCGATACGAGCGGATCGACCACATGCGGCAACTGCTCGAACTCGATGACAACCTTCTCGATGGCTTCGGCCGCTGCGTCTTCGCTGTCCGCCGCGATGGCCAGGATCGGCTCGCCGAAGTACATCGGCTCGTTCGTCAGCGCCTTCTCCCCGCGCGGATTGGCTTTGATGACGGCGCCGAGATCCGTCACGAGATCGGCCTGCTCCGGGAGTTCGTCGGCGGTCAGGATGCCCTTCACGCCGGGGACGGCCATCGCCGCGGCCGTGTCGAGGCGCGCGACCCTCGCATGCGGCATCGGGCTCGTCAACAGCTTCGTGAAAAGCATGCCGTCGACTTTGAAGTCCTCGGAGTACTTCGCCTTCCCCGTGACCTTGGCCACGAGATCGGGCGTGACGTAGTTCTGCCCGACGAGTTTCTTGTTCTCGGCCATGGTTACGCCCCCCGCATCAGCTCAGCACCGCGGCTGAGCGCGGTGAGAATCTTGTCGTAGTCCTGACAGCGGCACAGATTGCCGGAGACCCCATGCGCCAACTCTTGACGCGTCGGA
>VFZL01000080.1 GCA_016871175.1 Acidimicrobiia bacterium | reverse complement strand
TATCCGCCTCCCGGAGAATCGTGACCATCTGCTCTTCGGTGAATCGGGCTTCTTCATGGCTCCCTCCGTGGCCCGAGGGCGCCATTCTCTCAAGCTTCAGCTGGTCCGCACATCGCCAGGCAGGTCATCGATGCCCGAGGAGCGCCTGCACCGTGCGAATGTCGTACCCCGCTTCAAGCAGACCGGTCTTGCGTCGAAGGGCCAGCATCGCTTCAGCGAGTGCGACGTACACGGCATCGTAAGAAGTCAACTTGTCGCGCAGTTCCCAGACACGGGCGAGGAGATCGACGTACGGGTGACGGCGTAGGTCGAAATCCGCCAGAGCATCCGACCGACGCCGGCGATGAGCTGGGCCCGCCCGCGTGGCCAGACGTCGCCGATGCCGGGTCAGTGCCCGCCACCGAGGACGCCCCTAATGCAATCCCCGCCGGCGCGGACGGTACTTGAGAATGCACCAGACGGCGCGGACGCCGTCGCGCCAGCCGATCTTCTTGCCCTCCGCGTACGTGCGCCCCGCGTACGAGATGCCGACCTCGTAGATGCGGCAGTTCAGCGCGGAAATCTTGGCGGTGATCTCGGGCTCGAAGCCGAAGCGGTTCTCCTCGATCCGGATCTTCTGAATGACCTCGCGCCGGAACACCTTGTAGCAGGTCTCCATATCCGTGAGGTTGAGGTTCGTGAACGCGTTCGAGAGCAAGGTGAGCAACCGGTTGCCCATGTAGTGCCAGAAGTACAGGACGCGGTGCGAGTCGCCCCCCACGAACCGCGACCCGTAGACGACGTCGGCTTTGCCGTCCTGAATGGGCTTGAGCAACTTGTGGTAGTCCGCCGGGTCGTACTCGAGATCGGCGTCCTGGATAATCACCACGTCCCCGGTCGCTGCCGCGATGCCGGTGCGCAGCGCGGCGCCCTTGCCCTGGTTAACGGCGTGGCGCATCACTCGAACGTTGGGCTGGTCCTCAACGGTGGCGAGCCGCGCCCCTGTGGCATCGGTCGACGCATCGTCGACCACGATCACTTCCGTGTCGAGCGGGACGGCCTGCACGCGATCGAGCACGATCAGGATAGTGTCCTGCTCGTTGTAGGCGGGAATGACGACGGAAAGACGCATCGAAGCGGTGGGTGCTCGCTAGCGGGCCCAACTCACGGCGCGATCGAGAGTGAACAGAACGCCCCTTCGGAGGTGTCAGTCAGGGTCGGCCTCGTCTCCAACCGCTCGCGAATAACATCGTAGAAGGTGCGCGCGATAAGTGCGAACCCGTCGGCGTTCGGGTGCAGTCCGTCGACGCTGAGCTTGCTGAAGTCATTGTTGTACGCATTGAACACATCGACGAGCGGCACGCCCTCGGCGGTCGCCAGCGTGCGAATCTCCGCGTTGAGCAGCGGCACCGTCTGATACCCGAGCGCCCCTCGGGCACCGGCGGGGTTCTGTGGCGGTATGGTCGCGAGAAACACCCGAACACCTCTAGTTCGAGCTTCGGCGATCATACGCCGAACATTTGCGATCGCTGGTGGTATCCCCAGCGGATTGCCGCCCGAGCCACCGTAGATGTCATTCGTACCCTCCATCAGCAGCACCACGTCAAAGGAGCGGGAAGATACCACAGCGATGAAGTCGGCGAGCGTCTGCGGAGCGCCCGCCCTCTCGCCCAGCACTCCTCGATTGGTCACGGTGATTTGTTGAGTTCGGTACCGGTCTGTCAGGAGGTTCAGCAAGACGGTTGGGTATTCGCGGCCGACCAGGACGAAGCGCGGATAGTGGAGGTTGAGCGGGTTCTCAAGCGCGAACTTCAGCGTCGTGTCGCCGTTCTCTCCACGCGTGATGCTGTCGCCGAAAGCGATGAACCGTGTCAGGTCCAATCGAGGGGGCCACTGGACGACTACGTTGAACGAGCATGAAGTCGATCGCTGCCGCGCGTCAGTGGCCGTGCAACTGACCGGCGTGGTCCCGATGGAGAACATCGAGCCGCTCGGCGGCGTGCACGTCGTCGAGACGGGCGCTTCGCCGTCAGACACGGTCGGCGTAAACGTCACCACCATCCCCTGCCCGGTCGTCGGCGTCTGAGGCGACGGAGCGGGACAGGTGATCCGCGGGGGATTGGAAATGATTGGCGTGGGTCCGACAACCGTCTTCTTCTCGCAGCCAGCGGCCGCGATCAAGCCGAGCACACACGCGGAACGAGCACTGAGGAAGAAGCGGGCGCGCACGCGTCGATCACGATAGCAAACTTCGTGGATGAAGTGCGAGGGCGAGCCCGGTAGCGGCTGGTCACTCCCTCTCCACTCCGCCCCGGAGCTTCTACGGGAAGCTCGCGCTGGTCCCGTCGGCGGGGAACGGAACCAGCAGGATCGGTGACCGCTCACGGACCGGCGTCCGTGCATCCGCCCGGGTTGATCCGGCCACCACCATGAACCCCACGAGTTCACCTGGGCGCGGGACGTAACCGGTCATCGGCGCCCAGTTCCCGTTGTAGAACCACCCCGGGCCAATCGCCGACGGCGCGGTCAGCGCCTTGTCGGTCTGGCCGGGCCGCCAGCGTTCTCCACCGGTCGCGTACCACTGACCGTTGATTCGGAAGAAGACCCAGAGGGTCGACTCTTGGAGCGCGCCGCCGATGTCGACCGGCGTCCACTGCCCGGTCTTCGTGTGCTTGAGGTGGATGTTCCCCGGGCTGAACCGCAGCGCCGTAATCTGCGACGTCACGGCGAACGGTTGAACGTTCGGGCTACCGCCCACGATCGTCACCGAGCCGAGGGTCGCAAAGTCGACTGTGGACGACCCGCCGCCGCCCCCGCCGCCGCCGCCCCCGCCGCCGCCGCCCCCCCCGCCG
>VFZL01000079.1 GCA_016871175.1 Acidimicrobiia bacterium | reverse complement strand
ACCAGTCGAACGAGTCCATCCCGCCGGCCAGGATCCAGGCATCGGTCCCGTGGGTGTCCACCAGCGTCAATGCATCGGCCACCGACGCCGGCTGGAACAGCTCGAACACCGGCATCACATCGCGAATGACAGCCATATCAGCTCCTTGAAAGTGGCAACTAGATGTGCGCCGTTAACGGTTCGTGCGCGACCTTCCCCGCTTCCAACGATGCGAGGATAACGTCGGGCGTGACTGGTGTACGCCGGAAGATGTCCGGTCCCAGCGCTGCCACGAGCGCGTTCATCACCGCGCCGTAGCCAGCGCCCACCGGAGGCTCGCCGATCCCGCGAGCGCCGACCGGTGTTTCTGGGTCCGCGAGTCCCACCGCGTCAAAGCTGAAGTTCTGGGGCGTGTCCAGAATCGACGGCGGCTTGTTGTGGTAGAAGCGTTTCGCCGCCGGCACACCGTAGTGCTGGTCGTATTGCCACCGCTGGCCGATGGCGTGACCGATGCCGAGCATCACGCCGCCAAAGGTTTGCCCGCGAAGGCTCCGCGGATTCAGCACGATGCCGACGTCCGCGATGGCCGCGAAGTCGACGATCTCGTACACGCCGGTCTCCACGTCGACTTCGACCTCGGCGAACCCGACCGTGAACGACTGAGTCTGACCGTCGCGCGGATAGGCGTCCTTGGCGACGGCGATGAGCCCTTGACCGGCGAGCGCCGCCAGCGAGGTCTTCGTGTAGGCGTTGATGTCCCCTGGCGCTTCGTGCCCGTCGAACTTGCCACCAAGCTCGATGGCCTTCTGCGCCGCCTGCGCGAACGTCATGCTGCGGCCGCCGCTGTACACTCGCTCGCCACCCACCTGGTAGCTGTCAGGTGATCCGCCGAGCGTCTTGGCTGCGATCTCCTGCAGCTTCTTGATGGCGTCCTTCGCTGTCGCGTGGGCCGCCCGCGTCATCGCGTGGACCGTCTGGCTGCCGGCCGAAACGCACGACCACGGCAGGTGCTTGCCCGTGTTGCCCCAGACGACGTCGACCTTCTCCCAGGGGAAGTCGAGCATCTCGATGGCGACCCGATGCACGTCGATCGCGGAGTGCGTACCGAGGTTGCCGATGCCCGACTGCACCTGAATGCGCCCGTCAGGCCTGATGATGAACAGACCGTCGAACCCGATCGACCCGCCGGAGTACGCGCTCACGCCGACGCCAGCTCCGCGCACCTTAGTGCCCACGCGCTTACCGCTGCGCGCGATCTTCTCCTCCCACTTGAAGAGTGCCGCCCCCTTGTCAAGCGCTTCGCCGACGAACGAGCTGGTTACGTACGCCTGTTTGCCGCGAGCGACCGGTGGTCCGAAGGGTGCTTTGCCCGACGGCGCATTGATTTTCCGGATTTGCACCTGATCGATGCCCAGCTTCACGGCGGCTCGTGTAAGCACCGGCTCGATGAGGCCGTTGCCCTGCATACCGCCCGGCGCGCGCTGTGAGGTGCGTGGCGGGGTGTTCGTCAGCACGGTGACGCCGCGCCATCGCATCGCCTGCGGCTGGTAACACAAGGACACGGTGTTGCCAGCAGATCGGAAGTCCCCCTGCGAGTCGTACGCGCCGTTGTCGCCCACGACGAAGAGGTCGATCGCGGTGATTCGGCCGTCCTTGCGGAAGCCGATCTTCACGCGCGAGTGGATGCCCTGACGCGCGCGGCCGATGTAGTGCTCCTCCTCACGCGTGATGCGCATCATGCATGGCGCGTTGTTGAGCTTCTTCGACATGAGCGCCGGGATGCACATCGAGATGGCGCCTGGAATCTTGCTGCCGAATCCACCGCCCGCGTACTCGCTGATGAGGACGATGTCCTTCTGATCGACGCCGGTCCACCGCGCGAGTGACCCCATCGTCTGGACGACGGATTGGGTGGAGCCGTGGAGATACAGCTTGCCGTTTTGCCAGTACGCCATCGCCGAGCGGGTCTCGAGCGGCTGGTGTCCGGTGTTCTGGCTGACGAAGGATTCTTCGAGGACGAGGTCGGCCTCCTTGAAGCCCGCCTCGAGATCGCCGAACTGCCACTCGTCGGTGGCCTTGCCCATTGGCATCAGGCCTTCAGGCGCGGACGCAAAATCCTCGGCCGTCCACTTGAGCTCGCGCACCTCCGGACGTGGAGGCGCGGGAGGCGCCGCGGGCGCTGCCGCGGCGGCCGGAGCCGCACCTGCTGCCGGAGCCCCACCCGCCGCTGGAGCCGCCGGTGCTGCTGCGCCGGCAGCCTGTTGGTTGCCGCGCCCTTGCGTGCTCGCTGGAGTTTCCGGGGGACGCATCCACACGTTGCCCGACAAACGCGCGTTCGGTCCGCCTGGCCGCAAGCTCTCCAGCGGATCGACAACAAACGGCAGCGGTTCGAAGTCGATGACAATCTTTTCGATTGCCTCGGTCGCCGTCAGCTCGTCGACGGCGGCGACGGCGAGAATCGGCTCGCCCTCGTAGAGCGGCTCGTCGGTGAGTCCGCGCTCGCTGATCACGCTCGAGGTGACGTTCTCGCCCAGAGTGGCGCCCGCAATCGCCCCAGGCAAGTCGGCCTGCGTGAGGATGCCTTTCACACCCGGCATCGCCTCGGCCGCGCTCGTGTCGACGCGGCGCACTCGTGCGTGCGGCATCGGGCTGAGCAACAGCTTGATGAACAGCATGCCTTCAGCACGGAAGTCTTCCGCGTACTTCGCCTGCCCCGTGACCTTGGCCACGAGGTCGGGGGTGGTGTAGTTCTGTCCGACGAGTTTCTTGGTCTCGGCCATGGTTACGCCCCCCGCATCAGCTCAGCACCGCGGCTGAGCGCGGTGAGAATCTTGTCGTAGTCCTGACAGCGGCACAGATTGCCGGAGACCCCATGCGCCAACTCTTGACGCGTCGGA
>VFZL01000078.1 GCA_016871175.1 Acidimicrobiia bacterium | reverse complement strand
TGCCTTGCCGAGGTTCGCATGTTGCTGCGCGACGAATCTTGACCAGGCGTGCGCGTTGAATTTTGACCAGGGCACGTAACCGCCCCGGACAGGCGCGGCTGTGGATAAGTGTAGCGGTTTTCGCTGGATCGAGCCTGCCTCGGTGCGTTCGCGAGACCTGACGGCAGGGTCGATGAGAGGGTGCCAGGGGAACGCTGACACCCTCCGAGATCTACGAGGCTAGATCTCCTCGACGGGCAGCGGGGCTGCCTCGTCCGCCGGCGTAGCGTCCGCCGGCTTTGCGCGCTTGGCACGTTCGCGCGACTTGATGCGTTCCCGATGGGTCTGGTTGCTCTGGCGGAACCGGTACGAATCGTTGCCGGTCTCGACGATGTGGCAGTGATGCGTCAGCCGATCAAGCAGTGCGGTCGTGAGCTTCGGATCGCCGAACACCGCCGGCCACTCCGAGAACGTGAGGTTCGTCGTGATGATCACGCTGGTGCGCTCGTAGAGCTTCGAGAACAGGTGGAAGAGCAACGCCCCACCGGCCTGGCTGAACGGCAGGTAGCCGAGCTCGTCGAGGATCACCAGATCGGTGTGCATCAGGCTGTAGGCGAGTCGCCCCTGCCTTCCCGCGGCCTTCTCCTGCTCCAGCGAGTTGACCAACTCCACGGTGGAGAAGAAGCGCACCCGCTTGCCGTGCTGGGTCACGGCCTTGACCCCCAGCGCGGTAGCCAAGTGCGTCTTGCCGGTGCCCGTGCCGCCGATGAACACCACGTTGGTGGCCGAGTCGGTGAACTCGCATCGAGCCAGTTGATCGATCATCGACTGGTCGACCTTCGACTGCGCGAAGTCGAATCCGGCCAGATCGCGGTGGACCGGGAACTTCGCCACCCCCATCTGGTAGCGGATCGAGCGCACGTGCCGGTCGGTCACCTCGGCCTCCAGCAGCGTGGCGATCAACCACTGCGCCGTCTGGATACCCAGGTCGCCTTGGGCGAGCAACTCCTCGAAGCGAGCCGCCATGCCGTGCAGGCGAAGCGAACGCAGTTCGCTGACGATGTCACGCATGGTCGGTCTCCTTGCGCAGACGATCGTAGCGACCCGCATCGGCCATCGGCTCTTCTTCGACCCTTAGTGCCGTCTGCACCGTGCTCGGCAGGTCGGGTTCCTTCAGGCGCGAGATCACGTTCTTCACGTGCTCGGCGCTGGTGTTACCCGACTCGACGATCAGCTCCGCGGCCACCAGCACCGCCTCCAGGCCGTGCCGTGGCACGCAGGCCAGCACCTCGGCGACCAGACGATCACCGCCCGCCCGACGCATCAACGCGCCTCGTAGCCGCTGCAGCGGCGCCGGTAGCCCCTCGAACGGCGCACCGTTCCTCAACGCTCCGGGCTTCTTCTCCACCAGCCCGATGTAGTGCTGCCAGTCGTAGCGCACCTCACCGCGCTCGAAGCTTCGGTCGTGAACAGCGACGATCGCCTCGTCCTCGCGCACTTCGACATGCTGCGGGTAGAGCCGGGCACTGAGCTTCTTGCCCGCGTAGGCACACGGCACCGAGTACTTGTTGCGCTCCACGCTGATCAGGCTCGTGCTCGACACCGACACCACCGTCTCGACGTACCCGTCGAACGCCGGCACCATCGGCATGAGCACATCGCGCTCGAGCGCCAGCGCGTCGGCGATCGTCAGCGCCGGTGCGTCCGGGTAGGTCAGCTCCGACCACAACGCACGGCAGCGCTCTTCCAGCCAGACGTTGAGCTCGGTGATGCTGCCGAAGCGACGCCGACTCGCGTCCTGCCAGATGCGCCGACGGCTGTCCTGGACGTTCTTCTCCACGACGCCCTTCTCCCAGCCCGAGGCGACGTTGCAGAACTCCGGCTCGAACAGGTAGTGCGAGGCCAGGGCCGCGAAGCGCGTGTTCACGATCCGGCGCTTGCCCACACCGACCTTGTCCACCGCGGTCTTCATGTTGTCGTAGATCCCGCGCCGGGGAATGCCGCCAAAGGCGCGGAAGGCGCGCGTGTGCGCATCGAACAACATCTCATGCGTTTGCGTCGGATAGGCCACCAGCACAAACGCCCGGCTCGCGCACAGCTTCACGTGCGCCACCTGGAGCTTGCGCACGAGTCCGCCAACCACCAGCGTCTCCTCGCTCCAGTCGAACTGGAACGCCTCACCGAACTCGAAGCGCAGCGGCACGAACGCCCCGCTCGGCGTCACCCCTCCCTCGGCGCGCCAGCACCTCACGAACTCCGTCACCCGGGTATAGCTGCCCATGAAGCCGCTCGCGCGCAGAGTCTTGAACAACGCGAGCGCCGTGCGTCGATCCCGCTTCGGGCGGCGGGCATCCGCCTCCAGCCACCGCCGCAGCTCAGCCTCGTACCCCGTGATCAGCTTCGCCGACCCCCTCCTGCGGTACCTCGGCTCAGCCCCGCGCTCGGCCTTCAACCACCGCTTGACCGTGTTCCTCGCCACCCCCAGTCGGCGGCTGATCTCGCTCACCGACAGCCCTTCCCGAAACCTCAATCGTCGAATCTTCCCCAGCACATTCATGGTGATCATCTCCTGATCTGTTCCTGCTCATTTCGTGAGCAGCGGAGTAAATCACCCTGGTCAATTTTCGACGCGCATCACCCCCAGAATCTGGTCAATTTTCAGCGCGCAGCAACAGTCAAGGGTCTGGAGGTGATGCTGAATTGCATTCACGCAACACAAGCCAAAAAGAAGCAGTCTTAGCGAAATCCGGTATTTGATTAAACATGGCAGAAGTGGTACCGTTGCGGTAAATACCTACGCATAAGCCGGCCCCATGCGCCCAGACTCCGTCAAGCGGCACCGCTCTACCCGCAGCCCGGGCTTGAACGAGGCGACCGCCGATCGCCCCGTCGTCCTGGTACCGGCTCGTCCGTTCTGGGCGATCGTGCTGGCTACGTTGTTGCTGGCTGACCGCACATGGGCTGCCCAGATCGACACGAAGGACGATCCTGCCAGCGACGCTGCCTCGCGCCCCGCGCCGCAGGCCGACGAGACGACGCCGGTGCAGGACGAGCCACTTGCTGGTACGCAGGGCGACGCAAAGCGCGCCGAAGCCGCTGTTCCGGCCCCAGAGACTGCGCAGGCGAGTGCTGCGCCGCTTTCCGACGAGGCGCTGGTCAGCCTGCTCCAGAAATGGCTGCGCCTCGACGGTTCCGACTCGGAACTGAGCACGCCCGTTGCGGCAGCCGCATCGGCTGCCGCACGCATGCCCGGGCAGCCTGCCTCTGCTTCCAGCGCCGAGCAGGCGCGCCAGGCCTTCCGTGATCTGCTCAATGAGGAATTCGCCGAGCAAGGTCAGCCGCTCATTGCCGACAGCAACGACGACGCCACGGGCAAGCCTGAGCGCATCGCCGACAAGTTCGAATTCAATCCTCTGATGCTGCTGGGCCTGGCGGGCCTGGCCGCTGGCGGGGGTGGAGGCGGAGGCGGTGCTGCCATTGTCGCCCTGGGCGGCGGATCGCCCGTGGCTGCACTGACATCGGGCGCTGTCGTCAAGGGTTACCTGAAAGGCGCCATCGTCTGGCGCGACGGCGACGGCGACAGC
>VFZL01000077.1 GCA_016871175.1 Acidimicrobiia bacterium | reverse complement strand
TACAACCGCGAGTGGCTGATCGAGCGACTGGGGTTCCGTCCCCCGGCCCAGGTCCGAGCGGCGTTTGCGGTCAGGCCCGCAGCCTGATTACCATCAACGCGCTGTCCAATCCCCGTGCCGCGGTACAGTGATGCCGGCGCACAACAGCGGCGCGGCCGCATCGAGCGGCAGATTCGCCGGAAGACGAAACACGTAGTCTTCGTTGACAACGATCTTGTCGGAATACCCGCCCATCGTCGGCGTCTTACCGTCACGCTCGATGCCGCTATAGGTGAGCGTCGGGCCCTCGGCGCAGAACTGTTCCAGGCCGGCGCGGCAGGGCGCGCACCGCCGGCAGGAATCGACGAAGCATCCGACGCCGACAGGGTCGCCGACCCGATATCGAGTGACGGCCCGGCCGACAGCGGTCACGACTCCGGAAATTTCATGCCCAGGGACCATCGGGAAGATCGATCCGCCCCACTCGTCGCGAGCCTGATGAATGTCGGAATGGCAGATTCCGCAGTACTTGATGTCGATCAACACGTCGTGTTCGAGCGGATCGCGTCGATCGAAGGAGAATGGGGCTAATGCCGAGGTGGCGGTGGCGGCGGCGTAACTTTTGGTTTTGAGCATTCCTCCAGTGTGGTCCGGATCGTCCGCTTCGCGACACGCATATCCAGGGCGCGCGACCTTCGGTCAGTAGAACACTCTCGTCCACAGATCCACGGCAGCGCGCTTGAGGGTGTCGAGCAACGTCAGCGAAGCTGGCGCGCGTGGCGGCTCGTTCGTCACCGTGTAGAGCTGGCCGTCCCGCATGTACATACGGCGCTGCTCGTCGCCGTTCAGCGGCCGCGCCCCCCCGCCGCACGAACCCGGCCAGCTGGTTGCCCGACTCGTCCACGGCCCGATCGCGGTCGATGCCCTCCGACACCGCCAGCGCCGGTTCATGCGTGTGATACGTCGCGATCAGCGACGGCGTCGGCCTCGGGCTGAACCCGTAGTGATTCGGATTCTCCTCCGGCGAAAACAGCTGGACCACCCGCAGCCCGTGTTCGGCGTCAGCCAGGAACGCGAAGCCGCTGGCGCTGACCATGCCGATCTTCACGTCGCGCAAATCGCTGATCTCCACGTCAGCGGTGAAGACCTGGTCGATCCGCGGCAACTCCGGACGCTCGATGTCGACGATCACCAGGCCTTGCGGCCCGCCGGCGACATACGCATAGGTGCGAGACAGGTAGACGTTGCGCGCATCCGCGAGCGTTACCGCCGCGCCGCTCACCACACGCGGATGGTCGAGCGCCGTCAGGTCGAGCACTTTCAGGCCGGCGCGGTCGACGACGAACGCGTAACGGAACTGGATCGCGAGGCCGCGCGGATCGTCGAGATCCGGCGCGCCGATCGCGGCGGTGACCTTCGTCGCCAGTGGATTGTCCAGATCGACGACTACGAGCCCTCGTGCCGTGAGGACGTATGCGTAGTGACCCGACAGGACAATTCGTCTGGCGCCGGTCAGCACGCCGTTCGGATTGAAGGTCACCGCTCGGGTGAGGAAGTTGTTGGCCGGATTGCCATCGAGCAGCGTGCCGACACCCGCGACGTGCCTGCTGTCCAGCTGATTGCCGATAACGATCAAGCCTTCTTCTGCGTCGGCGACATACAGGAAGCCGTACATCAGATGGATCTTCTGTTCCTCGTTGGCAGCGTTCTGCGTTCGCAGTGGATCCACACCGAGCGTCGTCGGCGTCGCGACCGCCACCGCGTTCCTGGTCTTGACGTAGAGACGCTAGCCGAGCGGCGATACCGGTGCAGTAATGATTCGCTCCGACAGATCCGTGTTGTCGATGTTGGCGATGTCGTAGACGCGGAAGCCCGCCGTTCCGAGCGCCACGTAGGCGTACTCGCCGCGTACCTGGATGTCGAGCGCGTTCTCGGCCGGATGATGATCGGCTGTCGTCAGCTCGCGGCCGGCTGCGACGAATGCCGCGTAATCGGCCGGATAAGCGAGCTTCTGGAGATGACTGCCGAAGATCGCCGGCGGCTCCTCACGTTCGGCGACAACGATCGCCTCGAAGCCGGCTCGGCCGAGCGCCACCCACGCGTACCGTCCGAGATGATTGACGAAGTTTGTCCCCTGCAGCAGGACCGTGGCCAGCCAGGCATTGTTGTCCTTCTGTGCTGACACGTGACAGTCGACGTAGCGCTTGCTTTCCCTGGCGCGCACCGTGTGCGGCACGAAAGTACTGAACGCCTGACCGCTGAAGCCTTCCGCGGAGACCGGCTGCTGCTGGTAATACAGCCAGTCGCGCTGCTGATTCTGCGAGCTGACGATCACGGCACAGGCGGAGCGGACCGGCGCAATCCGGTTGCCGGTGACCGTGCCGTCGCGGCCGAGCATGAACATGTCGTCGCGCAGCACCTGAAAGTTGTATTCGGTCCAGTTCCTGGTGGTCAGCCCCTCGTTGTGGAGCATCAGCATCTTGCGGTTGGCGGTCATCGAGAGATGGCAGCCGAAGCAGCTCGGCGTCCATGATGTGTGGCACGTGTAGCAGGTCATCGAGCTGTTCGAATGCGCCAGCGAGTTCTCCTCGGCCGGAGCAGAACCCCAGGTCGTGCCGTCGCGCTGAATCGTGTTCGCCAGCCGTGACTGCTCGCTGTAGTGCGACGCGCCCGGCGTGATCGTGTCGAGCACTTGAACGACGTCCCACTCCTTTCCGGCACCGAGCATCGACCGCTGGATGAGGCTGTCGCCCCGCCATTCGAAGCGCCGCTGCCCGAATGGGGTGCGCAAGCGCTCGAGCGCCGTTCCGCCTGGAGGCGCGGCCGGCCCGGTGGTCAGAAGTGTCGCCAGGCGCCGGATGGTACCGTGCAATCGATGCAATCGATTTCGACAGCGTTGCGGGTTTCCCCATACAGCTTGCCGTTGCCGTGGCTGTCGCTGTCGAAATGGCAATCGACGCACTGCATCCCTTTTTCGAGATGGATGTCCTTCAGGTGCACGGCCTTGCCGAACTTGTCAGGATCGCCGTGGGGAACCACTTTGTCGTCGGCATCGAGCAGCTCGCCACGCCGACCGCGCTTGTAAACGTTACGGAAAATCCAGCCGTGGCTGCCTGCGCCGCGAGGACGACCTCAGCACACTGCGAACGAGCCTTTACCTCGAGTTCGCGCGCAAGACGCCGAGCGACCCGTGGGTTCACTACGAGCTGGCGAATCTCTATCGCGGTATGGAACGACGAAACGATGCCGTGCGGGAGTACCGTGCCTCGATCGCGCTCGATCCGCAGCATGCGGCGGCACACACAAATCTCGGGGTTACCCTCCAGGAGGAGGGACAGCTCCGCAACGCCATGATGCACTACCGTGACGCGTTGCGCGCCGAGCCTGATTTCGTTTCCGCGCACTTCAATCTTGCCAATGCGCTTCGCGCGGCTGGTCAGGTGGATGAAACTGTCCGGCACTACCTCGAATCAGTCAGGCTCGAGCCGACTCTCGCCGCGGCGCACAACAATCTGGGTGAGATCGTCGCCTCGCAGGGCGACCTGAAAGGCGCCACTGGGCACTTTCGCGAGGCAGTCCGCCTCGATCCGGGTTCGGCGACTGCACACGGCAACCTGGGCTCGGCGCTCGGCGCTAAGGGGATTTTCCGGGAGGCTGTCGATCACTTTCGCGACGCGCTCCGAATCGATCCCGGCAACGAGGGCACTCGCAGAAATCTCGAGCTCGCCCTGGAGCGATCTGCGTCCGGGCCGCCCCGGTAGGTTGCGCTGACCCGCTCGGGGCGCCGAACGATGATCGCGTCGGCACGGACCGCCCCGGCAACGACTCGTTCTCGTCGTCGATCGTCGCCGTAGACGCGAACACGGGGAAGTACATCTGGCACAGACAGCACCGAAGGCCGCCGCGCGCGGGGCACCGAACGAGACGTCAATAGCGAATTCAGCCAGGCACCTTTCACCGTGCACTTGCCCATCGGCAAGCGGACCTCACTCATCGTCGATCGGCGGACGGAAGAATTCCGCCTCTCACACCGGAGGCTCAAAAGAACAGGGACGCCTTACGGCAGTTCCAGCTCGCGCTTCTCCAACCAACGGTCGCCTGCAACGAGCGACATCCGGGCTGTGCCGGTGGAAGGTACGGACCCGTCTCATCGAGACGAAACGCGACGCCTCCGATGTACTTGAGGAGCGGAGTTGGCGGGATCATCAACCGCGCCGATGGCTCTGAACCACCCCGGGTTTGTCGGAGAGCAGTTAGTGTGAGTTGATCTGCCGTTTCATGTGTTCTGCACTCCACCGTCGAAGAACGTCTTGCGGGCGCTCGGCGGCCTTCCCGTCATGCTGATCGCCG
>VFZL01000076.1 GCA_016871175.1 Acidimicrobiia bacterium | reverse complement strand
ATGGTGGCGGGGCCTGTGCTAGTCTCCTGCATGGCGTAATCCTCCGTCGCCGCTGTCAACGGCGATCTGGTTAGGTCAGCAGGAGGTTACGCCATCTTCCTTTTTCCACAAGATTCGGGACACATCCCGAACCGGCGGGTGGTATACTCTCGGCGCACTCGACCGCGTCGGGCGCACGGCGCCTGGGGAGACAACCCGGGCGTCGGTCAACAACACGCACGGCCCCGGCGGCTACGCGAAGTGGGTGTGAAGCCCACACGGTCCCGCCACTGTAAGCGGGGAGTGCGCTCGCCAAGGACACGTCGCGCGCTTTCGAACTGACCGCAAGGCGTGTCCGCCACTGGACTCGAAAGTCTGGGAAGGTCGACGGGCGTCACGTTGATCCGCAAGTCAGGAAACTTAGCTCCGGGGGCGTCCTATGCTCGGCGCGCGAGACGCCGAATTGGAGCACTATGCGACCTGGCTTCTGCTCGTCCTGGAGGGTATGCCGCCCTCGGCACGCTTCCCTTTTCCTTTGCCTCGCTGTCCTCGTTGGTCTGCTCACAGCGCGTGGGGCCGCCGCTGCCACGCTGAGCGGACGGGCGATTGACCCCGATGGGCGCGCCATCCCCAACGCCCGAGTCGTCGTCAGCGGACCGCTAGGCGCGATCGCCGACACACGCACGTCCAGCACCGGTGACTTCGAGTTGGTCAACCTCCCTGACGGCGACTACGACGTCCGCATCCTCGCCGACGGATTCCACGCGCCGCCAACTTCGGTGACACTCGCGGGACAGGAACGCCACGCGGTCAGCGTCCAGCTTCACCTGAGCGCGGTTGAAGAGACGATTGTCGTGTCGGCCACACACGTCCCGGTTGCCCGTTCGGAGGCGCCGGCATCGGTCACCGTGATTACCGCCAGTGATCTCCAGGCTCGGCAGGTCGAGACCGTCGCCGATGCGCTGCGTGACGTTCCCGGGCTGACCGTCACGCGAAGCGGCGGGCGCGGCAGCCTGACCGCGCTCTTCCCGCGCGGTGGGTCGTCCAATTACACGCTCGTGTTAGTCGACGGTGTTCGCACCAACGCGTTTGGCGGCGCCTTCGACTTTGCGCACGTGCCGGTCGCCAATGTCGACCGTATCGAGATCGTTCGAGGCCCACAGAGCGCGCTGTACGGATCCGAAGCGATTGGAGCCGTCGTCCAGATCATCACGCGGCGCGGGGGCGCGCCGTCGCTGGCCGGACAGATCGAGGCCGGCAGTCTCAGAACGGCCCGGGCGACACTGGCCGCCTCCGGCTCCCGCGGGAGGCTGTCGTGGGGCGCTGGCGCGGAGCGGTACAGCTCCGACGGCAACAACGGCCGTACCGTCGACGGGGTGACTGTCACCAACGACGACTACAGGCGGACGTCGGCCAGCGGGACACTCGCGTATCGCACCGACGGCGGTCTGGACGCCGGGTTGGCCGCGAGCATCGGCACCGACGAGCGTGGCTTCCCGGGCCCCTGGGGCGCCGACCCCATCGGTGCGTTCACTGGTGTCGACTCGGTGTCGCGTGGGCAGAATGACAATCGCCGCATCGGCCTTCACGTCGCCAGCGCGTGGTCCCGCACACTTCGTCAACGCGTCGAGGTGACCTATGCCGACCTGGCCGGCGAGTTCATCAGTCCATTCGGCCCCTCGTCGAGCGGCACCAAACGATTCGACGCGCGGGTCCAGGAGGACGTCGCGGTCGGACGGATGATCGCGATGTCAGCCGGCACGGAGTTCATCCTCGAGCAAGGGCGCAGCACGTACGTGACGGGACCCGACGGGACACTGACGCCGATCGATCGTCGCGCGCTCGGACTGTTCGCCGAAGTGCGGCTCAACCCGTCACGGCGATGGCAGTTGACGGGCGGACTTCGCCTCGAGCAGCTGATGCGCAATGCCCTAGCCCCCAGTCCCCTCGCGCTTCCGCCGCGGCCGGCATTCGACGCCCAGACCGTCCGCTCACTCAACCCGAAAGTGGCGGCCACGTGGCTCGTCAGCCGGCCGAGTGCGACCGCGTCCACGAGGCTGCGCGCGAGCGCGGGCACGGGCATCCGCCCGCCGGACGTCTTCGAGATCGGGTTCACCGACAACCCGAACCTGCAGCCCGAGCGGAGCCGTAGCTTCGAGGTCGGCGTCGAGCAGCGGTTCGGTGACGGAACGATGCTCGACGGGGCGTGGTTCGTCAACCGGTACGATGACCTCATCGTCGCGATCGGGCGGGCGCTCGGCAACGCGAGCCGCTGGCGTACGGACAACATCTCCAATGCCCGAGCGCGGGGCCTGGAGTTGTCCAGTCGCACGCGTCTACGCGACGGTCTTGAGGCCTCCGTCACCTACACGTGGTTGTCCACCGCGATCCTGTCGACTGATGGACTCTCGGGCGTGGCGCCCGCACCGTTCGCCGTCGGGGATCCACTTATCCGTCGGCCTCGCCATCAGGCGGGTTTCGACCTTCGCTATTCGGCCCGACACGTGTCGGTGTTCGCGGCCCTCAACGCGCGGTCCCGGATGCTCGACCTCGAGCCGAACTACGGGAGCTTCGGCGGGCTCTTTTTCGCGCCCGGGTATGCCGTTGTCGATCTGGGCGCCGCGACACGGCTCGGGCGCGGCCTGGAGCTCTTTGGCCGCGTGAACAACGTCGCCAATCGGCGGTACGAGGAGACACTCGGCTATCCCGCGCTTGGTCGCACGGTCATGGTGGGAGTGCGCGTTGCTGCAGGCTCTTGATGTATCGTTCGCCTACAGCCGCACCGACGGCGGCGCCGGGGCATCCGCTGCCGCTGCGGTCCCTGGGAAGACGGGCCGCGTGGTGGACGGTGTCTCGCTCCGCGTGGAGCGCGGCCTCATCGTCGGGCTCCTCGGTCCGAACGGGTCCGGAAAGACCACGCTGATTCGGCTGCTGGCGGGGTTGCTCACGCCTCAGACCGGCGAAGTGCGGCTCAAGGATCAGCCGATCGCACGGATGACGCGACGCGAGATCGCGCGCCGCCTCGCGCTGGTTCCTCAGGACACGCAGACAACCTTCGACTACACCGTGCTCGATATGGTGCTGATGGGCCGATACCCGCACCTCAGGACGTTCGCGCTCGAGAGCCCCGATGACGTCGCGATCGCGCGTGAGGCGCTAGCCGCCACAGGGACCGATACCCTGGAGTATCGGTATTTCTCGACATTGAGTGGAGGAGAACGACAGCGCGTCGTAATTGCCGGTGCGCTGGCGCAGGCGTCCGACCTGATGCTGCTCGACGAGCCAACGGCGTCGCTGGACTTGGCGTATCAGATCGAGATTGCCGGACTGTTGCGGCGCCTCAGTCGTGAGCGGGGTACCACGATTGTCTTGTCGACCCACGACTTGAACCTGGCTGCGGGCACCTGCGATCGCATTGCGCTGCTCAAGCACGGATGCCTCTTGGCCGACGGTCCAACGGCGGAAACGATGACGCCGAGCATGATCGCCCAGGCGTACGGGGTGACCGCCGACGTCCGTTTCCATGACCAGGCCGGTCATCTCACGGTGACTCCGCTTGCGCGCTGCCACTGACGTCCGGCATCGACTCTTGCTCACCCTCGCCGGCTTCGGCGGGCTGGCGCTCGTAGCCTGCGCGGTCGCGCCTCTGGTCGGTAGCACGCCGATTGACGTCCGGCGAGTCTTCGACCGGTCGGTGCCGTTCGCCGACAACGTCCACGCACAGATCTTCTTCCTCGCGCGTCTTCCTCGCGTGCTGGCAGCGGCGTTGGTGGGCTGTGCCCTCGCACTGTCGGGTGTCGTCTTTCAGGCCCTGCTGAGGAATCCTCTGGCCTCGCCTGACACGCTCGGCGTGTCAGCCGGCGCCTCGCTGGGGGCCATGCTCGCCATTGCGCTGAACGCGGACGTGCGGCTCGCGGGCGTCCCCGCCGTGCCGCTCGCGAGTTTCGCGGGCTCGCTCGGAGCGCTGGCGATCGTCTACGCGCTGGCGTCGGCCCGTCGGCGTGGCTCCAGCACGACGGTGTTGCTGCTCGCCGGTGTCGCGATTACGGCGTTGCTGTCGGCGGTTGTGCGGTTTGTTCAGTTCGTGGCGGATTCGAACCAAACGCTGCAGAGCACCCGCTGGCTGATGGGCTCGCTCGACGTCGGCTCATACCCCCCGCTCGTCGCGGCGCTCGTCCCGACCGCGGCCGCAGCGGCCGCGATGGCGACCTTGCCCCGAATGCTGGATCTGGTCAGCGTGGGTACCGAGTCGGCCGCCGCCCGTGGCGTGAACGTCGAGCGCGCCGAGCGGGTGGCCCTCATCAGCGCGTCCTTGGCCACCGGCGCGGCCGTGTCGCTGGCGGGGCCTGTGGCGTTTGTCGGTATCGTGGTACCCCACCTCGTGCGGCTCATCGTTGGCGCACATCATCGCCTCGTGCTCCCGGCGGCTGGTCTTTTTGGCGCGGCTTTTCTCGTCCTGTGTGACCTACTGGCGCGAACGCTGATGGCACCCGTCGAGTTCCCGGTCGGGGTGGTCACCGCCGTGATTGGCGGTCCGTTCTTCCTATGGCTCCTGTTCCGCCGTCGATGAACGGGCCCCACGGCGTCCGACCTCGCCGACACCTTCCAACTGTGCTCCTCGTGGTTGGCGCGACCGGCCTGGCGGTTGTGCTCATGCAAGGCTGGATACCGTCAAAGGAGACCGCGCCCCAAACACCATCGCCGGCAGGACCACAAACGCAGCCGACGCGAATCGTGTCGTTCGTGCCGGCGGTCACGGAGATGCTGTTCGCCATGGGTGCGGGCGACCGAGTCGTAGGCGTCAGCAGCTACGACCGCTTTCCGGAAGCCGTGCGTCGGCTGCCGGCCGTGGGTGGTCTGATCGATCCCAACGTCGAGCGCGTGCTCTCGCTTCGCCCGGACCTGGTCATCGTGTACGGCACCCAGCGCGAGCTGCGCGGTCAACTGGATCGGGCCGGCATCAACCAGTTCCAGTACGTCCATCGCGACCTGGCTGACGTCACGCACACGATTCGAGCGGTCGGCGCACTCCTTCAATGGCACACGGCCGCGGATCGGCTCGCGTCGGACATCGAACATCAACTCGAACTGGTGCGCCAGCGAGTGGCGGGCCGGCGCCGGCCCCGGACGTTGGTGGTCTTCGGACGCGAAACCGGATCGCTGAGGCGGATCCACGCAAGCGGCGGCTACGGGTTCCTACACGACCTGATCCAATTAGCAGGCGGCGAGGATGTCCTGGGTGACGTCAGGCGAGAGTCGGTGGAGCTCAGCGCCGAATCGGTGCTGTCGCGCGGTCCGGAGGTTATTGTTGAGCTAAGATACGGTCAGCCACTTTCCTTCGACGCGATCGAGGAGCTACGGCGCGAGTGGTCAGCGCTGCCCGGCGTACCCGCCGTTCGTAACGGTCGAGTGAACGTGATGGTTGGTGACGAGTTCGTCGTCCCCGGTCCGCGCGTGGTCTTGGCGGCCGAGCGGCTCTGGACTCGGCTTCATCGTTAACCCACCCTGCAGAACGGCTCTGGAATAGACCGCTTGCGAATCCGTGTTACTGCCGAGAAACGCCGCACACTCTCGTCCAGAAGGGATGAAAGTCACCCTTTAGGCCGACTTATGTACAGCCCGGCGATTGGAACGGGGATGTCCCGCCCGCTGTTGAAACTCGGCGGTGGCTCGGTT
>VFZL01000075.1 GCA_016871175.1 Acidimicrobiia bacterium | reverse complement strand
CCAGGCGATCGCACGCGAGCGTACGGGAGCCGGCGGATTCACGGACTCGAGGCAGTCGGATCAGCCGAGTGCGCGCACGACGGACCGTCGATCGATCAACACCCTCCCGCGAAGCGGGTTAGTCCAAAACCCGTTATGCGACCCGCCCTCGCCTTCCCCGTCCAAGTCTCCCCCTTCGCACGGAAACGCGTGGTCGTCACGCACGACGTCTGACGCTGGCGGGTCACGCGTTCGCGCGGGTGACTGCGGGGCAATCGATGCCAGGGGTGTTCGCTGTGCCCTCGGTTACGGCGGTCGGCCGCGCCATCGATGACCTTCTACTGCTCACCGAGTGCAGCCACAGCGGCGACTACTCAGAACTGAAAACTGCTCTCTAGCACCGAATCGCCTGCGAGCGGTCGGTCGAGTGCAAGCGGCGACGACCTCGACACCGCATGCGGGCAGGATGGCGGCCATGCGAGCGGCCCGTTGAACGCAAGGCTCGACCGGTGCGCGTTCCGGTAAACAGACGAGCAGACGCTCGAACGCCATCGCAGCCTCAGCGCGTGCGTGAGGTCGAGCTGTCGGCCGGCCAGGGCCCGACGCGCACGTTGCCGATCACCGAGACGTATGAGGGCGCCGGTGAGCGTGCCGACCAGGCTCGCTCGAAGGACCAATCGCCGAGCGCGGCACCGACGGGCACGCGCACCACGGGACACTCCAGCCGATCGAGCGTGGACGCGAGGCCAAACGGCCACGGCCATGCCGCCTCGGGGGCGTTCACGAAGAGGAGATCGGGCTGGCAGGCGGCGAGCAGCCGCTTCGTGCCGTGCCGCTGCGTGTCGACGACCACCTCGACCACCGGCGGCAGCGTCCCGGTGTACATCTGCTCGACACGCGCGACGGCCGCGGCAGGCAGCAGTGGTGCGTCGGGAGTGAGTGCGGTCGCGAGCGTGCTCTCGTCGATCGACGGCAGGACGGAGAGCACGTGCAGGCGCGCGCCCAGGTGCCGTGCGAAGGACGCGGCGCGTGCGAGCACCAGCTTGGGATGCGTCCCGAAATCGAGCAAACACGCCACCGTTCGGATCGGGCGATGGAAGTGTAGAGCGGGTAAACGGTAGCCCGCCGTCCACACTGGCACGGCGGCCCGCGACAGGAGGGGCAGCAAGCGCGAACGGAACGACCGCCGCCACGGACGCCACGAGGCATCCGCTGACGGCGTCATCACGAGGTCGAACGCCTGCCGTGCGCAGACTTGCGCGATCGCGTCTGGACGGTCGAAGGCGAGCCGCTGAATACGTCGTGGCGACCGCTCGGCATCGAAGGCGAGCGGCTCAGTCGTCGGGTCGTCGTTGTCGTCGCCGTTATCGAGGCGGGCCACGGTCAGTTCTACCGCGCACGTGCTGCTCAGCTGTGTGATGGCGTGATGCACAACAGCGGTCACGCCGTCGCCGTTGCAGGCGACGAGCAGGCGGAGATCAGAAGAAACGGACATGGGTGCCTCAGCTTGTCTTGAGCCCTGCCGCACTCGCCGTGCGGCCGAGCAGAATCTCGGCGAGACCCACCCGACGGCCCGCGGGCTTGCCCACGAGCAAGGGGAGGCTCGACCGTTCCATCACTTTCTCCGCCACCGAGCCGAGCAGGATCGACGCGGACCGGCTCCGTCCGCGCGTGCTGAGAGCGATGCAGTCGGCACCGCAGGCCTTGGCCTCTTCGAGGATGGTGTGAGCGACATCGGCGCCCTGGACCGAGGAGGGCAGCGAGAAGCCCTCGCTGCCGCGACGCACCTCCGCGAGGCGCGGCACGATCCCGACGCCGTCCCGATTCGCCTCGCTCAGCAGTCCCCGCATCGCCTCTATCTGTGCCTCCTGCGACTCGTGACCGGCGAACAGGAGGGTCGACTCGTGCGTCATCACGTGGAGCACCGTGCACCGGATGGACGGATCGGCCGCGATGAGGCTCGACGCCCACCGCATCGTCGCGGCGGCGTCGTGCGAAAAATCGATCGCCACGAGGACGTGGGAGATGCGCGGCGCCACGTCGCTCGGCAGCACGGCCACCGAGCACGGTGCCACCATCGCGAGTCGGGTGCCGAGCTTGTGTCGCTTGGCGCCGAGGATGATGAGATCGGCCTGGAACTCGTCGATGTAGCCGAGCAGGCGATCGGTCAGTGCGCCGTGCACGACGTCGTATTCCGCCGGGCCCTGCAGCGACGGCGCCGTGGCGGTCACGTTAGCGCGCATCTGTGCGCGGAGCGCCGCCGCGTCCTCGTCGGGGTCCGCGACGTGGACGAAGCGCACCGTGCGCGACCCACCCAGACGTGCGAGCCACGCGGCATAGGCGATGAGACCCCGGTCATCCGATGGCGAGCCGAGGGCGACGACCAACTGATCGAAGGTGGGTGTCATATGGACCTCACGCTGGGAGCGGCTCGCCGATGTTGACCTTCGGCCGTGGCTCCTGGCCGACCTCTGGGAGCTCGCCGAAGCTTCGCTTGAAGAGGAAGTAGATGATGAGCGCCGAGAGCACGCCGGTCAGGAAGTCGGTGGCCGGCACCATGGCGGCGGTGTAGGCCATCAGCAGGCCGTGCGCGCGGTCGGCGTTCCACACGTGCTTGACCTCCGCGGGCTTGACCATGTTCGTCGACACCCACAGCAGGATGCCGCCGATGCACGCCATGGGGACCATGTTCAAGTACTGGGCCAGGTAGTAGGCGAGGCCCAGCTTCCACGCAAACTTGAAGTAGCCCGCGAGCGGCGTCACCGCCCCGGACTTGATGCTCGTGGCCGTGCGCGCGAGAGCGCCAGTGCACGGGAAGCCGTTCACGAGCGGCGTGATGATCTGCACCAAGCCCTGGCCCCAGAACTCCTTGTCGGGATTGAAGGGCGTGCGCTTGTTCCCTGCCAGGCGGTCGGCCATCGAGGAACAGAGCAGGCTCTCGATGCCAGAGACGAAGGCGATCGCGAACACGTAGTAGGCCATGTCGCCGAGCATCCCGGCCGACACGGGCGGCAACGTCGGCATCGTCAGGACGAAGAAGTTGTTCGGAATGGCGCCGTAGCGGTCGGCGATGAGTGTGAGGTTCGAGCCGTTCAGCACCGTCGCCCCGAGCACCGTGGCGACGCCCAGCGCGATGAGCGGCGCAGGGATGAAGATGGACACTCTCAGCAGGTAGCGCGTGACGAGGAACGTCATCAAGCCGATGAACACCGCGGCGCCGTTGACGTTCCCGAGGTTGGCGGCGATGCCCTTGACGACGCCCGCGAGACCGCCCTGCTCGAACCGGACGCCGAGGATCGAATCGAGATTCGTGAGCGCGATCGTGACGCCTATGCCGACCGTGAATCCCACGACGATCGAGCTCGGGACGAGCTTCGCGATTCTGCCCGCGCCGAATAGACCGAGCACCATCAGCAGGAGACCGGCGAGGCCCGAGCACAAGATGAGGAACCCGTGGTCGTACTTGCCCATGAGCGACGCGATTACGGGGATGAACGCAGCCGTGGGTCCGTAGACTTGATACTTGGATCCGCCGAACGTGCGGCCCACGAAGCACGCCATCGCGCCGGCGATGATGCCCTGCTCCGGCCGAAGTCCGCTCGCCATCGCGAAACCCATCGCCATGGGGATCGCCGTCATCGCGACGATCAAGCCCGCGCTGAGATCCCGATACACCGTGGACATCCAGTTGTGCCGCTCGAGATCCTCCCAGCGGCTGTCGACAAAGGTGAAGAACAGCTTCAGGCGTTCCAGCATGGCGCACGCGCTCCTTGGATCCGAGGCTACGGGCGCGCCCGTCGAATGCGTCCCTATCGTTCGGCACTCGTTCGGTTGACCGTCGTGAGCCGGCGCGGCACGCCGCGTGGGCTTTGGCTATCGCGGCGGGCTATCTTTCGGACATCACGGCTGCATCGAGTGGAAATGCAGGCAAAATACGACGATGCCTACCCGGCTCTCCGTGTTCGGCGTGCCCATTCCCGAGAAGGCGATTCAGCGCCGTCGCGTGCTGCCGGTCGCGTTGCTCCTGGTCGGGGCGTTGGCGATGCTGGAGTGGCACTACGGCTTCGACTTCTCGCTCGGCATCCTGTATGTGATTCCGGTCGTTCTCGCATCGGCCGCACTGAACCGGTGGCAGATTGTGGCCTTCGGCGTCTTTGCGGCCGTGGCCCGGACGCCGTTCACGCCGGCTGCGTCGCAGCTCGAAGCCTTGCTGAAATTCGCGATGGCCACCATCGCCTATACGTGCACCGGGCTCTTGCTGGTGGAGATGAGCAACAGTCGGCGGAGGCTGCTGGAGCTCTATGCGAAGGTGCAGCTCGAGCAGGACCTACGGCGGCGTGCCCAGGAACAGCTGCGCATTCTGGCCGAGAGCAGTCCCGCCGCCATCGTCACGCTGGACGCGCAGGCCCACGTCCTCGCAGCCAATCGCGCGGCCGACGAAATGCTCGCGGTCCCAGCCGGCGCACTGGTCGGCCGTGCCGTCGAGACGCAGTTGCCGATGTTCGCCAACGCGCTGCGCGTGGCGTCGAACGCTCGGCTGATCCGCACCTCCGTGACCGGATGGGCGCGGCGGTTCAACGATCAGCAGTTTCCGATACAGGCGTGGTTCTCCGTCTACGGCTACGGGGAGGACCGCTGTCTGGCCGCCATCGTCGTCGACATGTCCGAAGAGGTGCGCGACCGCGAGCGCGAGCACTTCCAGCACCTGCTCGACTACAACCGCCTGCTCGCGAGCGCCGTGTCGCACGAGATTCGCAATCTGTGCTCGGCCATCTCGGTCGTGTGCTCGAACCTCGACCAGCGCCAGGATCTGCGCGGGAGCGCCGACTTCGACGCGCTGAAGCGGTTGTTGGGCGGCCTGATGGAGCTGGCGTCGCTCGACCTTCGGAGCCGCGAGGCCGACGGCGGACGCGTGACCGACCTCGGTGCGGTGCTCGACGAGCTGCGAGTGGTCATCGAGCCGGATTGGGACGAAATTGGCGGCCGCGTATCATGGAATGTGCCCGCCGAGCTGCCGTCAGTGGCCGCCGGTTCGCACGGCCTGCTGCAGATTCTGCTGAACCTGTGTCAGAACAGCCTGCGCGCCGTCGAGCACCAGAGCGAGCCGGAGCTGGCAGTGGACGCGACCGTCGCCGGACAAGACGTCGTCGTCTGCGTTCGAGACAATGGACCAGGCGTGGTGGAACCGGATCAGCTGTTCCACCTGCATGCGACGCGGTCCAGCACCGACGGCAGCGGCCTTGGCCTCTACATCTCCCGCGAGTTGGCGCGGAGCATGGGAGGCGAGCTGCAGTACGTGCCCACCGCGCGAGGCGCGACGTTCCGGGTGACGGTGCCCCAGGCGCGCGTTCGTAAGTTGGAGGAATTGCGTGTCAGCTAGCACGACCCGGGCGATCCGTCTGTTCCTCGTCGACGACCACGCGCTCTTTCGGGACGGTTTGGCTCGGTTGCTCGCCGGCGATCCCGCTTTCGAGGTCGTGGGCATCGCCGGTGCCGCCGAGGAGGCGATCGAGGCGCTGGCGCAGGTCGAGGTCGATGTCGTCCTCCTCGACTACATGCTCGGCGAGCGGCCGGCCGACGATGTCGTGTCGGCGTTGCGCGCTCGCGGCTTCGCCGGGCGCTTGCTCCTTGTCACCGCGGGCCTGCCCGACCGTGAGGCGCGGGAGATGATTGGCGCCGGGGTCGCGGGCATCTTCCACAAACAGCACGCCGCCGACGACCTGAAGCGCAGCATCCGCGAGGTCTTCGAGGGAAAGGTGCTGATTGATGAGCACTACTTACGGAAGC
>VFZL01000074.1 GCA_016871175.1 Acidimicrobiia bacterium | reverse complement strand
TGATGCGGGTCGAGGCAGGATTGACGCGGTTCCGGCTCACAGCCAACGGCCAGCCTGTCGTCGTCGCTGACGAGGGCGAGGACCCGTTCGCGGAGTTCTTGGAGCCGTGGCCGGCGCTGCCTGGCGGGAAGGCATGACGACCGTCGAACGTTATGCGCGGGACGTCGTGGCCGGGCACGGGTGATGCCGCTAGTGTTCAGTCGAAGGGGGAACAGGAGGGAGCGGGAGGGGCGGATTCCGGTGGAGCATCCTGAGATTCAATGATTCGGCCACCAGTCCGTGTTGGAGGTGCCGCTGTGCGCCTTGCCCGAGAACGGGCACTTCTGTTCGTTGCTCATGTTGATCTGAGCCTCCAGTCGGCGGTCGTCTTCCTTCTCGAGCGTCTTCGTCTTCAGGGCCCCAAGGGCTGAGCCTTGATCATAACTAGAAATCCAGGTTCAGACCCAGCTTGAGCAACCGACCGCCCAGAATATTGTTTGGACGGTTGTATGCTGGCCCAAGGACGCTCACGGCGCCCAGAATGGTGTTCGCGTTCATCACGTTGAAGACTTCCATGATGGGCTCGAAGGCCAGCCCCGCGCTCCCGAATCTCTTCTTCACGCTGAGGTCCACGATGTTGACATCCGGCAAGCGGTCGGTGCCGCGCGGTACCATGCGTACGGACTGAGACACCTGAGTCAACGCCACGGTGTTGGCGCCGACGGTGACGGCCGAAGATGGAACGACGGCGCTGGCACTAGACAGTTTGAGATGCATCTCAAGCCTAATGACGCGCTCTCTCCAGATCGATGCGTCAGGATTTATTTCGACTGGGACGATGCGACGCGCCAGGTCATTGTCGGCTGGGTGGGTCGTCATCCCGATTGATTGTCCGGAACAAGACACGCACGCGCTCGATTCAGCCCACTGACCGCGAGGACTGACTATGGCGATTACCGACCAAATGCTCGACCAGGCGTACTCTGACCTGAAGGCCACATGCGGGGGCGTACGAAACGACTACTTCGGGCTCGTCTACCTCGAACGCGAATTCGAAGTCGAGCGCGATGACGCCGTCCCATGCGTAGCATTTGGCGGAAACGACTACGACATCGACGGGTTTCACTTCGACGAGGCAAAGCGGAATCTGTACTTGTTTCAGTTCAAGTACTCGGACTCATTCACTCAGTTCAAGCCGTCATTCCGACGTCTGATCGACGCCGGAATGGAGCGGATCTGTGGTGCGTCCGATCAGGACTAGCACATGAATCCGCTTTTGCAGCCCCTCCCTGCCAAGATAGATGAGACACTTCACTCCTCGGAAATTAGTGTTGAGGGCGGGGAGGTGTCAGGACGTTGATGACGACGATCCGTTCGATGCTGGCGGACCAGTCCATGGGAGGAGAGCCGGAGCGAAGGGGCGACGAGCGAAGCGAGGCGCCCCGGAGCGGAGGGTCTCCTCCCGTCGAGCGCGCGGTCGCGCCAGCCCCACCCGACCCTGAAGTGCCGGCGCGCCACGCCAAGCGTCGCTTCACCACCGCGTACAAACTCGACATTCTGCGCCGCGCCGATGCCTGCACGCGCCCAGGCGAGCTCGGCGCCCTGCTGCGGAAGGAAGGGCTCTACTCCTCGCATTTGGTGACCTGGCGCCGCCAGCGTGAGCACGGCTTGACGCCCAAGAAACGAGGCCGGAAGCCGTCCACTGATCCGCGCGTGAGAACGCTGGAGCGAGAGAAGGCCGCGCTCGCCACAGAGAATCGGCGGCTCGAGCGCCGCCTGCAGCGGGCGGAGACCATCATCGCCTTCCAAAAAAAGTGGCTTCGCTCTTGGGGATCCCCCTGAATCCAGTGCCGAGCGACGAGGACGATTGATGACGGCCGTCGAGACGGCGAGCGCGACGATGGGCACGGCGGCAGCCTGCGACGCCTTGGGCGTCTCGCGTGCCGCAGTCTATCGGCGACGGCAACCGACACGCCCGCCGACGCCGCGGCCGACGCCGCCGCGTGCGCTCGTCCCCCTCGAACGGCAGATCGTGCTCGCGACGCTCGACAGCGAGCGCTTTCTCGATCGGGCCCCGGCGCAGGTGCATGCGACCTTGCTCGACGAGGGTACGTATCTGTGCTCGCCCCGGACCATGTATCGCCTGTTGGACGCCGCCGGCGAAGTGAAGGAGCGGCGCGATCAGGTCCGGCGCCCGCACTACGCGGCGCCGGAGTTGCTCGCCTCGCGGCCCAACGAAGTCTGGAGCTGGGACATCACCAAACTCCTGGGCCCAGTGAAGTGGACGTACTTCTACCTGTACGTGATCCTCGACATCTTCAGCCGCTATGTCGTCGGCTGGATGATCGCGCCGCACGAGAGCGCAGCGCTCGCCGAGCGGCTCATCGCCGAGACGTGCGCGAAGCAGGGGATCGAACCCGGCCACCTGACGCTGCATGCGGACCGTGGGGGGCCGATGCGCAGCAAGCCGGTCGCGCTGCTGCTGGCCGACCTCGGCGTCGTCAAGACCCATAGCCGGCCGTACGTCTCCAATGACAACCCGTTTTCGGAAGCCCAGTTCCGCACGCTGAAGTACTGTCCGCAATTTCCGGAGCGCTTTGGATCGATCGAAGACGGTCGGGCGTTCGGCCAGGCGTTCTTTCGCTGGTACAACCTGGAGCATCGGCACAGCGGGCTCGGCTTCCTCACGCCGGCCGTCGTCCACTTCGGCCGGGCCGCGGCGGTCCGGGCGCAGCGTGATCGCGTGCTCGCGACGGCCTACGCCGTGCATCCCGAACGCTTCGTGAACGGGCGACCCCATCCCGCGGATCTGCCGACTGCGGTCTGGATCAACCCGCCTGTCAAAAAACCGACGGCCCAGGATGCCGCAGGAGCGGCGATCGCCATGCCGGACGACCTCCAGCCTAGCCGCATTCTCGAGGCCCCCCGTCGATCGACCACCCTTGTGATCGACGGCGGCGCTCCTTTCATTAACTCGACCTCGGTGTCTCAGTGTCATTGACAGCGGCCGCCTCAACCGGATTAGGATGTCGCCGAGCGTGAACCTCGAACTGGAAATGTCTGAATGGACTGAGTCATGAGAATCGGGTGGGTCCGATAAGGGGCGTTCGGTTAACCCAGACCCCCGCTAAGGCTGCCTACGATCTGCATCGCCTGGAAGGCCACACGATTCGGTGCGAGGGTGACGTACGCGACGCCACGCTGGTGCTGCGCTCGTGGCGGAAGGTGCTGAAGCGGGTTCACTCGAAGGAGGAGTGAGGCATGGCACAGGCTCGGCGACGACCAGAGCAGGATCTCGACGAACCCCGGGTGGGGATGGGCGTGGCGTTCGCCTTCTGAGAGGCGACGACCATGCCGCGACTACTGCACGAACACGCCGCCAGCGTCCGCGCCCGCATCGAGGCGTTGACGTCCACGGCGACGCCCACATGGGGTCGGATGAGCGGCGATCAGATGCTGCACCACGTGAACATCGTGCTCGCTGAAGCGCTCGGCGAGCACACAGCCGCCAAGAACATCAAGGGCCTGCCGGAACCGCTGGTGCGGTGGGCCATCATCAACATTCCGTGGAGCAAGGGGGCGCCGACGCGGCCGGACATGTTGATCCCCGAAGGACAGCACTACGACTTCGCCGCTGAGAAGCAGCGTTGCCTGTCGATGTTCGACCGGTTCGTCGCCAAGGGGCTGACCGAGCCGTGGCCGCGTGCCGCGAACTTCGCCATGACCGGCAAGCACTGGAGCCAGCTGCAGTTCAAGCATCTGAATCACCACCTCGAACAGTTCGGGCTGTAGTCAGGCCCGGCGTCGTGTGGCGATGACCGAGGGGTGGTGGGTCGGCCCTTAGGGCAGGGCGCCGTTCGAGTCCACGAGGCGGCGTGCCAGATGGTGCTCCACCCTGGCCGAGGCTGGCGAGCCCGAACGCGATTCTTCCGTGGCGGCTCGTGCGGTTCCAGCTGAAATACCTGCTCTGATGAGGGCGGGAGACGCCCGTAGAGGCTGAAGCGGGATGCTACGTCCCGCACTGTCCAGTCGTGGGATCCGGCTTCAGCCGGATTTCTACCGCTCGCCGCTGGCGATCTGCGTGGCGATCTTCTGGGCGATGGGCAGGCTGACGCTGCACTCCGGGTCGTTGATGCGGCACGCCGCCAGCGTGAGGCCGCACCCGCACGTGCAGTCTTCCGCGTTCAGCGCCTTGAGCGCCGCGGTCCGCTGTTCAGGCGTCATGGACGAGAGGTCGACGCCGGGAATCTCCTTCGCCTGCGCGGCGTTCGCGAGCAGCGCCTTTTTCTCGTCCTCCACGCGCTCGATCGTCACGTCGGTACGCAGCCCGGCCAGCACCTGCGTCTCGAGCTCGGTGGTCGCAGGATTGAGCAGCCCGGTGTGCCGCTGCTGCACCTTGCCGTCCGGATCGATGACGAACGTGGTGGGCAATGCCGACACACCCTTGAAGATGCGCTGGACGTCCGGCGTGACCATGGCCACCGGGTAGTTCATCTTCTGGTCGGCGACGAACGCCTTCACCTCGTCGATCGGCGCCTCGTCCTCAGAGATGCCCAGGACGACCAGCTTGTCGCGGTACTTCGCCTGCAGCTCGATGAGGTCTGGAATTTCCGATCGGCACGGAGGGCACCACGTCGCCCAGAAGTTCACCAGCACGACCTTGCCCTTCAGGTCGGCGGAGCTGATGGTCCGGCCGTCGAGATCCGTCACCGTGAAAGGTTCGACGTCGAACGGCTCCTGAAGCAGCTGGACGACTGCGCGTCCACCATCCGCGGTCGTGACCGGTGCCCTCTCCCTGGAGCAGGCGGCAGCCAGCATCGCCACGAGGGGCGCGATTCGCAGCACGGCGGGTGATATGTGCACCTCTCCATCGTAACAGGGCAGTTGGTCCGGCGGTAGCGTCGAGAGGGTCATGAGACGAGCCGTGCTGCTGTGGGCGGTGGGTCTTGCCTGCGCCCTGGCCGGCCGGATGTCGGCTCAGGCACGCGCGCACGCCGACGCCTCCGGCCGCCGTACTCCGAGGACACGGTAGGGCCTGTCGCAGGTCGCAAGTCGCAAGTCGAGCCTTGACGTCCGGCTGAAGCCTGGCTGAAGCCGGACGCGACGACAGTCTGTGGGTCCGCGACAGTTGTCGTGTCCGCCTTCAGGCGGACCTTCAGTGCCGGGTGAGCGCGCGGCCGGCCCTTGCGCCGGTCATCGCGCCGTCACGGAACGTCACCTCCCCGTTCACGATCACGGCGACCACTCCGTCGGCATACTGGTGCGGCTTCTCGAACGTCGCTCTATCGATGATCGTTGACGGATCGAAGATCGCCAGGTCGGCCTTCATGCCTGTCCGAATCAGACCCCGGTCGGCGAGCCCCACACGCCGCGCGGGGAACGACGTCATCTTGCGCACCGCCTCCTCGAGCGTCAGCACCTTCTTCTCGCGGACATACACCCCGAGGACCCGGGCAAACGTGCCGTACGCGCGCGGATGCGGGACGTCGCGTCCGAAGGTCGGCATGCCCGGCGCTTCGTCCGACGCGACCATTGTTGCCGGGTGTCTCATGATGCGGACGAGGTCGTCTTCGCTGATGGATCGTAGGCAGCATTAGCGGGGGTGTGGGTTAACCGAACGCCCCTTATCGGACCCACCCGCCCCTCCCGCTCCCTCCCGTTCCCCCTTCGACTGAACCACCCCGGGTTTGTCGGAGAGCAGTTAGTGTGAGTTGATCTGCCGTTTCATGTGTTCTGCACTCCACCGTCGAAGAACGTCTTGCGGGCGCTCGGCGGCCTTCCCGTCATGCTGATCGCCG
>VFZL01000073.1 GCA_016871175.1 Acidimicrobiia bacterium | reverse complement strand
CGCCCTGCTTCGAGTCGAAGAACATTTTGGCATCCCGCAAGACGTCGAGTGGGCCGTTGACGATGAGCAGCTGTGGCTGCTGCAGTCGCGGCCCATCACAACCGCGCGGGCTAGCCTCGACGTCCCATCGTCGAGCGCAGGGCACCCCGATCGCCGGCCGACTGGCGAACCCACAGTCGATGTTCAATGGACCCGCGCCAATCTCGCGGAGGTCACGCCCGAGCAGGCCGCTCCGCAGGTGTTGGCCGCGTACGAGTGGCTCCTCAATGCCACGCAGCGACGGTTCATCGGTGGGCTCTTGGCGCCTGAGAACGAGTTGGGACCGCCGTTCAAGGTGTTCGGCGGTCGTATGTACTTCAACCTGAGCCAGCTCTGTCACATCGGCCGGTTCACGGGCTTGCCGCCGGCGGCGGTCATGCGATCGCTGGGCCATCCAGAAGCGATCCGGCCCGAGGACGAGAAGGTCCCTCCCCGTCCGCCCCTCGGCTCAATGCTCCGGGCTCTGCCCGATTTGCTCCGAGCCGTGTGGCTCCATCTGCGCACGGCGAAGCTCGTCCGGTGGCTCGATGCCGAGAACGCTGCGTCGATCACTGAGCTATCCGTGGATCCAGCGTCGCTCGACGACCGAGCGATCGGCCGGCTGCTCGAGGCGTGGAGGGTCACAGGACCCGAACGGATGGTCGTTGTGCTGGTGCACGGCAGTGTGTCGACACTCGAGGAGCAATTGCGCAAAGCCTGTCGTGCGGTGGGCGAGGACTACGACCGGCTCGTGTACGCGCAGCTCGCCGCCGGCACACCCTCAGTGACGACGCAACAGGCGTTTGATCTCATGGAGGTCGTGGCGGTCGCCCGGCAGGAGCCCGGCGTGGTCGCGTATTTCGCTAGGCTCCGCGAGCGCGAGGTCGACTATCGAGACGTTCGTGAGGCACTCGGTCGAACCCGCTTCCTGGAGGCGTTCGATCGGTTCCTGGAGCGCTACGGCCATCGAGGTCTGTACGAATCCGACTGGTCGCTGCCGCGCTATCGGGAGGATCCGACGCCGCTGCTGTTCGCCATCCGAACGCATCTGCACAGCCCCGTCACGGAGCCTCCCGCGGCGATCTCCGCACGCCTGGCGCGTGAGGCCGACGAGGCGTTGGCATCGTTCGACAGCAAACTCTCGACATGGCGACGGCTGACGTTGAAGCCTCGCGTGCGGGCGTTGTTGCGACGCTTGAAGCAGCGCTACCTCTCGCGCGAGTACTGCCGGTCCGAGCTCATCAAGGTGATGTACTACGCGCGACAGTTGCACCTGGCCCTCGCCGCGCGCTTCGTCGAGCGCGGTTGGATCGAGCGATGTGAGGACTACTTTCTTCTCTTGGCTCCAGAGATCGCCGACGTGATCGAGGGAAGAGCCGAGTCGGGAACGCTCGCCGCGATCGTCGTCGCACGCAAACGGCAGCGCGAGGTGGAAGGGCGGTTGCGGATGCCGCTGCTGATGCGTCAGTCGGACGTGCCGCGTGTGGTAGCCGGCACGTTGGTGCCTGACGACGATGAGGCGGCGTCTGTCGGAGAAGGCGGCTTGACAGGGCTGTGCGTGAGTCGAGGCTGCGTCGAGGCCGAGGTCGTGGTCATCCGAGATCCGCGCGAGTTCGTGCTCATGCGACGCGGCGCCATTCTCGTTGCGCCGGCAACCGATCCCTCGTGGACGCCGCTCTTCACCCTTGCCACAGGAGTGATCGTGGAGGTCGGCGGCATCCTCTCGCACGCCTCGACGGTGGCTCGAGAGTACGGTCTCCCTGCGCTCGCGAACGTCAAAGATGCCACGAGGAAATTGCGAACGGGCGAGCGTGTCAAGCTCGATGCGTCAGGCGGGCTCGTGACGAGAGCGGAACCGAGAGCCGCGAGTTGAACGCTGATCGCTGAGAGCGGATAGCTGTGTCCTTCGCACCGGGGTCACGTGGGCGGCTGACGAGCTACGACTTGGGGCGGTTCCCGTCGGAGTCGTTGTTCGATCGGCTTGGACGGGCTGTCTGTCGGGCGGGTTGCCTGCCACGAAAGGAGTTGTACGAGGCGTGGGAACTCGCTCGGCGCGCCCGCCGATTGTTCCGTGGCGGTCGCGTGGTGGACCTGGCCTGCGGTCATGGCCTGCTGGCGCACGTCATGTTGCTGTTGGACGACACGTCATCCAGCGCCCTGGCGGTTGATCCGTGCCACCCACCTTCTGCGACGAACGTGCAGTCCGAGCTGCTCACAGCGTGGCCACGGCTGGCGGGGCGCGTCGAGCTCGTCGCCGCGCCGCTCGAGACGATCGTGCTCACGCCAGGCGACCTGGTTGTGTCGAGCCACGCGTGCGGGGGGTGGACCGACATCATCCTCGACCTGGCCGCGCGCGCACGGGCTCCGGTCGCTGTTCTGCCGTGCTGCCATGATGTGCGCGAGCTGCGGAGGTCGAGCTCCCTCGCTGCGTGTGAAGCGCGCGCCCTGGCCGGCTGGTTGGAGGGGCCTCTGGCCATCGACGTCGCGAGGGCGACTCGCCTTCGTCAACACGGCTATCGAGTCTGGGCCCAGATGATTCCGGCGACGATCACGCCGAAGAACCGGCTGCTCTTGGGTCGTCCAACAGCCCAGACGTGATCGCACCTTCGTGCGCCAGCAGCCATCGCTTGCGCTCGAGGCCGCCACCGTATCCGGTGAGCGATCCGTCTGCGCCGATCACGCGATGACAGGGCACGATGATGCCGACGGGGTTGGCGCCGTTGGCGAGGCCGACCGCGCGGACCGCGCGCGGCTGTCCGATCGCGTCCGCCAGCTGACTGTAGCTCAGCGTCCGGCCCGCGGGAATGTGCCGCAGCGCTGCCCAGACGCGTTCTTGAAACGGCGTCCCGTTGGTCCTCGTCGTGACCGCGTCGATCGCATCGAGCACACCCTCGAAGTAGGCTTCCAGCGCGCGCCGTGCCGCGGAGGGCCTCGCACGCTCGCGCGGTGCGGCTCCCTGGTGTCCGTGGTGGAGCCGCAGCAGTCTATCCATCCGAGGCTCGTAGTCTGACCAGTCGAGGGCGCGTACGCGGTCGTCCTCGCCTGTCATCAGTACGAGGGTACCCAGCGGGGTGTCGAGCCGTTCGGTGAAGAGCGTCTGGTCCACAGCAGTCGTGATCATCATGGCACGCAGAATGCCCCGAACGCGCGTCCGGATGCTGGCCGTTTTCGGACGTCGACACGAAACAGTCATGTCCGAAAACCGCTAGACCAGTTGGTCGAAGAATCGGCAGGATAGCGTCATGGATCTCGACCCTCGCGCGTGTTACCGAGCCATCGTCACGCGTGACGCGCGATTCGATGGCCGCCTGTTCGTCGGCGTGCGTACGACGGGTATCTATTGCCGACCGATCTGCCCCGCGCGCACGCCGAAGCGTGAGCACGTGATGTTCTTCCCGAAGGCAGCCGCTGTGCAAGAGGCTGGCTTTCGGCCGTGCTTGCGCTGCCGTCCCGAAGCCGCGCCAGACTTCGCGGCCTGGCGCGGTACGTCGAACACCGTGGCCCGTGCGCTCAGCCTGATCGAGATGGGCGGACTCGACGAAGCGGACGTCGAGACGCTGTCGGCGCGGCGCGTACTGCTCGCGAAGCAGCTGTTGCGCGAGACGACGCTTCCGATGTCCGATGTCGCGCTCGCGTCCGGCTTCGGCAGCATCCGTCGTTTCAACGAGACGTTCCAGCGGCTGTTCCAACGCCCGTCGGGGACGCTGCGTCGGAGCGGTCGATCGTCCTCCTCAGCCCGGGGAGCCGTCTCGCTGCAGCTAGGCTACAAACCGCCGTTCGACTGGGCATCGATGCTCGCGTTTCTTCGTGCGCGGGCGATCGCAGGCGTGGAGGTCGTCACCGGCGATACCTACTGGCGCACGATCGAGGTCGGCGGTGCGCACGGCATTGTCGCGGTGACGCATGGGCACAAGCACGCGCAGCGCGTGAGGGTGCACTGCCCACAGTTGTCGGCACTCCCAGTGATCATCGCGCGGCTGCGGCGCTTGTTCGATCTGTCGGCGGATCCGCAGACCATCGGGGCCCACCTCTCGGAGGATCCAGTCCTCGCGCCGCTTCTTGCGGCGCGTCCGGGCCTGCGAGTACCGGGGGCCTGGGACGGGTTCGAACTCGCCGCGCGCGCCGTGTTGGGACAGCAGATCAGCGTGCCCGCTGCGATCACCTTGGCCGGTCGTCTGCGGTCCCAGTATGGCGACCCCGGCGGTCCGGTCGCGGACCATGTCGACGGCTTGACGATGGTGTTTCCGACCGCGGGGCGGTTGGCGTCGGTATCGCCGGCCGACTTGCCGGTACCCCGTGCGCGGGCGATTGCGCTTGTGGCGCTGGCGAAGACCGTGGCCGCCAATCCTCAGCTCTTCCGCGTAGGCCGGACGCTCGAGGAGGTGGTGGCCGATCTTCGCGCGCTGAAAGGGATCGGCGAGTGGACCGCGCACTACATCGCGATGCGCGAGCTCCGCGAGCCGGACGCGTTCCCCCCGGGGGACGTAGGTTTGCTGCGCGCACTGACCGACTCCGACGGTCGTCGTCCCGCGGCAGCGGAGGTGCTCGCGCGCGCCGAGCGCTGGCGCCCATGGCGAGCGTACGCGGCGCAACACCTGTGGATGGCTGACGCCACACGAGCCTCCTGAATGAGCAGACGGCATTCGCGATCGCCAGGCGATGGGCGGGGATCGGCACGTAGATGGATCACGCCCGACCCGCGAACTCGCGCGTCTCCGTGTGCACCTTCACCTTCTCGCCTTCCTTGATGAAAAGGGGAACGCGAATCTCGAGACCCGTCTCGAGCGTTGCGGCCTTCGTTACCCCGCCGCTCGCGGTATCACCGCGCACGCCGGGTTCGGTTGACGTCACGCGGAGCTCGACGTGCGGTGGGAACTGCACGCCGATGGGGTTACCGTTGTATTTCAGAATCTGGACCGGTACGTTGTCGATGAGCAGCAGTTTGTCATCTCCGATGGTCTCGTCCCGCAGGGTCAGCGTCTCGTACGACGCGCTGTCCATGAAGTGCGAGCCGTCCGCATCGCCGTACATGAACGTCGCGTTCACCTGCTCCAGATCGGGTTCGCTGAACTTGTCGCCTGCCTTGAACGTCCGGTCGAAGACCGCGCGCGTGAAAAGGTTCCGCATCTTCAGGCGGACGAGCGTCTGACCGCCACGCGCCGTAGGGCGCGAGATTTCGACGTCCATGCAGTGGTAGGGCGCGCCTTCGAGCTCGAAGAACATCTTGCGTTTGACGTCAATCGCTTCGATGAGTAGGGCCATGTTGGCCCGTTATTCTACGACGCCGGTCTCGGGGAATCTCCCGGGTGTGCGAGGTGGGCCTTGGCGTATTCTGGAGCGCACATGGCTGACGTGGCCGTTGCTCAATCCCGTCGACTCAACACGCCCGCGCAGGTGCTCTTCGCGAGCCTGATTGGAACGACGATCGAGTTCTTCGATTTCTACATCTACGCCACCGCGGCCGTGCTGGTGTTTCCTCGACTCTTTTTTCCGGCCACCGACCCGGCATCGGCTCGGCTCGCCTCGCTCGCGACCTTCGCCGTGGCGTTCTTCGCGCGGCCGATCGGGTCCGCGCTGTTCGGCCACTTCGGCGACCGGATCGGGCGCAAGGCCACCCTCGTCGCTGCCCTTCTGACGATGGGGTTGTCGACGGTGGCGATTGGATTGCTCCCCACCTACGAAACGATTGGCTTGGCGGCACCCGTGCTGCTCGCGCTGTGCCGGTTTGGTCAGGGCCTGGGGCTCGGTGGCGAGGGGGGCG
>VFZL01000072.1 GCA_016871175.1 Acidimicrobiia bacterium | reverse complement strand
TGGCCGTCGTACAGGTCGTGCTGCTCGGGGGCGAAGATGTGGACCATGGCGCCGGGCTGCTGGCGCGGGTTCGGCTGTGGCTTGTCTGGCTGCTGGCCCGCGACCGTGACGGCGGTCAGCAGGCCCAGGACGAACGCGGCATGGCGCATGAGCGACCTCCCCGGGGCATTATCCCAGAGTGGGCCCCCTTACTCGATGCGCAGCCGGCAGTCCTGACAGGCCTTTTCGGAATAGATCAAGCCCGGCCGCGCCGGCCCTTCCGACCCAGGACGACCCAGCCCGATCACGCTGCCAGCCCCTCGCCCAACCGGCTCCACGACGCTCCGCCGCCGCAAGCCCCGGGCCGGCAGATCGTCAGCGACATCACTTACATCCCCACCCGGGAAGGCTGGTTGGATCTGGCGGTGGTCATCGACCTCTTCAGCCGCGGCATTATCGGTTGGAAACTGGCCGACTCGATGCCCGCCGATCTGGTCATCGGAGCGCTCCGTCAGGCGCTGCGGACCGGCCTCGAGAACGGCCTGCGCCAGGACTGGTACATAGACTCCCAACCCATTCGCGGTCAACGATTTGTAGTCGTCGTGTGAGTCGATGAGGCTCAGGCCACTAACGGCGGACGTGTTACGATGTCTTACATGAAGACATCGACCATCACGATTCGACTGGACGATGCGCTCGGTCGAGAGCTCGATCAAGCGTGCGCGCGCACCGGTCGAACCCGGAGTGAGCTCGCGCGCGATGCGCTGCGCAGGCAGCTCGCGTTGTTGCGATTCGAGCGGCTGCGCAAGCGCACATTGCCGTTAGCCGAAGCACAGGGATACCTCGCCGACGAAGACATCTTTCGCGACGTGTCGTGAAGGTCTTCTTCGACACGAACGTCGTGCTCGCCGCGTTCGCCACGCGGGGCCTGTGCGCGGACCTTTTCGCCCATGTGCTCCTCGAGCACGAACTACTCGTCGGCGAGACCGTGATTCGCGAACTGCGAAGCAAGCTCCGCATCAAGCTGAAGCTCTCCAAGAACGCCATCGATGAGATCGAGGCCCTGCTGCGCGACCAGACCGTCGTAAACACCCCGACCGCGCACTTGAGCCTCGGCATCTCCGATTCGGACGATGAGTGGATCGTGGCGGAGGCGATGGCCGGCGACGCCGACACCCTCGTCACGGGAGACGCCGCGCTCCAGAAGGTCGGCAAGCGTGCGCCGCTGCTGATCGTGTCACCGAGAGGGTTGTGGGAGACGTTGCGCGGCGCCGAGCCCGCACGGTGAGGCATTCAGGCGGACTCGCGTCCCGACGACCCTCGGCTCAGCCCGTCGAGCCACCTCAACCAGATCGCTATCGGGTTCCAAACGGCGCGGTTCTGATCCACCAACACTCCTGAGGCGATTCACCGCAACCACGTGATGGCTTGCGCGACGCTGGTTCAGCGACGCGGCTTCCGCTGTGGTGCTTCCCTGAAGGGATTGTGAATCTTAACGCCGGCGATCGACTGCCCAGCGTTCAGATCCTCTGAGACGACGCGGCTGGCCCCGCTGCGTGCCGCAACCGCGACAATCAGGGCGTCCCAGAACCCGATGCGCGCCTGGTCTTCGATCTGGAAGGCGGCTGCGATGTCGCTGGTCGTGATGCCGTCGACGCACCAGGGTGCGTACGTGTCGACCACGCTTCGTACCCCGGGCTTGGACAGCGGCTTCCGGATCTTACGTGTGGCGTTTACATAGAACTCCTGGAGTACCTGCGTGCTGAGCACGCCCGTACGGTCTGCCCACAGCGTGCGCAGCAATTCCAGGGCGATCTGATGCTTGTGCCCCGCATCGACGTCGTGCGCGTAGATCAAGACGTTCGTGTCGACGAACGTCTTATCGTTCATGCCACTCGTCACGGCTTGCCTCAATACGTCCGCCCAGATGGAATCCGCGATCGAGGAGCGCGAGCGCGCGCCTTCGCGCTTGTTCGTACGCGTCGTCTTCACCCACCAGCGTCTCGATCTGCTGAGCAATCAATCTGCTGATGGAGGTGTTTCGTTTGGCGGCGAGCACCTTTGCTCGTCGCACCGTTCGTTGGTCGAGTCGGATCGTGATGTTCTGACTCGCGGACGATGTTGTCGACACGTGACCGTCCTCCTGCACGTATTATACGTGCAACACGTGATTCACCTGGAACCGGCGGGACTGGACAGGCCTGCCCGGCCGCCGGCTGCCGCTCAAGCCGCGCCTTGGAGACGGGCGATTCGGCGCAACCAGAGCCGCAGGCGGTTCCAACTCACGATGTTCAGGTCCACCAACCTCCGCTCATGATCCAGGCGGGGTTGCCTGCCGTAGCGGCGATGCCGCAAAAGCGGGCCTCACTCGCCTCAGAACGAGCTACTGTTGGCAAGCCAACCTCCACGCGTCCTTCCCCTCCCTTCTGGCATGATGCACCGGTCGCTCTTCCGCCATGCAGGAACCGGAGACACCTGACGACCTGGTCTGTTGCCGCCAGGATTCGCCGAAGACTCGCCCGAGGCCACTGGCTTCAAGATGGCCGACAGGATCTGGTAGAACTCGGTGATGAGCAGCGGCACGGCGATCAGCCAGTCGATGTAGACACGTCACACTGCAACGCGAGACCCGCTGGTGCGCCAAAATCTCTCCAAGCTCTGTGCGCGGTGCGGGCGCACCATCGCGTGGCGCAAGGCGTGGGCGCGCGACTGGGACGCCGTGCGTTATTGCAGTGACGGCTGTCGTAGCGGTCGGCAGGAGGCGGTAATCGTCGCGCTCGAGCGGGCCATCCTCACGCTGCTGGCTGGCCGTGCGCGCGAGCATTCGATCTGCCCGTCCGAAGCTGCGCGCCTCGTCGCCCCCGAGCATTGGCATCCGCTCATGGAAGATGCGCGCGCGGCGGCGCGGCGCCTGGCTGCGGCTGGGGCCATTCAGATCACACAACGAGGACGTGTGGTCGATCTGGCGACGATTCGCGGGCCGGTGCGCCTGCGCCTGGCGCGCTCGCGGCCCCTTAGCGGCCCCTAGTGCCCCCCTGGTGCCGTTCGAAGGCCGCGTGCACCTCACGCCGCTGCGGCAGCCAGAGGACCATCGCACTGAAGGCGCGGTTCAGCAGTCCGGGCACGCCGATCGCCGCTTCGCTGTCGCGTTCCTCGTCGTAGACGACGAACGGTTCGCTGCCCGGACGGTACTTCCAGCGCACACGGGCGTTCGTGCTCACCCTGTGCGTGCTCGAGTTGTAGTGGACGAGCGGCGCTCGCGAACAGCAGCGGCGACAGCGTCTGGGTGTACCCAGGTCGTGAGAGGGCCCGTCTGGGAATTGATCGAGCACTTCGATATGGCTATCATAGCCATATGGAGGTCGACCCATGCGGAGCACCAACATCGCCGATCTGCGAAATCACCTGACGCAGTATCTGCAGGAAGTTCGCGCCGGCGAGGAGATCATCGTTCGAGATCGGCAGCGGCCCATCGCCAAGATCGTCCCGTTCTCGGTCGATGGCCAAGACGCCGATGACGCCGCGTTGATTGCCGCCGGCCTGATGCGCAAAGGATCCGGTGCCGTACCGCCGTCCTTCTGGAAGGCGCGTCGATCACGAGTGTCGTTGAAGGCGGTGGTCGCCGCCGTCACGGCCGATCGCGACGAGGTCTGAGCGTTGGCCTTCTGGGACGCGAGCGCGATCGTCCCGCTCTGCTGCTCGCAACCGGCGAGTGCGCCGGGCCGTCAGCTCCGACGCGAGCTGAAGCGTATGGTCGTCTGGTGGGGCACACCGCTGGAGGCCAGGAGCGCGTTCGCGCGGCTCGTGCGTGACGCCGACATCAGCCCGGATGACCGCGTCGCGGCCGTGAAACTACTGGGACAGCTTCGGGTTACGTGGGACGAAATCCTGCCCACAGAGCAGCTCCGCTCGCTAGCCGAAGAGTTACCGGACGCCCACCGACTGCGCGCCGCGGACACCGCTCAGCTCGCCGCAGCGCTCGTGTGGTGCCGTGGGCGCCCGAAACAGCGCCCGTTCGTCTGCTTCGACGAGCGCCTCAGCACCGCCGCAAGCGCGCTGGGGTTCTCCGTTCGACCCTGAGGGATGACCTCGTCGATGCCAGTTGAGGCCACAAGACGACGCCCCGTCGCCCTGTCGTCAGCGCCCCTGGCACACGAGCCATACGAAACCATGAATACCCCCGCTGACGGCCTGCTCGTCTTCGCCAAGCGCGATTGCCCCACCTGCACGTTGATCGAGCCGGTGCTGCAGACGCTCGATCGCGAATATCAGGCCACGGTCGTCACGCAGGATGATCCAAGCTTTCCGGCCAACGTCACCCACCGGGTGGACGACACTGGCCTCGAATGGTCGTATCGCCAAGCCATCGAAGTGGTACCGACGCTGATCCGGCTGCAGGGTGGCCGCGAGGTCGAGCGCACCATCGGCTGGGATCGTGCCGAATGGCAGCGCATCGTCGGTCGTGCCGATCTGGGCAGCGCCTTGCCGGCGCTGCGTCCTGGATGCGGGTCGAAGACGACGGAACCGGGCGTGGCCGAGCGGTTGCGTGCGCGTTTCGGCGACAGCGGCCTGCGCGCGCGTGAGATCGAGCTGGGGGAATATGACGATCCGATCGAGGCGTGCTACGCGCGCGGCTGGTCGGACGGTCTGCCGGTGGTACCGCCCACCGACGAACGCATCCTGCGCATGCTGAGCGGCACCCGGCGCAGGCCCGATGAAGTCGTCGGACTGATTCCGCCGAATCTGGCGCCCTGCACGATCGAGAAGATCGCAATCAATGCCGTCATGGCCGGCTGCAAGCCGGAGTACATGCCGGTGATTCTTGCCGTGATCGAAGCCGCGCTCGAGCCGACGTTCACCATGCACGGACTGCTGTGCACGACGTACTTCTCCGGTCCGATCGTGATCGTCAACGGCCCGATCACCCGGAGCATCGGCATGAACTCCGGGGTCAACGCGCTGGGCCAGGGTAACCGCGCCAACTCCACCATCACGCGCGCGCTCAATCTCATCGTGCGCAACGTCGGCGGCGGACTGCCGGGCGGCATCGACCGCGCCACGCTCGGTGGCCCGCACAAAGTCGGACTGTGCTTCGCCGAAGACGAGTCCGACCCGTTCTGGACCCCGCTCGCGCAAGCACGCGGCATCGCGCCGGGCAAGAGTGCCGTCACGCTGTTTCAAGGCGAGGCGCTGCAAGGGTTCGTCGATCAGCGGGCGCGTACGCCCGAGGAACTGACCCGCTCGCTTGCGATGGGTCTGTTTGCCGTGAATCATCCAAAGCTGTGCGAGTTCGGCAGTGCGATCCTGGTGCTCTCGCCCGAGCACTACCGCATCTATCGCCAGGCAGGGTGGGATCGAGCCCGCGTCGAGCGCGAGCTATTCGAGGCTCTGAAGCGGCCGGGCAAGGATCTCGTGATCGGCGCCGGTGGTGTCGCCGAGGGGATCGGACCGGAACGCGCTAACGACATCGTCTCGAAATTCTGGCCGGGGGGCTTGTTGATCGCGCGTGCGGGCGGCGAGGCTGGCATGTTCTCGGCGATCCTGGCGGGCTGGATCGCCGGACGTGCCCGGGAGCAGACCGTGGCGGTCACCACAGAGATCCGCGAGTAACCGACCAGGTTGTGTGCGTACACTCGTCGGTTGTCATTGCAAAGGAGCAGCAGATGCATCCGTCCCAACGACTGCGCGATCCCACGGCCGAAACCGGCAGCACCCGCCGCTCACGCCTCGCGCCGCCGCCGACGCTGACCGGTCAACCGGTTGCGTTGCTCGACATTGGCAAGAGCCGCGGCAACGAGTTCATCGACCGCATCGAGCAACGCTTCACCGAGCGCGGCATCACGACACGGCGCTACAAGAAGCCGAGCAACAGCCGGGTGGCGCCGACCGAGTTGCTGCAGCGGATCGCGGTCGAATCGAAGGTGGTGGTGATCGCGCTCTCGGATTGAGGCTCATGCACGTCGTGCAGTTTGCACGACCTCATCGATCTCGACGGCCGGGGCATCGCGGGCGTCAACGTGATCACGACCGAATTCGTCCAGGCCGCTGACGCGCAGAACACCGCGCTGGGATTCGAGCCGGCGCTGGTGGTCGTACCGCATCCCATCCAGAATCGCACCACCGCCGAGCTGCACCAGCTCGCCGACGAGTGCTTCGAGCAGATCGTCGATCGCATCACACGG
>VFZL01000071.1 GCA_016871175.1 Acidimicrobiia bacterium | reverse complement strand
AGCCTCCGATGACCACGGGCCCGCGAATCTTCGTGGCCGGCGCTGACACAATGAAGGGCCGGGCGCTCGTGCGCCGGCTGACGGCGTCCGGTGCGACGCGCGTGGTGGGCCTCGGCGACGATGCGCCATAAGGGGCGTTCGGTTAACCCAGACCCCCGCTAGTGCTGCCTACGATCCCCTTTGCGGTACCGTATTAGAACATCGTGATCACCAGGGCGACGACGATCGAGACCCAAATCCGAGGAGAAGGAGCACCGCAAGGGTGGGCGGGCTTCAAGGATGACCTGGCCGCGCTACGCCGGTCCCGCTTCGTCATCACCAGCCTCGTCACAACCCAGCTCAAGCTGCGTTATCACCGAAGCCTGCTGGGAATCGGCTGGACCCTGCTCAATCCGCTGTTGCTGCTGGGCGTCCAGGCGCTGGCGTTCAGTCAGATTCTCAACTTCGACATCCGGACGTACTCGCTGTTCCTGCTGAGCGGACTCATTCCGTGGCAGTTCTTCTCGAACGCGATCGATCAGTCGAGCCGGACCTTGATGGCGCACGAGGGGCTCATCCGCGTGCTGCCGGCGAGAAAGATCATCTTCCCGCTCGCTGATCTCACCGTCTCGCTCGTGCATTCCGGTTTCACGTTGCTCGCGTTCTTCCTGCTGCTGCCGTTCATGGGCGGCCAGCTTCGTCCGCAGTTGGCGATCCTGCCGCCGGCGATTCTGCTGATGGCGGGGTTCACGTTCGGCCTGGCGCTCATCACGATGACGCTGCTGACGATGTTTCGCGACTTCTCGCACATCCTCGGCGTGTTGTTGACGGCCTGCTACTTCGCGAGCCCGATTCTGTATCCCCCGGGAGTGATGCAGAATTACCGCGCGATGCTTCGCCTCAATCCGATGACGTACTTCCTCGAGCTGTTCCACACCGCGCTCTTGCCGACGGGATCGGTGGCGGGGCTCGGCGGCGCGTGGCCGTCGCTCGAAACGTGGGCGATCGCGAGCGTGGCGACTGTCGTGTCACTCGAAGCGGGCTATTTGGTCTACAAGCGATTCGAACATGAGTACGTCTTCTACCTCTGAGCGCGTGGCCGCCGCCGACACCGGCCTGCACGCCCGGATCGCATTCGAGAACGTCTCGCTTCGATTCAAGCAGCACTGGGCCGAGCGCCAGCTGCGGCAGATCGTGCTCGACGCCGTGCGCTGGCGGCCGTCGCCCGCGCCGCCGTCGCGCTGGCTCTATCGCAACTTATCTTTTTCAATCGACCACGGCGAACGCGTCGGGATCGTCGGCGGCAACGGCGCGGGCAAGAGCATGTTGCTGCGGACGATCGTCGGCGTCTACCTGCCCACCCAGGGCCGGGTCGTCGTGCGCGGCCGCGTCTCGGCGCTGATCGACCTGGGATCGGGATTCAATCAGGAGTTGTCGGGCGTCGAGAACATCGTGCTCTCGGGCGTGCTCCAGGGATTCACGCCAGACGAGATGCGCGCCAAGGCCCAGCGGATCCTCGAGTTCGCCGGCCTGGCCCACGCGGGCGACACGCCGACGAAGTACTACTCGAGCGGCATGCTGCTTCGCCTGGTCTTCTCGATCGCGACCGACATCGATCCGGAGATCCTGCTCCTCGACGAAATCTTCGGCGCCGGCGACGCCGAATTCGCGCAGCGCGGCCTGCAGCGGATGGTCGAGCTGCTCGACAGCTCGCACATCGCCGTGATCGTCAGCCACAACCTCGATCTGGTCCGCGAGTTCTGCACGCGCGCGATCTGGATCCGTAATGGCTCCATCGCCATGGACGGCGCCCCCGCCGACGTTTGCCAGGAATACACCAAGGCGGCGACAGAGAGGGGATAAGGCTGCGCCGCGCCGGTCCGGAGGCTGCGCCTCGCAGGTCCGGATCACGGCCGTAGCCCGCGTTGACCTGTTAACGCGGGTCAGTATCTATGCGTCAGTCTCATAAAGGGACCAACAAGGCGAAGCCTCCGGACCGGCGCGGCGAAGCCTCCGGCCCTGCAAGGCGAAGCCTGCGGATCCGGCTGCAGCCTGCGGTATCATTTACCGCTTTGAGAATCGGGTTCGATGTCAGCCAGACAGCCGACGAGAAGGCTGGCTGCGGGGTGTTTGCGGCGGAAATGTTCAAGGCCTTCGTCGGGGTGGCCACCGGCCATGTCCTCCTGCCGTACCCCGTGTTTTCCGGCTATCGGAACAGCAACTTCAGCCGGGCGATCCGGCCCGATTCCCCGAACGTCTCGGCCATCCACCACGACCTCGACTGGAACACCGTCAACGCCGCTGGGACCGTCCGGAAGGGCGTCATGAGTTCCTCGGCCGGCCCGATGTCGTGCACTCGAACAGCTTCGGTTGCCCCCGCGATCTGGGCGCGCCGCTGGTCTACACGGTCTACGACATGAGCCCGGTGGAGCATCCCGAGTTCCACACCGAGCAGAACCGGCTGGTCTGTTTCAACGGGATGTTCGACGCGTCGGTGACGGCGGATCGGTTCATCGCGATCTCTAAGTTCTCGCGCGACCGCTTTCTGCACTGGTTTCCGCACGTGGCGCCAGAGCAGATGTCGGTCGTTTATCCCGCCGCGCGATTCGGGCAGGCGGAGCCGACGACGCGGGATGCCGAAGTGCTGGCGTCGCTGGGGCTGACGCATCAGGGCTTCTGGCTGGCGGTCGGCACCGTCGAGCCGCGCAAGAACTACAGCATCCTCATCGAGGTGTACGCGCGGCTGGTGGTGGAATGGCCCGACACCGCGCCGGTCTGCATCGTCGGACAGGCCGGATGGAAGGAAACGCCCATCGGCCATCGCGTCGAGGAACTCGGCCTCGCCGGACGCGTGATCGCGCCGGGATTCCTGCCCGACGAACAGCTGGCCGTGCTGTATCGCGAGTGCTTCGCGCTCGTGTTCCCGTCGCGGTACGAGGGCTTCGGACTGCCCGTCATCGAAGCCCTGGCGAGCGGCGCGATCGTGATCTCCTCCAACACATCCAGCTTGTCGGAAGTGGTCGGGGACGCCGGTCTGCTCGTGGCGCCGGATGACGCGTCGAGTGTGACGGTCGCGATGCGACGGATCGTGATCGACGCGTCGCTTCGCGATCGGCTTTGCGCCGCGGGCCCGATCCAGACGCGCCGTTTTTCGTGGCGCGGCGCGGCCGGTCAGGTGCTGGACGTCTATGAGCAAGCGAAGGCCGGCCGCCGCGCGGTCGCCTGATCCACGGTCCGTTCGCCCGACTCCGCGCGCCGCCGCGCGCATCGAGGGTTCCTCAGAATGTTTGTACTAGGTGTCCTGTGCGCGACGTTGATGATGCTGGTCTGCATCACCGCGATCGGCCTCTTGATTACCGAATGTTTTCCGGCCCGGCTGCGCCCGATCGGGCGGGCCTACTTCAGCCCGATTCTGGGTTTGTCCGTCTTCATCCCGCTGGCGACTGCCGTCGGGTGGACATCGCCATTCTCGTTCCTGCGCTGCCTGATCCCGACGCTCGTGCTGGCCGGGTTCGGCCTCTGGCGGTTCCGAGGCTGGCGGCCGCTGATGCCGCTGCTGTCGCGCGTGTTGGGCGTCGGCCTGGTGGGATCGGCCGCGGTGATTGCGCCGATCGTGCTGTACGGCTCCTTCAACTCGATGAACGACACGTTTACGTACATCGAGCACGCGCAGTGGCTGCAGACCCACTCGTTCGCCGAACGGGCGGTGGGCAGCGGCAATTTTCCCGCCGTGACGCAGATCGTGCTGTACCAGACCGCCGGCCATCGTATGGGCGCGTCGTTCTTCCTCGCCTGGTTCCAGGCGATGTTCAAGTTCGCCTGGTCCTACCATGCGTACCCGGCCGCGGTGCTGGTGCCGCTGATCGCGGGGTCGATTGCGGTCGGCGGGGCCGTCCGTCTCGTCACGCGTCGCGGGCACGTCGTCCCCTGGCTGATGGCCCTCTTTACGGCCACCGCGTTGAACGGCTGGTCGTACGGCGCGAGCTACGGCTTCTTTCCCCAGACCTTCGGGCTGGCGTTCGCGTGCGGCGCGCTGTCCGTACTGGGCGCCAGCTTCGCGCATCAGTTGTCGCGGCAACGGCTGCCGGATTGGCAGGTGCAGCTGCGTGAGTCACTGCCCGCCGCGATGCTATTTGCGGCATTTACCTTCACCTACAACGATCTCCTGCCCTTCGTGCTGCTGGCGGTGGGGGTGTTCGTCCTTGGCACGATCGGCCGGCGTTGGCAGACCGCCGGCCGCGTCCTTGCGCTCATCGGATGGATCGTCGTCGAGGGCGTCGTCATCATCAACGTCGAAGCGGTACGCATCCTCAACAACTTTCTTCACACGGTCCTGGGTGTTGGCACCGGCAACGTGCGGTTTGGCTGGCCGGTCGCGTGGGCCCCGTGGGAGTTTGCGGCGCTCGCATTCGGGCTGCGGCATTCGGTGCCGGAAGTCTGGCTGCTGATCGGCCAGTATGCGACGGTCGCGCTCTTCGTCGTCCTGCTGTTCTGCATGACGATGGCGGTCGGCACGCGCATTCGTGCCGGGCGCGTCTCGCCGATTCTGCTGCTGAACGGATTGCTGGTGGCGACGTTCTTCGGGGCGTTTCTCTATTTCCGGTACGCGCTGCCCGGGCTCGATCCCAACGAGGTCGGCCACACGTTCATCCAGTTCAAGCTCGGCAAATGGGCGTCGCCGTCGTGCGCGGTGCTGATCGGCGTCGCGCTGACCGACATCTGGCGCCGCGGCCGCACCGCATCGGTCGTCGTGGTTGTGTCGCTCGTCACATTCATCGTGCTCGGGATCAACCGGCAGGAACTGGTGGCGAAGAACGTCACGCCGCAGATGAATCAGCAGACCGGGTATTCCGGCGACGCGTTCGACGAACTGCTGGCGCTCCGCGAGCTGACGCGATTGATTCCGGCGACCGACGTCATCTACCTCAATCTCGGGGCCGAGAACCACAAGCTGCGGCAGCTGGTGTCCTACGTGCTGTGGGATCGCAAGCTCGCGAGTGACTATCGAGACGACGGCTACATCGTTGGCAGCCTGCCCGCCTCGGATCGCTCGATGCAGTACGACCAGACGCAGTGGGCGATCGAGTTCTCGCCCGCCGAGCCGCAGGCGCCGATGCAGTATGCGCGCGCCGGGAACCTGATTCTGCGGCCGCGGCCGCCGGTGCTGATCAGCCTGCATCGCGTCGACGGCGGGCACAGCCGTGAATCCGATGGCCCGCACTGGTGGCATTGGACGGCCGACCAGGTGGCGTTCACCTACAACGTCCTCGGCGGACCGACCAAGCGGCGGCTGCGCTTCCGCTACGTGCCGGCCACCGAAGGCCGAATCATGACCATCAGTGTGGGTGGGGAACACCCATCGACGTTCACGGTGCCGCTGAAGGGCGGATGGAACGACTATGACGGTCCGGAGATTGAGGTCTCGTCGCCGGCGATCACCGTGACCTTCTCAACCGATCAGCCGGGCGTGAAGGAAGGCACCGATCCGCGGGTGCGTGCATTTCTGGTGGGTGACGTTCAATTTGACGCCGTGAGCGGCGAGACAACCGGTGCGGCCGCCGGAGCCGCGATCGATGCACCCGCGCCGCCGGCGGTGCCGGAAATCATCTCCGCGGTCGGCGGGTACGGCCGCGAGACCGAACCGCCGGCCACGTGGCGCTACTGGGTGAAGAACGAGATCGTCTTCAAGGCCAGCGCTCCGGCGACGATGTCGCGCGCGCACCTGAGGTTCACGTACATGCCTGGCGCGCAGAGCCGCAAGCTCACCGTCAGTGTCGAGTCGGAAGGGAAGAAGGCCAGCAGCTTCACGGTGCCGATGAACAACGGCTGGAACGAGTTCGTGTCGCCGACGGTCCCGGCGTCGGGCCCCATGCTCACGATTCGCATGTCGGCCGACGGCGAGCCGGTGCGTCTGGGCCCCGCCGATCCGCGCATGGTGACCTTCCTCATCCAGAATCTGGAGATTCTGCCCGACGCGTCGGCGCCGGTGACGCCGCCCGCGAAGCGGAAGGGCAAGTAGTGCGCGAGGTCCAGGTCAAAGCGCGCACGCAGGTGTTTCAGAACACCAAGCTGCGTGTGCTGAAAGATCACGTGACCGACGGCGAGCACGAAGTGCTCGACTTCATGGTCGTCGAGCCGGTCGTGCTGCGCGACGATCGCATCGGCGGCATCGCGGTCGTGCCGATCATCGACGACCACGTCGTCTTGATCCCGATGTATCGCCACGCGCTGGGCCGGACCGCGCTCGAAGTGCCGCGCGGATTCGTCGATCGCGGCGAGTCGCCGGCCGAAGCCGCGTCTCGCGAACTGGCCGAAGAAGCGGCACTCGACTGCCCGGCCTCGCGCATGATCTCCCTGGGCTTCTGCGCCCCCGAACCCGGCATCATCGCCGCCCGGATCGCCCTCTTCGCCGCGCCCGATTGCACCCCCTGCGCACCGCGTCCCGATCAAGACATGGGGCGGGGGGCAAATGTTCGGGTCCCGGTCAGCGAAGTGCCAGCGATGCTTCGCGAGGCCGCAATCGAGTGCGCTGCCAGCTCCCTCGCCTTACATCGGTGGATGCTGCGCTGACGCGGCAACCGGTCCGGACGCTTCGCTTTGCTGGTCCGGACGCTGCGCCTTGCTGGTCCGGACGCTTCGGCTTGTCGGTCCGGAGGCTGCGCCTTGCCGGTCCGGAGGCTGCGCTTTGCCGGTCCCTTCATCTGATTGCTTGTCCCCGGACCTGAAGGTCCGGGGCTCCATCTGCCCTATGTGTACCGCGGCACGGGGATTGGACAGCGCGTTGATGGTAATCAGGCTGCGGGCCTGACCGCAAACGCCGCTCGGACCTGGGCCGGGGGACGGAACCCCAGTCGCTCGATCAGCCACTCGCGGTTGTA
>VFZL01000070.1 GCA_016871175.1 Acidimicrobiia bacterium | reverse complement strand
GGCGTCCTGCCGGGGGGGGGGGGGGGGGGGGCGGCTGCCGCGCAGTCGTCGACACCGACGTTCAGCAAAGACGTCGCGCCGATCTTCTACGCCCGCTGCACCAGCTGCCATCGATCTGGTGAAATCGGGCCGATGTCGCTGCTGACGTTCCGCGATGCACGAGCATGGCTGCGGGCGATCGGCACGCGCGTGTCGAACGGGTCGATGCCGCCTTGGCATGCGGATCCATCGAGCGGGCCGTTCCTCAACGATCTGAGTCTCTCGGCTCGCGAGAAGGACACGATCCTGCAATGGGTGAAGGCGGGTGGACCGGAGGGCGATCCGAAGGATCTTCCCACGCCGCCGACGTACGCCGAGGGCTGGTCGATCGGGAAGCCGGACGCCGTGCTGTCGATGCAGGAAGACTATCCGCTGCCGGCCGAAGGGGTCATCCCGTACCAGTACTTCGAGGTCGCGACGAACTTCACGGAAGACAAATGGCTCCAGGCTTACGAGATTCGGCCGGGCAACCGTCCGACCGTGCACCACGTGATTGTCTACGCGCGTCCACCTGCGAGGCCGCAGCCATACGCGTCAGCGGCCGGCACGCAAGCGCCACCTCCACGGCCGCGCCCGGAACCGATCTTCACGTTCGCGCCCAACATGGAAGTCCCAGCGGGGCAGACCGGCGGACCTGCGTTGCCGGAACACCTGCGCAAGCCGCTCGGTCCCAACGACCGCCCGAATCCGGGGCTCGGCCCCTCGGTCGGCGGATTCGTTCCGGGGAACGCCACGCGTGTCTATCGTCCCGGAACCGCGATCAGACTCGCCGCGGGTTCCACGCTCGTGTTTCAGATGCACTACACGACCATCGGCAAGCCCACCACCGACCGGACGAAGATTGGGTTGATCTTCGCTGACGGCCCGCCCAAGACGACGCTCATCGGCACGGTCCTGGCCAACGGCGGGCTCCACATCAAAGCCGGCGATGCGAACGCGCGCGTGGACGCCGAGATGACGATCAATCGCGACATGACGCTCTGGAGCGTGCTGCCGCACACGCACGTCCGTGGCAAGCGCTGGCTCTACGAGGCGACCTTCCCGGACGGCCGCAAGCAGACGCTGCTGTCGGTGCCCAACTACGATTTCGAGTGGCAACACGAGTACGTCTACACGGATCCGGTGAAGCTCCCGAAAGGCACCGTCATCCACGCGACCGCGTGGTACGACAATTCGACGGCGAACAAGTCGAACCCGGACGCAACGAAAGATGTCTGGTGGGGCGATCAGACGTTCGAGGAGATGATGTTCACGGGCCTGACGCTGAGTCTCGAGCCGTCGCCCGCGCCGGCGACCGGCCAACAGTAGGCAGGTGGTCGAGTGGCGCCGCGTCGTCCGCTACCCGCGGCGGCGAGGAATTGTGTTCGGAGCGGTGACACTCGTGCCGGCCCGGGTCCCTTCGCAGCCCCGCGGAGACCCGAGGGATTCGGCCAAGTTCAGTCGGAGCGCCAGCTGACGTTTCACACAATGTGTGAAGCCCACTAAGGGTGAAAACGCCTGGACCGATAGAAGACCCGTGCCGATCTCGCTCCCCCATTCCACAGGCGGCCCCCGGCCCGGCACCTTCGTGGTCCGCGTTCGGCTGCTGACCCTGGCAGTCCTCTGCCTGACCGGCGCGGGCGCGGTGCTCGGCGGCGCGTTGCGCGCTACCAGCGCCGATCGTCCGGTGCGGCTGGTCGAGCGGCTTGGCCGCATCGAGGCGTGGCCGGCCGTGTCCTTACTCTTCGAGGCCAGTGAAACACTGTCGATCGATGACGTGCGCGGCAGCCTCGATCGCTTCGAGGTGCCGCGCTCGCCGTACACGACCCTCGGCGTGCGGACGGATCCTGTCTGGCTGCACATCCCGTTCGAGGTGGACGCGGGCTCAAGTGGCCACTGGATCCTCGACATCGACCATCCGCCGCTCGAGCTCGTCGACGTGTATCTGCTGGCAGAGGACCGAGTCGAGTCATCCAGTAGGTCGCCCTCGGCGGCAACCGGCCATTCGAGAACCGGCCCCTTCGTAGCCGGGCGCACTCGGTGCCGTTCGAGTTGCAGTCAGGGGCGCGGTACGACGTGATCATCCGCGTGTTGAGCACGGGCACGCTGATTCTGCCGATCTCGTTCAAAACGCCGACCGAGTTCCACGCGGCCGCGCGGTGGGAGCAGATGCTGCAGGGTGTGCTCGGTGGCCTCGGGCTCTGCCTGTTGCTCTACAGCCTCACGCAATGGGTCGCGCTGTGAGAGCCCTTCTTCCTGAAGTACAGCGTGCTCATCGTCGGCAGCCTCCTGTTTTCGGTGCTCCACTTCGGCATCGGCATGCAGTACCTCTGGACCAATCACGTCGGCATCGAGCGGCACGCCGGCGCGATGGGGGCCCTGACTGCGTTGATGGGATCCTTCCTGTTCGTCGAGCAAGCCCTGAACCAGGTACGGCTGGGACGGACCTTTTCGCGCATCATGACGGGCGGCGCGCTGTTCTGCGCGGTCGTGGCGGTCCTCTACGCCTTCGACCTCGGTGTCGACACGCCAACCGTGACCAAGCTGGTCTCCGTCCTCGGTCTGACGCCGGTGCTGATTGGTTCGCCCCGAGCGATCCAGTGCGTCCGCCGCGGCGATCCGATTGGCGGCGCACTGCTCGTGGCCTGGTTCGTTTCGTTCGTGACCACCGCCATCTTCATCGGCGTCTTCCGGGGCAAGCTCGACGCGAACTTCTGGACGATGCACGCCTTTCAGTTCGGGGCGACCTTCGACATGATGGTATTCACGTACGTCCTGGGCCTGCGCACGCGCGCCATCAGTCAAGTGGCACAACGCGCGCGGGTCGAGCGCGACCTGATGCAGGAGTTGGCCATGACGGACCCGCTCACCGGCTTGGCCAACCGGCGTGGCTTGAACGCCCGGCTCAGCACCGCCGGGGATCGCACCCAGTCAGCTGACCTTCTGGCGGTCTACCGGATCGATGTCGATGGCTTCAAGGGGGTGAACGATCGGCACGGCCACGACGTGGGCGATGCCCTGCTGGTGCAAATCGGCAAGCGTCTGTGTACTGCGGTTCGCGGTACGGATCTGGTCGCGCGGCTCGGCGGAGACGAGTTCGTCATCGTCGCGGACGGCCTGCACACGCCGCAACGAGCTGAGGCCGTTGGGCGCGCGCTCGCCGCGGTTGCCGATGAGCCGTTCGCGCTGGAGGGGCAGACCGTGCGCGTCGGATTGACCATCGGCTACGCAATCGCGCCGCTCGACACCGCTGACCTCACACGCCTGCTGTTGTTGGCCGATGGCGCCATGTACGAAGGAAAGACCGCCGGCAAGTCGTGCCTCAGACGAACGCCCTCGAGCGAGCCCACGCCGGGTGCGACGATCGACGGCGCCGCGTCCTCACTGGCGACAGCCCTCGACCGTCGACCCTGAGATCCGGTCCGCGGCGGAGGCCCCGGCGCTCCACGGGCACACGATTCGGATCTGGTGACGACGGGCCGATGAAGGGCGTCGGATGCGAGATCTGCCCGGGGCCACCAGCGAGCCGCCTCAGCTCGAGACGCGTGTAAGATCGCGCCCATGAAGGCGCGAACTTCCCTGCCGCCCGACATCGAGGAACACCGCGACTTCCACTGGCGGCGTGAGCCGACCCGCCAGATCGAAACCGCCTTCGAGGCGGAGCGCTTCATCGAGCAGATGGGCTTTGTGGCCTGTCTCACCGATTCGCGGCGTCCAAGTCCCTCCCTCTACATCGCGGTGTGTGGCCGACGCGACGCCGTCCTTCCGCGGCACGTCCAAACGGATACGGAAACCTCATTGACGTGGCGCCTGAAAGACGAGCTGTTGCTTCGTGGGAAGGTCTATTACGCGAAGCTGGCGCGCGGGCGCGCCACGTTCATCGCGCCTCGGTTGGTGCCGCACTTCCGCGCCGTGTGGGGACTGCATCGGCGTGATGAGTCGCGACGTTTGAGTCGCCACGCCCGACAGGTTCTGCGTGCCTTGCGGCGCGAGTGGGAGCTCACCACCAAGGAGCTGCGCGCGGACTCCGGCGTCCGTGATCGCGCGACATTCACGCGTGCCATGGACGAACTCCAGGCGGCCATGATCGTTGTTCCAAGCGCTGTGTTCTATGAGCCCGCGTTCACCTACACCTGGACGCTCGCCGCAGGTCGTTTCCCCGACGCATTGAAACCGCGGATCGGTCGCGATGCTGCGCTGCGCGAGATCGCGCGCGCGTTCCTGCGGGGTGCCGGCCTGACGATCCCTGGAGAGCTGGCGCGCGTCACCGGTCTCTCTCGCCGCGACGCCGGCCGTGGCAATCGCGCGCTGGTGGCCGACGGCTCCGCGATCATGCTGTCGCCGGGTCTGTACCGCTGGCGCTCCGTCACGCGTGATGGAATGCCGGACCTGGCTGGTGTCGTGTGGGAGTCCGCCGCAAGCCCCGTGTCCGACGCCGCGTCCGAGACGCCTTCTGCCGATTCTGTAAGATAGCCGGATGATTCGCGTTCGATTCGCCCCCTCACCGACGGGGTATTTGCACGTCGGGGGTGCCCGTACCGCGCTCTTCAACTGGCTGCTTGCGCGACGGCACGGCGGCGTGTTCGTCCTGCGGATCGAGGACACCGACGCGGATCGTTCGTCGACCGACATGGTCGAGGGCATTCTCGACGGACTCCGCTGGCTCGGGCTCGACTGGGACGAAGGCCCTCACGTCGGCGGACCGTACGCGCCCTATTTCCAATCGCAGCGACTGGACCGATATCGGACGACGGCCGAACGGCTGGTCGCCGAAGGGCACGCGTACTACTGCTACTGTTCGCCTGACGCGATCAAGACGAAGCGCGAAGCCGCCGAGCGTACGGGCGTCGCATGGCGATACGACCGCACCTGCCTCGCGCTCGCCGCCGCGGACATAGCCGCGAAGGAGCGCGCGCATCAAGCACGCGCCGTCCGCGTTCGCGCCCCGGAGCGACGCATCGGCTTTGACGATGCGGTGCATGGACGCATCGAGTTCGACGGTTCGCACATCGAGGACTTCGTCATTCTTCGCTCCGACGGGCATCCGACGTATCACCTCTCCGTCGTCTGCGATGACGTGGAGATGGGGATCACGCACGTCGTTCGAGGCGACGATCACGTCTCGAATACGCCCAAGCAGCTTCTGTTGTACGACGCGCTCGGGGCGCCGGTCCCGCGCTTCGCGCACGTACCCCTCATCATGGGCCCCGACAAGAAACGGCTGAGCAAACGCCACGGCGCGACTTCGGTGATCGAGTATGCGCGGCAAGGCTACCTGCCCGAGGCGATGGTCAATTTCCTCGCGTTGCTCGGGTGGTCGCCGGGAAGCGGAGACCAGGAGCTGTTTACGCGATCCGACCTCATCGCGCGGTTCGCGCTCGAAAGGATCAGCGGCGGGAACGCCGTCTTCAGTGTCGAGAAGCTCGACTGGTTCAATCAGCAGTACCTCTGGATGTTGGCGCCGGATGAGCTCTCGCGGCGCGTCCAGCCGTCGCTCGCGTCCGCCGGATTGTGGCGGTCGAGCTACGCCGCGGATCGGCGCGACTGGTTCCACGCGGTGCTTCAGCTTCTGAAGCCGCGGGCCAAGAAGCTGACCGATTTCGTCCAGCTCGGCCAGTACTTCTTTGCGGACGAGCTTGTGTACGATCCCACTGCGGTCGACCAGCATCTCCGTGCCGAAGGCGCGCGCGACCATCTTCTAGCCGTCCAAGCTGCGCTCGATGATCTCGACCCGTTCGACGTCCGGACCACCGAGGCGGCGGTGCGTGCGATGGCTGAGTCGCGCGGCGTGAACGCGGCGACACTCATACACGCTCTGCGGGTCGCGCTGACGGGTCGTACCGCAAGTCCCGGCTTGTTCGAGGTCGCGGTGTTGCTGGGTCGCCACAGGGTCCTCGCCCGCATCTCGTCGGCTGTCGCGTTGATGGAAAGCTCCTCCGCACCACCGCAATCGCACCCCTCATGAGGCACTCCGTCCTTCACGGAGTCCAATCAGTCTGATACGGCGTCATGTAAGTAGTGGTTGCGTGAATCGTTGTGTCCGTCCTTGCAAAACGTGGGTGGGCTGCAAGGCTCGGCACCGCGGTTGCACGCCGTTGAAGAGGGACGCCTATGGCGAGAGGGAGGGGCAAGGTGGCCAAAGAGGATCGCGGGTTCGCGTCGATGGATCGCAGCAAGCAGCGCGAGATTGCCAGCAAGGGTGGCAAAGCGGCTCATCAAAAGGGGACGGCGCACGAGTGGACCAGCGACGAAGCCCGAGAGGCGGGGCGCCGAGTCGGCATCGCCAGCCATCGTCGCAAACGGGAGCGTGGGAGCGATCCTCCGGAGAGGAGTGTGACTCCGACGGTCCACAAGGGCGAGCGTCCGGGCGCTGGCGGAGGCGCGACGTAGCAGCACGCCTTTCGGGTCTACCGTCCTTCGAGCTGCGTCGTTTCGATCACCGAGTTCTGGTATGGACGCGGCAGTGGGGGAGCGTCTGTTCAGGCTTGCGCGCGGTTGAGGCTATAATCGAGTTTTCCCAGCCGCCCGGCTCTTCGCGCTGATACTGGGAGGTCGTCCAACGGTAGGACACGTGGCTCTGGACCACGGTATCGGGGTTCGAATCCCTGCCTCCCAGCCATTTCTTCTTTTTCGACCATTCGGGCATCCCGGCGGCCTTTTCCGAGGCGTTGTCCGTTACCGTATTGGCAAGCAGATCAAAGGGTTGGCGGAATTCCGCCGCGAGCTTTCCCTCCCGCCACGTGCAGTTCGATACCAGGAAATCGAGCAGCCGCCGCTTTTCGCTCGGTCGCTGGCGTTCAAACAGGCTGCGGGCGCTTCGTGCGAGTTCGAGAAGCCGCACGCCGTCAGC
>VFZL01000069.1 GCA_016871175.1 Acidimicrobiia bacterium | reverse complement strand
TGAGCCTGCGCGGCATCGTCTTCGACTTCGACGGCGTCATCGCCAACAGTGAGCCGCTCCACTTTCAGGGATTCCAACACGTGCTCTCCAACGTCGGCGTGATGCTTTCAGAAGCCGACTACTACACGCGCTACCTCGGGTTCGATGATACGGGTGCCTTCGCGGCGATTTCCACCGACCGTGACTTGAACTGGACGAAGGACTTCGTCGCCGCGCTGGTCGTACAGAAGGCCATGCAACTCGAGCGGCTCGAGGCGACACAGTCAGTGCTCTTCCCCGGCGCCGCGGACACCATCCACCGCCTGGCCGCTGAGGGTCCGTTGGCCATCGCGTCTGGGGCGCTCCGACGGGAGATTCTGCGCATCCTCGAGAAGGAGCACCTCGCCCCGTACTTCGTCACGGTCGTCGGCGCGGAGGATGCTGACGAGAGCAAGCCCTCGCCCGCACCGTATCTCAAGGCCGTCGAACGGCTCGCCGCGTGCACGGGGTGGCCGGCCCCCGCCGCCTACGTCGCCATCGAGGATTCTCACTGGGGGCTCGAGTCGGCCCGCGCGGCTGGTCTTCGCACGGTGGCCGTTACTCACACCTACCCGGCCCACACGTTACACGCGGATCTCACTGTATCGAATCTGAACGACCTGAGCTGGTCGCAGCTCGAGAAACTGGTCCGCGCTGTCTGAATCGAATACGGTGCCAGGCGGCCGCTGCGTCGTCCTGTGCAGTCTTGGCCACGCGATTTTGCTGGGACGAGCGTAAGGTACTTGTGTGCTGTAATTTGCGGGGATTAGGCCGATAACCAGGCTTGGAGGATCTGATCGAATGCACTTTCCCAAGCTTGCACTAGCCACGGTTGTCGTGCTGTTCACGATGACCGGCGGGCTGCGAGCACAGAGCACGACAGGATCGATTGGCGGCCGGGTGCGCGATGCCCAAGGCGGCGCGCTGCCTGGTGTGGCGGTGTCTGTCGAATCGCCGAATCTACAGGCGTTCGGACCGTCGTGACGTCGGAGCTGGGTGACTACGTCTTCCCGCTGCTGCCCTCCCGCAGCTATATGGTCACCTTCGAGCTGCAAGGATTCGAACGGATGACACGGACCGTGCCGGTGGCGACCACCCACTACGTGCCACTCGACGTGACGCTCGGTCTCGACAGCGTGAAGGAGACCGTGACGGTCACCGCGCAGCAGCCGGCAGAAGTGCTGACGAGGACCGCGCAAGTCGCTCTCAACCTGAAGCAGGACCTCATTTCGTCGCTCCCGAACAACCGCGACATCACGGCGGCATTGACCCTCGCGCCATCGGTCCACACGACGGGAGCGGCGGGCGGGATCTCGATCGCCGGCTCGATGTCGTTTCAGAACCTGTTCCTGCTGAACGGCGTCACGATCAATGAGAACCTGCGCGGTCAGCCGAACGCGCTGTTCATCGAGGACGCCATTCAGGAAACGACCGTCGCGACGGGCGGCATCTCGGCGGAGTTCGGCCGGTTCTCCGGCGGCGTCGTCAACGTGGTCACGAAGTCGGGCGGCAACCAGTTCTCCGGTTCGTATCGCACCAGCCTGAACAACGATATGTGGCGGACGCATACGCCGTTCGAGAAGTCGACCATCGCGGCCAACGGCCGGGAGACCCGATTGAACGACATGGTCCCGATGCACGAGTACACGTTCGGCGGACCGGTGGTGCTCGACAAGCTGTGGTTCTTCACTGCCGGCCGGATTCAGACGCAAGCAGAGCGCCGGACGCTCGCGGTCACCAACATTCCGTACGACTTCAAGCGGCCGAATCGGCGGTACGAGGGCAAGGCCACGTACTCTCCGGAGTCGAACCAACGCCTCCAGGGCACGTTCATCGGCATCGTCGACAACCAGGAGGGCTACACGTTCAACCCCGCGTTGTCGATGGATACCAATAGCCTCGGCACCCGGGAGCAACCGCAGGACCTCTATTCCCTCAACTACACCGGTGTGGTCTCTTCGACGCTCTTCTTGGAGGCCCCCTGGTCCAGACGGAATTCGTCAGGCATCGGCATCGGCGCGCGGAGCCGCGATCTGATCGACGGTACGCTCCTCGTCGATCGCGCGCGCGGTAACACGCGGTACTGGTCCGATACGTTCTGCGGTGTCTGCTCGCCCGAGCAGCGGGACAACGAGAACGTGAACCTGAAGGCGTCGTACTTCCTGTCACGCCCTCGTGTCGGCACCCACAACATGACGTTCGGGTACGACAACTTCAACGACATGCGAAGCGCCAACAACTATCAGTCGGGCAGTGACTACCGCATCCTGGGCACCACGTCCATTCTGCGCGGTTCTGGAGAGGCGACGGTCATCTACCCGCAGTTCCTGGGTAACGGTACGACGCTCATCCAGTGGAATCCGATTCCAGTGTTGAGCAACGGCAACAACTTTCGGACGCACGCGCTGTTCTACAACGACAGCTGGCGCGTGAACGGCCGACTGACGGCGAACCTCGGGGTCCGGTACGACAAGAATCACGGTCGCGACCAGGAAGGCAAGCTCGTCGTGACCTCGGACGCGATCAGCCCACGCCTCGGGATGGTTTTCGATCCGACCGGCAGCCAGAAGTGGTCCGTGAGCGCGAACGTCGCGAAATTCGTTGATGCGGTGAACAGCGGCATCGCCGACGCCTCGTCGACGGCGGGCAACTCCCAAGCGTTCCTCTTCGCCTATCTCGGGCCGAGCATCAACGCGGATCCGAACGCAGCGGATCTCGTGGATACCCGGACGGCGATCACGCGCGTGTTCGACTGGTACAACGCCAATAGCCGAGCGACGCTGCCGTACGCGCAGCCGCCGAGCTTACCCGGTGTCTCGACCAAGATCGGCGACGACCTGAAGTCACCCCGCGTCATGGAATACTCGACCGGCCTGAGCCGCCAGTTCAGCCGCGGCTCGTTGCGCGTGGACTACGTGTACCGAAACTGGAGCCAGTTCTACATCCAACGAACCGACACCACCACCGGCAGGGTGGCGAACGCGCTGGGCCAGCAGTTCGACGTGACGCGGTTCGAGAACTCTAGCGACCTGACGCGCCGCTACTCGGGTGCGACCTTTCAGGGCACTTATCGATTCAAGAGTGGGGACGCTGGAGCGACCTACACGCTGTCGCGTCTCTGGGGCAACAACGACGGCGAGAGCCGGAACGCCGGGCCAACGGCCGCCACCCTGTTTCAATATCCGGAGTACAAGCAGGCGTCATGGAACTCCCCTGAAGGCGATCTGTCGGCCGATCAACGGCATCGTGCCCGCTTCTGGGTCAGCTATGCGGTCCCGCGCGTCTCGGGTCTGTCGGTGAGCGGCGTGCAGTGGCTCGAGAGCGGCCTGCCCTACGGTGCCTTTGCGGCGTCGGGCGTCGACCCCCGGCCGTTCGTGACGAACCCAGGGTACGTGACGCCGCCGTCCGGCAATGCGACCGCGTACTTCTTCACGGCGCGAGACGCGTTCCGCACGGAAGGACAGAAGCGCTTCGACCTGGCCGCGACCTACAAGTACGGCATTCGGACTGGGGGGCGGACGCTGGACATCTTCTTCCAGACGCAGGTGTTGAACCTGTTCGACAACGCTCAACTCTGCGGCTGCGGCGGCACCGTGTTCCAGAACGGCGGGGCGGTCGATCTCTTCAACATCGATCAAGTGGTCCGGACCTCGGTCGTGCCGGGCGGCGCGACCTTAACGGCTTTCGATCCCTTCACGACGAAGCCGACGGAGGGGGTGAATTGGGAGAAGGGCCCGAACTTCGGCAAGGCCGTGAATCGCAACGCGTGGACATCGCCACGACAGGTGCGCCTGACGTTCGGCGTGAGGTTTTGAGGTTAGTCGGGGCTCTGCCCCGAATCCCAACGACCGAGTCGCGGCGCGATTCGCGACACTTCTTCACACAAACGGCGGGGCTCAGCCCCGCCGTTCTCGTTTTTTGGGCTATCCTGGGAACATGCTGGGGGAGCAATTCATCCGCAGCTTCGCCAGCCTGGCGCTGAGCCCCGACCCGGATTTGGCGGTCGCGGCGCTGATGATCGCGCGCATCGAGTATCCCAACCTGGATGCCGGTCCTTACATCGACCGGCTCGATCGGCTCGGCGATGAAGCGGCTCGGCGGGTCGCTTCAGCTTCTCGTCTTCCGCTCGATGCGCCACAGTTCGTGGATCCGCTGACTCTCGCGCGGGTCACTGCGCTCAGCGATTACCTCTTCCTCGAAGAGCGATTCGTCGGCAACCAGAGGCAGTACGAGGATCCCCGGAACAGCTACCTGAACGAGGTGCTCGATCGCCGAACCGGTATTCCGATCTCGCTCGCCTTGGTCTACATGGAGGTCGGGCGCCGTGCCGGTCTGCGTATGGAGGGTATCAACTTCCCAGGCCATTTCCTCGTTCGATGCCCGGCCCCACGACGCACGCTGGACGATGGCGGGGACCTCATCATCGATGCGTTTCACGGCGGCGCGCTCCTCTCCGAGGACGCCTGCCGCGAGCTGCTCGAGCGGCACGTCGGCGAGGACGATTCGCACAACGTCCGCCACTTCGCTCAGGCCACCAAGTCGCAGATCCTGGTCCGCATGCTGCTGAACTTGAAGCGAACCTATGTGAAGATGTTCTCGTTCCCGCAGGCACGCGACGTCACCGAGCTCCTGCTCGCGGTGAATCCGTCGGCTATCGGCGAGCTCCGCGACCGCGGACTCCTCGCCTACCACATGAACGACTTCTACCAAGCGTTGCGCGATCTGCAGGCGTACTTGGATCTGGCGCCGCCGACTGGAGCTGCAGACAAAGAGGAGTACGCGCAGATCTGGGAGCACGTTCGGACCCTCAAACGCCGCGTCGCGAGCCTGAACTGACGTCGAGTTCAAGGGTTCGACGGTTCACGCGCTTGTAGATGCGAGGGTGGCAGCAGTGCGCTGCCTCCCCGTACTCGGGTACCACACCGTTGAAGCGGCCCGCAACAGCGACATGGTCATAGACCGACGCCGCTTTCGATCAACCTTTTGCAGTCTTCAGCGCCAAGAGCGACCATGTTCGCGTCGATCAAGGAGGCTTACATGCGGAGAGGGTTGACGGGGTTCGCGCTGGTAGCGTGCGCACTGGCGAGTGCCGCACCTGCACGGGGGCATGACCAGTACGAGGTCTGGGCGATCGACCAGTCGAACTCGCCCAACACGACCTACGGCGGCACGCTCTACATCTGTAACGGGCACGACCTCGAGAAGAACAACAAAGCAGCAACCGCCTTCGCGGAACGGATTGATCTCGGCGGCGCGGCCTCGGCGCTCTGTCTGAGGGACACCGGCGCCAATCCGGTCCGTCCGCACATGATTGCGATGAACGCCGCGCAAACGCACGCGGTCATCTCATTTGTCGCCACCGGACACGTGCTCTTCATGGAGGGGGCTTCCCGGCGTCCGGTCGCCTGCTTCCGCACGTCCCCCGGCGCCGGCGGAGCCAGGCAAGCGCACATGTCGATCCCGTCACCAGATGGCACGTATGTCATCGTCGCGAATCAGAATGGGAAGCTCGTGGAGCGCATTCGCACCGACTACGCGACGAATACGTTCGTCCACGAGACCGCCGCGACCCTGAACCTCGTCACGTGCACGACTCCGAGTGGCCAGCCGTGTCAATCGCCCACGCTCAGGCCCGACAACACGCCCATCTGCCCCATCATCGAGTCGACGAGCCGCTACACCTTCGTCACTATTCGTGGCGGCGGCCTCTTCGTCGTCGACGGCCGCACGACACCCATGCGGATCGTGGGCGAGTACGATCAGTCGACCGTGCATGGGAACGGCTGCCTGGGTGCGGAGGTGCCGGGCAAGATGTACATCGATTCGGGCGGCGGGACGCCGACCAACCTGGGTCAGGCTGATCTCTACATGTTCCCGACCGAGGGCTACTCGAGCTCGACCCCCGCGAACACGCCAACCCCAACACTGATCTTCAGTGACCCTGATCCCGAGGCCGATGCGCATGGAGCGGCAATCACGAAACACGGCCGGTACCTTCGGGTAGCCGACCGGGGTCGCAATCGCATCTGGTCGATCGACACCAGGACGGATCAGATCGCGAACGTCATCCCGCTCGCAGGCGAGGTTTCGTCTGATCCCACTCCTGACCTGGTGGCGGTATCGCCGAACGGCAGCCACGCATTCCTCTCGCTGCGCGGCCCGAACCCTCTCACGGCCGACCCGCACGTGAGCACCGGCAGCACGCCCGGTGTTGCGATTCTGAAGATCACGGGCGGAGGCCGGGATGGCGTGTTCGAGGCGGTCGCCCCGGTATCGAACATCGATGCTGGCGGAGTCGAGCGCGCCGACGTCCACGCCATGACGCTGAGACTCAAGTAACGCGATCCTTCGCGTCTCGGCATGAGGCCGGCGGAGGCTGCAACAGTGGTTGCAGCCGAACACCATGCGGCGGTTGCGATCCGCGTGCCTTAGAACGCTTCAGTGACGGGCAATCGCGCTTGCGGGATCCCGGCAATGACAGCGCCTTTCGGGGCGCAGCGGCTATTCGGTTGGGGACATCGGCGTGTGCACCGCAGGCACTCTCCTTGCTTCGGCCTTCGACCGATCGAAGCTAGGGGTGTCTCATGCGGCTGCCAATCCCCCACCGCATTGGCGCACTGGGTCTGCTGGCGATTGGCTTGGCAGCCGGCAGCCCGAGTCCAGGGGTGGCGTTCCCGTCGACCGACGACGCGGCCGTCGTGCCACGAGAATGGGCGCAACTCGCCCTGGCGCACTGCCGCGAGGCCGAGGAGCAGACCGAGCGTGACGATCAGGTGCTCGCTGAGACGCTCGCGACGGCCCCGGTATCGCGCGAGCAGGCCTCGTTTCTCGAACGAGAGCGCGAGGCCCGCGCGACTGCTCGCGATCGGGGCCGCCGGGCGACACTCGGCCGTCTGAACGCCGCGTTGTACGGCGACAGCGCCCTGTTTCAAACGCGCGGCTCGGCCGGCGAGCAGACCTTCCTCGAAGTCATGCAAGCGCTGCTGCGCCGCGAGGACGTGTGCGCCGTGGACGCGATCGAAGGGACGGTGCTCCTCGGCGTGCTTGGCGTTCCTCTGACCGTGGCGGCGAGCCGCCAGCTGAGGCCCGATCGTGAGGTGCACCTCCTCAACGCGGCTGTGTCCGAGCAATCGAGCGGAGGCGCCACGCTGGGGCAGGTCTTCGAGCGCATGCGACCCGAATCGCCGCACCTGCTGCTCGACTACGTCGCGCAGGTGACCCGCGAGGCCATTCGCCGATCGCAGAAGCCGGCCACCACCCACGAAGACCTTGGACCTGCCGTTGAGCGGCGGGTGGCCCAGTTCCTCGAGCTCGTCAGCCTTGCGAGCGAGCCGCTCTGACCTGCCTGGCGATGTGCGGACCAGCTGAAGCTTGAGAGAATGGCGCCCTCGGGCCACGGAGGGAGCCATGAAGAAGCCCGATTCACCGAAGAGCAGATGGTCACGATTCTCCGGGAGGC
>VFZL01000068.1 GCA_016871175.1 Acidimicrobiia bacterium | reverse complement strand
CGATGATCATCGGCGGCTGCCCGTCGAGCGGGCGCTCCGGCGATCCGACGAAGATCGCGACACGCGTGGTGCCACCCTCGTCCCCAACAGGCTCGATGGCGCCGGTGTGTAACAGCAGATCCTTGGCCGGCCGGTGATCGCCCTTGTCAGCAGCGGCGTCGATTGCGATGCCCCACGCCCTGGCCGCCCGCTGGCTGTAGCCGCGGAGCACCTTGATGGCGGCCTCCTGGGCCTCTGTCTCGAGCTGTTGCCGCAAGGCGCGTGAGTCCTCGGCCTTCAGCACGTTGGCAATCGTCCCGCGATCGCGGCCTGTGCGCCGGGCAATCTCACTGGCGCTGAGTCCATCGAGCAGGGCGCAGCACTGGATCTCCCGTCGCTGTTCAGGTGTCAACTGCGATCCACGCCCGACTGGAAAAGAATCCATTACCACACCCCGCAATCCCGCACACCAACCGGCGGAATTCGACAGGCTATCTATACCAGCAATAGGCATTGTGTTGTTCGGATCACTGAATGACGCTTCCAATTGCGCTAACTGAATGTTGAGCAACCGACGCTGGTTGTTGATTTGTTCTGCAACGCGTGTGTCACGCGAGATCGAGTCGAAACGCACTGGCCTGGATGTGTCGTTGAGCGGCCTTGGTATCCCGCACGAACCGACGAACGTCGGTGTACTTCCAGCGAGGGAATGCCCGGTTCCACGAAACCAGGCTCTCCCGACACGTCCCTGGTGGGTGTTGACACATGAACGCGGAGAGGGCGGTTCGCCGTTCACTCAGTGGCCGGCTTCCGGCTGTTGCTACTCGTCGCTGCATTCGGCGAAACGCGTCGTGGACGGCGCGAGCAGGCACCTGTCGAAGGGGGAACAGGAGGGAACGGGAGGGGCGGGTGGGTCCGATAAGGGGCGTTCGGTTAACCCACACCCCCGCTAATGCTGCCTACGATCCGTGGGTCGTGTTTGCGCGACGTGATGACTCGGCGGGCGTGAGCAGTCGCAGCTCGTGAATGGACCAGGGCGACCGCTGGGTCTTGCCGAGCGGACCGAAGCGAACGTGTCGGGCGGCCATGGGCGGCCCCTCCATCGCGATTGCCGGCACGAGCGGATTACGCCGCAGGGCTATCCCCGGCGGCGTCAAAATGCGTGAGACCGCAAGGGAACGAGTCCTAGACGGTGCCAGACCAGCGACGTCGCGACGACGGCATCGCAACCTGGCCCATGAGGGACACGGGGCCCGAAGAGCTCGGGCCGCCGTGTCTTGGGAGAGTCAAGCCGCGCGAGAGCGCGACCGGCAGGGCGGCGTGTGACTGGTCGCGTCAGAACCGGAACTGTGCTGCCAGCCGCAGCGTGCGCGGGTTCAAGATCTCGAGCGGTCGCCCGAGGCCAGAGCCCCACGTGATGTTCTGATTCTTCACGTACGACGAGTTCGTGGCGTTGAAGAGGTCGAACTGGCCCGACACCTGGTAGCGCCCGATCCGCACGATCTTGCGCACGCCGAAGTCGAGCTGGTTCAACCGGTCGTAGAAGTACTGGCCGGGGGCGACGAGATCGAGCACGTAGCTCGGGAGCGTCTGGTTCGGAATCACCAGCTCGCCCGGGCGGCACGGTCCCGGGCAGCCGGCCGCGTACCGCGTCGTGGGCGCGATGTTCCAGCGCGTGAAGAGCGGCGCCCCGTTGTAGCTCTGGAACGCCACGTTGGCCTGAATGCCCCACCAAGGCAGCGTGTACGAGCCCGCGAACTTCACTTCGTGCAGGAAGGGCATGTCGAGCTGGCTCTGGTCGCAGAAGTGGTAGTTGGTGAACGGTGTCGGGCTCGTGACGCCGGGGTTCTCGATCGAATCGCACTGCACGCTCACGATGCGGTCGAGCGTCCACCCACCGAAGAATTGCGCGCCGCCCAAACGGGCGTTGAATCCGAGCTGGACCCCGTTGTAGGTGCGTCTGCGCCGGTCCTGGTTGGGAGTGTTCGTGTCGAGGCGAAGCACCGAGCCGCGCTTCGAGGGGTTCAGGTTGTAGACCGGGATGACAGTGCCATCCAGCGGGCTCACCACGTTGACCACGGTGTAGTCGGAGTCGGAGATCTCGGTGTAGTCGGTGAGGCGCTGGTCGTGCCGGGTACGACGGAAGTAGCCCAGGCTCACCGACAGGCCGTTTCGCACCTCGTGCTGCAGCTGCGCCGTGTACTCGAGGTCGTACTCGCGCTGGATGTCCTCGTCCGGCCGAATCGTCTGCACCGGAAGCCCGAAGGCGTTGTTGTTGTTCGGTCCAATCTCGGCCTCCTGCGCGATGTTGTCGCCGTTGGTGTCGCGCCAGGTCCGCGTGTCCGATTGGAGCTGGAGTGGGTTGTAGCGCTGCGGGAAGCTCAACGCCTGCCCGGCCATGTAGCGGCCCAGCGACGCCTTGACGGCCGTCCGCGCGTTGCCGAATACGTCGTACGAGAAGCCCAGGCGAGGCGCGACGTCGAACCAGTTCGGCAAGTTCGGCTGCTCGGCGAACGTCCGCTCGGGCGCGAACCGGCCGGGGTTCGACACCTGATCCCTGATGCGCGCGTTGAACGACTCGAGACGCACGCCGGCATTGATGGTCATGCGCTTGAGGGTCCACTGATCCTGCACGAACATGCCGAGGTCGCGGTTCAAGTATTCGTTGGCGCGAATGGGCGTGTTGTACACGCGCACCGAATCGGGCACGCCGTTGCGGTAGATCTGCACCAGGTCGCCGTTGATGTCGTACTCGAGCACGTAGTCGCCGAAGCCCCACTGCACGCCGGCCTTGAACGCGTGGCTGCCCGTGACGAACGAGAGCGTGCTCGTGACGTTGTTGGCCTTCGGGTCGATGCCGTTCGCAGGCGACCGACGGCCGTCCCACATCCGCAGCGTGATCAAGTCCTCTTTGCCGGTCTGGCGAAACCAGTCGGCTGAGCCGCGCTCCTTCTGAATGCCTGGCTGGTAACCAATGTAGAGGTACTCGACGTTGGTCGAATAGCCGGTCTCGAACAAGAGCCGGTTGCTGAGCGTCGACGTCCACTTCACCTGACCGGTGTAGTAGAGCGCGTGGTTCTGGTCGCGCCGGCCCGACGCCGTTTCCCACTCGGGAATCCAATTCGCCACTTGCTCGTGCACCTTGAATTTCGGATACCGGTCGTGGAAGACGGCCAACTTGTGCTTCTGGTTGATCTGCCACGTGAGCCGCAGCATCTGGTTCTGGACCTGCTGCTCTTCCTGCGTGGGATCGGGCCGGCCATCGGCCCAAAAGGCGGATGCCACGATGCTGTCCGTGCGAATCTTCCGGTAGCTCGCGAAGAACCACAGCTTGTCGCGCTTGATGGGGCCACCGAGGCCGACGTTCACATCGGAGATGTGCGACACACCCGTGCCTTGTGTGAGGCCGCGCGCGCGCAGGTCGGCGGTGAGATTGTCCGACTGCCACGACCCGTCGGTGCCGCCCACAAACGCCGACCCGCTGAAGGTGTTGCCCCCGTCGCGCGGAATCATGTTGATCCGGACGCCGCCGCCGGACACTTCGGCGCTGATGCTGCTTGTCTGATACGTCATTTCCGCCTGGGCTGCGTCGCTGAAATAGGCCTGCACCTGCCCGTCGGACATGATGCTGTTCATCTTCAGCCCGTCCACCTGGAGCGTGACGTCGGTCTGGCGCGAACCGTTGACGGTCATGTAGATCTGTTCCACCTGCTGATTGCCGCCCACGTCGGTATTGCTCATGCGCACGCCGGGCATCAGCGCGGCTAGGCCCGAGTAGTTGCGTGCCGTTGGCACCGCGTCCAGGATCTCGCGATTGAGCACCTGGGCGCGCTGCACGTTCTGCACGTCCACGACGGGCGCAGCGCCCGTGACGGTCACGGACTCCTCGACCGCGCCCACTCGCAACTCGGCGTTCAGCGTGGCCGTGAAGTTCCCGGGCAGCTCGAACGCTTCCTGTCTGAAGGTGTTGAACCCGGAAAGCGTGAAGGTCACCGTGTAGACGCCGGGACGCAGATCGATGATCTGATAGCGCCCCTGGTCGTCGCTCACGGCACTGCGCATCTTCTCGATGAGCACATCGCTCGCGGCCTCCACCGTCACACCGGGAAGCACCGCGCCGGTGGCATCTCGGACGACGCCGGTAATCGCGCTCTGTGCCTGCGCGATGGTTGGGGCCAAGAGCGCCGTGACGAGCACCAAGCCCACTCGCGTAGACCTCTGGTTCATCCCTGCCTCCAGACGTTGGGGGAACATCGCTCGCGTTTCGCGAGGGGACGCCAACCGCGCCGGAGCCGCTTACCGCTGAGAGGGGACTCCGCCGGGGACCGCCGACGTCCCTGCGGTTCACAGAAAACGACCTGTGAAGATGTCTCGCAACCTAACAGAGCCGGAGGGGTTGGTCAATGCATTCTTCTGCGCCTTCTGCGTCTCTTCAACGACGCGCGGGTGCCGGCGCGCCCATCCGAATCGTTGGATCGATATCCGGCTTGTTGAGGTCTGGAAGTCGAGGCTGCCGCCGCACGGAGCCGCGAAACGGAGAGGGCCATGGCCGCCCCGCGCGCCGACGGAGAGAACAACTCCCCGTTGTCCGATCGCCACCGGGACCAGCGCTGCCGTTTGCCTGCCTTGCCATTCCGCCCATCTGGCGCAGGGCCGGCCCGCTGCTCAGACTTCTTATCGTGGCGCTCACGTGCGTGGGCGTTGGCGAATCGCTTATTGCGGTGACGACGCCGCCGCAGCCGCCGTCGGACATTCGCCGGCCCATGGCCGAGTTGCTCTGGCCGATGTTCCGCGACGGCGACTTCCCTCTCAGCTGGCAGTCAGTGCTGGACCTGTGGCCCCCAGCCGGCCCCATGAGCCAACTCGTGCGCGACGGCGTGCCGCGTGAGTCATGGAATCTCGGCCAGCTCGTGGGTTTACAGGGGCACGCGAGCCTGATCCCGCTCGGGATCGTGTGGGCCGTCGCGGCTGTCGCGTGGCCAAGGATAGGCTCTGGTGGCTCTTTCAGTTCACGAAGAGAATCGTGAACGTTTCCCACTCGCCGCGCGCGAACGCGCGAGCGGAGGCCTCGCGACCTCCCCCGCCCTCCGCGACGATATAGGCGGCTCGGTCGAGCGTTCGGAACGCGATGGCATCGCCGCTCCTGATCGCGCCGTCGCCGATGCGTTCGACAACGAACGCTTCCCACCCGCCCACGGCGAGGGCTGTCGCGCGGAGCGACGACCCGCCTCCGCCGTCTGCCTGGAGATAGTGCCGTCCGCTGACGGTTTCGAGCGCGATCCGATCCCCGGAGACGAGCGGGCCGCCCGACAGGGAGATGACTCTCAACTCGCTCCAGGTGCCGGGGCTGTTGACCGTCGACCCCGCGCCGACCGAGCCGCCGCCGCCTCCACTGGCCGAGAGCACATTGACGCCGTTGCTCGTCAGGAGGACGATGCGCGGGACGAGCGACGTGACGAAGGCCCATTCGACGTCTGGAAACGCGCGGAGCCGGTCCTCGAGAAATTCCGATCCGGACCGAAAATCGAAGGCGACGTCAGAGTGAAAGCACCAGGCGGCCGCGCCTGCCTGCTTGGCGTTCGTCACGGCCTGAAGGAAATATTCTGCGCGATCGTTGGCGGCGCCTCCCGCATAACCGCGCCGGTTTGGTTCCTGCAAGTACACAGGCCTGCCGCTCGTCTTGAGCGCACGGACCAGCGGTTCGATGAAACTGGCCTGGTACCAATCGGGTCCACGGCGCTCGTGGAATGCCGTCACGTCGAGGCCGGTGCGCGCGACAAAACCCGAGGTCAGGCTCCCGCCGTCGTCTTCGCCACGGCTTTCAGACGCGGTCACGATCCGCGCCGGATCGACAGCCTTGACGGCGTGAAGCGTTCGCGCCACATCGTCTTCGCTCAGAAAACGGCCGTCCGTGACGTTCCGCTCGTTCTGGATGTCGAAGAGCACGTTGCCATAAGTGCGCAGCGCCGACGCCGTGGCGGTGATCCCTGCGCGCAGAGCAGCTGCCGTCATGCCACGGATGTGCTCGCGGGTGAACGTGATGTCGACGACGAGATGCTCCTGGTGCGCTTGATCGAGGATGAACAAGAGCCGCGCAAGGCTGTCAGGCCGCAGGCTGCCATCGGCATTCATCAGCTGCGGTCCCGTATCGAGATTGGGCCAGACGCGCACGCCATCGAAGCCCAGCCTGTGCAGCAGGTGCAGATCCTGTATGACGTGCGGCGCGCTCATGCCGCTGAAATAACTGATGAACGTCAGAAATCGGGGCGTGCCGTCGATCGCAAAGTGATCGCCCTGGATCGTCAGCGTTTGGGCGCGAGCCTGGCCGCCAATTAGCAGAACGGCCGCGATCAGAATGACCCGGATGACCATCGTCCGACCGCCTATCGCGCGCCGAATGGCAAGACGGGACTGTCGACGCTGATCGCGTTTCCGTTCGCGTCGGTGCCGCTGATGGTGAGCTGATAGTTCCCGAAGCTTCCAGCCGTGCAGATCCCGACCGTCCCGCAGACGCTCGCGTTCGCGGGAATGGTGCCTTCGGCGACAGTCGAACCTGAGCACGCCGCGAATTTCGAGCTGAACGATTCGGTCAGGGCGCTGTTGGCGGCGCCGTCGAGTTTTTGCGTCAGCGACGTCACCCTCACCGCCACCCCGCCCGTTTCCTGGATTCGCGCCTGTGTGGACCAACCCTGCTGGATCGTCGCGTTGCATCCCGTGGCGCGAAACGGCACGGGATTGTCCTGGAACGTGACCGAAAGTGCGGCTTTGGAGGGCGTCGTCGTCGGTCCCGGCGTCAAGCTGTTCTTGCTGCACTGTGTGGACAGAACGGCAAGTAATGCAAGCACGCCGAGACGTTCGATCCTGACCCCGCCGAACCGCGAGCGCCCTTGACTAGTCACGGAATATTCTCACTCGCGGCGCGGCCGAGCGGCAAGCCAGGCGCCGCGACGTCTGAACCGTGCGGTGTGACATAGAGGAGGGTGAATGTTTCCCAGGCAGCGCGGAAGGTGCCATTGGCCATGACATTGCCGTCGCCGCCGTTCTCCGCGACGACGAAGGCACCGCTGCTCGTCCGCAACGCGATTGGCTCACCGTGACGGATGACGCCGCCGCCGCTCGACTCGATAGTAAAGGTTTCCCACGCACCGATTGTGGGCGAGGTGGCGCGCAACGCGCCTCCTACGCCGTTGTCCGCTAATGCTGCCTACGATCACCAGCTGGGGTTACCTAAATTTCGTGAGTTGGAACCAGATCGACCAGTGGTTGCGGCAGGTCGACCTGCTCAGGCGGGCAGCCTAGCGCACACCCGGACCTTCGTTGCGCTGATCGGGCCAGCTGCTCCTTTAGAGCCTGCCAAAATAGCCGTCCCACAAGTGGTTGCGAAAAAGCAAATCGGGATCGACGTTGCGCTTTGTGGCGGCGAACGTTGCCGCACGAGGTCAGCGCGTGCGCTTCCGCGGGTCCCACACACACCCCAGCGCGTCCAACCGCGCAATCCGTTCCTCAGACAACGTCTCCGCACGCTTCGCCGTTCGCTGGGTCATGACCCAACTCCCCAGTGCGGGGTTCTCGGGATACCCCCGAGGAACGTGACAGTCCCCGTGCTGCGTCTTATACGCGACCAGTTCCGCGAACCGCTCCTCCCGGT
>VFZL01000067.1 GCA_016871175.1 Acidimicrobiia bacterium | reverse complement strand
CCCGCGCCTCCGTCGCCGCCCAGAGTCGGCGCGACCGCTCCGTGAAGACCGGCGCCAAGGCGGCATGTTTCGCCCGGAGCGTGGCCACGGACACACGTCACCGTACCATGCGCCACGTGGCGGTACAAGAGGATACTATTCAGTGCTGGACGTTGCGCTCACACCTCCAAGCATCGGCCCTGGTGTGTCGACGTGGTGTTCAAGTTCGCCGACGAGCAGAGGGCGGTGGCCTTTGAAAAGTACCTAAAGTCAGGTTCCGGAGTTGAATTCGCCGGGCGGCACCTGCGCTGCCTGGCCTACGCCCGACGGTCCCGTAGGCCGCAATCGCAGAGCCCGCAACGCACGAATCCGCGCGGCGAAAGTCCGGTCGGTGTTTCAGCAGCGGAGCGATCACCGGAGCCTTGCTTGAACAGCACCGCCTGGGTCTTGTAGAAAATCTCCTGGTGATCAGCGGCTCAAAGTCACCTCGCGAATCGCGAACGCCGAAATCGGGCACGTCGATGATCCCGACGTACAAGCGATTGCGCGGCAGCATGCCGATCGCTTGGGACGTGGGCGGCTTGCCTCGCCGATTCGTGAGACCGCGAGTGCTCGTCGTGCTCGCCTCGAAGCTCCCGCTGGCCCAAGCCCAGACGATACTCGGCACGGTGCGCGAGCGTCTCGCCGTTTCCAACGATCCCGACGAGATCGCCATCCTCGGATCGACGACCATCGCGCTGGCGGCGACCATCGGCACCGACGCGAGCCACGTGGAGGTCCTGCCCGCGCTCATGCTCATGGCCCCACGGACTGCCGATGCCCAGTTCCTAGCGCCCGACTCCGAGCTGGGACGTCTCACCGCGAACTGGACGCCCATGCAGTCGCGGCTCACGCTGTTGTCGCTGCTCGGCTGGTCCGGCGGGCCGGAGGCGCAAACGTGGGCCCACGCGCTCATCGCGCGGCTTCCCGGCTTCGGCGGCGAGCAGTCGGTCCTCACGATCCTCGATGCACTGAAGTACCCGTCGGCGACGGGAGCGACTGGCGATCTCCTGATGGACGCGCTGAAGACGATCGTGCCTGGAGCAGACGCGCCGGGCACGCCCCCACCGTGATCCGTACGCCACCCACCACCGTCTTGGCGTGCACATCCAACCCGGCACACCGCGGAGAGAGGACGTCCATCTGTCGCCTCCCTCTGAGCGGCACAGGCGTGGAGTCCCCGTAGACGAAATCTACAGAACGCGCTGCCCAGCGCGGTGCGGGCGTCGCCATCCGGGGTGCTCGTGGGACTCCGGGTCACACGAATGCTCGGGCTCGCCGCACCCCATGCAGGGGCCGACCTCGGCGCCCGTGCCGCTCGGTAATGTACCCCCGTTTCGTGCAACGCGGGTGCGTGGGAGACGCATGGAACACTATTGCTGCCTACGATCCTCACGCGTTGAGTATCGCCCGAGTTGTGTGTACAGTGTACAAATGTCGAAACGAGTTCCGGCCTCGATTGCGCGGGAACGGTTCGCGGACCTGCTCGATGCGGCGGAGGCTGGTCAGCCGGTGATTATCGAGCGGCGGGGTGTTCGGTACAGCCTGGCCAAGGTCACGGAAGGCAGGCCGCCGCGGCGGCGGCGAGCCCTCGTCACCGCGGTCGATGCCGCCGTCGCCGACGGACAGTGGACCTGGGACTGGGGCCGGGACGGGCTCACGTTCTCGAAGACGGGGAAATCGTGACGCTGCTCGACACCAACGCGGTCATCTGGGCGCACACGCGGCATGCGCGGAGCAGGCGGCTCGTGCGCCTGCATGGCCGGCGGTACGTGTCGCCCGCAACCGTTCTCGAACTCCAGATGCTGGTCGAAGCCGGCCGCATCACGCTCGCGCCCAAGGCGACCGTCGACGACCTCGTGTACAACCAGGACTGGCTGCTCGACGATCCGCCGGCCGTTGCCTGGTTCGAGCAGGCGACGACGGTCGGCTGGACCCGGGACCCATTCGATCGGCTGATTGTGGCGCACGCGCAGCTGCGTGGATGGCGTCTGGCCACGGGCGACGGGCATCTCATCGAGCGGCTTGGCGCTGGCAAGACCTTTGAGCTGTAGCCCGTCGCAGGCGAAGGCGGCCAACACCGCCGTGCCAGGGGGGCGGCGCCAGGCGCCGGCCCCCTGGGCTCGCGGCGGGACGTGGAGTGCGGATAACGTCGTCCTCTTCGCAGCTGGTGCTAATGGGCGCCTTTCTCGTGTGCCCGCCGGGGGCGGCGACGTCGTCCCTGTGACGACGCTCGGCGCCGGTCAGGGCGGCCACCGGTTTCCGCAGTTCTTGCCGGGTGGCCGGCAGTTCCTGCAGTACGTCCAGGGGCCGGCGGAGACCGCCGGCATCTATCTCGGCTCGCTCGACGCCGCCACCGTCACGCGCGTGACCGCCGCCGACACCGCCGGGGCGTATCTGCCAACAGGGCCGCAGTGGAGTTCGGCGACAGAGTCAACGCACGCGCCGTGACGGCTGGCGGATTGAGCGGCGACGTTTCCTCGACTCATTTCAACGATCAAGCGGAACGCTACGCGACGGGAAACCTGCGCGAGGTCTACTTCTACCCGGCACAATTGTCGGGACACGCGGAACGCACGTACAAGCCCGGGGAGTAGAGGGACTGCGTTACCGCGCCTGGCCCCCGTTCGCGGCTTGCTTTTCGGTCGCGCGGGCCCCTCTGAGCAGGCCCTCCATCCCGTAGTTCGCTTCGTGACACGCGTACTCGTAGAGCGGCTCCTCGGTCTTGGTCATCGTGAGCGACGCGGTCCATGGCCTCGTCCAGATCGTCGGATCGGTGACGGTGAACTCGTACAGCAGCGTCTTGTCGTTCAACAGCGACAACCGCTCGACGAGATGGAGGTTCTCGTCGCCCGTATCGCCAAGGCCGCGGCGTCCAAACATGGGGCTCAGCGCGAGCGTGCCGGTTCCCTTGTCGGTGAAGTTGCTCGTCTCGATGACGAGCGTCTTGCCATCCCAACGGCCGCGCGAATCACCCCGGAATTGGCGGATGTGGCCGGGCAGGCGCGGACGACCGTCCAACGGGATGACGCGTGCGTCGTGGACCATCTCGGTCTGCACCATCAACGTGTCGACCGTCTGCACGATCTGCAAATTCTGGTTGTAGGCGAAAGGGATAATCGGCGGACCCGCGTTGAACCCGACGATGCAGCGATCGGTGATGAGAAGACTCTCCGGGTGCTCCGCGCGCTTCTGCGCCTCCAGCCGTGCGTCCTCGCGCTTCTGCCCTTCGGGCGTGAGCGGCGGCAAACGCCCATCGGGCGGATCGATGACCAGCGAAGTCCGCTTCGTGGCAACGACGGTCATGCCCGACTCAATCCAGAAGCGGTTGTACGCGCCCGGATCGCCGGGCCGCGGCGGCGCTTCGACGTCCTGGTTCTGCACGGCGCGCTTCTCGATGGCGGCCACTTCCTCGTCCGTCAGGAACTCCTTGGTGGGTGTTTCCTTTGACCGTTCGAGCGGCGTAAGCGTGGCAAAACGCCAGTTCCCCTGAAAATCTGGCCTCGCGGAGCCGATCGACGGCTTCGCCCCTCGCGGCGCTTGCGCACGAAGTCCCGTGACGGGGATGGTCGCGATGACGAAGGCGACGAACATGCCACGCACGATCAGTCCTGTGCCGTTCATCGAAGGCCCCCTTCAGCGACTCGAGCTCGCACGACGGACGAAACGCGTTCCACGGACTAGCGCGGCGGGTCTGGCAGCGCAAACGCGACGAGCGTGCTGCCCGCAGGCACGAGGACGTACTGCTTGTTGCCCAGCATGTACGTGATCGGAGACGTGCCGTGAACGGGCGCGCCCATTTGGTAGTTCCAGAGCAGCTTGCCCGACTTGCCATCGACCGCCAACACGTGGCCGGAATCATCCCCGGTGAAGGCAATGCCTGACGCCGTCGTCAAGACGCCAGCTGTTCCCGGGTTGGGATACTTCAATTCCCATCTGCGATCGCCCGTGGCCGGGTCGATGGCTCGCAGCGCGCCGAAGGTCCCCTGTGGTCCGTCGAACCGCTGCGTGGCGCCGCCGAGGAACCACTCGCCGCGCTTGAAGTCTTGCTTCCAGCCGAAGTAGGTCGCGCAGGTCTCCCGCACGTTCACGAGAAACAACCGCTGCGTGGGGTCGTACGAGGGCGGATAGAAGTTCGTGCCGCCTGTCAGATCGGGACAAGACACGGTGCCCTTGTCGTTCGGCGTGTTGTCGGGCAAGAGCACCGGACGTCCGTCCGCACCGATCTCCTTTGCCCACGTGGTGTGCACGTAAGGCTTGGCGACGATCAACGCGCCGTTGGTCCGGTCGATCGTGTAGAAGAAGCCGTTGCGGTTGGCCACCATGACGACCTTCCGCTGCTGGCCGCGGATGGGAAGATCCGCGAGGATCGGCACGTGCGTGGAGTCCCAATCGTGCACGTCGTGCGGCGTGAACTGATAGTGCCATTTGTAGGCGCCTGTGTCCGTGTCCAGCGCGACGAGTGAATTGCTGAACAGGTTGTCGCCTTCGCGATCGTCGCCATGGAAATCCGGCGACGGATTGCCCGTGCCGAAGTACACCAGGTTCAGCTCGGGGTCGTGCGTGCCGGTCACCCAGACGCCAGCGCCGCCACGCTCGGCGGAATCAGCCTCCCACGTCTCGCTCCCCTTCTCACCCGGCGCGGGAACGGTACTGAACTTCCAAAGGCGCTTGCCCGTTTCCGGATCGAACGCGGCGATGAACCCCGGTGCCCCGTACTCGCCGCCGGCGACACCGACGATGACCTTGTTCTTGACGACGAGCGGAGCGATGGTCGAGGCGTATCCCTTCTTGTAGTCATCGAGTGCAATGTCCCAGAGGATCTCGCCGGTTCGCGAGTCGAGCGCCACCAGATGCGCGTCGAGGGTCGCCATGAACAGGCGGTGCGCCAGGACACCGAAGCCACGATTCACCGGGCCGCAGCACACGCGGAGATCCTCGGGCAGCTGTCGGCGGTACCGCCAAAACGTCTTGCCGGTTCGTGCGTCGATGGCCCACGCCGTGTTGTTCAGCCCGGTCACGTACAGCACCCCGTCGTAGACCAGCGGTGTCGTCTCGAACTGGTTCTGCGTCCCGTTCTGGAACGTCCACTGGTGCACGAGCCGACCGACATTTTGCGGCGTGATCTGTGTCAGCGGACTGTGGCGCTTCGCCCCGTAGTCGCCGCCGAACATCAGCCACTGCGAGGGGTTCGGCGCGCTGGCCGACAGCTGCTCGGCCGTGATCGCGGCTGGCTTCTGCTGTTGGGCATCGACGCCCACCGTGACACCCGCGAGCGCGACGCACATCGAGGCACCGAGGATCGAGCCGAAGAGACGGGTTCGCATGATGCGCTACACCTTCGATGGAATGACGTGTTCGGTCAGGGAATAACGCCCGTCGCTGTCACAGCGGCGGTGGGCGCCGACTTGAGCGTCCCCAGGTACCGGAGCAGATCGTCGAGGTCGGATTCATTCAGCTGATCCACACCGTAGGCGGGCATGAGCGACTTCTTGTCGTCGGCGATGGCACTCACCGTGCGCACGTCGGACTTGACGACGCCCTGCAGGCGTTCGGCGGTGTCCATGATCTGGACCGACATCATGTCCTCGTTCTTGCGTGTGCCGCGGATCGTCCGGCCCTCGTGCGTCGTGATCGTGACCGGCTGGTAGCCTGGCTTGATCTCCTCGTTCCCACCACGGATTTGGCGGGCGAGCGATGCGCGCGTGCGGCTGATGCCGATGCGAGACAAATCCGGACCGAGGACGCCGCCGCGCCCACTCACCTTGTGGCAGGTGGCGCATCGCGCGCGGAACACCCTCTCACCGTTCTCCGCATTGCCGCGCGGCGTCTCGGTGGGTGGCGTCACGGCGAGCGTCCGCAGATACATCACCACCTTCCACGTGTCGGGCTCCTGCAGAAACACGTTGGCCGGTGGCATCTCGGTGCCGGGAATCCCGCGCCGGACGAGGCGAAAGAGGCCGTCTTCCGAGGCGCCACGCGCGAAGACGCCCGTCAGGTCGGGCGCGCGCATACCCCGCGCATCCATCCCGTGGCAGTACGCGCAGTTGGCGCGAAAGGCCGCCATGCCTTCCTGGATGACCTGTGGCGTCGGGGTGTAGGGATTCTTGGGCGTCTCCGTCGGGGTCTGCGCCACGAGCGGCACGGCCCTCGCCGCCAAGAGCAGAAGCCCGCCTCCGAGTGCGAGCGCGAGGCGTACCGTCCTTGGCGAGCATACGTTCGACGAAGCCATGCACGTCTCTCCTATTGCAAACGCTCGGCGGGCATCGTGGCACTGGCGGGGAACGCTGTCAATACCGCTTTAGCGGGGATTTGGGTTAACCGAACGCCCCTTATCGGACCCACCCGCCCCTCCCGCTCCCTCCTGTTCCCCCTTCGACAGCGACACTTCCGCCCGTCTTGCCCGTGTCGATGCGCTCGTGTCGGAGAGTAGGAGCAACCGCGCCCATAAGAACTCGACCCGCAGAGCTCGCAGCGGTCAGCGGTGCCCGCGTGTTCGTGTGCTTTGTGCGGGGAATAGGAGCATCCACGTCCGTAGGAAGAGGAGCGACAGTAGCGACACTGGGTAGGAGACATTCAGGTTAGGAGTTGCTCAATGATGTCCCAGCGGTTGCGATATTTCTCAACCGACCAGCCGAGGGAGTCCGTTTTCGGTGGGAGCAGCACCTGACGTACATCGCTGTCTTGCCGTACGTGCCCGTTCTTGCCGAGCGCTCCGAGCCATGCCGCGTGCGCAGCCGACACATGCTCCGCCATCACGGGCGACGGAACGATGAAGTATTGGAACGGTTCTGTACTGCCAGCTTCAGGAATGCCCGCCAAGACCCAGATGAAGCGTTCGCCGAAGTTCCTCTCTGCTTTCCGCCCGACCGCGACACTGCGGTCGCTGGGACGAAAGGTCTTGACCTGAATATGAACAAACTTGGTGCCCTCGGGGTCACTGACCAAGATATCGGTGTTGGGCGTATTGCCGAGCGTCACGACCGCTGACCAGCCTCGCCGACACAGTTCTCCTGCGACGAAGAACTGGCTCGCATTTCCGCGAGCGATTTTCACGCCACCCGCGGATCGGGACGGACGAGGTCTGGGGGAGGTCAGCGCCACACCTATTCCTTGCTGAAGTAGTTCTGGTCGATGTCCAGCACCTCGACCGTCCGCTCGACTCGCACGCCGACCTTGTAGCGCATCATCAGGTCAATGAGCGCGTGCCCATCGATGAGCACCACCTTGGTCTGACTTCCGCGCTGGACGAACTCCTGCGCGGACGACGCAAACGAACTGGTCGTGATGAACACGCCCTTGGTGACCCCTTGTCCCGCGAGTGACCCGATGAACGCTTGAATGTCCTTGCGCGGGACGACTTGCTCGGGTGCGAACCGCTTCGCTTGAACCAGCACTTGGTCAAGTCCGAGCGAATCAACGTTGATGCGTCCGTCAATCCCCTCGTCACCGCTCTTGCCCGTGTGGAGGCGCCCCTGTCCGTGGATGTCGCCGTAGCCCATTCGTCCGAGGACATCCAAGACCAGCCGTTCAAAGAACTCGGGGTCTTGGGCAAGGATGGCAGCCAGCAGACGCTGCCGAACATCTGCGTGGAGTGTTTGAAGCGCGCCGTCTATGGTTTCGGTCGGCGTTAATGTGGTCATCGCTGCGTGCGATTGTCTCTTTTTGTCTTCTGCCTCACTTCGGTTGCGTGTGTAAGCATCCACAAAGTCACGAAAGCTGTCCAAGCGCAGCAGGTCGCTGTTAGTGATGTCTCCAGCGTGCTGCGGGAGGTAGCTGATCCCTGCGGGTGTTGCGCGGTATGTTTTTGGCGCAATCTTCTCAATCAGACCCGCCTTGGTCAGGTAGGTCATCGCCCAGCCTGCGCGGTTGGCGACGACGCTACTGGTGCCACTCGGAACGCGAAGGGTCATTTCTTCGTCGGTCAGGTGGAAGTGCTGTCGCATCGCTTGCTGGGCGATACGTCGGGTGATGTCCTGCTGCGTGGCGAGTTCCAGCAGGGGACGCATCATGAGGTCGTAGGTCGGGACTGCCATAGTGGGAACTCCACCGCAGAGCGTAGCCGTGGACCACCCGGATGTGTCCCGAATCTTGTGGAAAAAGGAAGATGGCGTAACCTCCTGCTGACCTAACCAGATCGCCGTTGACAGCGGCGACGGAGGATTACGCCATGCAGGAGACTAGCACAGGCCCCGCCACCAT
>VFZL01000066.1 GCA_016871175.1 Acidimicrobiia bacterium | reverse complement strand
GAGACCTCTCTATCGCGCGGTCAGGCGAAAGGGGGGAAAGGCTTTGAAAAACCTCACTCCAGAGGGGGGAAAGGTTTTGAAAAACTCGTCAGAAAGGGGTCCCTACATTTTGAGAACCGACAGGCAAAACGTGCGCGACAGGGTTTTTCTCCATCGACACACGTGCCGTCGCGATGCGCGCCCGCGAAGAAACGTCCAGGGCGGACTGGACCCAGAACTGCGCGTAGTCCTCCGCGCCGAGCTCGCACGACTACGAGCGGACCTGGGGATCACGATGGTGTCTGTGTCGCACGATCGCGACGACGCAGCCGCTCTCGCCACGCGCGTCGTTGACATGCGAGCGGGCCGGCTCGTCGCATCGTAGGCCACGCGGCGTCGCGGACCCTCAAAGCGGCTGGTGTCACTCGCCGGCCACCATCGGATGGTCGTTTCTGAGTGCCGAACGCCCCTGCCGCATCGGTGCTGATGTAACCTGCTCAGTTGGCCGATGTCCTTGATCGCGTGCGGCTTCGCGAGCGACCACGGTCCCGCGCGGCGGCACCATCTCGATCGCAAGCCAGACCTTCACAGCTTCCCAACCCTAGGCCGTGGGCGATTTGGCGGCGGCCGCGACACCTGACTGCTGGCGCGACCTGTCAGGCGTAGGATTGAGGGCATGCGCTTGGCCCCAACCTGCCCGTTCGCACGCTCGGCGACAGCCGCTGTCGTGCTGTGTGTGCTGTGGGCGCTCACTCGCTCGAGGGCCATGGACGGACTGTCTCCGGACCTGGCCGCTGCGACATCGCAGGTGGCTCGCGCACCGGTGAGCCCGGCGAAACGCCCGATCATCATCGGTCACCGCGGCGCGAGCGGGTATCGCCCGGAGCACACGCTGGAGTCGTACACCCTTGCAATCGAGCAAGGCGCCGACTACATCGAGCCCGATCTGGTTGCCACCAAGGACGGTGTGCTCGTCGCCCGTCACGAGAACGAAATCGGGTCTACGACCGATGTCGCCGAAAAGTTTCCGGCTCGCAGGCGCACCGTGAACGTAGACGGGGAGGCAGTGACCGGGTGGTTCACCGAGGACTTCACGATCGCGGAGATCCGAACCCTCCGCGCCAAGGAACGGCTCTCGTCGCGCTCGCCGGCCTACAACGGGCAGTTCTCGATTCCCACCTTCGAGCAGGTCGTCGCGTTGGCCAAGACCAAGAGCGCCGAGCTGGGCCGACCGATTGGTGTCTATCCCGAAACGAAACACCCGTCCCATTTCGTGCGGCTGGGGCTGCCCCTCGAGGAGCGCATTGTCGCGGTGCTCCATGCGCACGGTTGGAATACCGCCGACGCGCCTGTGTTGATCCAGTCGTTCGAAGTGAACAACCTCAAGCGCTTGCGCCAGATGACGAAGGTGCGCCTCATTCAGCTCCTGAGCCCCGATGGCCGTCCGGCGGATGACAGTCCGCGACGTTACACCGAGATGGTCACGCCGGAAGGCCTGCGGGACATCGCGTCGTATGCGGCGGGCATCGGCGCGAACCAACGGCTGATCGTGCCTGCGGATCGGTCAGGCAAACTCGGCACGCCGACCTCTCTGGTGCGAGATGCCCACGCCGCCGGCCTGCTCGTGCATGTCTGGACGCTGCGCAACGAAGCGGCGTTCCTGGCGTCCGGGTACGGCGGCGATCCCATCCGAGAGCACGTGCAGTTCACCGAGCTCGGCGTCGACGGCATCTTCACCGACTTTCCCGATACGGCCAGGCTCGCGCAGCAGCGACTCGGTCTCAGGTGAGCGGCTGTCCTCATCGGGCATCCTTGCCCGCCGCGAGCGGGGGCGTAGCCTTGGGGGGCATCCGATGGTGCGTCCCCTGCTCGAAGGCGTACGCCAGGGCGAACAATGTCGACTCGTGAAACGGGCGAGCCATGAGCTCTAGCCCCACGGGCAGTACGTCGGCGGTGAATCCCGCCGGCACGGTGATCGCTGGAAATCCGATCGCCGGACTCAAGCGGCGGTTGTTGCCGGGACCCGTCGAGTCGATGGTCGTCCTCGTGAGGGCATCGGCGGGAATCACTGGAGGTGGGTAGTCGAACGTCGCGTAAGCGAACGCGTCGAGGCGCGCGTCCGCCATCGCGGCGAACACCTCTCGCCGCAGCTGCTCCCGGACGAGCATCAGCCGCGCGTAAGCCGGTTCGGAGGTGGAGCGGCCGAGCACGTTCGCCAGGACGCGTGCCCGCGCCGGAATCACGCGACCGGTGAGCAGGATGTCTGCAAGGGTCTTGACCGGCGCCGTGGCGTGCTGCGCGAGGTAGGCATTTGTGGCCGCCTCGGTCTCGTAGACGTTCTCGTCATAGATCGCAGCCGATCGTGCGGCGATGTCTGGAACGTCCGGTGCATCGACGACCTCGGCGCCAAGTCGTCGAAGATCGGCGAGGGCGCGATCGACGACCACGCGGACGCCGCGATACTCCGCGGTCGTCGTATCGGCCTTCGGGTCGAGCGGGGTGCGAAACACGCCGATGCGCTTCCCGCGCAGACCGTCGGCGGTGAGTGTAGCGGTGTACGACGCCGGCACGTGGCCCACGGACTCCGCGGTCGTCGGGTCCCTCGGATCGTACCCGGCGATGACGTCGAGGATCAGCGCGACGTCAGTGACGGTTCTGCCGATCGGGCCGAGCGTGTCCGTGCTCGGCCGGGCGGGGAGCATGCCGAATCGGCTCACGAGCGGTACGGTGGGGCGCAGCCCGACGAGGTTGTTCACCGCGGCCGGTCCTCGCGTGGATCCTCCCGTGTCTTCCGCGATGCCGGCCGTTGCAAAGCTCGCGGCGACGCTGCTGCCTGTGCCACCCGACGAGCCGCTTGCCATGCGGGCAGGGTCGTAAGCGTTGCGCACGGCACCGAAGGCCGAGCCCAGATACCCGGAAGCGAACTCCCCCATCGTCGTCTTGGCGATCACGATGGCGCCGGCGGCCCGGAGTCGTGCCACGACGGTCGCATCGCGCCCCGAGTGAAACGCCCTGAAGACGACGGACCCGTAACTCGTGGGCATGTCTCGAGTCTCAACCTGATCCTTGACGACAAGCGGCACACAGTGCAGTGGGCCAACGGGGCCCAACGCGCCGTACACGCGGTCGAGTCGCTCGGCCTCCTGCAACGCAGAGGGGTTGACGGTCTGCACCGCGTTCAGCGCCGGGCCCGACTTGTCGTAGGCCTCGATGCGTCGCTGGTACGCGCTGACGACGTCGCGACAGGTGATGCGTTTCGCCTGCAGCGCGGCTCGGACGTCATCGATGGTGGCGTCGACGACCTCCATCGGCCCGTCCTGGCTCTGGAAGGCATGCGGGCCGGCCGCAACGCCGGACATGAGCAGACCGAATGAGAAGAACAGCAGGCGCGTGCGCAGCATCGGACAACAGCCGACATTAGCAGGGTCCGCGGGTCAAACGTAAGACCCTGATCAGCCAGTTCAGGTGTCCACGCTCATGGTCGGCCATTCAGGTCGATTCGATCGGGCGACCGCGCTCCGGAAGGGTCTGCTCAAGACTCAGAACCACATGCGACAGGTGCCGTGCACCCCGATCGGCGCCGGGCCCCACGGCTACGGAGCGCGTGTCACGAACCTCGGACGGGCTCATCACGTTCGTGTCAACGTTCGCGCGTCCGAGGGCGGCTACAATCGAACACCGGCTGGTGACCAGCGGGACAACCTGACCATTGCCCCCCCGTGAACGAGAGCCAGCGAATGGCCGCAAAGATCGGGATCGACGACAACGAGATCGGCGACGTCCACCGGACGGCGGAGCTCGCCGCCAAGGTCGGCTGGGCCTTGGCCGAGCACGCATGATCGGTCTGCGCCAGTACGCCATCGTGACAACCGCCTACTGGGCATTCACGCTCACGGACGGTGCGTGGCGCCGGCTGCTGCTCCTGGACACTTCCACGAGCTGAGCTACTCGCCGGTGCAGCTCGCCTTCCTCTTCCTGCTCTACGAGTTCGTCGGCATCGTCACGAATCTCGTGGGCGGCTGTCTGGCCGCGCGGACCGGCTTGCGCCTGACGCTTTTCCTCGAGCAATGGGCCGGCGTCAGCGCGCCGCTCTGGGGTGCGGTGGTCCTCGCCGGCGTCGCAGGCGCCATGGCGCTCACGCTCCCACCGGTCAGCGCGCGCACCGTGTCGTGGGCGAGCGCCAAGGGTGACGAGTGACGGCGCGTTCGCACGCTTCTCAGTCCGATGACCGTGCTCGTGTCGTCCCGGTGCGGCTGCACCTGTTCGAACTAGAAGACCTTCCCTGGTGGCCCGCCAGTTGGCGGGACGCGGGCACCTCCTACCTCCGATGGGTGGTGCAGATCAGTGGCCACGCGAACACGCTTCTTCCCTCCATTCGCCACGCGTTGGATCGAAGTGGCGAACTGTCCATTCTGGATCTCTGCAGCGGGGACGGCGGACCGATTCGCGTGGTTGCGCAAGAGCTGGCGGATGCGAGCGCGGCAAGTGGAGGACCACCCGTTGCCGTCCTGCTGACCGACTTGGACCCGAATCGACAGGCGATGGCGGAGGTGGAGCATGAGAGCGGCGGCACGATTCGATACCATCCTGAGCCGGTCGACGCGACGCGCGTCCCATCCGATCTCCCTGGGCTTCGCTGCTTGTTCAACAGCTTTCATCACCTGACCCCTGCGTTGGCGATCCAGGTGCTGCAGGACACCGTCCGAAACGGCAAGAGCATTGGAGTGTTCGAGATCGTGAGCCGAGAGATCTTTCCGATGTTGGGGATCTTGACGGCTCCCCTCCTCTTCGCGTGCTCACTTCCGTTCCGACGGCCTCGGTGGTCGTGGCTGTTCTGGACGTTCGTCGTGCCCGTCCTGCCGGCGTTCATCCTCTGGGACGGGTTGGTGTCGTGTCTCCGCGTCTACACGCCAACGGAGTTGCGCAGGCTGATCGAGCAAGTGTCGGGACACGAGACCTACACCTGGGAGATCAGCCGTGTCAGATTGGGTGCGGCGCCGATGTATGCGACCGTGCTCGTCGGCACGCCGAAGCAGGTACGACACGCCGCGCTCCTGTAAGATGTGTCGGCTGTCATTCCATCAGCGCGAGGAGGCTGGTCATGTGGTTGGTGTTCGTCGTGATTGCTGCGTTGTCATGGGGGTCGTACATTCCCACGATCCGAATCGGGCAGGTGGCGTTGGGCAGCCCCTTCCGCGCGTTTCTGTTCATCAGCCTTGCCTACACCATCATGGGGATCGTGGTGTCGGGCGGTATGCTCTCCTTCACCACCCAGCCGGGCGCCTACACCATGCGGGGCATGACGATCTCCACGCTCGCGGGCCTGCTCGGTGCCGGTGGCGCGCTCGGCGTCGTCCTAGCCCTCTATAACGGCGGCACGCCGACGGCGGTCACGCCGCTCATCTTCTCCTTCGCGCCCATCGTGGGCACCATCGTCGGGATGCTCATCGCGCCACCCAAGATGGCCATCAATCCGTTGTTCTTCGTGGGCATCGCGGTCGTCGCGGTCGGCACCGCCATGGTGCTCGCGTACCAGCCTCACTAGTCCGCCATGCGGTGCCGGCCCGGAACGCCGCCGCCTCGAGCGCATCCCGGCGGCCCGCACGGGGCGCCCGCGACCAAGCGGGATGGGGCGCGGGCCAGCGCCGCGGCCGAGCCGGAGTATAGAATCAGGCTACCAAGGAGATCCGTATGGCTGGGGTGGCATTTGTGGTCAACGGCACTCGGCGCGAGGTGCAGGCGTCAGGGGACACGCCGCTGCTGTACGTGTTGCGCAACGACCTCGAACTGAGCGGGCCGCAGTTCGGCTGCGGGCTGTCGCAGTGCGGCGCCTGCTCCGTGCTCGTGGATGGAAAAGAAGCGCGTGCGTGTGTCCTGCCCGTGAACCGCGTGGCGGGAAAAGACGTCACCACGCTCGAAGGGCTGCCGGGGCTCTGGGCCAAGCAGCGAGGCGGACCCGCCGACGGCGAGTCATCACTCCATCCGGTCCAGCAAGCATGGATCGACGAACAGGTTCCGCAGTGCGGCTTCTGCCAGAACGGCATGATGATCAAGGCCGCGGAGCTCCTCGCCGACACCCCATCTCCCTCGATCGCACAGATCAAGCAGGCGTTCATGGCCGGACCGTCTCCCCATCTCTGCCGCTGCGGCAGCTACTCGGCCATCGTCGAAGCCGTGCAACGCGCGTCGACGATCATGGCGAGGAGGAAGTAGCCATGGCGACACGCACTGAACGGCACGAAACAGTCTCGACCGTCTTTGGCGCCACGCTCACACGCCGGCAATTCGTCCGGGGCGGTGGTGCGTTGCTCGTGTGCCTCGGTGGCCTGAACCGTCTCGGGCCGGTGGGCTCGATGCTTGGCTCGACCGTGGAAGCCGCGGCGGGCGACTCGAACTCGCTGAATCCCGGTCTTGCGAGCTCGTGGTTCGAGATTCACGCGGATAACACCATCTTGATGCGCACTGGAAAGGTCGACTTCGGTCAGACCACGGCGCACACGGCGTATCGACAGATCGTCGCGGAGGAGCTGCGCGTCAGTTACGAGTCGATCACCTCTGTCGTGATGGGCGACACGGACCGCACACCGGACGGTGGTTTCTCGGCTGGGTTCCTCGAGTACGGCGGCCAGAATCTGCGCAAGGCGGCCGCTTATACCTACCAGGCGCTGCTCGATCTGGCCGCGGCCACGCTCGGTGTCGAGAAAAGTGCACTCACCGTGCAGAACGGCATCGTCTCGGGCGGCGGGAAACGAGCGTCGTACGGCGATCTCGTGAAGAACCAGCAACTCAAGCTGACCATCCCCGTGAGTGGCGAGCTGACGAACATGTTCGGCTTGACCGTCACGGGGGACCCGCCGCTGCGGCCAACGAAGGAATACACGGTCATCGGCAAGTCGTTTCCGAACGCGGTGACGCCCTCTAAGGTCAGCGCCAAGGAAGTATGGGTTACCGACGTGCGGCTGCCAGGCATGCTTCATGGCCGCGTCGTGCACCCCAAAACGCTTGGCTCGACGCTCGTCAGCGTTGGCACGCTGAACAAGACGCGCTTCCCGAATGCTCAGGTCATTGTGAAAGGCAATCTGGTGGGCGTCGTCTCGCCGAGCGAGTGGGAAGCCGTTGGCGCCGCGCAGCAGATGGCCGCGGATACCAAGTGGACGGACTGGAAGGGCCTACCGGGGCACGAGAAGCTGTACACCTGGCTCCGCGAGCAGGCTGATTGGAAGACCACCCCACCCTCGAAGAGCGATAAGAGTCGGGGCGACGTCAAGCCAGCCCTCGCATCAGCCAGCAAGACGCTGACCGCCAGCTATGAAGTCCCGTTCATGAAGCACGCGCCCATCGGTCCGACGATCGCGGTCGGCGACGCCCGGGCGGACGGCATAGTCTACGTCCACACCCACAACCAGAATCCGCAGGCGCTCCGCGGACAATTGGCGATGATGCTCGGCACGTCGGTCGACAACGTGGTCATCCGGATCTACGCTGGGCCGGGGCATTACGGGAGATCGAATGGCGGGAACGCCGGTGCCGAGGACGAAGCGGTGTTGCTCTCGAAGTCCGTGGGCAAGCCGGTCCGCGTGCAGTGGTCACGCGCCGACGACCTGCAGTGGTCCACGCAGTCACCGCCTGGTGTTGCCGACATCAGCGTCGGGTGGGACGCGAACGGCACGATCACGGCGTATCAGGCGGATCACTACATGCCGGCGATGCAAGACGATCGGCTCGTTGGCGCGCTCATCGCTGGCCTACCGACGCAACCGGCGCCGGCCCCGAACGTAGAAGGTCCGATCGGATCGACGATCAACGGGGTTTCCGACCCGTGGATTTATGAACGCGTGCCAAACGTCGCCGAAACCGGGTTCGGGACGTTCCAGTTGGGACAGCAGGCATCACCGCTCGCTGTCGGACTGCGGGATCACAGCATGCGCACGCCTGGACAGCTGCAACAGAACTTCCCGCGTGAGCTCGCCATGAGCGAAGCGGCTGCGAGAGCAGGCTTCGACGCGATCGAGTTCCGACTCAAACAAACCGACGATGCCCGGCTGATTGGCGTGCTGGAAGCCGTTCGGGAGGCGTCCGGATGGCAGACCCGTGTCTCGCCGTCGCCGAAGGCCTCGGCAACCGGGACGGCCTCGGTGAGCGGCCAGGGCGTTTCGGCCATGCTACGGTCCGGGACGTACTGGGCGTGTGTGTGTCAAGTCTCGGTCGTGCCGAGCACGGGCAAGATCACCGTCGACAAGTACACCATCGCCGTCGATCCCGGGATCGTCGTCAATCCGCTCCAGTTGAAGCGGACGATCGAAGGCGGCGCGCTCATGGGCCTGAGCCACGCACTCTACGAGGAGATGGCGTTCGATGAAAGCGGCGTCATCAGCCGTGACTGGCGCAGCTATCCGATTCTGACGATGGCCGACGTGCCAGAGGTGAAGGTCGTGATCTTGAGTCATCCGGAGGTTGGCGCCTACGGTGGTGGCTCGGAAGCCGCCAACGCGCTCGCAATCTCCGCCGTCGCAGCAGCGTTCTTCGACGCGACCGGGAAGATCGCACGGCGACTGCCGCTGAAGCCGAGTCACGTGCAAGGGATACTGAAGGCGTAGGCGGGAGTAGGTTCGCGGGTTCGGGGGTTCAACGGTTCTGGTGTTTCTGAACCTGCGAGGCGCGCCGGAGTCCCCGCTGCGACTGCGAGCGCAACGCCCCAGAGGGCCACGGGCGATCGCCGATTCATCCACGAGGTGCAGCCAGACGCGGAAGGGGGAGCACGTCATCGCTCCGTACTCCACGCCATCGCTCCGTACTCGATGAAGTGAAACGTCTCGACCGCGCGAATCGAGCCGTCGCGGCTCCCGTTCCACCACACGTCGGTCGCCCGCCACCCCTGCCGCCCACACGAGATTCGCCAACGCCCCAGCCGCTGCCGCGCCGGCGCCTCCAGCCGTCACGCGAGACGAGTCCGACAACGCCACACGCTGGCGCCGCCGGCAACCCCGTCTCGTCGCCAGCATCGAACTCAGTTGTCAGCACGTGAGTCCGCTAACTCATGCTGGAGGCCAAGCCATGACGCACAGAAGAAGTCTTCCCCGTCGATGCAGTCGTGTCACCCTCGTGGTGCCCCTGCTCCTTGCGTCGAGCGGCGGCATCGCTGGTGCCCAGGGCAACAGTCCAACCCAGCTGCACCGCTTCATCGACCAACAGGTGGGTGGAATCAGAAATTTGATGGTCCCGGCCCGGGATGTAGACCTTCCGCAGCCGAGGCTTCCCGATGGCAGACCTGACCCACAGCTCGTAACAACGGAGGCCAAACGGTATCTTGGGAAGCAGCTCTTTCACGACCCTGCGCGAGCCACAAGGATCATTCCGGAATTCGGGGGCATTCTCTCCCACAGCGGCACCGCATCCTGTGGAACGTGTCATCTCGGCGAAGCAGCATCGAAGGCGGGCACGCTCCTCAACTTCGCTACGGGCGGAGAAGGGCGAGGCTACACCGACGCCGATGGGAATTTCATCCCGCGGCGAAGACCGCTTCCGGGCCTGCCGATCTTGCGTCAAACCCCGCTCTTCCCGGGTGACGCGCTGGTCGACGCGCTGCCCACGCTGACAGACATTTACCGGCTCGCCGACGGCACGACGGAGGTCAACACTCCAGCGCGGGGCCGCCGCCCTCTGCCGGAGGATCTCTATCCGGACGATATGACTGATGTGGGTTCCGGAAACTCTGGCCGCTGGATTCCGGAAATTCTGGCCGGTTGATCGGCGGCCCCAAGTGAGGTGGGGTCGTCAAGTCCGCGGTGCTTGGTCCGCATCGACGGCCCGTCGAGCGTGAGC
>VFZL01000065.1 GCA_016871175.1 Acidimicrobiia bacterium | reverse complement strand
CGTGACGTCGGGCTCACCGTCGACCCGACGGAGCGTCCTAACGCCGACCCCCACGAGTGTTGCCACGTCCCGTTGGTCGTGCCCTGCCTGCCGCAGGACCTGTATCGCGTGCCGCGTGAGCATGGCGATCAGCCCTTCCCTCGCTGCTTGGTGCAGCGAGTGTCTGCGCCGAAGGGGTCAGCTCAGAGCGGCCAGCATTTCCGGAAAAGGAACGGTCAGAATTTACGGAACCCGCAGGAGCGTCGTCGGCCGGTTCTGAGGCGTCGCGCTGGTCTACAGCTCGGTCACGTGGGCGATGCTGTGGCGGATCAGAGACTCGCGTCTCGTGTTCGTAGCCGATCGCGTGGTCGAGATCGACATCGTGGTGTGGGCATACGCGATGGCGTGCACGGGCGGCGCAGACAGCTGGCTCTTTCCCTTGATGATCTTGCGTGCCGCCGATCATGTGCGGTGGGGGGTGCGACGCGTCGTCGCGCTCGGGCACCTGTCGACGCTCATATTTCTGGCGCTCATCCTGTCGCAACATCAGTGGTCCTTCAGCGCTGTTCCCGCGACGCTGTGGGGCAAGCTGGTGGGCGTCTACACGTTCAACGTCTACCTGGCTTCTGGTGCGCTCGGCATCGCTCGCCTCAATCAGCGGCTACGGCAAGCTCGTCACGAGCTGCGCGCCGCGAAGGAGGCCGCAGAGGCCGCCAGTCGCGCGAAGAGCGCGTTTCTGGCCACGATGAGCCATGAGTTGCGCACGCCGCTGAACGCGATCATCGGTTACGCCGAGCTGCTCGAGGAAGAGATGGGATCCTCCATGCCGGGCTTGGTGTCCGATGTGAGCAAGATCGAACGCGCGGGCCGCCACCTGCTCGGACTCGTGAACGACGTGCTGGATCTGGCGAAGGTCGAAGCGGGCAAGATGGACATCGTGGCGTCGCCATTCGACCTGACGGCACTCGTTCGCGAGACGACCGCGTTTGTCCAGCCACTGGCGCAAGCACGTCAGAACACGGTCCGCACACAAGTTCCAGAGACGCTGTGGATGCACGCCGACGAGGGACGCCTGCGGCAGGTGCTGCTCAATCTGCTGAGCAACGCCTGCAAGTTCACCGAGCGCGGCGCGATCGACGTTCGCGCGTGGATTGACACCATCAGCGACAGAGACGCGATCGTTTGCCTCGAAGTGGCCGACACGGGCATCGGGATGACGGCTGAACAGCTCACCCAGATCTTCGAAGTGTTCGTCCAGGTGGATCCCTACCACACACGACGCTACGGTGGCACCGGCTTGGGATTGGCGTTGTCGAAACGCCTGTGCGAGATGATGGGCGGCCGCATCACCGTCGCAAGCGAACGGGGCATGGGGTCGGCCTTCGTCGTGCGCCTGCCACGCGGGAACGTCGAGCCGCTCTCCTCGAAGGGCGACCAGCTCACCGAAGCGGCGACAGGTTCTTGAGGTCGGCGCACGCGTGGGCCATGGCTGCGGCCGAGCATCGACGGAACCGAGCCTGCAGCAGACGCGCGATCGGGAACGCCACCCGCGCCACTAGCGCATTCGGCCGTGACGCCGCGCGGATGCGGTAGCGCACATTGCCGGATTCGGGATCGAGGTCGACCCCGAACAGTTCTTCGCCGGACTCGGCGTGGTTGGTGAGCGTGCCGTACGCGAACTCGTACTGCGTTCCGGAGTCAGCCCCGACGTGGTACAGTACACGGCAGCCGTTCACGGACCAGAAGCCGAAGTGTCGGATCAGGACCGCGACGACGGTTCCGACCTCCGGCGCCGCATTGCGAGGGAATACTTCCGCCCATCCGATGTCGAATTGCCTCCAACTTCTCAGGGCCGTTCGCGCTCGCTCGTAGTCGGCGCGGCCATGGCCGATGATGGTCGTCGATTCGTCGTACGTGTACCCGCGCACCCTCTCGCTGGCCGTTCCCACGGCGGAGTACGACAACGGTAGGTGTTGGGACTGTCGCAGGAAGCGGTCGATCGCGCGATCCGTCGGACGCCAGAGAGAGAACATTGGCTCGTCACTCGGATGGCTGCCCGCTGGGCAGCGCGTCGTGCATCAATCCATCGAAGCGCAAGACAAACTGCCGAATCAGCGGTAATCGCAGTGTGAGCGCCGCGGACGGCAGCAGCTGCCCGGCCAGTGCGACGAGCGTCGCGGTCGCCCGCTGCTTGGGGCTCTTGTCCAGCAGCCACCACAGGAGCACGCCGAGATGCATCAGGTAGAGCAAGCGACCAAGAGCGCTGGCCAGCGGCTGTTGCGGCGCGTCAGTCGCTGCGACGACCGCATCTTCGAACACGCGCTGCACCCGCACGCGCGAGAAGGCCGTGCCGCCCGCGAAGACCCCATCCTCCGGGCCGCCCACGAGCACGGGGACGAGCGCGCGGAGCGCGGTGCGATGGGGCGCGAGCGCGTGCAGGCTGGCTTCCAACGCAAACACAAAGCGATCGCGCCAGCGCCCCCGAGGCATCAGTGTCGCTTGTCTTGCGAAGCCTGTGGACAGCTCGTCGTAGAGCGCGATGATCACCGCTTGTTTGCTTGGAAAATATCGGTAGAGGAGCCCCACGCTGACGTCCGCTTCCCGGGCGATGTCCCGGAGCGTCGTCGCCTCGTATCCGCGTTGCGCGATCAGCCGCATGGCGATGGCGTACAGCCGATCCCGTGCCGCAAACCCTTGGGCGGTCTGACCGCGTGGACGCCCTCTTCCGCGCGGATTGACATATTCAGTGAACACGTTCACTAATATAGTGATGGTCGTCCAGCGCCCGCAAGAGCCCGAGGCGATCGAGGGTCGTCACCTGATCCTCTTCGACGGCGTTTGCGGACTCTGTGATCACCTCGTGCAGTTCGTGCTGAAGCGAGATCGCCGCGCTCTCTTCCGGTTTGCAGCGCTGCAGAGTCGCGTCGGGCGCGAGGCGGTGGCCCAGGCGTGCAGCGATCCGAGCGTCCTGACGACGATGTACGTCGTGGCGGATTTTCAGAGCGGTGACCGACGCACGCTCACGAAGAGCGAGGCCGCGTTGTTCGTCGCCGATCAACTCGGCTGGCCGTGGCGGCTCGCGCTCGCCGCCCGGGTCGTGACGCGTCCTGTGCTCGATCGTGTGTACGACCTCGTCGCGTGCTTGCGCTATCGTGCCTTCGGGCGCTTCGAGCACTGCATGGTGCCGGCGCCCGAGTTCCGTCAGCGTTTTCTCGAGTGAGCCGGGGCGACTTTCTAGAGCCCGGCTCCCGCTTCACGCATCCGTCCTGGCTGGCGGCTGGGGTTGACTTCTGTCGACGCTGGCGCTCCACCGAGGGGGTGACGGGCGGCAGATCAGGGTGATGCGGCGCCGGACCCAGAACGTGGTGTCGGTTCGACCGACGCGGCATGTCGGCTTGGGCAGACCACTCGTGTTGTGAGGTAGGATGTTCGGCATTCCGAAGCCCGGAAACGCCATCTTGTTGAGGTGTGCCATGGATGCAAAGCGAGAGCAGACCCGTCGCGACGTCCTCAAGTCCAGCCTGGCGCTGGCCGCGCTCGGCGCCGTTGGCGTGCCCGAGTGGGTCCTGCCTCCGCTCGAAGCGGCGGAGACGGCCGAGACCTTCACGGATATCCCGGCCAACGTACGGTGGGAAACACCTCCGGATCGGCGGCTGCTCGACATCCGCACGATCGATGGTCCATTCACGCCCGCCAGTAAGTTCGCGACCACGCAGCATTACGGGCACCCATCGATCGACCCTGCGACTTTCCGGCTGAAGATTTCCGGCCTCGTGGACAAGCCGACGGCGCTTTCGCTCGATGACCTCAAGCGCATGGGCAGCACCGACCTGGTGGCAGGGTTCGAGTGCTCGGGCAATCGCGGTCCGCTGAACGGACTCTGCGGCAACGGTCGCTGGACTGGCGTGCCGCTGAGGAAGGTGCTGCAAAGCGCGGGGATCAAGCCGGAGGCGCGTGAGTTCGTGTTCTTCGGTGCGGATAAGGGTGAAGAGGACGTGCAGTGGCGGACGCAGACGTTCAAGATCGACGTGCCATTCGGCCGGAGCTTGAACCGCGAGAAAGCGCTCTCTCCTGACCCGATGCTCGTCTGGGCGTTGAACGGCGAGCCCCTCACGCGTCACCAGGGTTCACCCTTGCGGCTGCTCGTGCCCGGCTGGTACGGCGTGGCGAACATCAAGTGGCTTTCACAGATTCGCGTGCAGGCCGACGCCTACACCGGCAAGTATCAGACGTGGTGGTACCGCACCATCAAAGGCGAGATGATCGACGGTGAGCTGAAGTACGTCGAGACCGCCGTCACGCACATGAACCTCAAGTCGTTTGTCGCCCGCGTCACGAAAGTGGAGGGCCAGCACAAGGTGGTCGGGGTCGTCTTGGGCGACGGCACGCCGATCAAGTCGGTCGAGGTCAAAGTGGACGATGGCCCGTGGCAGCTGGCAGAGCTCGACGCCGCGACAAAGGACAAGTACGGCTGGCGGCTGTTCACCTATGCCTGGAATGGTGCGTCGTCAGGCGATCACGTCATCGTGTCGCGCGCGACTGACACCAACGGTCGCGTGCAACCGACCGAGGAGCAACTGGCCACGAAGAAGTCGTTCCTGGAGCACAATGCCCAGGTGCCTCGCAAGGTGCGGATTGCGTAACAGCGAGTGAGCGTCGGCGGGCCCCGTCATGACACGCGCCCAAGAGGCCTCGCGATGAGGTGCGTCGCAGGCGCGTGCCCGGCGGGCGGATGACGGTCTACCGGCCAACGACAGATCGGATCGACACTCATCGTGTCTACGAGCAGTCACTAACGGTGCGATCGCACAGGCCACTAGGGTTTCGCGGCCTTCTGCTGCATCTGGATCTGCGCTCGAAGCATCGCTTCCTGAATCGCGGCCTCGTCCCAGCAATGGGCAGCGTCCACGAACGGATTGGGAACACCAGCCTTCAGTCGGGCGTACTTGCTCGCCATGTTGTACTGCGCTGGATGATCGCCGAGCGGCACGTCACACGGCAGTGACCGTACGGATTTGAAGGTCCGGTTGAATTCGCGTTCGACCTCATTCGTGACCCTTGCGGGAGCGCGGTAGCTCGACGCAAACACCACATTGAACGACTTGCCGCCTTCCAGCGCTTCCATGGTCCACGTTGTGGCACCGGGTGTGTGGCCAGCGGTCAGATGCGCGACGAGGGTTGTGCCCCCCAATCGTCACCTTGTCGCCGTCGTGAAGCACACGGTCGATCGGATGGACCTTGCCGCCGGGCGTTATCGCCTGCAGCGCGGCCACATCTTCCTGCATCGCCATCACCTGCGCCCCCGTCAACTCCTTGAGCAAGGCGTCGCCTTCCTGATGATCGCCGTGAGCGTGAGTACCGAGCAGAATGCGGATGTCGGCGAACTTGAACCCGAGTTGGGCCACTGACCTCTCAATCGTGCGCACATTCCTCTCATAAGTGCTGTTGACCAGAATGTGTCCCTGCGGGGTGGTGACGAGGAAGGCGCTGAGCGTCCGCGTCCCGACGTAATAGACGTTGCCGATCACCTTATGGGGTGGAAACGCTGTGGCCTGATCCTCGTCGCTGCCCATGTTGCGGGCCAGGATCGACCTAGGTGTGTACGTCTGTCCTCGAACTGTCACTGCGGGCTCATCGGGCGCAGCCGCCGCGCCCTGGGCCGCACTCGGTCGCGTGTCAAGAAGGACGATGGCCAGAAGGGCTGCCGACGTCGATCTGATCAGTGTCATCACGTTGTCCTGAGAGATTAGACCACGGCCTCGTGGTACTCGCCTCTGAACACGCCGCAGTGGGCGCGCGGCGGTAAGGGCGCCGCCTCACGCCCCACATGTCGGCGGCGCCCGATCGACGGCTATTTGCGGTAGGTGCTGACCGGCGGCAGCCGCGAGCCCGTACCGGGCGATGGCGCCGGTTCGGACACGACTGACATCGTGATCGTCCCGATGCCATCGATCGACGCGACCATCTTCTCGCCTGGCTTCAGGAAGCGTTCCGCGCCGCGGTAGGCCTGGCCCATTCCGGTTCCGCCGGACGTGCCGTTGTTCAAGACGTCACCCGGGAAGAGCGTGATGATGGACGATCCGTACTCAATCAACTCGTAGATCGAGTGGATCATGTCCGCGGCACCGCCTTCCTGCATGACCTTACCGTCCACGGTCAGCGTCTGCCGCAGACGCTTCATGGGATCGCCGTAGAACTCCTTTGGGACGATCCACGGGCCCATGGGTGCGAAGGTGTCGTGGCCCTTGCCGACGAGCCAGTCGGAGCCGGGCCGTGAATCCGGCGGCCGACCGCCACGGTCCGACACGTCGACGGTGACCGTGTAGCCGAAGATGTGATCAGCCGCTTTGTCAGCCGGCACATCCCGGGCGGCTCGGCCGATCACGATGCCGAGCTCGACCTCCCAATCCACCCGGTCGCGTCCGTAGGGGATCACCACGTTGTCACCGTCACCGATGACCGCGCCGCGCGTGGGCTTGAGGAACAGGTACGGGATGCCTCGCTTCGCTCGCCGTTCGGCCTCGGCCTTCTTCTGTTCCTCGGCGGAACCGGTTTCACCAACGTGCGTGTAGAAGTTGACGGCGGCGTTGAGCATCTTGCCGGGCATCAGCGGCGCCAGGATGTCCACCGTCTTGACGTCGTGAACCCAGGCCGGGCGGTTTGTGCCGGCCAACCGGTTCGCGCGCACCAGATAGTTGACGATCTCGTAGAGACGCGTCTTCATCCCGTACTCGTAGCGGCCGATGAGATCCACCATCGTTGGCGGCATGGGAATTGGCGGGTATGCCGGATCGCGCTCGAGTGCTCGGTTCGCGGCGCCGAGTTCGACGACCAGGGCGTCGCGCAGCACAATGCCAATCCGTGTGTCGCCCGCAATGTCGAAGGTGCCGAGCTTGAACGGCTCGGCGGAACTGATCACTGGATTACCCTGCGCGCTGACCAGCGCTGAGCCGCCGAGCATCAGCACTGGGATGACGAGAGTCAGAAAGGTCCGGCTGGTTCTCATAAGTGCCTCCTCGTGGGAATGAGATTCCGTTGGGACAGGCTACTCCGAACCACCGAGAGTTGACGACAGAAAGGAGTCCGGGGGTCGGAGCAGAGCACTGATTAGCAGGGATTAGTACGGATAGCCCTTCAACCTGGGCGCTCTCGGCTTCCACTCAGGCAGATTCGCATAGTTGTTCCCGATCGGCATCTTGACCTTCGGCAGGTTTTGGGCGTCGAGGACCATGTCCTCCGGGATCACCTCGTTGATGTAGAGCAGAAAAGCTGTGATCGCGTAGACCTCGTCCGGCGTGAGCGACCCTTCTCGATTGAGCGGCATCGCGCGATTGATATAGTCCCAGACGGTTGTTGCAAAGGGCGACCGCAGCGGCAGGATTCGCCCTCGCGCCCAGAGCTCCACATCCTTGCCGGCCTTGCTCTTCAAGATGGGAGCATTGCCCTCGATGCCTGTCGGCCCGTGACATCCGGCGCAACCCTTCGAGCGATAGAGCTGCGCGCCTTCTTTGGCGCTGCCGCGTCCCGGCGGGAGCTCCTCTCCCGTCGGACCGATGGAGATGTCCCACGCCCGGATCTCTTCTGCGGTCGGCGTGCGTCCCACGCCGTACGTGGGTGACTGAGCCAGCGCGGGCACGCCCACGAGCCACGCACACGTGAGGATCCCGAGGTTACGCCAACCCATTGGTCACGCTCCCATCGTTGCCGATCCTCCAAGGCTGGATGCTGTTGTCCAGCCCCGGCACGCTGAACGTCTCATCGAACGGCTTGTTCCAGTACTTGGCGATCTGGGCACGCGTCGGCTGAACCTGACCGAGTTCGTCGGTGCACCGAGAAAGGAGCTCCGTTTCCTTCCCATCCCAATTCCACTGATAGCTGAAACGGGTATGGGCCATTCGTTGTGGCGTCCCTTTGAGCTCGGCGTTGAGCCAGTGCTTGCCGGCGTCGGTGGAGATTTCCACCTTCTTGATCGCACCGCCGCCGGACCACGCCAAGCCGCTGACCTCGTAGAACCCGCGGCCGGGCAGCTGTTGTCCTCCCGAGGGGAACGTGATGACCGACTTGGGCCCTATCTGATAGTCGAGCGCCGCGACCTTCGCGTCCTGATCGAGATGCCCGTAGTCGTTGTAGTTCATGTAGTACCGGTCCACCACTTTGATCCGCCGCAGGTACTTCGTGTGGAAGATGCCTTCGAAGCCGGGGACCATCAGGCGTACCGGGAACCCTTGCTGGGGCCGAACGGCCTCGCCGTTCATGCCATAGGCGATGATGCAGTCGTCCATCGCCTTGGCGATCGGCATGCTCGACGCGCCCTTCACCTCTTCTGCACCTTCGGCGACGAACCACGATGCGGAGCCTTTCAGGCCACACTCCTTGAGCAGCACGGAGAGGAGCACGCCGGTCCATTCGGCGCAGCTCGTCATTCCGTGCGTTTCCTGAACGGTCTTGGCCCGACGTGACGCTCGATTCCCCGCGCACTCGATGAAATGGAGCCGCGTGACGGAGGGGAGGCGCTTCAAATCCTCCATGGTGAAGGTGAGCGGCCGGTCCACCAGGCCATGGATCATCAGCCGATGCTCCCGGGGATCGATGTCCGGGATGAAGGCCCCGCGCGTGGTCGCCACATAGTGAAGCGACGACGGGGTGATCACGCCCACCGAGTCCTGAAGCGGAGTCGCCACATGGAACACCAACCCGAACGCATCGGGTGAGGGCCGACCACCGTGGGGGATGCGGACCGACGTGACGTACTTCGAGCGCTCGCCGTAGGCGATTTGATTCTTGTCGCCCCTGATCATCGGCGGGGAGGCTGGCGCCTGGCCGAGTGCCGGTGCTGTGCCTCCCAGGGTGAAGCCACCGGCCAGGGCCGCGCCGCTTCTGAGGAATTCCCGTCGAGCCGGTCGTTTGGAACCCATGCTTGCCTCCTGGGTCGGCAGTATACCCCCGCCATCAAGCCGAGTGGGACCCAGCTGCCGTCCGCTGGTCGACCGACCTGCCCCCGACGTTGCACGAGGGCGGGAGGAGCCTCGACTACTGATCAAGGGCCGATAGAACCCAGCGTACGGCGCGGACCGAGACGCTGTTGCCGGCCAGCGGCCACGCCGTCCGTGGCGTCAGGTCGTCCGGCAACCGGTAATTGGCGGGGAAGTCGAGCAGACGGAGGATCTCCCTCGGTGAGAAGCGGCGCAGCCCGCGCGGCGTCGCCAGATACGAGCCGCTCCGGACAGTTGACCGGCCGTAGGCGGCCGTGAAGCAGGCCGTGCATGCATCGCCCTCGTCCGCTTCCACGACGTGTAGAGCACCGTTGTGACGCGTGGCCAACTGTGGATCGCACCAGAGCGCGGGGTCCGGCGACGGGTCGAGGAGATCGGCGAGCACGACTGGAGCGCCGGTCCGCGCGGGCCACTCCGCTAACCGGCCACGCGAGGCCACGAGGTAGAAACGCAGCCGGCGGTTCGGGAGGCCAAGCGATGTGGGGCAGAGGAGCGTCTCGCGTACAGAGTAGCCTGCGTGGTCGAGGACGTCGCGGAGCCGCGCATGCGCACGCGACCCCTCGAAGCCGGGCACGTTCTCCATCGCGAGACAGTGCGGGCCGCTCACGGCAAGCCGATCAAGCACAACAGCAAAGCCGCGCGCTCGCGGGTCGTCGAGGTCTCGCCTCCGCCCGCGGGTCGTGAACGGCTGGCACGGTGGGGAAAGCCACCACAGGTCCACATCCCACTCGCGCCAGAGGCGGTCCGGAACGGATTCAACCGCAAGGGGGTAGACACGCCCCGGCGCATTCATCGAGTAGGCGCGCAACGCGAGGCGATTCTGATCGACAGCGGCCACCACCCGTGCGCGGTCGCCGAGCGCCGCGGCGCAGCCGCCAATGCCGCAGAACAGTTCGAGAACGCGCAGCAGGGGGTGAGTCTCTCAGGTATCCCGCGGGTCGTAAAGCGGATCGGGTAGGATTCCGGCGACAGAAAGGTCACAGGGAGCGACTAAGGGACCGTCAGGCAATAACTGATTAGATTAGCGACGGCGGCGGTGTGAAGCGGGGGGCAATCGTGTAGTTCCAGTCGCCGTGAAACTCGTGTCGCTTGAGCTGGACGGTGGCCATTTGCGCATCGCTGACGGTGACGCC
>VFZL01000064.1 GCA_016871175.1 Acidimicrobiia bacterium | reverse complement strand
TCAGGTGGCGTCCCTTCCTGGACACGTATCGAACGCTGTGCCTGGCACCGGCGCCACCGCTCAAGGCGCTCTTGGATCAGATCAAGACCCTGCCGAGTGTCGCGTAGCCCGTGCAGATACGGCACAACTGCCAAGACGGTTCGCATATTCCGTCCCTGAGCGCAGCAGGCACTGGTGACGGTTTCTGCCGGGACACGCCAGAGATTTGACGCCCCCCGCCTCATGGGCAGCTGCTCTTCTTTAGTTCAGACCTCGGTTTGGCCGACCGTCACTTCGACGGAAAGCTACTCAGCAGACCGAACTTGAGCGCGATAGCGTACATCGAGCCGTTCGCGTGCCGGTCGTGTTCCTCAGTCAGGCGGTCGAACGTCCGCCAGCGCATCCATTTGGGCTTGTCGCCGTGGCCGTTGAGGATGCCGGGCGCCCATCCCAGGCGCGCCCGGATGCGGTCGGCACCGCGTGTCGCACGGTCGCCAGCATCCTCGCGCGTACTGGCATACGCGAGTTGATAGCAATGCCGGCAGGCGAAGATACCGCCCCCGTACAGTATGGCCACGCGCCGCCCGCACCCAAGCGCAGGGCAGATGAACCAGGGACGCGAGCCGCCGAGGTGGCACGGCGTTCGGGCGATGCGCACGGGATACTCTTCGTCTTTCCAGTCCTCGACGTCGCGGCAATGGCGGTATGTGAGGATGACGCGGTTCGCTTCGGCGCGCATCCGGATTGACGCCACCACTTCGCCGTTGCGCGTCCACTGCCAGCCACCCCAGTAGCCCGGCCTGAGCATTCCTTCACGCGCCCAACGCCGGACGTCAAGCCGCCTGTATTCGTCGGTGCTGGACTTCGTGCCGTAGCGCCAGCGGTTGCCGCTGCCGGGACCGCCCATCTATTTGTCCGAAATCATCTAGCTAACCTTGCTCACCCTGGCGACGTCTCGTGCCTGAACTCGTTGTCTCTGATGAGCTTGTGGTCGTCGGGGACGCGTGGGCTTGCGCGTCCACATGGGCGAGGAGTTCGTTCGCAACTTGGGCTCGCAACGCGTCGATGCGCTGGTCGTCAGCATGAAGCGCCGGGTATTTCATGCGATCGACGTGCGGCTCCGCCAGCTGCTCAACGAGCGGGTCGCGACCCGATAGCTGCTGGACCAAGACCGTCAGCGGTGCGGGCGCCTGGGCCGCCGGCTTCCCGACCAGATACTGGGCGAGCCATGCGCGCGCGCCCGGGTCGCCCACTTTCGCTGCCTCCAGGGTCGCGTTGACGACGGCCCGCCAGTCCTCGAGGGATACCGCCTCCAGAAGAACACCAAGGTAGTCGCTCTCTGTTCGACGGTGGCGGAAGGTGCCGGTGAGCAGCGGTCGACTGTTTCGTCTCATTGCATGGCCTCACTTTGGGAAACAGCGGCCTCGAGGTCACGGTTGTTGCACCAGTAGGTGGGGCTGTTCCGGCAAAGCTTGCAGGACAGCTTGAGCGGCGTGCCGTCGCAGCACACGTCATCCACGTCGCTCACACCCCTGGCAGATTGGCGGGGCGCGGCTGCGTCCGCACGGTCCGCTCGGTCCCCGGGCCGAGAAACACTCGGAACTTCGACGGACGCAGACGCGGACGCTACTTCTGGGCCACTGACCGCGGGGTCCGCAGCGCCTGCCGCGGGAATCGGCTCTGCGGACGGTGCAGACGATGCGGACGCTACCGTCCCGTCTGCATCTGGCTGCACGGACAATGCGGTCGTGAAGCGGATCGTGCGGGTCCGCGACCGACCTTCTCGCGAGAACGCGGTGTCGATGCCTACCTTCCGGAGGAAGGTCGAGGAGCGGCGGACTCTTCCGCTCAGTGCTTTCGCGCCGTCCGGCCACGTTCTCGACCGCGCGACGCGCTCGCCCACGATTACCTGGAGGGCCTCCAGCAGGTCCGACGCCGTGCCACTCCACTCGTCGCGCCCTGTCATCAGCACGCGGACGGCACCAGCCACGGAGTCGGCATCGAGTACCGACTCAACCGCCGCCTCTCGGTTACCCGCGTAGGCCGCCCAGAACGTCCCAGGGGACCACCACGCCCGTTCGCACGCGACGGCCCACCGGGCGAAGTCCGCCATGCGCGGATACCCAGGCAGCGTCGTCGTTGACACGCGCCGCAGGCCCTCGACGATGCCGTCGAGGAGCACGCCGAGGAGTTGGCTCCGGCACGCCTCAAAGGCGGCCCAGAGTTCCGCTTCTGGTTTCCGGCGCTCCTCCGGAATCGGCTGAAGCGTCAGGAAGATGGCTCGGTCGGCCAAGTCCGGCCGCGTCACGATGTCTTCGATGCCGTTCAGGACGATCGGGCGGGTAGCATCGAAGAGCACTTCGTCCTGATCCGTGTAGAGCTGCCGCACCGCGAAGCCGCCGCCGGTCGCCAGCCGACACAGCGTGTCGGACATCCACGCCGGCAATCCGGACACATTATCGAAGGTCAGTAAGTGCCCGTTGGTCGCCGCGATGAACAGGTCGCGGTCTTCACGGGGCAGCGCTCGCAACGGAGCCGTGTTGGGGTCAATCAGGGCGCGCACCATCGCCGAGAACGTCGACTTGGCGGACCCCTGTTCCCCGGAGAGCACTAGCAGCGGATAGGGTCCGCGGTCACGCAGACACGCCAGTATCCAGCTGACCACCAGGACGAAGTCTTCGTCGGTCCTCACGTTCAGGAACGAGCGAAGCGCGTCAATCGAGCCTCCTTGTTGGGGGATTGGCAGCGGCAGCATCCCAGCAGCCCGACGGAAGCGCACGGGTGGTCGGTCCACGAGGCGCCACCCGGCCGCATCGATCTCGACGGCTCGCCACTGCTCGTCCCCGAGGTCCAGATAGAGACGCCCTTCGAGGCCGCCGATGCGTACGTAGACGGGGCGCTCGGGCGCATCAAAATGGGCCTTCGCATCCAAGACGTTCAGTGCTGATTGCAGGGCCTCGGCATTCGGCGCGCCACCTGTAGCCTCAAAGAACCGTCGTGCCAGCCAGCGTCGGAACCCCTTCGAGCGAAGAGGCCACGTCTCACGATGCCCAGTTACGTCAAGGTCGCCGAGCGCGGTGCCATCTGGGGCGTGGAACAGGTCGGCCGCGCGCGCGAGGTCGATGAGGATGTCGGCCTGCTTCGCACCCACGCCTCCGCAGTCGCCGGTTACCGCCGCGAGCGCCCTGTCGAGCGCGCCCACGCGGCAGCCCGCGTCTTTGAGTCGCGCACGCGTCTTCTCGAAGGTTGCGACGTCGCGCTGTTGCAGTTGTGCGAGTTGATCGAGGGCCTCCGGCGTGAAGGGGGCTCCCGCGTCCAACCCGGTCTGCCTGACCAAGTCATCGAGTGGATCAACCCAGGTCTCGGCATTCCCAATGAGCGACGCAACGTGCGCCTGAGGTGTGTTGTCTGAGGAGGCGCAGCTCATCGGGCACCCCCGCAATGGACGTGTCCTGCGCTGGTCAGCACGTCGTTGAAGTCCATGCCCTGGGGGGGTCTGGCAATTCGGACCAGTCGCCCCTCCCGGCTCCATCGTGCGGCGGCAGTCTGCGCCGCAGCCTCGCCGGCCTCGTCACCGTCCGCCAGGATGATGACGTCCCGGATTGTCGGGGGGAGAGCGAGCGCCGTCATCCCTGACGCCGAGAGGGCCGCCCACACAGGCTCTCCGGTCGCGAACATCCCCGCAAGGGACGTCTCGATCCCCTCCCCGACCATCAGCCGCGTCATCGGCACCCCGAGCCGCACGACGCCCGCTCGGCAGGGGCCGAGCATCATCTTCGCAGGCGCAACTGGAGCTTTCCTGCAGCCGTCCGCAGCCAGAAATGTGCGATGCACCGCCAACGGGGCGCCCGTGACACCGTGCGTCACCAGGGCGACCATCGCGGGCCAGGCGTGACCACCCGGATGACGGAGGCTCGGATGGAAGCGCAGCGCATCTGGGACGCACCCGTCGAGCTTCCGGGCAAACAGATACGTCTGGACGAGTGTGCCTGGAGCTGGGCGGGCTGCGTCCCAGATGCTCAGGGCTGCCCGACGCCGGGCAGCGTCATCGGCCGGCAGCTCAGCGGGCGTGACGCGCGCCCGAACCCGATGCCTATCAACTGCAATCGGCCGCGCCGCCCACAGTCCGCGGGCGCGTAGCGCAGCAATCACGTCGTCTTGGCTGCATCCAGCATGACAGCAGACCAACAGCCGTCCATCGACCTCTCGTAGAGACAGGCTGGGCGTGCGGTCGTGGTGGACTGGACACCGAGCCATCCATCCGCCGCCCACTCGGCGGCCATCGAGCCTTGCGGCGATCGTCTCAGCGGTCATCGCGTACCTCCATGCTGGCCGCGGTCCCGCCCGTGGAGGTGCTCGACCATGCGTGCAGGACCTGGAAGAAGCCCGCGATGTTCGCCGCCATCTCGCGCGCGTCTTCCTGACTCAGGGGGCGTGTGGTCCGTGATTGCCAGAACTGCCGCGTGCGGCTGGGGAAGTTGGAGAGTCGTGAATGAGCGTTCGACACCGGACACCTTGTCGCCGGCCTTCACCGCCGGTCGTCCTTCAGGTCTCCGGCCTCGGAATCACACCGATAACGCAGGACCGAACATTTGAGAGGTACTAGGGTGTCCCCGTCTCAGGGATCACCAGAAGCAGCAACTACGAGGGGATGTCCTCCTTACGAACCACGAAGCGATGACTGGCGCCGCAGCGGACCGTCACCGATCGCCGGTCCTGATTCTCGGTCCTGATTTCGACGGAGAGGTCAAAGAATCCGTGGTTGAGACCTTCAACGACCTTCCGATTAATAAGGCCAAGAGCGTCCTGCAGCGGCGCGGAACAAGTGGCTTGTGTACTGGACACTAAACAATCTCCTCAAAAAAAGGGTCAAGACGCCGGTCGTAACATCCGCTGCTCGGGTGGCGTCCGATACAGCAGCCCGAGCTGTTCGCAACGAATCCGCATGGCCTCCACCGAGACCTTAAACTCACGGGACAACGCACGCATCGCACGCATATAGACGTGGGGATCATCGAGGTCAGTGATGCTGCGCGCGTGCGCGTCTCCAAAAACACCACCCCAGACGTCGACGACCAGGTCCCGAGGCATCAACAACGCGGCGGCGAATCGGTCGGCTTGCCGCTCGATCGGCTGTGAGCGTTCTGAGCTGCGGCACACGATCGGGACCGGCTCTGACGGGTCGAATAGATTTCCCTGGCCGACTGGACCAGCCACCAGGTCTCGGTGCAGGTCCCAATGGCCAACCTCATGACCGAGCGTGAAGCGATAGCGGCCCTCTTGCCAGGGCGCCGTGTCGGGGTCGAGTGCCTCGTGAATGAGGACCTCGCGGTTCAGAACGAGCAGGGCGCCGAGCACATCGGGCTCCTCACCTGTCTGCGGCACGCCGAACCGCGTATGCAAGTCGTCGAATCCCAGCGTGAGCTGCAGATGCTTCTCGAGGAGGGCTTCCACGGGCACGGGCAGAGAGCGCGACCTCCCGTCCGCCCGGCAGAAGCGCTCAAGTAGCACCGTCGCCGCCCGCTCAATCTCGCGGTCCCGAAGGAACGGCACCTTCATGCCTTGTGCTTCCTCGCCGCGTCTTTCACGAATGCCGCCAACCGCTCGGCGGTCCACCCCTTCGTCGAACGAAGAAACGAGGCCGTCTCGACCGGGTGTCTCCGGATGATGTCCTGGACATCCGACGCGACTTTCCCGGCCAGCGCCAGCAGTGCGTCGCGGTCCAGCTCGAGGAGTTGAGCGATCCGGACGACCTTATCCTCGGCCGGCGGCGCGAACTCGTCGCGCTCCACCTTTGACAGGTAAGTAGGGCTTACGCCAATCTGCTTCGCGAACTCGCGCAGACCAATCTGTCGCTCGACGCGCTTCTGGCGGACGGTACTGCCGAAACTTATTCTTGGCATTGTTGAACGTGAACTATATACTAAACGACCGCCCCCAAGATGTCAACGCCCGCTGCCCGTCACCTACAAGCGCGGACTCGTTGAATCGATCGTCTTGACCCCGAGGGACGGCCAGTTGGGGATCGAGCTGCGTGGGAATCTGGCCGTGATGTTGACTGCCGCCAAGAACGCAAAAAGGTCGCCCGAAACAGGCGACCTTTGCGTGCCGATGAAAGTGGTTGCGGGGGGCCGCAGCCGCATCGATTTACCCCTTAACTGCATCATAGCCGCATAGGACACACCGCCTGTCCTCACCGGGAACCGTCGTACTGTGGACGGCCGATCTCGCGCGTTTTGTTAGAGATTCCGCACGCCAACTTGGTTGGCGTTGGGTGAAGGTAGATCGAACGTGGAACGGTGTTGGGCACACTTTCGGGCACAATGAGTATCTCAAATAGGGAGGACAAGATGGCACGCATCACCCTGCCGCTGATGCTTCTCCTGTTCGCTGCTGCCCGAAGTGATGCCCAAACTGTTGCTGACAAGATGATTGCTGCCTTCGAGGCCGGAGCACGCCTCCGCATGCAACAGCAGTGGCTCGAACAGGCAGCGGCGGATAAAGAGGCAGTTCGAGAATTCTACCGACAGCAGTTGCGCGTACTCGAAGCGCAAAACCGTGTGCTCCAACTGCAAGCGGACGAACTCGAGCGCGCTCGGCAACGGCGCGAGACGGCAATCCTGGCCCAGGCGAGCGCTGAAGCGAAAGCCGATTTGGAGGCATTCTCGTTGCGCCGTCCAGGCTGGCAGGCGTACGAGAAGGCGATGGTTACGTTCTCTCGAAGGATCGAACCTGGCCAACTTGATACGCAAGCTTACTTAGACGTCCTGTACTTCCTCGCGAGACGTGACGAGTACGATGCGCTGCTCCGCGAGGCCGCGCGCGAACAAGCGGATGCAGCGCTGGCCGAGTTTACCCGCCTACACCCTGACTGGCGTCAATACGAGTCGCGGATGATGGAGTTGTCGAAGGCAGTTCTTCCGGCGCCCAATATGACCGATACGGAGTACTTGACGGTTCTCTACAACTCTGCGCGCCGGGAGCGGAGATAGCGCGCCCGAGGCGCACGTTCCCACCTTGACGTTGTGCGTCTACGTGTGTATGTTAATGTACGTGACGCTGAGAACCCGCTACAACTTCTTCATTGAGGATGCACAGCGTGAAGGGCTCCGTCAGGTGAAGGAGCGGGACGGGATTCCAGAAGCGGAGCAGATCCGCAGGGCAATCGACGCCTGGCTGGAGCAGAAAGGCGTCTCGAAAGCGGCCCTCCGACGCGCGCCAACGCGCCGGAAGGCCTAACCGATCAACCGGCAGTACCCGGCTGACGCGGCTACCTGAGTGTAAACGCGCCCGCCGGGCTTTCCCCAAGAGGGAGGCCCACATGTCCGCACGTCCTACACGGGCGAAATCCGCCCGCCGCAAACCCGGCCGCCGCACGAAGCACACCGCACAACAAGAACCCGATCGCCCCGTTCTCGACGTCGAAATTCACTTCGGCACGTACATCACACAGCACGTCGCCATTCCAGGCCCAACGACGCCGCTTAAGCCCGGATGTGCGCCCACCAGCGATCGGCATCGGCGGTGAGGAAAAAGGTCGAACCGACAATCGCGGTGACGAGGACAATGACACGCGTGCGGCGCATGAAGGCCTCCTGAGGAGAACCGAGCATACACCGGCCCGGCTAATGCCGGCATCGGGCCCGGCGCGCATCCGAGCGAACGTCGGGATCGGACGCGGTGATGAGGGGGCCTAAGCCGGGCACTACGACTGTCGATGAACGCTGTTCTGAATGCACTGCTCTCGTTCCTGCTCGCTGCGCCCGGCCAGGCGGCGGCGCAGACGTCCGCCGTCGTCGGCACGATCCGGGGAACGGTGATCGACGCGCGCACGGGCGTGCCGCTCTCCGGCGTCCTCGTCCGCGTGCCGGAATCAGGCGTCGAGACGGCCACCAATGCGGAAGGCCGATTCCTCCTCGCGCGCGTGCCGGCCGGCAAGCGGCTGGTCTACGTCACGCTGGTCGGCTTCGGCCTGTCGCGGCGCGAGGTGACGGTCGCGAACGGCGAGACGGTCGAGCTGGCGATTCCACTCGCCGAAGGCACCGGGGCGTACGTGGAGACCATCACGGTCACGCCGGGCGACGCGACATCGCCGCTCGATCGACGCGGCGGCGATCCGCTGGTCCCGTCGCATCAGACGCTCGGCCTCGCGGAGCTGCAGGATCTGCGCGGCGTGCTCGCGGACGATGCGTTTCGAGCGGCGCAGACGCTGCCCGGCGTCGCGACCGGCGACGACTTTCGCAGCGAGTTCTCGGTCCGGGGCGGAAGCTTCCGCAGCCTCGGCGTGTCGATCGACGGGCTGTTCAGCCCGCTGCTCCTCCACACCGTGCGAGCCGTGAACGACACCGGGTCGGTCGCGATGATCAACAGCGATCTGCTGGAGCGCGTGACGCTCGAAAACGGCGCATACGCGCAGACGTTCGGCCAGCGGACGGGCGCCCACCTCGACTTCGCGGTCCGGGAGGGGTCGCGCGATCGAACGCTGACGCGCGGCGCGGTCAGCGGCACCAGCGCCGCGTTCCTGGCGGAGGGGCCCATCGGACGATCGCGGCGCGGATCCTGGATCGCGTCGGTGCGCAAGAGCTATCTGGATTGGCTCATCGACCGCATCGAGCCGGATGCGCCGGGCCGGTTCGGCTTCGCCGACGCCCAGGCCAAGGCGGTGTTCGATCTGACGCCGCGGCACCAGGTGCAGGCGCTCCTCATCGCGGGACGATCCCACGCGTCGGAGCGCGAGGACACCGACGGCACGTCGGTCAACAGCTTCCACGACGGCTTCCATCGCGCGGCCGGCGGTCAGCTCGCGTGGCGCAGTCTCTTCGGACAGGTGGTGGCGACGCAGCGGGTGTCGTTCGTGGGCGGCCGGTACTGGAATCTCACGGACACGGGGCTCGACAGCGTGCGCGGACGCGATCGTTCCCTCACCTGGCGCGGAGACGCGATCTGGTCGGCGTCGCCGCGGCTGCGCGTCGATCTCGGCGGTCACGTCGAGCGGCGACGGGCCGACCTGGTGAGTTCGATCTATCAGGCAGGTTCGACGCTCGCGTCGCCACGCGTGCGGCAGCGATTCGCCGTCGACGGCGACGGACTCCTGACCGGCGGATGGGTGCGCGCGCAGATGACGTTCGGGCCGTTGACCCTCGCCCCCGGCGCGCGGATCGATCGGTTCGATCCCGTGTCCACTCGACAACGCTCTGTGAGCTCGCCGTGGCTGCAGGCGGAATGGCGGGCGGCTTCGCGGATCCGCGTTCACGCCGCCGGAGGGCTCTACCACCAGTATCCCGACTTCGAGCAGCTGGCCACCCTGCAGCCCCCGGCGGGCCTCGGCGATGTCGCCCCCAGGCCCGAGCGGGCCCGTCACGCCGATGCGGCCATCGAGCTGCGCCTCGACGATCGGACGCGGCTCGACGTTGCCGCCTACCACCGCGGCGAGCGCGACATGCTGCGCACCGTCGGACAGGAGTTTCGGGTCGAACGCGGCATCCTGATCGCGCCCATCGATCGGATCGCATTCGGCCAGTCACTGTCGGGCGAGGCCAGCGGCATCGAGCTGACGCTCGAGCGCCGCGATCCGAATCGCCTGTCGGGATGGATTGCCTACAGCTACGGCGAGACCCGGTATCGGGACGTCTACACGGGCGAATCGTTCTGGGGCGACTTCGATCAGCGCCATACGCTGAACGCGTACGGCCACTACCGCGTGTCGAACCGGACGAGTTTCAGCGGCAAGTTCCGGTTCGGATCGAACTTTCCCGTCACGGGATACTTCGAGCAGCGCGCGGCCACGTATTACGTGGCGGAGAGCCGCAACGAGATCCGTCTGCCCGCCTACGCGCGCGTCGACCTCCGCGTCAACCGGACGTTCAACTACGCGCGCCGGCGGCTCACGCTGTTCGTCGAGGTGCTGAACGTCACGGCCCGGACCAATTACCGCGCCTCGCGCGGCCGCGTCGATCGGCGTACGCGCGTCGCAACCGGTATCACGCAGACGCTCTTCCCGATCGTCCCGTCGACGGGGTTGTTGATCGAATTCTGACAGGCTGCGGGCTCCAGGCTGCAGGCTACAGAAGACGATCTCACGCTTGCACGCACCCGTCGATGGACTAGCAACTGACCTGCCCGGTGATGTTCGGACCAGCTGAAGCTTGAGAGAATGGCGCCCTCCGGGTCCAAGGAGGGAGCCAATGAAGAAGACCCGATTTACTGAAGAGCAAATGGTCGCGATACTGCGGGAGGC
>VFZL01000063.1 GCA_016871175.1 Acidimicrobiia bacterium | reverse complement strand
CAAAGGTTTCCGGCGACTGAAGGAACACGCTGACATGCCCCGGCTCGTCGCCGCGCTCCGTGCTCGCGATCACAGAATGGGCCTTCGCGTCTCAGTCGAGCACGTCGCGTAGAATCTCAACCGAGCCACCGCCGAGTTTCAACAGCGGGCGGGACATCCCCACATCTATAAACGAATTGGTTAAGTATTGGATCATCGCGGATTCGTCTGTCAACCCCCAAGGACCACGGATCAGCGAATCGTCCAGAGGAACATCTTCAGCCCATCGACGTCCTGGATGTGATCGGGGGGCCACAGATCCCCCATGTCGAAGCTGAGCGACACGACCCGCGTGCCGGGTCGCAGCTCCCGTTGGAGCTTGGGCATGAGCTTCTGGTTGACACCCGGATTCAGGAAGAGCGTGACGACCGTCGCGCGGCTGATGTCGGACTCGAAGAGATCCTGATGGAGGAACACGACGCGGTCGGCAACCCCGGCCTTGTTCAGGGCGTCGTGTGATCGGCGAATGAGATTGGCCTCGATCTCGATGCCGACCGCGCGCGCACCAAACAGTTTGGCGGCGGCAATCGGAATCCGGCCGTCGCCCGAGCCGAGGTCGTACACCACGTCCCGTGGGGTCACCTGCGCCAGTCTCAGCAGCGCGACGACGAGGTTGTCTGGCATCGGCACGTAGACGACATCGGGCCGACGCAACGGGTTTGGCGTCTGTAGCGCAGGGCCGGGCGCCGGCGTAGGGGGTGCGCTCCTGAGGGGCGGCACGGCCAGCGCGGCCAGCGTCACGAGCGTCGCGCCGACAGGAGACCGCATGACCCGATCATAGCTGTTTGTTTCTGCGCCGCCTCCTGGCAGAATGTGCCCGCGTGAGGCGACGCCTGAGACCCGTGCTGAACTGGTTCGCGACCCGCGCCCGCGGGCGCCGGCCGCTTCTGTTCGCCTGTGTGCTCCTGGTGGTGCTGGTGTGGCCGATGGCTCGCTCCACTGGTGACGTGCCCATCCCGCCCGAGCTGGCGCCGCACGAGTGGGCGATGGAGAGCATCCGCGCGATTCAGCAGGGCGAGCGCATCTACCGTGCGGTTCATGGCTACTACGATCGCCTCGAGTGCGTGATCCAGGACTCGTGCGCCACGATCAACCCGTATCCGCCGACATACCTCGACGCGCGGCTGGCCTGGGCCACGCGCTTCGGGTATCGCTTCCGTTTCCACGATGGGGCGCACGCTGCCCGCGGCCGCGACGAACGCGTGTCGCCGACCGGCATGACGCACTACGCGATGACGGCGGTACCCATACGGCCAGACGTCGGTCGGCCCGCGTTCTGTGGAGACGACACTGGTGTCCTGTACCGCCACGATGGCGGTCGACTGCCAGTGGTGGAGGCGGGACACTGCGTGCCGTCCGGCGCGACCCTGGTCGGGAATTGATGTCGGCGCCGCCGGCGACCTGTGTTCACGCGCTCGCGAGCACGGCAGCGGTCGTGACTTTCGGTATCGCGCTCTTCGCGACCGCATCCGTCCCTCGCCGCTCGCCGATCTGCTGCCGCCACATCGCGTAGTACAGACCTTTCAGCGCGACCAGCTCGTCGTGGCGGCCCACCTCGACGATGCGCCCGCGCTCGAGCACGTGGATGCGGTCGGCGTGCATGATGGTCGACAGTCGGTGCGCGATGAGCACCGTGATCGCATCGCCGCGCGACGCCACCTGCCGGATCGTGTCCACGATCCCTTCCTCGGTGATCGAGTCGAGCGCCGAGGTCGCCTCGTCGAAGACGAGCAAGTGAGGACGTCGCAGCAACGCGCGCGCAATCGAGAGCCGCTGTTTCTCGCCGCCCGATACCTTCACGCCTCCCTCACCGATGACCGTGTCGAGCCCCCTGTCGGCCCGCGCGAGCAGAGAGTCGCAGGCCGCCTTCTCGAGGACGTCGAGACACTCGGCGTCGGTCGCGCGGGGGTTCACGAACAGCAGGTTCTCTCGAATCGACCCCGAGAAGAGTTGGGTGTCCTGCGTGACGAAGCCGATGCGCGCGCGCAGATCGTCCAGGTCGACCTCCGTGGATGCGATGCCGTTGTACAGGATCCGTCCATCATGCGGTGGATACAGCCCCACGAGCAGCTTGACGAGCGTCGTCTTGCCCGCGCCGGACGGCCCGACGAACGCGATCGTCTCGCCTCGTGCCGCCTGGAACGAAATCTCGGTGACGGCGGGAGACGAGGCTGACTGGTGCTGGAAGCTCACGCGATCGAACGCCAACGTCGACAGCTCGCGCAGGGGGGTCGGCCGTTCCGGCCTGGGCTCCCTCGGTATCTTCAGGATGTCCTCGTACACGTTCAGCGACGCCTCGGTCTCGCGATACACGTTGATGACGTTCCCAATCTCCTGGAGCGGGCCAAAGACGAAGAAGGAATAGATGAACAGCGAGAAGAACTGCCCGACCGTGATGGCGCGCGTGAAGATCAAGTAGAGCATAAGGAACATGATGCTGGTTCGCAGGAAGTTCACCGCGGTGCCCTGGATGAAGCTGAGGCTCCGCAGGTAGCGGACCTTCTTCAGCTCGAGCTGAAGAATCTTGGCCGTCGTGCCATTCAGACGGCTGATCTCCTGGGCACCCAGCCCGAGACTCTTCACCAGCTCGATATTCCTCAGTGACTCCGTCGTCGATCCCGCGAGCGCCGTCGTCTCGGCGACGATGACCTTCTGAATCTGCTTGATGCGGCGGCTGAGCAGGGAGCTGAGGAGGCCCAGGAGCGGCACAGTCAGAAAGTAGACTGGGGCGATGATCCAGTGGACGGAGAACGCGTAGATCATCACGAACACGATGCCGACGAGTGACGTGAAAAGGACGTTGATGGTCGTCGTGATGAGCTTCTCGACGTCTGTCCGTACCTTCTGGAGTCGACCCAAGGTCTCGCCGCTGCGCTGGTCCTCGAACACCGAGTAGGGGAGCTCCAAGGAGTGGCGGATGCCGTCGGAGTACAACTGCGCACCGAGTCGCTGGGTGATCACGTTGATCACGTAGTCCTGGAAGTTCTTGGCCACGCGGGACACGAACGCCACGCCCACGGCAGCCGCGAGCAGGACGCTGACGCCCCGGAAGAACTCGCCGGTGGTGTAGTCCTGGAATCGTGTCGCGTACTCGTCGATCACGTGCCTGAAGATCAGGGGATCGAGCAGCGAGAAGACCTGATTGATGGTCGCCAGCACGAGCGCCAGCGCGATCAAGGCTCGGTATTGCTTCAGATAGCCGAAGAGCAGCCGCATGGCCTCTCAGTATGACATTGGCGCCCTTTCCGCGTAGTTCCGTGCATCAGGGTGTTCGGCGGGCGGTGTGGGTCCGAAAGACGGGGGGAGAGGGTTGATGAGAGATCTGCCTTCAGTGCCCGTCTCGGTCCTCGGACACGTGGCCGCTGAGCTCTGTGCGGTGTCGGTGGGCGTGTCACTGTGGACCGTCGTGGCCGGCGCCCAGGGGGCGTCGGACACCCTCACGCCCACGCCGCTCGAGCAAGCGCTCATGGAGCACAACTGTCGCGTGCCGGGCCAAGCGATGCTGCCGGCTGACCTCCAGGAGGTCTGCCTGCGCGACCAGTTGACGTACCTGCGGGCCGAGTTTGGCAGAGACCTGCGGAAGCTGCCCGCCGCCGATCGACGTACGATCGATCGCGCGTGCTCGGCGCTCCGTGTCGAACGCGGTCGTGATGAGTACATCGCCTGCTTGGCCGATCGACTGACGCGTGTCACGAAGGCTCGTGGGCGAGCCGTGCCAGGCGTGCCGAGCACTGCTGCTGCCCTCGCGCGCGATGCGGGTTCACCCGGCGTGGGAAGTGGGTCTCTCGAGACGCCAGGGGCTGACACCACGGCGTGGGACCCGCCCCCGGTCGAGACGCCCGCGACGGCAAGTGGCGGCTCGCTCGGCCGATGGTTGGGCGGGCTCATTGTGCTCCTGAGCGGCGCCGGAGCGTGGGGGCTGATCGCTCGGCGTCGCGTCTCGAAGCCCGCGCTCGTGTTCTGTCGCGTGTGCGGCGAAGTGGCTCAGGCCGGAGACCTGTGCGCGACGTGCCGACATGAAGCTGCGGAAGCACAACGTCGCGCCTCCGCTGAGCGCGCCGAGCCGACAGCGTCGACGCCCGACGATCGCGTGCATCGTCCCGAGGCTTCGGCAGGTGAGGTCCCACGTGCAGAGGCCACCACCACCACCACCCCAAGCCGTGAGAGCGCGTCTGCGGCGACGACGGAAGCGCCTCCGGCGACGCAGGCCCAGGTGCTGGAGGCGCGGCGGCGAGAGCAGGAAGAGGCCCTCCGGGCGCGCATCGAGCGCGAGCGTCAGGAAGCGCACGCCCAGGAGGCCGAGCGGCGCCGCTGGCAGGAGGCTGCTGTTGCCGCGATTGCCGCGGAGTCGCCGATCGATCCGCGCACGGTCCTCGGCGTCAGCGCGGACGCGACACCCGAGGAGATCCGGTCCGCGTACGAGCAGGCGAAACAGAAGTACTCGCCCGACCTCGTGTCCCATCTCGGCAGCGAGCTCCAGGAGCTGTATCGCACCAAGGCGCAAGCCGTCGAGCGCGCGTACGAGTTTCTGCGACACCAATCCTGACACCAAGTCGCGGCCGACCATTCCCGTGACGCGCGAATCCGCGCGCCGTCACAGTCGAAACCGCTTCCGGCTCCCGATGTCTTCTCGCCGAGTCAGCGTCTGGCGCGCACGACCACTGCTGCCGCGGTCAGCAGGCCGAGCGGCGAAAGGCAGATCCAGAGGCTGACTAGGCTCGCGCCGTATGTTGATTTCGTGAATCCGCCGGGCGACCATCGTCTCGGGCGAATGCTGCCGTGCTCTTGCGGGAGGCCTAGGATGATGAAAGGGTGCTAGAAGCCTGTTTCACGGGCCTTGCCCACGCCCATGCTCGACGCCACGCGTGCCTCATCCTCCTCAGCTTCCTCATTAGGGGCCCTTCCGGCGCGCCTCGCCCCGTTTGGCCGCGATCGCCGGCCAGCCATCATCGATGCTTTGGTCAACGACCGCCTCGTCAAAGCCGCAGCCGAAGAGGAGGCGCGCTCAACGTCGACACCGTCCGAGGTTGTCATGGCGCGCGTGCGATCCTACGCCGAAGAGATCGTGCCGCGGTACAACGCGCGTCTTTTCCACCGCCTCGCCTACCGAATCGCTCGTCGTCTCGCGACGCTCCTCTTTCGGGTGCGGGTGGGATACGTCGACGAGGGCCTCATTCGCGACGTACCCGTGGACGCGAGGGTCGTCTTCGTCATCAACCACCGCAGCAACATCGACTACGTACTCGTGGCGTTTCTCGTCGCCGAGCATGTGCCGCTCAGCTTTTCCGTGGGCGAGTGGGCGCGCATCTGGCCGCTCGACACGATCATCCAAGCGACCGGCACGTTCTTCGTGCGACGGGACTCGAAGAACCGCGTGTATCGGAGAGTCCTCGAGCGCTACGTGCAACTGGCCGTCGAGCACGGGGTCACGCAGGCGGTCTTCGTCGAGGGCGGCCTCTCGCGTGACGGGCGGTTCAGATCGCCCAATCTCGGTCTCCTGTCGTACCTCACGCGATCGATCACACGTGACATGCCGCGCGACGTGGTCTTCGTTCCGGTGGCCATCAACTGCGACCGCGTGCTCGAGGACCATCATCTGCTCCGCGACCTCGACCCTGACGTCCCGCCCTCGTCGGCGATCGTGACGACCATTCGCGGCGCCGCGTGGATTGCCAAGAACCTCCGCTTGTACGCGCTGCGGCAATGGCACCGCTTCGGCTACGCCTGCGTGAACTTCGGGCCGCCGCTCTCGTCTCGGCACTACCTCGAACAGCACCGTGTCGATTTCGCATCATTGTCAGACGTCGAGCGATTCGCCGAGACCGAACGGCTGGCGGCGCTGCTGATGGACGAGATCGCCCAGGTCGTCCCAGTCACGCCGGTGAGTCTGGTGTGCGCGGCCCTCCTCAGCTTGGACCAGCCGTCGTCATCGAGGGTGGAGATCGGCGCACGTGTGACGGCCTTGCTGGAAGAGTTGAGCTCGTTGGGCGCACGGCTCTACGTCCCTCGCCGTGACGCGGACTATTTCGTGAGTGTTGGCCTGCGCATGCTGATCCTGCGTCGCTTAGTCGTGGAGGAGGCCGGTCGGCTTCGCATCGTGCCCGCCGAGAGGCGGGTGCTTGCCTACTACGCCAATGCGCTCGAGCACTTCTTCGCGAGCCGAGCCCAGACGGGGATGGTGAGCCAGACTCCGGGCGGCGGACATCCGCTAGCCGAGCGCGCGGTGGTCCTCGTCCATGGGCTCGCGCGCACGTCGCGGTCCATGGCCCGTTTGGGCCACGCACTCGAGCGGGCCGGATACGCCGTGTTCAACTGGGACTATCCCAGTCGAGCGTACGGACTCCTCCCCCTGGTCGAGGCGCTCGAGCGGTACGCCCGAGACGCCGCGACCATGTGCCGTCGTCTCCACTTCGTCACGCACAGCATGGGTGGGCTCCTGGCGCGCGGCGTCCTCAGTCGTGCGAGGTGGCCGGAAGTCGGACGCCTCGTCATGCTCGCTCCGCCGAACCACGGTGCGCAACTTGCGTCGCGCGCCAGCGCCTACGCGTGGGCGAGGGGCTTCTACGGCCAGGCCCTGGAAGAGCTCAGACCGGACCGAGCGGCGGCACTCGCCGAACGTATCGGTCAGCCGCGCTGCGAGTTCGGCGTCATTGCCGGCACGCGAGGCTTTCACCCGCTGCAGCCGACGTCGTACCTGTCGTCGCTCACGCGTCCCACCGGATCGCACGACGGGACTATCGACGTCGACGAAACCCGTCTCTCAGGGATGGCAGACTTCATCACGGTGCGCGCGAATCACATGTTCATCATGGAGCACGACGAGACCATTCGGCAGACGCTTCACTTCTTGGACCACGGGCGGTTCAGTCACACGACCTGAACGTCCGTCGCGCCGATCAGGCAAGGCGTAGACCGCCGCGTCGCCGCAGAGCTCGGGAATGGCGCCTCGAGGCGCGGCCACGACCGGACAGCCGCGTGCCACCGCCTCGGGCGGTGTGGAGCCGAACCCTTCGTGGAGCGACCCGCAGACCAAGCCGGCCGCCCACTCCAGGAGTGTGCACGGACGGGCTCGTGAGATCGTTCACGAGGAACGTCTCAGGCGACGAAGCGATGCCAAGGTGCCCGTTCGCATGTGGGGCGTCGGTAGACGACAGGTAAGCCGCGTCCCACATCATTGCATAACGGATCCAGGCGCCTCCGCGGTGATGGCCGCGAGCGGCGGCGGAATCTCGGCAGTCAGCCCCGCCGCGTCGGGGCGGAGCCGCTCATCCCCGGCGAGGTGTCGCCGGTGACAACACGATGGCAATGGCGGTAGCCTAGGACTGATGGGCCTGCTGGCTTGGGAGGCGAGCGCTGAGAGCCGAAACCGGAGAACCGACCGGGCCGGCCGGTCCGCCACTCGGCCGTTGACGGTCGGCATGCTCATGATCGTTGTGGCCGGCTGTGCGACGGCCCGCCCGAGGCCACCTGCGAGGATGGCGAGCCCGTCCGCTTCTGCACCCCTGCTGCAGCCCGGTCGTCCTGGCGAGGAGACGGTCGCCATCGATTCTCGCACGGCCGTGGACCTGACGCGCGTCGGAGTGACGCAGGCCGACGTGCGCTTCATGCGAGGGATGATCGCTCACCACGCGCAGGCTGTTGAGATGGTGGAGCTGTTAAAGACGCGGACACGACGAGACGATCTCAAGCTGCTCGCGGCGCGCATCGAGGCGTCACAACGCGACGAGATTGCGATGATGCGCGGGTGGCTCGAGGCACGTGGCCAGGACGTTCCCGATTCACATGCACACCACGCGGATCACGCTGACGGGGCTCCGGCCGAGACGCTGATGCCAGGGATGCTGACCACGGCTCACATGTCGGAGCTGGCGTCGGCCACCGGACCGGCGTTCGACCGGTTGTTCCTGTCCGGTATGATTCGGCACCACGAGGGTGCGCTCACCATGGTGCGTGAGTTGTTCGCGGCGCCGGGCGCCGCGCAGGATTCGGAGATGTTTGCCTTCGCATCGGACGTCGACGCCGATCAACGGATGGAGATCTCGCGCATGCGCGTACTGTTGAATGGGCTGGAGCAGGAGTTGTCCCGATGACCGCAGGGGTGCGTGGTGGGTCGGCCCTCGTGGTGGTGTGCGCTGTGGCGGGACTATGGGCGATGCGCGTCGGCTACGCGCAGAGCTCGAGCGACCCACGCGCGACTCTGAAGCCGGGTCTGAAGGACGCGGGCCAGGCGAGCCGCAACATGACGCTCATCGCGACGCGGCCCAAGCCCAGCGGATTCGTGGATCCCAACGCACCCACCGGTGCGGTCATTCCTCCCGAGCCGGCGCGCGGCTCGGCGTCCACCTCCGCCACATCCGGGACGACCACGACGCCGTCCGACACCGACCCGGCCCCGTCGCCACCATCTGCCTCCGGGGGCGACGGATCGAACGCGTCGACCGAGAAGCCGCGCGCCCCGGCGTTCGATCCCAAGCTCGCGAACCAGGCAAGCTTCACGAACTCGGATCTGGCCTTCTCAGGTCGGCACATGTTCGTCGGCAACTATCACGGCTTCAACATCTACGACGTCGAGGAGCCGAAGAATCCGCACCTGGTGGCCTCGATCGTGTGCCCTGGTGGACAGGGCGACGTCTCGGTGTATCGCCACCTGCTGTTCCTGTCGGTCGAGCAGGTGCGCGGACGCCTGGATTGTGGGACCCAGGGCGTGATGACGGCTGTCAGCAGCGAGCGGTTCCGAGGCGTCCGCATCTTCGATATCACGGATCTCAAGCAGCCACGTCAGGTCGCCGCTGTGCAGACCTGTCGCGGGTCGCATACCCACACGCTGGTGCCGGATCCGAAGGACCCCGAGACCGTCTACGTCTACGGATCGGGCACGAGCACGCCTCGCGCCGGAGATGAGCTTTCCGGGTGCTCGGCCGCGGATCCGAAGGACGACCCGAACACGTCGCTCTTCAGCATCGATGTCATCAAGGTGTCGACCGCGCGACCGCAGGACGCGGCGATCGTGAGCCGGCCGCGCGTCTTCGCGGACCCGTCGACGGGCGCCATCGCCGGTCTTTGGAAGGGCGGCACGCACGGTGAGGGGACGCAGAGCTCACGAATCACGAACCAGTGCCACGACATCACCGTCTATCCGGAGCTCGGGCTGGCGGCCGGCGCGTGCTCGGGCAACGGACTCTTGCTCGACATCTCCGATCCTATGAACCCGGTCCGACTCGATGCGGTCGTGGACAAGAACTTTGCGTATTGGCACTCGGCGACATTTAACAACGATGGAACGAAGGTGGTGTTCACCGACGAGTGGGGTGGCGGCACGCGTCCTCGTTGCCGCGCGACCGACCTGCCGAACTGGGGCGCCAACGCCATCTTCGACATCGTCGATCGCAAGCTTGTGTTCCGCGCGTACTACAAGCTGCCGGCGCCGCAGACGGAGTCGGAGAACTGCGTTGCGCATAATGGCTCGATCATCCCGGTGCCCGGCCGCGACATCATGGTCCAGGCGTGGTATCAAGGCGGCATCTCCGTGTTCGACTTCACGGATTCGGCGCACCCGTTCGAGATCGCGTACTTCGATCGAGGGCCGCTCGACGCGAAGAAGCTCTTCCTGGGCGGGTATTGGTCCGCGTATTGGTACAACGGCAACATCTACGGCTCGGAGATTGTTCGGGGCCTGGATGTGTTCCGCCTCAATCCGAGCGAGTTCCTGTCTCAGAACGAGTTGACCGCGGCCGTCTTGGTCAAGTCTGCCACGTTCAATGCGCAGCAGCAGCCGCGCGTGACGTGGCCGGACAACTCGGTCGTTGCGCGCGCGTACTTGGATCAACTGGGCCGCACGAAAGGCATCGCCGCGGACCGAGCTGCTGCCGTGAGGTCCGCGCTCGACCGTGCCGATTCCGCACGCGGCGCCAGCAGTGTTGCGGCCACGGAGCAGTTGACCGCGTTGGCGCGAGAGCTCGAACGCGACGCGACCAGCGCTTCGGCCATCGACGGCAAGCGCCTCAAGCTGCTGGCGGAAACCCTCGCGCGCAGAGTCGCCCGAACGCAGTGACCCCTGAACCCTTGAACCCTCGAATCCCTGAACCCGCGAGCGAATGTGCGTTCGAGATGGCCGCGTCGAGCGTCCGGTTCGGCGCCGGCGTGACGCGCGAAGTCGGCATGGACTTGGTGGACCTCGGCGCGCGGCGCGTGCTGGTGGTCACCGATCCCAACCTGGTGTCCCGGGCGCCCGCGCAGACAGTGCTTCAGGCGTTGCGTGACGCCAGGCTCGAGGCCGTGCTCTTCGATCGCGTCAGGGTCGAGCCCACCGACGTCTCTTTCAAGGACGCGATCGCGTTCGCCAACGCCCACCCGACGGACGCCATCGTGGCGGTCGGCGGTGGGTCCGTGCTCGACACCGCGAAAGCGGTCAACCTGTACACGACGTATCCGCCCGCCGATTTTATCGACTACGTGAATGCGCCGATCGGCAAGGCGCTCCCGGTCCCCGGTCCCTTGAAGCCGCTCATTGCGATTCCCACGACGGCGGGTACCGGCAGCGAGACGACGGGCGTCAGCATCTTCGATCTGACCGGGATGAAAGCGAAGACCGGCATCGCGAGCCGTCGTCTCAAGCCGACGCTGGGTCTGCTCGATCCCGAGAATACGCGGACGATGCCACCGCAGGTGGCGGCGTCGACCGGCCTCGACATTCTAAGTCATGCGATCGAGTCGTTCACGGCGATTCCGTATTCATCACGACCGCGGCCCGACCGACCGACGCTTCGCCCGGCCTACCAAGGATCCAATCCGATCAGCGACATCTGGTCGCTCGAAGCGCTGCGCATCGTCAATCGCTTCCTGGTGCGAGCGGTGGAGGATCCCGGGGACGACGACGCGAGAGGACAGATGATTCTCGCTGCGTCATACGCAGGTGTGGGTTTTGGAAACGCGGGCGTGCACCTGCCGCACGGGATGTCGTATCCCGTGTCGAGTCGTGTCAAGGCGTATCGCGCGCCAGGGTATCCCGATGATCACGCTATGGTGCCGCACGGGATGTCTGTGATTCTCAACGCGCCGGCGGTATTCCGGTTCACGGCGACGTCGAATCCCGCGCGGCATCTGGAGGCCGCGGAGGCGCTGGGCGCGCGTGTCAGCCGGGTGAAGGAGTCGGACGCAGGTCGCGTGTTGGCCGACCGCATCACCTGGTTCATGGAGCGATTACACGTCCCGAACGGCCTGAAGGCGCTGGGCTACGGGCAGGAAGACATCGCGGGACTTGTGGAAGGCACGCTGCCTCAGCACCGCGTCACCAAACTCTCCCCGCGCCCTGCCAGCGCCGACGATCTGGCCGCGCTCTTCGAACACGCGATGGTCGCCTGGTGATTACCGCTTGCCGCGGTCGTCTCGGCGATCCTGCCGCCGATCTCGCCGGTCTTCTCGATCGTCGCGCCGATCCTGACGGCGATCGCGCTTGTCCTCGCGCAACTCCTTGGCGTCTTTTTTAGCTTCGGCTCTGTCGCCGGCACGGAGATCCTCCCGGATCTCACGCCGGTCGTCGCGAATCTCTCGGCCATCCTGACGCACCTCACGGCGATCGTCGCGGATCTCCTGATTCTTGGCCTTCTTGTCGTCCTGTTGTGTCGCGGCGGCCGCGCCAGTCGTCAGGCCGAGTGCCAGGACGCCAAGGATGACGGCCCACGTCACATCGAGTCGCTTCATCATGGTGTTTTCCCTTCGAGACTGAGCCCAAAACCGTTCTTGCTTCTTTTGACCGCTGAGGAGCTCCAAAGGTTTATCGGCAGCGACGGCCGACCTGCGTAACTCACTTTCGCAATGCGAAACCGCGTGGACCCGCGAGAGCCTGACTACTCAGGTGAACCGCCGTGCTATCGTGGGAACTGGCCTTGCGAGGCAGCGTGCGCCCGCAGAGTGTGGGCACGCATACAGGCAGGAGGACCGATGACCCGGCCTCCGCGCGGGGCGGGTGGGGTGCCTATGGCCGGAGGGCCGAGCGGCCGGGGGCGCGGCGCCGCCACCGTCTCGGCCAGAGCGTGCGCGATGTCCTCGGCGCCGATCGCCTGCTCGGTCAGCCCCT
>VFZL01000062.1 GCA_016871175.1 Acidimicrobiia bacterium | reverse complement strand
GAGGGGCGCGGCTTGCCACGCACGCAGCTGCGCGGTGGTCTTCGCCACGAATCGTCGGCTGACGCTGCTCTTGCTCGTCCCGCGACTCACCACACCGACCGGGACCGGCTCCAGACTGCGCGCGTACTGGCGCGTCGCCACGCCCACCGCCAGACAGTCGACGTTTCGGTCCGCGTCGAGCCGATTGGCGCGCCGTTGCCCTGACAGGATCCTACGATCAGCGAGGCCAGGTCAGGGCTCGACTACGAAGATCTTCGTTGAAAAATACGAATACGTTCGTATATCGTCTGAGCTATGCCTCGACGCCTTCCAGCACGTTGGCCCAAACCCTCCCCCGCCGAGCTGGAGATCCTGGCCGTGCTCTGGGAGCGGGAGGAAGCAACCGTCCGTCAGGTCTACGAGGCCCTCGAGGGGCACCGCAGCACGGGCTACACCACCGTCTTGAAGCTCATGCAGATCATGGCCGCGAAAGGATTAGTGGTGCGGAACGAGTCTGCCCGCGCGCACGTTTACTCGGCGGCGCCACGCAAGGATGAGACGCAGGGCCGGCTCGTCGACGATCTGATGGAGAAGGCGTTCGGGGGATCTGCAGCTCAGTTGGTGCAGCGTGCGCTGTCACAGCGCCGCGCGACCAAGAGCGAGCTCGCGGATATCAGGCGGATGTTGGATGAGTTCGAAGCGGGCAAGCAAGGAGGCCGATCATGAGAGTCCTCGGCTGGGCGCTGATCCACTTTCTCTGGCAGGGAGCCGCAATCGGCGCGCTCCAGGCAGCCATCCTCGCGGTCGTCCCGAGATCCACACCACGCATCCGGTACGCGTTCGGCTGCGCGGCGCTCGTGGCCATGGTCTGCTGCCTCCCGCTGACCGTGGCGTACCTCGGCCAGGTTGCCCCCATGTCGGCGCTTCCCGCCATCGCCGCGTTCAACGACGCAGATTCGCCCGCAGCGGCGTCGTCGGTGCTGGAAGCGATGCGTTTGCGGTTCGAGGACTATTTGCCGTGGCTCGTGGCAGCGTGAATGCTGGGCGCGGCCGTCCTGCTGGGACGGGTCACTGGCGGTTGGCTCGTATCTCGGCGATGGGTACGACACGCGCTTCCATTGGACCGTGACATCGGTGCTCTTGCCTCGCGGCTCGGTGTCGCCCGAAGGGTCGACGTCCTCGTGTCGCCGCGAGCAGTCGTGCCACACGTCGTCGGGTGGGTGAAGCCGGCGGTGGTGCTGCCATTCGCCGTGGTCAGCGGGTTACCAGCCGCGCACCTGGAGGCGATCATCGCGCACGAGCTTGCGCACGTGGCGCGACACGACTTCCTGGTCAACCTCCTTCAGACGCTCGCTGAAAGCGTGCTGTTCTTTCACCCCGCGGTCTGGTGGACGTCGGCGCGCATTCGCGAGGACCGCGAGGCTTGCTGCGATGACATGGTCGTCGCGCTGACCGTCGACCCCGGCGTGTACGCTCGCGCGCTGCTCTCGATCGAGCACACACGAACGGATCTCGTACCGGCCGCCACGGGATCGGATCTGCGGCAACGTATCGAGCGCATGCTGCGCGTGCCCTGCCGAGAGACCCGGGTCGCACCCTTCTGCGTGGCCGCGTCAGCGCTCATGTTGATGGTCGGCGCCACGTGGCTGCAGGCGGGGTCCATCGGGTTGGATAGGCCGCCGGCGTGGCGTGACGTGCGCGCCGAAACCATGACCGAAGGCGCTGAGGGCTCGCCAGCCCCTCGGATGACGCAGGCACCTGAAGCGCCCGCACCCGCAGCGCCACCGGCACCGCCAGCACCCTTGGCGACGTCTCCGTCGCCGACCCCGACACGTCCAGCTCCGCCGATCCCTTCGATCCCGCCAAGCCCACCGTTCCCGCCGCCGTGGCTTGACGACGAGTCGATATCCGAACATGTCCAGCGCGCTCTGGAGCACGCGCGGGAAGCGATGGCGGAAGCATCAGCGACGCTCGAATCGGACGCGTTCAAGGCCGATCTCCGCCGGAAGCTGGAGGAAGCGGGGCGGCAGGCGCAGGACGCTCGTCGAGCGCTGGAGCGTCTGCGCCCCGCCCTCGAGCGCGCGCGGGCTGCCGCCGAAAAAGCGAAGGCGCGACACCGAGCGCTGATGGGCAAGGAGATGAAGAAGGCGATCGACGCGGCAAGAGCCGCCGCCGAACAGGCGCACACGGCGGTCGAATCGGAGGAGTTCAAGAAGGAGCTGCGCGAGGCGCTCGAGGAAGCGCTCCGCGAGCTGCGCTCGTTCAGCGAGCGCGAACGCCGAGACGGTCGCTGACGGAGCGGGCCGACCTCTTCGAGCGCCAACGCGCGGTCCGCTTCGCTGCGGACCGTGTGCTATCCCACCACGTCAGAACACTCGGCCGCAGTCACCTCATCACGTTGGTGGGTCCAACCCACCGATCGTCACGCCTGACCGAGCTCCTCGGATAAGCTGTCTCCATGCGAGCGACTGCGGTTGTCCTGGTCGTCACCCTCTGCGCATGCGCGCCGTCAACGCCGCTTCCGACGGCGCCGCCGGATGCCGAACGCGGGGCGACAGTCTTTGTGGGTGCGCGGCTCCTTTCAGGGACCTCCGACCCGCCGATCGAAGATTCTGCATTCGTCGTGGAGAAGGGACGCTTCGCATTCGTGGGAGCGCGCAGCGCCGTGATCATTCCCGAGGGCGCCGCGTGGGTTGATTTGACTGGCAAGACGGTCATGCCGGCCATGATCGACGGGCACTCGCACATCGGCTACGTGAGGGGGACGACGAGCGGTCCGGCGAACTACACGCGCGAAAACATCATCGACCACATGCATCGGTTCGCGTATTACGGCGTGGCGGCCAGTCAGGCGATGGGCTCCGATTTCGGCCTGCTGCCGTATCTCATGAGAGATCAACTGGCCGCAGGAGTCGATCCAGATGCGGCCCGGTTCCTGACCGCCGGCCGAGGCCTCGCTCCGCCATCGGAGATCAGCCCCTCGAACATGCGCCACGCGGCCTTCGTGGTGACGACTGAGGACGGTGCGCGGGCCGACGTCGTCGAGCTCTCGTCCCGCGGCGTCCGGATCGTGAAGACATGGGTGGACGATCGCGGCGGCGCCAACACGCAGAAGCTCGCCCCGAACCTCTATCGAGCGATCATCGACGAGGCCCACCAGCGCGGTATGCGCGTGGCCGTACATGCGACGGGAGTGGCTGACGCCAAGGAGCTCCTTCGCGCCGGCATCGACATCTTCGCGCACATGATCAGCGACGTCGATGATGAGCTGGAGGCGCTCTTCCGGGAGCACCCCGGAACGGTCGTGTTGCCGACGCTGCCCGCTCCACGCCTGGCGGTGCACGCGCCACAGTTCGAGTCGCCACCTGCCTTGTTGACCGACACGATCTCGCACGCACAGATCGAGCGGGCGCGCGCACAACGCGCCGCGCTCACTGGCGAGGCCGCAACGCGAGCGCAGGAGTCATGGGCCAAGCTCGCGCGCGGCGTCGCGCGTCTGCACGCCGCCGGCGTCAAGCTCGGACTCGGCACCGATGGCGGTGGCCAGAACGGCGGATTCATCGGCTGGACTGCACACGCCGAGTTGGAGAACCTGGTCGCGGCCGGGCTGTCGCCCGCGCAGGTGATCACGATCGCGACGAGAAACACGGCCCAGATCCTGGGCCTCGACGATCTCGGCCTCGTCGCCCCTGGCAAGAGCGCCGACTTTATCATCCTCGACGCCAATCCGCTGGACGACATCACCAACACGCGGCTGATTGCCGACGTCTATCTGCGGGGACATCGCGTCGATCGCGCCCTACTCAAATCGACGTTCGCGAAAGAGATGGTGGCGAAGTAGGAGAACCAGCGAGAGTCAGCCTCGCGCCCCGCCGCGAAGCTCATCGAGCTCCAACGCCGCGAGCAGCACCACCGCTCCTGCTCGATCATCGGGGCCATTGGTGACGGGCCGCGTGAGGTAGTGCTCCTTCGACGAACCGGCGCCGGTACTCGAACAGACATCGCGGATCGAGCCATCAGTGCCTACGCGCGCGAGGATCGCCGCCCACGCCCGGTCGATCGCGGGCACGACGCTCTTCTCCAGCCACCCCAGCCGGACGCCGCGCGCCATCGTCGAGAGGAACAGCGCCGTCGACGTGAGCTCACGGTACGCCGCTGGCTCGTCGATCACTTGCCGCCAGGTCCCATCGTCGGATTGGAACTTCAGGAGCGCTGTCACGTGCGTACGGTACACGGCCAGCAGCCGCGCACGGTCTGGTGCGTCCGCGGCCAGGTGCTGCAATGCATCCGCAAGCCCGAGTGAGGCGAAGCCGTTTCCGCGGCCCCAGGCATGCGGGCCATTGGTGGCATGGATGAACACGCCGTCGGGACGTTGAAGTTTGCCGGCATACGAGAGCAGAAGACGCGATGCCGCGCCGGCGTATCGCGCGTCCTTCGTGAGCGATGCGACGCGCACCAGTGGAGCAGCGCCCATGTACATGTCGTCAGTCCACCCCGCACCAAACCGCACGACCTCCTCCGGCTGCTGCGGCAGGATGAGATCGGCGGCCGCCTTCGCCAGATCGGCGGCGGCTTTGTGGCCCTCCGACAGCGCCAGGTCAGCAAAGGCGATGTGCCCACCCAGCGAAGCCAGCGAGTTCTTCTCTGACGTCACCGGCTTCTCACCCGACAGAAACGGCCGCATCTCCATCTTGGCCTTGTCCCCCCAGCGCGGCTCTTTGGTCCGCGCGGAGAGCCGCAACGCTCCCGACCAGGCCAGCGCGGGGATGTAGCTCATGATCGGCGCCATTGGATAACGCTCTGCCATCCGACGCGCCACATCTAATGGTGCCGTCGACGTTTTCAGTGCCTCGAATGGCTGCGCTGCCTGCGACTGGACGGCAGGGGCCGCCTGAGCCATTCCGGCCCCGGACCCGCGAACACTGGTCGTGACGAACGCGCCGACCGCCAGACGCGCCCCGGCCGACAGCACGCGTCGACGTGTGAAGTGGCTGTGCATAGGTCGTTACATCCGAAGGAATCGGTTGACCTTGACGACGATGGAGCGGTTGCGCAGGTTGGGAAAACGCGGGGCCAGCGTGTCGCGCTCCTCGTTCACCACGACGAAGAGCTCACTGCCGGGTCGATACTCCCATCGGAGTCGAGCGTTCACGCTGACCCGGTTCGTGGTGTTGTTGTACTGCACGAGCGCGCTCGCAAACATGAACGGCGTCACGGTGTAGGTGATCCGTGAGGTCGCCAGCGTGGTGACGAACTCCCCCACCGGCAGGTTCACCCAGTTCAGCGAGACGCTCGGTTCGACCGACAACCGATTGGTCACACGCGCCCGGCCGCGCGCGTACCCGATCGTCGTGCGATCGCCGCCGAAGAAGGTGCCCCGCTCCGCCTCGATCGACCCCGAGATGCCGCGCTGCTGCCCGAACTGGAACGAGCCACGCGCCAAGCCGAACGCGTAGACACCGGGCAACACGGACACCTTCGGGGCGATGGGGAACGTCTGACTCAGGTACTCGTAGGAGTCGGTGTACACGAACTGGAATCGGTCGCTGTTCTGGAACTCGATCTGGAATTCGCCCTTGGCCTCGCGTGTGGCCAAGCGTCCGCGTCCGTCCTCGATGTACGCGAGCGAGCCGGTGTAGTAGTACTTGCGCACCCGCCTGGCGACCCTGGGCCGAGGGCTGAACCGAAAGAGCCCGAACGAGCGCCGCATGTCGTCGCGGCGCACGAACCCGAGCTCCGGGTTGAAATTGTCGCCGACCGTCAGCCGCTCGATCTGAACCCCGTAGCGGTCGCCGAGGTAGTCGAGTTGCGCCTGGTAGCTCACGTTGTCGGTGTTGATCCCGCCTTCAGTGTCCGATCGCGCCCAGTACGTGTTGATGCTGAAGTTGGTGAAGAACGCGAACGTCGCGTCCATACCGTAGACCGTGTTCGCGCCGAGGGGGGTCACGGCCGACCGCGAGCGCTGGGTCGCGAGCAGGCCGATGCTGCTCCTCCGGAGGATGTCGCGCTTCAAGCGGAGCACCGAGAAGTTCGTCTGCGGCGTGGCAGCGACGGTGGCCGTGCCCGCGTCGCGTCTGGTCTGGATGTTCAGCGCACCGATACTGAACCGACCGACACGACCCGTGAGCCTCGCACCCGTCTGAATCGGGATCTCGCGTCCGGCGTTCAGGCCGATCCGACGACTGTAGAAGAGGATCGGCGCCTCGCTGGGCGTGAAGAACCCACCGCCACCACCGCCACCACCGCCACCACCGCCACCACCGCCACCGAAGTTGCCGGCGCCGAACTGGAAGGTACCCTGATTCTCGAGGAAGAACTCTCGCTTCTCAGGAAAGAAGAGGGAGAAGCGCGTCAGGTTGACCTGCTGTTCGTCCGCCTCGACCTGCGCGAAGTCCGTCTTGTACGTGACGTCGGCCGTCATGTTCTGGGTGATGCCGTACTTGGCATCCACACCCCAATCGCCGCTCGGCTTGTTTCGCAACTGCGGCGAGACATCGAAGTTGGTCGCGACGTCGCCAATGACGTACGGCTTGATCTCGACGGTTCGCGTGCCCGTGCCGGTTGGCGCCTCGATGCCCACGAGATTCGCGGCCATCGACACCTGGAAAATGCCGCGTTGCCCCAGAGAGTTGGGAATGGGCGTGAGGTAGTCGATTTCGTTCTTCCAGCGGATTCGTCGATTGACCTGGAAGCCCCACACCTGCTCCCGTCCGGGCCGGTATCGCAGCGACTTGAAGGGGATGGCGGTCTCCACAGTCCATCCGCCCTCAAATCGTCCGGTGGCAAACCGCCAAATCGGATTCCAGTCCGCGTTGTATTGACGCTCGTTGGAGATCTGGCCATCCATCCGGCCGCCGAGCGGATTGACCACGAACGACACGCCGTTCCGCTTGTCGTGGTACGTGTCGAGCAGAAAGCCGATGCCGTCGTTCTGCAGCAGGTTGAAACTGTCCCGCCGCATTTCGTTCAGCACCATCTTGTCCAATTCGCTCTCGTAGCATTTGAACGTCACGTAGACCGCGTTGTCGTCGAAGAGCACCCACACCTCGGTCGGCTCGCTGGCGGGAGCGAACTCCTTGGGCTCACTTTGCGTGAAGCCCCCGACGGGACGTGCCGTCTCATAGATCGCCTCATCGAGGCGCCCGTCGACGCGCATCGGCGTCGTCACGCGAAGCGCTCGAACCGTCACGCGTCCGCGATCGTCGCGCGCGACGGTCTCAGGCAGCTCCGGCGGCGGTGGACCGTCGATTTCGTTGGCGAGCGCCGAGCGCGGCGCCACGGCCGGCGTGTCGCCCTGGCCGCTCGCTGTCTGGCCCCATGCTGAAGCGGACCACAGCCCGCCGAGGATTAGACCAACCACCACCGGCACACACCCGCCCATCCGACCAGGAGAATAGCACGGCCCCGACTGGTTCGACCGCCGAGGCGCCCGCCGCACTCATTGCCGAGGCACCAGGGATCGTCAGCAGGGCGGCCGCCGACCAGATCGGGAGTTGGAGCTTGGTTCCGGTGGGCGGTGTCGTGTGAGGCCGGCGGCGACTCAACCGCCCGGCGTCCAGAGGCGCGGCTTCCCCTCACCCGCCAGCGCGAGGGTCAAGGCGTTCAAGCGCTTGACGAACCCAGCCGAATCGTCGAGCGCGGCCCCTTCGGCGAGCAGCGCTTGATCGAAGAGCACGTGGGTCCAATCACCGACGAGAGCCGCATCCGATTCGCGCTTCAAGCGCTGGACGATCGGATGGTCGGGGTTGACTTCGAAGATCGGCCGGCTCGACGGCAGCATCTGCCCCGCCTCCCGCAGCAAACGCTCGAGATGGCGGCTCATCCCGTGCTCGTCCGCCACCAGACACGCCGGCGAATCCGTCAGCCGATCCGTCAATCGCACTTGACTGGCGCGTTCCTTCAGCACGTCTTGCATGCGCGAGAGGAGATCCTTGAAGTCCTCTCGCTGCGCGGGTTGAGCGGCGCTCACGCTCTCGGCGCCCAGCTTGCTGACGTCGAGGCTCCCCTGCGCGGCCGACTTCAGCGGCTTTCCCTGGAACTCCGTCAGGTGCGTCACCACCCATTCGTCGACGCGATCGGTCAACAAGAGCACCTCGACGTCGTGCTTTCGAAACGCTTCCAGGTGGGGGCTCCCGATAGCCGCCGGAAGACCGTCGGCGGTCAGATAGTAGATGGCGTCCTGGCCGGTCTTGAGTCGCCCGACGTAGTCCGCAAGCGAGGCGGATGGTGTCGCGCCATCGGCCTTCGTCGAGGTGAAGCGTAGCAACTTGGCCAGGCGGTCGCGGTTCGATGGGTCCTCGACAACGCCCTCTTTGATCACACGGCCGAACTCGGTCCAGAACGTCCGGTACTTCTCTGGCTGCTTCTCTGCCAGATCCTCGAGCAACGCGATCACACGCTTGGTCGACGCGTTCCGAATCTGGGCGACATCGGACGACTGCTGCAGGATCTCGCGCGACACGTTGAGTGGCAAGTCGCTCGAATCGATGATGCCGCGCACGAACCGCAGATACGCCGGCAGCAACTCCTCCGCTGAGTCCATGATGAACACGCGACGAACGTACAGTTTCACGCCGTGACGGCGGTCGCGGTCCCAGAGATCGAGCGGTGCCTGACGCGGCAGGAAGAAGAGCTGCGTGAACTCTTGCCGGCCCTCCACCTTCGCGTGGGTCCACGCGAGCGGCGCTTCGAAGTCGTGGCTCACGTGCTTGTAGAATTCTTCGTACTCGGCCTCACTGATGTCGGCCTTCGGTCGCGTCCACAGTGCCGAGGCCTTGTTGACCTGCTCCTCTTCGTCGGTCAGAACCTGGGCTTTCTTGTCGGAGTCCCAGCGCTCCTTCTTCATGAAGATCGGGAATGTGAGGTGGTCGGAGTACTTGTGGAGGATCGTTCGGAGTCGCGACCCGGAGAGCAGATCATCGTCTCCCGGACGCAGGTGGAGCGTGACCTCGGTGCCACGCGCGTCTTTCTGCACCGTTTCGATGGAGTACTCACCCTCGCCGGCGCTCTCCCAGCGGACACCGGCGTCGGCCGTCGCATCGGCTCGACGCGTCACCAGCGTCACACGGTCCGCGACGATGAACGACGAGTAGAAGCCGACCCCGAACTGTCCGATGAGCTGGGCCTGGACGCCCGGCTGCGGTGAGGCCGCATCGGAGGTGAGCCGGTCCAAGAACTCCCGGGTACCGGACCGTGCGATGGTTCCGATATGCTCCACCACCTCTTGCCGAGACATGCCAATCCCGTTGTCGGACACCGTGATGCTGCGGGCGGCCGCGTCGTAGCGAACATCGGTGCGGAAGTTGGGGTCCCCTTCGAGAATCAGGCCCTGCGCGACCTGCTCGAAGCGCGCTTTGTCGCACGCGTCCGACGCGTTCGACACCAACTCGCGCAGAAAGATCTCCTTGTTGCCGTACAGCGAGTGCACCATGAGGCGCAGCAACTGCTTGACCTCGGCTTGGAATCCGAGTGTTTCCTTGGAAGACATCGCGAATCGTCTCCTCAGCGCGTGACACGTCTGTGTAGTGAGCGACCGGAACGTCGGCCGGGTATGACGTCCTGCCCTTCACGATAGACCAGACGAGCTGAGGCTCACAATCGGGCGCTTGGCCGGTGGCCGCCCGCCGGCGCCAGAATCCGAAGTTGATCGGCACGGACATGATCACGGTGACCGCCTTCCCGTCGACGATCGTGGGCTCGTATTCCCACCGTCGCACGGCCTCGAGCGCCGCGTTGTCGAACTTGAACGCGGGCCCGACAGTCTTAGCGGCCTCCACGAGGCCGCTCGGACCGATCCGGATCTCGACAACGACCGTCCCTTGATCGACGCCGGGGGTCGCGTCGGCTGGAAATACGGGATCGACGCGCTCGCACAGCGTCGGTGCCTGCTGCAGCATGCCAGCGGTTTCCGAGGGCGGGGCCGCGAGCGTCCGATCCTTCGGGTTGAGCGCGCGCGTCCGGCTTATCGAATCCGCTGGTGCGGGCGCGGCATCTGCGCCCGTCTGCGTGGTCACACCGCTCGGCACGGCCGCCGCGCTCCGATCGCTCGCCGGCGTGCTCTGGTCATCGGGGTCGGCGCGAGGCGAGGCCGTCGCCGACGCTGCGACGATGGACGATCGAGACGCATCCACCGGCGAGGGACGGTCCAGCGACTCGAGCAGTTCCTGAATGTTTCTTCGAACTCGCTCTTCTTCGGTCAACTCCAGGGCCTGTTCGGCAATCTTGTGCGCGTCGCCCGCTCGCGAGAGACGCGCGAGCACCTCGGCCAGACGCAACGCAGAGAGAGCGTCGGTCGGATCGCTCTTGACGGCACGCTGCGCGAACTCGAGCGCGAGCGGAAGCCGGCGCTGCGATTCGTGGAGCCACGACAACGTGTGGAACGTCGGCGCGAATCGGGTGTTCAGACGGGCTGCCCGATCGAGCCATGCCTGCACCGTCTCCGCGGCCCCCGCGTCAAGGGGTCGCTGGCTGCGCAGCGATGCCAGGCGAAAGTAGACGTAGAAGTTCTCGGATTCGCGCTCGGCGGCCTTCGCGAAGGCCCGCTCCGCCTCTTCGGGCCTACGGTCCAGGTCGAGCCAGAACCCTTCGACCTCGTGCGCATCAGGCAGCGACGCGTCGGCGGCGAGGGACTCGTCGAGCAGCGCCCGAGCCTCCTTGGGTCGGCGCATCGCGACGTGAAGCCCGGCTCGCGCGGCCGACGCGGACGCGTGCGGCAGCACGCGCGTCGGGTACTTCTGCTTCGTCACGTCGGACGTGACGGGGAGCCGACCGTACGTGAAGTAGCCGATCTGTTGATAGTTGGTGTTCGCGGCATCGAGTTTGTCGAGTGGACCATACACCCGAGCCAACGCCTCCGCGGACGGCGTACGCTGGGCGAGCAACGACACGAGCTACACGAAACGCTGCTGCCCCTCAGGATGACCGAACAGCACGTACTGAACGATCTGAACGAGCCCCCAGGCGTTCGCGTCGAAGCGAAACCGACTGAGCTGATTCACGTACGCCGGCGCCTCGACCGTCATCGCCAGGACCTCGGGAACTCGAAATCGAACGCCCGTCTGGATCAGTCTCACGTAGTCGGGCAACGGCCGGCCGAAGTGAATCTCGTTCCTGCGAACGAGAGAGTTGCTCAGTACGCCCGAGAGCCCATTACTAAACCAGAGCGGCAGCGATGGGCCGAACGTGCGGTGCAGCGCGAGACTGCTGTACGACCGATACGCCGTGACGTACGGGTTCTGACCGTCTCGGTCCTCTTCGACCAAGTCCGATCGAAGCAGGATGTAGTGCCGATCCGGGGACGATGTCAGGACGCTCGACCACGCCCCTCTCTTGTCCTGTTCCCAGAGGCCTGGGGCCATCGCTCTCATGCTGGGCTCGTCCTTGACCGCGATGACGTGGACCGGACGGTCGAGATTGATTTGAGCCCACGGCCAGCCCTTCTCGATTGCGCCGCGGATCTACTCGAATTGCCATGCGACACTGCGGGCCCGTGACTCGCCCGCATTCGAGATCACAGTGAAGTGAGGGCTGCGAACCTCGACCCAAGGGTCGGGCGCGCGGGCTTGGCGGGGCTGCGCCGCGAGGGTGGCGGACACCGTCACGATGAGTGCCGTAGATGCGGTGACTCGACGCAAGCTCATCAGAATTGACTGGGTCATCTAGCCCTCCTCCGGACGAAGGTATGAAGGTGAAAACGCCAGGCGCCCCCAAAGCGAACACGACCGTGTCTCCGCACACGCGATATCGGGACGTCTTCGTCGCCCGAAGCTGAAGAGAAGCAGGCGCGAAAGTGCTTGGGCCCCGCTTTGCCCATTGATTAGAATCTTGTGCTCAGCCCGACAACGCTCGCGCCCCGATGTCCTGATCCTGGAAGCAATCATGCGCCATCCCGTACGCGTTTTGCTCGTCCTTTTGCTGCTCGGCGGCGTCGCCGTACCGGCGACCGCCCAGTGGCATCAGTTCCGCGGTACGCAGGCCGGCGTGACGGCCGACAACCCCGCGCTTCCGGACACGTGGAGCGAGACCGACAACGTCGCCTGGAAGACGACCATCCCCGGGTTGGGATGGAGCTCGCCGATCGTGTGGAACGACCATGTCTTCGTCACATCGGCTGTCAGCTCGGGCGAGGAGCCGAAGGCGCTGCCCGGGCTCTACGACCCCGGCGACGAACAGGGCAAGACGAAGTCAACGAGTGTGCAGCGCTGGACCGTGTTCGACCTCGATGCCAACACGGGCACCATCCGGTGGCAAACCGAGGTGAAGAGCGGCCTGCCGCCGCTGCTCCGCCACATCAAGAACAGCTTTGCCTCGGAGACACCAACGACCGACGGTGAGCGGGTCTACGTCTTCTTCGGCAGCGCCGGCGTGGTGGCCGCGCTCGACTTCACCGGCAAGATCGTCTGGTCGAAGGAGATGGGCGCTTTCAACGGACCGCAAGAGTTCGCGCCGGCCGCGTCGCCCGTGCTCCATAAGGGCCGGCTCTACGTGATCAACGACAACACGACGAAGTCCTACCTTGCGGCCTTCGACGCGGGGACCGGTGAGCAGGTATGGCGGGTCGACCGCGAGGAAACGGAGAACTGGTCCACGCCGTTCATCTGGGAGAACGATCGGCGGACCGAGATCATCACCTCGGGACGCGGCAAGGTCCGTTCGTACGACCTCAACGGCAAGCTGCTGTGGGAGCTCGGCGGCATGACCGGGAACGTCGTGCCCACCCCCTTCTCACGCCACGGAATGGTGTACATCTCGTCCGGGTACCCTGGCGCGCAAGTGCGGCCCGTATACGCCGTGAAGCCCGGTGCCTATGGGGACATTTCGCTCAAGCCGGGGGAAACGGCAAACGAGTACGTCGCATGGTTCCAACCGCGCCTTGGCACCTACCAGACGTCCGCGCTCGTGTACGGTGAGTATTTCTACACACTACTTGATCGCGGTCTCCTGCTCTGCCACGACGCCAGGACCGGTAAGGAGGTCTACGGACGCCAACGGATCGCCGCCGAGGCCACCGGGTTCACGGCGTCGCCGTGGGCCTACAACGACCGGATCTTCCTACTCGGCGAGGAAGGCGACACGTTCGTCATCAAGGCCGGACCGAAGTTCGAGCTCTTGGGTCGGAACTCGCTCAACGAGATGTCGCTGGCGTCGCCAGCGATTGCCGGCAACAGTCTGTTCATCCGCACGCAGTCGAAGCTCTACAAGATCGCCAAGCGGGGGGCGCGATGATGGTGCGAGACGGACGAGGCGTTCCCGTCTCGACGCTGGCGACGGCGCTTGCGCTCGTGCTGTGGTCGCAGGCCGGGACCCGCGCGGCACAATCTCCACCCGGCCCCTCGATGACGCTCACAAGGGTGGCCTCGATCCCTGGACCGATGGACATGGTCCGTGCCAGCGGCACACGCGCCTACATTGTCAACAGCAAGATTCTGACGATCTACGACATCTCGAATCCTGCCTCGCCGAGGCGTGAAGGGTCGTACGAGTTCCCGGAAAAGATCTGGGGATTTCGGATCGTCGGATCGCTGCTGTACCTCGCGAACGGATTCGCCGGTCTTCAAGTTCTCGATGTCTCGAATCCCGCGAAGCCGACGCTGCATGGCTCGGTCAAGGATCGAGGCCAGTCGAAGAACGTCTCCGTGTCTGGCGAACGAGCGGTCGTCGCGAACCACATGACCGGAGTCGATCTGATCGACATCGCAAGCCCGGCCAATCCGGTGTTCATTGGATCCGGATTCCTCGACGGTTACGCACGAGACGCCTCGATCATCGGCAACGTTGCGTACGGTGTGGACGCCCCCTCGGGCCTGTATGTATTCGACGTCGCGAAGATCACGACGAAGACCTTCGACCCGATCAGCTCATCACAAGATGCGCACACGCCGCAGCAGATCGAGGTATCGGATCCCATTGGCGGCACGCGGTACGCCGTGCTCGCGGGGGGAGAGCCGTACGATCCCACGCGGCCGCGGACCCCGGGATCGCGCCCTCGAGGGACGTTGCAGCTGTGGAGTCTCAGGAACCCGACCGCCCCAACGGTGGCCGGACTGTATCGAACGCCCGGGATCCCGCGGCACGTTGCGCTACAGGGCACAACGGCGTACGTCGCCGACTCCGAAGCCGGCGTGCACGTCGTCGATCTCTCGACACCGGCGAAGCCGGTGGGTGGCACCACATTCAAGACCGACCGGCCTGCGCGTAGCATCGCGATCACTGGCTCCACCGTGCTCGTCGTCGTCGGCACGACGGCCGAGGCGGCGGGTGGTGGTGAAGCGCAGACGGAGACGCTCGTGCTCTCCACTAATCCGTAGCAGGATGGTATCGCGCCGTCTGAGCGGCGCGGCCTTGCGGTGACGATCGGATCGTGGAGCAGGTCAGCCAAGAATCATCCCCGCACGTCCCGACGCAGGCACCCGTGCGCGCAGGGCCCCCCCCC
>VFZL01000061.1 GCA_016871175.1 Acidimicrobiia bacterium | reverse complement strand
GACGCCGCGAACTTTCCGGGCGTCGCCGATTGCCCAACTGTCGCGTCGGCGGGGCCGTGATTCCGCCGGTGGGATCAGGCCTACGTGATGCGTGACGCAACGGTGATTCGCGAGTTGCCGGTGTTGCGCCTGGCGCTCGTCGTGTGGGGCGGTGCCACACGAGCGGCGGGGCAGGACGCGCACCCGCCGCTCCGGTTGATTGCGCCAGCGGCGCCTGGAGGAGGGTGGGATCAAAACGCGCGCGTCATGCAACGGGTGCTGGTGCGTGAGGGCCTGGCGCGCACCGCGACGGTCGAGAACATCCCTGGGGCAGCCGGCACCATCGGGCTGGCTCGCTTCATCAGCGCCGAACGCGGCAAGACCGACGTGATCATGGTCTCGGGTCTCATCATGCTCGGCGCCATCGCCAGATTGACTGGCGAGTACGAAGTGCTCGCCGTGCCGGCTGGCTCGCCCTTCCGTTCGCTGGCAGACTTCATCCGCGCCCTCAGGGAGCGCCCGGAAGCGGTGTCCTGGGTCGGCGGGTCGGCCGGCGGCACGGATCAGATTCTGGCGGGCCTTGTGGCGGACGCGGTGGGCGTTGACCCCCGGCGGGTGAACTACATCGCGTTCTCCGGCGGCGGGGAGTCGATGTCGGCGATCCTAGGTGGTCAGGTGTCGATCGGCGTGAACGGACTGGCGGAGTTCGCTCTCGCGAAGGCCTGGGCGAAGGTCATGAACCTGGATCGCTTCGACCTGAAGTGACGAGGACGTGGGGCGCGCTTCAGTGGCTGAAGCGCGCCCCGCACGGGTGGAGCGGGTAGGGGTCGGGGTCGGTGGCCGAACCCCGATTGATCACTTCACGCGGTCGCGGAGCGCCTGCACGTCGCGCTCGGTACGGATGATCATGCGCCCCACTCGATGCGCGACGCCTGACGCCGACGCGAACTGCAGCACGCCGTCACGCTCGAGCATGTGGTTCTGGCGTTGCGCCATCCCCTTCGTCGGCCAGCTATACATCGTCCAGTTGCCCGTCTGCGGATCGAAGCGACCCATCTCGTCCGAGTTCTGGAACGTTACCCAGACGTGGTGTTTGCTGTCGACCGCCGCCTCGTACGGATTCATCGCCGGATACGGCACGGGGTAGTACTTCAGCTCCTTGGTCTTTGTGTCGATGCGCAGGAGTGTGTTGCCGTAGAAGTTGGGCACCCACACCGCCGTGCCGTCCAGATCGGCAAATGGACGTCGGGGAGACTGTTTGCCACCGATCCCAGGTTGCGGGATCTCCTCACCCTCGCCGAAGTCGACCGCTTTGACGTACTCGGCTGGTGGCTGCGGCGGCATCTTGATTTCGTGCACCTGATCGTTGGCGTCGGTGTACACCATGATGTCGTCGTCGACACCGGTCCACCAACCGTTGCCGTCCGCATCGCCCGCGATGCCGTAGGTCATGCGCGCCGTCGGCGACTTGAACTGCGTGAAGGTCTTCGTCTTTGGATCGAAGCGAAGCGCGCCACCGGGCGTCTTGGTCGGGCCGCTCGACGCCCAGATGCGGCCTTTCGCGTCGTAGCCGAGCCAGCCGCTGACGAGCGTCATGCCATCCGGCGGCCGGATGGTCTCGATCTTCTGCGTCTTGGTGTCGATGATTCCGAGGTCGCCGTCGAGATATGCGATCTTCGGGGAGGAATTGAAGTACACACGACCATCGGGCCCGAGCAGGATGCCGTGCGATTGTGCCACGCGGCCCTCGCCAATCGGCACACCGAAGTTGGTCGTCTTCCCGGTCTTTCCGTCCACGCGGCCGATCGTCCGGTTGGAGCTTGCGCGGTTGGCCGTGAACCAGAAATTCCCGTCCCAGTCGAGGGTGGTGTCGTGGATGGCCCCGCCGCCACCGGCGGAGCTCGCTTGGCCGAAGCGCCAGTCGCTGCCGCTGTGGGCCGAAAAACCGCCTTGATCGAACTCGACGTCGTATTCGTACGTGACGGGCAGCGTCGCCTCACCGCGCGGCCGAAACACCGTCGGTTTCATCGGCGAGGGGCCAGGCCCACGCATCTCGGTCAAGTACGTCGCCAGTTCCTTTTGCGCGGGAGTCAGCGGCTTCGGGTTGCGCGAGAAGCCGTTGGTCATCGCCAGGACGATCGCCTCCCAGCCCGGCTGATCGAACCGATCGCGCAGCACGGTGGCCGTCTCGTGGCAGTACGTGCAGTTCTTCTGGAAGAGCACCTTGCCCCGTCGGTGGGCGACCGTATCCTCGGGCAACGCGGCCATCACCTGATAGCCGGACAACTGAGGGATGATGTCGCTCGTCTCCTTCATCGTGAAGTCGAGGCGCGAGACCCTGGACCCAACGTCCGTCTTGGCCTCCGCGCGCTCCAACCCGACCGCCTGCGCCCACACCGTGTAGCTTCCGGCCGGCATGGCAGGAAAGAAGTAGCGTCCGTCAGCGCCGGTGAAGACCGACGTCGTGATGGGATTGCCCGGTATCTGCGCTGACACCGCGACGCCTTCGATGGGCGAGCCGCTCGCGGTCTTGATCGTGCCCGTGAGCAGACCGTCTTCGGCTCCCCGCACCGACAATGACAACCCGAGTGCGGTGGCGGCCAGGGCAGCGAGCGTGGTCCGAAATCGTGTACCTCGTGTGCTCATGGTGGGTTCCTATTCGCCGGCGCGAGCCATGGCGATGCGCGTGAGAGGCTTCTCGATGGTCTTCATGAACGCGATGACCTGATCGAGCTGCGTGTCGGTGAGGGCGTGCTTGTAGCCGGGCATCAAGCGACTCCCATCTCTGATCTTCTGGCGAAGCGTCATTTCATTGGCGGTGTTGGCCTTGCTCAGCAGTGGCCCCATCGTGGCGGGCCGCCGCTCGGACGCCGGCGTGGCCATCTCCGTCGCCGGTTCTTGGCCGACATGGCACATTGCACACCGTGTTTGGAAGATGCGGCGGCCGGTCTTCTCGGCCGGTGAAAGGGACGAGGATTGAGCGCTGACCATGCAGCCCAGGGCATACCCTAGGGCGAGCACCATGGAGATTCGAAGCACGCAGACCTCTTGCAAGAACTGGCGTTAACGTGGGTCAGCATACTACGGAGCCCCGACGATGAACAACATTGCGCAGATTCTCGCGGCTCCGGCGCCGCGGACTCTCGCGGCGGCGCGCGCACGTTTTCCTCAGCGCGATGCCGTCCATGCCTCGCCTGCCGACTGGCGCGACGAGGTGCTGTACTTCCTCCTCACGGATCGCTTTTCCGACGGACGAGAGCACACGCGGCCGACACTCGATCGGACCAGGCTTGGCGCAAATCGTGCCGCGTACGCACAGGCGAACGGATTGCCCGAATGGCGGTGGGATCGATGGATGCAGTCCGGCAAAGATCGCTTCCAGGTCGGCACGCTGCGGGGGATTCTGAGCAAGCTTCCGTATCTCGCCAAGCTCGGCGTGACGACACTCTGGATTGCGCCCGTCCTTCGCCAGCGCGTGGAAGGCAACGACTTTCACGGGTACGGCGTGCAAGACTTTCTGGACGTCGAGCCGCGCTGCGGCGCCATCACCGATCCGCGGCAGCCGCTCGGTCCTGACGATTACGTGTGGCCTCAGGAGCTTCAATTCATCCAGAACTGCACGCGGGCGGGCACCGGCAGCTTGGGTGCGGGAGACATCCGCGGTCCACGAGCCGAGCACAAAAGAACCGACTTCGAGGTATTGCGCGATCTCGCCGTGGATCGTGCCGACACTCTGACTCGGCTGGTCTTCATCTATCAGTAATGGATTGCGCTCACCGATTGCGACGGGTTCCGCATCGACACGCTCAAACACGTGGGTGGCGAGGAGGGGCGCAACTTCTGCGGCGCCGTGAAGGAGTTCGCCGAAGCCCTGGGCAAGAGCAACGTCCTGCTGATAGGCGAGGTGGCGGGCGGCGATTCCGCGCAAGAGTTTCACTTGACGATCTTCGCGCGCAATCTCGACGCGACACTGGACATCGGAGAGATGCGACTGACGATCACGGGTACGGGACAGGGCTGGCGGGACCCGGCGGACTTCTTCGCCGGCTTTGACTTCTGGGACGAGCGCATGGGGTCCCATCGTGACTGGGGAAGTCGCCACGTATCGGTGCTCGACGACCACGACCACGTCTTCGGACAGAAAATCCGCTTCAGCGCGAACGCTCCCGTCGCGCATCAAAGCGTCGTGCCGACGACGCTGCAACTGTGTGGACTGGGGATTCCCTGTCTCTACTATGGAACCGAGCAGGCCCTTCCCAGTGGGCCCGAGGCGAGCGAGCGCGTGTGGTTGGGCACCGTGCGGGACGGAGATCGCGAGGTGTCGGCGTTTGGGCGCGTCGACGTCCTGTTGCGGGAAGCGATGTTCGGCCCGGAGCATCCGCGCGCGGCTGGCTTCGCGGGTACGCAAGGGTCGATCGACGAAGCACTTCCAGGCTTCGGTGCGTTCGGTACCGCCGGCGCGCATGTGTTCGACGAGTCTCGCCCGGCCTTCGTGCGGATCAAAGCGCTGATCGCGACGCGGAAGCTTCTAGGACCGCTCCGTCGAGGACGCCAGTATCGACGTGCGACGTCGACCGGCGACACGGCCTTTCGGTTTCACGGAGCGGGCGAGTTGTTGGCGTGGTCGCGGATTCTCAACGATGTCGAGGTGGTCATTGCCGTGAACACCAACAGCGTGGCCGCTCGCGGGGCTCACATCGAGCTCGACGCGCGCTTACGGCCAGTCGGGTCAAGGCTCCGCGTGGTGTGCGACACGAGTCAGATCGGCAGCGCAGGCGCTGACGCGTTGGGCGGTGGGCCAGTCCTCCCTGTACAGTCGCTGGGAGAGGAGGGCCGAGTGTTCGTGGATGTCGGCCTCCTCGGGCCCGCCGAGGTCATGATTCTTTCACCTGCGGGATGATCAAGTCCGTCAGGATCGCGAACAACTCCCGCCGGTGTCCGCGACGCTCATCGCTGACGGCGGTCGACGCCGTGGAGACGACGACGAGATCGAGTGAGGGGAAGACGAACGCGTACTGACCGCCGTAGCCCCAGGCGAAGCAGGTGTGGTGCCCGCCGACCGTATGAACCCACCAACCATACCCGTATTGTCGGTCACGCATGGGGTCGACTTCGCCACGTGCCTCTAGATCGCGCGCCCACCGAGGGAGTGACCGACTCCGGCCGTCGCAGGACTTGTCGATCCACGACTCGGGGACGACTTGTCCCTTGCTGACTCGACCCTTCCGCAGGTACAGCTCGCCGATCGCCAGGAGCTGCCGCGGCGTCAGCAGCATCTCGTTTCCGCCGAAGTAGACGCCCTGAGGATCGCGCGGCCATTCGGCCAATGTAAACCCGAGCGGCTTCGCGAGCACCGCGTTCGCGAATTGCCGCGTGCTCATGCCCGTGGCCTTCGTGAGAATTGCCGAGAGGAGATGGCTGCTGCCCGTGCTGTACTCCATCTCCGCGCCGGGCGGTGCGAGCATCGGACGCGTGAGCGCGTGGCGGACCCAGTTCGCGCTCGTGACCCAGGCGCCGTATTGCCGGCCGCTTGTGCTCTGGAGGCCTGATCGCATCGTCAGCAGGTCCTCGACGGTGATTGAGCGCTTCAGCGGATCGCGGTCGTGCGCGAGCTCAGGGAAGTATCTGGCGAGCGGTGTCCGAACGTCCTTGATGGCGCCGCACTCGATCGCGATCCCGACGAGCGTGGAGATGATGCTCTTCGATGCAGATTTGATGTTCTCGGGCTTGTCCGCTCGGGAGCCGTTGTAGTACCGCTCGAGCACCACGTGACCGCGATGGCTGACGAGCAGGCTGTGCAGACGCGGAAGTGCGCGGGCGGCCGCGTCGACAGCGGCCGCGTCCTGCGCACTGAGGGTCCGCGTCGAGAGGAGAAGCGCGCAGATGAAACCTAGCGCCGCACTCCGCACGTGAAACTCGCCGCGTCGTTTGTATCGCCAGTGCCCCTGTACAGCGCAACCTGCGGATACGGGCACAGCGGACGCGACCGATCCACGACGCCGGCGGTCGCGCGTGTCGCGATGACCGATGGCGGTGCGGTTCCTTGCTCGACCCACCGCTCGAGCGCCGTCAGCATGTCGAACGTGTTCGGTCCGGAGCCTCCTCCGCAGTGACCCATGCCGGGCACCATGAAGAGTCGATAACCGTGATCGAGCCGCGATGCTCCGCCCAGATGCTGAGCAGCTCGATCGTAGTAGTGAACACTGTTGCCCGGCGAAATCTGTGGATCGCTCCACCCGTGGTACTGAATGAGCTTGCCCCCCCGGTCGAGGAACGGTTTCAGATTCGGATCGAGCGCGTTGATGATCCCTTCATCGCCGTCGTCCGCTCGCACGATGTCGGTGGCGAAGTCGAACTGCTGGATTGTCCACCGCGGATCCTTGAACACGATGAAACGGAACTGGTCGAGTCCGGTGCCACGAGCGGATGCCGTCCATCCGAGCTCAGTCCAGCCGAGCTCACTGCCGGGGTGCAGACCCGCGATGGGACGCTGAGTCTTGGGATTCTTCTGCGCGGAGTACGTCAGCTTCGCCGCCGCGACCTGAGCGGATGACAGGCACGTGTCATCGGCGGCGCCTTTGCACCGCAGCACGCTCGGGTCGAACGCACAACGCGTGGGATCGTCGATCACACCGTCCTTCACGCCGTCGCCAGCGTCACACGCATTGAGCGCGGCCGTGTTGAGCAGGCGTGTCTGCGCCGGTGAGAGCCGAGCGTCCGCGTTCTTCTCGAGCGCCTGGGCGACTTCTACCGCACGCGCCGCGCGCCCCGTCCAATCGAGGCCCGGGGCGCCCGCGACGATGCCGTCGAAATCGGCGGGGAAGCGCTGCGCGGCTTTCATTCCTTGGCGACCGCCGGCGGAGCAGCCGGTCCAGTAGGAGCGATTCGCCGGGCGCTCGTAGTAGCTCGCGACGAGTGCCTTGGCCGTCACCGTCATCTCGTGCACGGCGCGCCAGCCGAAGTCGATGACCTTCTCGGGATGACCAAGAGCGAAGCTCCCCGTGTTGCCGCTGTGCCCGGTGTCGGTTGACGCGGTCGCGTAGCCTCGGGCGAGCGCGTTCATCATGGCCGGGTAGGCGATGTCACCGCTGAACGCGCCATTGCCCACCGCCTGGAACTTCCCGTTCCAGTTCTCGGGTAACCAGACCTCGATCGCGATCTTCGAGTCAGCCGACGGCGTGAGCGTGGCGGCGACGCGACAGAACGATCGCGGCGCATTCAAGGGCTTGGCACCGCCCGGCGGCGAGAATGGTCCGGCCGGCTCGACTCTTGCCATCGTCACGGCCGTGCTCGGGAGGGAGGCCCCTGCCAGGCGGTCGCATGACGGATTGTTCGGTGCGGCTGGTTGACTCTCGAGCGCGATCGAGGCTGAAAAGACCAGCACTCCGACGACGACCGACGTCATCTTCATGGTTGGCTCCGTTCGCTGCGGACGATCCGGTGGCCATGCTACCACTATCGACTGACCTGGTGAGGGCTGGGATAGCCTGACCCGCCGGACTGACGGCGGTTGGGGATGCGATGGCGCGAGCTCCGACGAGCTCGCGCCACCACGCGGGTTAGCTCACTTGACCGCCGTCCACGCCTGCAAGGACGAGCGCCAGTTCGGTTCCCGCGCTGTGTCTTCGTCCGTGGAGGTCGAGGCCCGAGGCCTCGGTCTGGCCTCCGCCGCGCCGTGTCTCGCGTTGGGCCCTGAGCGTCTGAGCCCGGACCACGTCGAGATCGTTCAGTCGCGAATCAGAGGCGGAGACCTTGTGCGGCTTGGCGAGGGAGTGCCACCAACCGGCACCGGACCAGAGATAGGAGCCGTCGGGGCCAGCCTTGACCCACAGACAGAGTCGACCGCCCCCGCCGCGAAGCGCGCATCGGTCTCTGACGCCTCGGCGACGACAACACGTGACCTGTACTGGTGAACGACGCGCGATCACGCGTTCGTCGGAACGAATCCTGCGCCGGCGAGTGCGCGTGCCGGAAGGATGACGCCTGTCTCGCGAATGCCGAAGTCTACTGCCATCAGGCCTCCTATCGTCCCCCTAGCCTGTAGTGACGACCGCCCGGGTTTCGCTTCCTCATGTGTGGGATGTCAGGGCTCGGAATGTCACCGGCTGGCCGTCTGCTGTGGAACGACTGCCGAAGCTCGTCCGGTTACGATCTATGCTGTACAGGATCCATTCATGCCGCGCACGACCGCCCGTACAGTCACGCGCCGACCGAGCGCGCCAATGCCGAGCCCGACGGCAGCCCAACCGCTGACGGGTCCCATCGTCTTCTGGCTTCCGGTGCTCTTCACGATTGGCCTCTCGCTGGTGTCCTTCACCGCGCGCGTTCAGTCGAGCGTGGTCATGACGCGATCCGTGTGGGGTGCGGCCCTCGTGTTGGTCGCCTGGCACGGCGTACTGTTCGCGCTCGCCAAGGGCCGGCCGCAGATGTCGGTGGTGCGTGTGGCGCCTCGGGCGCAGCACTACGTCCAAGCGCTCTGCCAGCTGACCGTCTATGTCGCCTGGGGTTGGTATTGGCCGCCCGTCTATCCGTTCGCTCCGCTGATCCTGGCGCAACTGCTGTTCGCGTACGGTTTCGACATGCTGCTGGCATGGACGCGTCTGGGCAGTTACGTCCTCGGCTTCGGCCCGCTACCGATCATCTTCAGCACGAACCTGTTTCTCTGGTTCCGTGACGATTGGTTCTACTTGCAGTTCGTTCTCGTCGCCATGGGCGTGATGGGCAAGGAGCTCGTCCGCTGGCAACGCGATGGGAAGTCCACTCACATCTTCAACCCGTCTGCGTTCTCGCTCGGGCTGTTTTCGTTCTTGCTGATCGCCACCGGCACGACGCACCTGACGTGGGGACCGGAGATCGCCAGCACGCTCGGCCTCGGGCCGCACATCTACGTCGTGCTCTTTGGCGTTGGCCTGGTCGTCATGTACTTCTTCTCGGTGACCCTGGTTACGACCGGCGCGGCCGCGATGCTCTTCGGCCTCAGCGCTTTTTACTCGGCGACCAGGGGTGTCCCGTACTTCCTGGACTCGGAGATCCCGTCGGCCGTGTTTCTCGGGCTGCACTTGCTGGTGACGGATCCCTCGACTTCCCCGAAGGCGCCGCTCGGCAAGCTGATCTTCGGGGTGTTGTACGGCGGGAGCGTATTCGCGCTCTATTCGATTCTGTTTGCGTTCGGTGCACCGACGTTCTACGACAAGCTGCTCTGTGTCCCCGTGCTGAACCTCTTGGTGCCGTGGATCGACCGCGCGACGCAAGCGATCGGGGCGGGTTCGTTTCTGCATCGGTTGGGTCTCGATCCACCGCTGGGTCGCGCCAACGTGCCGCACATGGCCGTTTGGATCCTGCTGTTCGGTACGATGACGGCGTTGGGCCGCACCGACGGTCGGCATCCAGGGGATCGCCTTCCGTTCTGGCAACAGGCGTGCGCCGACGGTCGGGCCTCGGCGTGTGACCGTCTCCTGCAGCTCGAGACGAGCTACTGCCAGGACAACTCCGGCTGGGCGTGCAACGAGCTGGGTCGTCACTACGCCGATGGCTCGATCGTGGCGCGTGACCTCGAAGCCGCGAATCGGCACTTCTCGCGCGGCTGCGAGACGAGATTTCAGCCGGCGTGCGTGAATCTCCTCCAGCACAACCCAGCGGCGCGAGCCGATCCGCGTGCCCTGGACTTGCGCCTGCTGGTGCGCGAAGGAGGCCCGAATCTGCTCGAGATGCCCGAACCGGAGCTCTACGCCCGCGCCTGCGAGCATGGGTGGTCGTTCGCGTGCGCCACTGCCTCCGGCGCCAACTAGTGAACACGTGAACGGGTTCGCCGCGCACCTCTTCGCCGTGCGCGCCGCAGCGGCGTACTCAGCGACACGTCACTCGTCGCCAGCCGGCAGGTGCAGCTCGAACGTCGTGCCCGACGATGAGCTGATGACGTTCACGGTGCCGCCGTGACTATCGACAATCGCCTTGACAATAGAGAGGCCGAGGCCGCTGCCCTGTGCAGACGTGCCTCGCGCGGCCTCCACTTTGTAGAACCGGTCGAACAAGCGGGGCAGATGCTCGGGCGCGATGCCTGCACCCGTGTCACGTACCAAGAGGACCACGTCTCCGCCCGCGCGTCGGCTCGCGACGGTGACTGATCCACCCGTCGGTGTGTGGCGCACGGCGTTCGCGGCGAGATTGTGCAGCGACTGCTCGATTCGGCGCGCGTCACCACGCAGGATTTCTGATCCCGGTTCGATGGACGAACGCAGTGCGACCCCTTTTGCGGCGGCCACGCGCAGCTGACGCGCTTCGACGGCGCCGAAGATCGCCTCGACTGCGACATCGTCTCGGTCGATGGTGGTACCCCCCGCCTCGAGCCGGGCGAGGTCGAGGAGATCGCCAACGATCGCCTCCAGCCGACGCGTCTCGTCGCTGACAATCTGAAGGTAGCGATCGCGAGTAGCTTGATCGGTGTTCGTGCCTGGCATGGCGAGCGTTTCGAGGTACCCGCGCATCGACGTCAGCGGCGTGCTCAGCTCGTGCGACACGTCCGCGAGCAGCAGTCGGCGAGCGCGTTCGTGATTGGCGAGCTCCTGCGCGCGTTCGTCCAGACGACTGGTCATGCTGTTGAACGCGCGCGCCAGACCAGCCACCTCGTCGGCGCCATCGTTGCGCGCCCGCGCCGACAGGTCTCCGGACTCCACCGCCTTCGCCGCTCGCTCGAGGTCCGCCAACCTGCGCCGCACCGGTCCAAGCACGGCGACCGACGTGAGCACGGTGGCGAAGATGAGCGCCAGGGTGCCTGTCGCCGCGAGCGTCGGGCCGAGACGACCCGCGAGCGTTTGCGGCGTCGCGAGGACGACCCCCGCGACGTTGCCGTCGACGTGAATGAGGGCCGGCCACCGCAGGTCGCCAGGCCCCCCGCGCCCTCGACCACGGAAGGGACCTCCGCGTCCTTGGATCCCGGGCCCCTCGGGTCCGCCGCGGTCTCGGTTGATACGGTCGGCGCCGCGAGCGCTCCGTCTCCGGATCGAGCCCGATCCCGAGTCGGACGAACCCGCCGGGAGCGTATCCAGGATGCGCCGCGCCTGACGGAGGGCGGGTTCCGGGACACCGGTGCCATCGTGGTTCGTGGCGCGCCCGTCGCGAAGCACGACAACGAACGGGAAGACGCGATCGCCGTACTCGGCCTGCACGAACCCAGCAAGGTCGAGTTTGGGATCCGCTGTCAGTGCGCGCGAGAGATCACCGGCGACGAGTCGCGTGAACCCTGGCGGCGCTGGGCCGGCTGGCGGACCTGCGCGTGACAGGAGATAGAAGACGACCGCGGTTTGAACCGCGATGGTCAGGGCGACCGTCAGAGCCAGACCGAATGCCATCCGCCAGTACAGGCTGCGGAACCAGCGACGGGGCGTGGCGGTCTGGTTCTGGGCAGCCATGCTGAGCGCTCGCGTCTCAGGCGTCCGCACACTTGTAGCCGTCGCCCCAGATCGTCTGGACGATGCGGGGGGCGCTCGGGTCCACTTCGACTTTTCGACGAACGCGCTTCACCAATGTGTCGACGCTGCGATCGGTGACGAACGCCTGCCCCTGCCAGACCTTGGCCAGCAGCCGTTGCCGTGAGAAGACGACGCCCGGCTGCGAGGCGAGTGTGTAGAGCAGCGCAAACTCTTGCCGCGTGGTTTCAACCAGCGCCCCGCGCACGCGGACCGTGCGTCGGGCCGGATCCAGCTCGATGCCGTGCAGCGACACCGTTCGTTGCGGCGAGTCGTCCGCGTGGCGGCTGGCCCGTCGCGTCAGCGCATTGACGCGTGCGACCAGTTCGCGCACGCCAAACGGCTTGGTCAGGTAGTCATCGGCCCCGCTCTCGAGGCCGACCACCGTGTCGGACTCCTCGCGGCGCGCCGTCAGCATCAGCACCGGCGTCTGACGGTTCAGACCTTGCCGCCGGATGGCGCGACAGACGGCAATTCCGTCGACGCCGGGCAGCATGACGTCGAGAACCACGACGTCCACGGTCCGTTCGCCGAGCGTCTTCAGCGCGTCAGTGCCGGTCGCCACAGGCTCGCAGTGATAGCCATCGAGGCCGAGGTGCAGGCAGACGAGCTCCTGGATGTGTGGGTCATCCTCTACCACGAGCACCGAGCGAGACGCCGCGGTCATCACGACAATTCTCGCATCCGCGGGTCGCCGCGGGGCCTTGTCACCGATTTTTCACGAGTCAGACGCGCGCCCGTCACGCGGCGTACCGTCCAATGGGGTGAGGAGGTTGTCGATGTTCAAGGACAAGAAGAGGGTGACTCGGACCATCGGAACCGTCGGCGTCGCGCTCTCCGTACTGCTCGTGGGCGCAACGATGGCGGACGTGGCGGCGCAGGGTCCGACCGGTGGGCCGCGGCATGAACGAGGTCGTGGGGGCCCGCCCGGGCCGGGATTTGGTCCGGGCAGGGAAGCGTTCGGGCTGGGACCGATCATGGGGCTGGGGAGCCTGACGGAGACGCAGCGTGAGCAGTTGCGGGCGTTGGCGCAATCCCGCCGTGATGAGGGGTCTGCGCTGATGCGACAGCTCGCTGACGCTCGACGGGCACTGATGGCGTCAGCCGATGGCGGAGTGGTCGACGAGAACAAGGCTGCCGAACTGGGGGCCGCGGCGTCCGCGCTTGCCGTCGCTCGGGCGCATCTGCACGCCGACGCGCTGGCCATCCTGACGCCGGCGCAGAAGGCCGAACTGACCGCACAGCGAGACCGGATACATCAGTGGTGGCAGAGTCGACCTGACGGTGGTAGGCCCGGCGGAAGGGGGAAGACCCGACCGGCGCGGTAAGGGTCCGTTCGGAGACTTGGGCGAGGCGTCACACGAAAGCGGGCGACCCTGAAGGGTCGCCCGCAACTTTCAGTCCGACCGGCCGAGCTCAGGTGGCGCTCCGCAGCAATCTCGTGCCTGACGCCGATGTCGCCGCCATCCTCTCAGCTCTACCCGCGACCGCCGCGTCGTCGCGCCGTGCCGTCGGGCCGTCCGGTCGCACCATCCGGCCGTCCACCGCCTCTCGGTGGTTTCGCCGTGCCGTCGGGCCGTCCGCCTCGATTCGGCGGACGTGCCCCGTCCGGCCTGCCGCCGCCCGCTGGGGGGCCACCAACTCCATCAGGTCGCCCTTGTCCCTGCCGGGTACCGCCGCCAGCCCGCTGACCTGCCAGCAAGGGCGAAGCGGCGAGCGCGAACGCACTCATGAGCGTTGCGGTGTGCATGGCGAACCTTCGACGATTCATACGATCCTCCCTGAGAGCCGCCGTGGCGCTGGCGAGGGGGCACGAGCGGTCTCACGATTGTAACGTCGTCCCCGACGGCAACCGTGCGGAGAAGTTGTGACATCTCTGTGACAGCGAGCGCACGACGTGTCCGCTTCAGGCGTGCCTGGACCACGACGGCGTACAATTCTGGAGATGGGACGTCGTCTCAGAACGCTGCTCCTGGTGGCCGTGCGTTGAGCGGCACCCGCTTCACCTGGATCGGCTGGGCCACCGTTCTCGCGGCGGCCGCCGGTTCAGCGTTGATTCTCACGTCACAACGATCCACCCAACCTCGCCATACGGCGTGGTCGAAAGCCTTGGCGGCGGTGCAGTCTGGCAGTCGATTTCGGGCCGACGCGTGGTGGCTCCCCACCGACTACCTGCTTGGCTTCGTTCCGATTCCCGGTGGCACGTTTTCAATGGGCAGTGACAAGGCACTGGATCCGCTGGCGTTCGACAACGAGCGGTGGTCTCCCGCGACAGCCCAGGGCACGGTGGACGTGCCCGAGTTCTATCTGGGACGCTACGAGGTGACCGTCGCGCAATATCTCTCGTTCGTGAGCGCCACCGGTCATCCGTTGGATCCGTCCTTGACGCTCGAAATCGGCGGGCGGGCCGCTCAGCCCATGGCGTTCGTGTCCTGGCCAGACGCGTTGGCGTACTGCCGATGGCTCGGCAAGACGCTGGAAGCCTGGCCACGGACGCCAACGCGGATCAAAGAGCTGTTGGGCAGTGGGTGGGAGGTCACGTTGCCGACCGAGGCGGAGTGGGAGAAAGCTGCGCGCGGCGCCGGCGGCCATCGGTATCCGTGGGGCGCCGACCCCAGACAGGATCGCGCGAACTTTGGGACGACGAGCGTCAGGGCTGTGGGCAGCGTGTCGTGTCCCGAGTGCTCCTATGGCTCGCTCGACATGAGCGGCAATGTCTGGGAGTGGACGCTGAGTCCCTATCAACCGTATCCCTACAATCTCGAAGACGACAACCGCACAACGACCCAGGATGCCCTGTGGGTGATGCGCGGCGGTTCGTTCGCCGATACGGCACAGAACGTCCGAACCACCGTCCGTGGCGCCGCCGACCCGGGCGTCCGCCGAGCGACGATCGGCTTTCGTGTCGCGATTGCCCGCCGAGAACGCGGACGCTGAGTGGGAGCCCCCCGGCCTGCGCGATCAGAGAGTCGAGGCGCCTCAGGGCTGAAGAGTTGAGCGGACGAAACGGCTCCTCGTGGATCCCTGCCTAGTGAAAGCGTCCCGGTGTCACCGCGATCGGGCTCAATCCATGGACTCGCTCCTATGAGGCGCCATTCGTGAGCTTCCACAGTCCGACGCCTGGTCCAAAATCGACGATGACATCGGCCGCGCCGGTGCCGTCGACGTCGGCGATCGCGAGCGTTTCGAGGGGAAGCATGTGCAGCAGGCTCCACATGGCGCCGTTCTGATACGTCCACAGCCCGGCACCGCCGCCCAAGTCGATCACGAGGTCCGACTGCCCGTTGCCGTCGATGTCCCCCGTGACAAGCGCCGCAGGCGTGCGGCTGTGGAGCATACGCCACGTCTGCGCGGGGCCGTAGATCCAAAGGCCTGCGTTCTTGAACCCGACGATCAGCTCGTCGGGCCCGGTGCCGTCCAGGTTGGCTGACGCCAGCAGCGTACTCCCCAAGGGGTGGATTCCGGTCCACGTGGTGAGATTTGGCAGTTGCCAGAGGCCGGCCCCCGGGAAATCCAACACCAGATCCGGGCCACCGATGCCGTCCATTTGCGCCACCACGATCCGCTCGGCATTTCGCTGGTGGACTTGTGTCCACACGTCGGCGCGCCAGCGCCAGACGCCTTGGCCAGGGAAGTTGAAGACGATCTCGTCGAGTCCCGACGCACCCAAGTCACCGGTTACCATCAAGTCCGGGTTTCCGGGATGGATGAAACGCCACGTGCGGTGGTTCATCCAGGCATAGACGCCCACGCCGGGGCCGAAGCTGACGACGAGATCGTCGGCCCCGTTGCCATCGAGATCGCCGGTAACCATCGCTCGTGCAGAGCGCGAGAGTTGTCGCCAGTTCGAGCCTTCGAGGAGCCAGAGGCCGGCGGCCGGCCCAAAGTCCACCGCGAGGTCCGAGCGCGGACGCCAAAGCTGCGCGCCGCCAGGACCGAACCCGGCCACAACTCCGTCACCGTTGATGCAGAGCGCACCACTCTCACCAGTGACAGTCGCGCCGAGGTCCGTGAATCCGTCACCAGCTCGCCACAGGAACGCGTGTCGGGAAGGGCCCGTGAGCGCGACCGGGCCCGTGCCGACGATTCGTCCACGTTCGTCGATGTCTTTGACCTCGAGTGCCTGGCCGGACCCGAAGGCGCCCAGATCGACCATGCCGGCGCTGGGCGTCCACACGAACAGGTGCCAGCCTTCATTGGCTATCTGGCTGACACCGGCCACCAGACCCGCGTCGTTGATGGCCTTAGCCTCAGATCGTGGGCCGCCCAGCGTGCCCAGATCGACCCGTCCGGTCGCGGCAGACCACAGGAACGCGCGTCTGTTGCCCGTCTGTCCCACGACCTGCCCGACATTGTTGATGTCGTTCGCCGTCGCAAAGCCGGGGTCGTCCGGTGTGAGGTCGACCATGCCGGTCGCAGGCGTCCAGACGAAGGCGTGGCTGCCCGAATCGACGCTGCTGTTTCCAAGGACGTGACCGGCATCGTTGAGGCTAAGGATCTGTCAGACAATCACTGAATAGTATCCTCCTGTACCGCCACGTGGCGCATGGTACGGTGACGTGTGTCCGTGGCCACGCTCCGGGCGAAACATGCCGCCTTGGCGCCGGTCTTCACGGAGCGGTCGCGCCGACTCTGGGCGGCGACGGAGGCGCGGG
>VFZL01000060.1 GCA_016871175.1 Acidimicrobiia bacterium | reverse complement strand
TGGCTGAGCAGCGTGGCGTCGTCCACCGTCGGGGGGCGGCCCCTCCGGGCCGACGAGGGGTGCGCCTGGCGCTCGCGTTGCGCGTAGAACGTGGAGCGCGGCAGCTGCCACACGCGCAGGCCCCGCGTCACGCCATACCGGAGGTGGGTGGAGGGCGACGTCTGGCGACTCATCGCTTCGACCTCCACCACCCCAAAGGGCCGCTGGCCGCCAAGTGGCGAATCTTCTCTTTGAGGAGTTCCTTCTCGGTGGCCAGGTCCGCCACGACGCTCTTGAGCCGCCGCGTCTCTTCGTTGTCGACCTGCACCTCTCGTCGCTTCAGACCGGCTTCACCGCTGGCGAGGAAGTCGTCTCGCCACGCGGAGAGCGTGGCAGCGGTCACGCCGTGGCGCCGACTGAGACTCTCGAGATCGGCACCACGCAAGGCCTCCAACACGACCGAGACCTTGCGACGGGCCGACCACCGCCCCGTGCCCCCGCGGCTCGGCGAGGCTGAGGCCTCTCCGGTCGCCCTCCGAGGCCCCAGCCTCGCCTGGTTTCTGTCTGGACATACCCCATTCTCCTCACTCCAATGGGCTGTCCAATCCTTTCGTGCCGCGCCCTACATGTTTGAAAGACCTCCTTTTACCTTACTCGTTCATGCGGAAATTTTGCTTTCGGATGGTTCCGGGTTCGGACGCCCCAGGGAAATTCACCCCCCCCTGCCCACCGTGCCATATGCCTCTGGTTCGCGCGAGAATGCCTTGTACGCTGTCGCACGGGAAGACCGGCGTGCGACCAGAGACGCCTGTCCGGCCGCCGGCCCCCCCCGGTCACACCGCCCGCTATACCCGTTCTCACGCCCGAGCCTGAGTCCGGAGCCTCGACCAATACACGGACCTTACGCCTTGCGGGAGCGATCCCGCCGGAGCTCTGGAATCGGCTAGGCACTAAGGTCCTGCCAAAGCTGTGCTCTGGATCCGATCTCAAGGTGGGGCTTGAGTTCTCGGTGACCGTCAACTCCGACGTCGCGCAGAGCCTCGCGGCCGAGCTGCGGCAAATACTGCAGGAGCTCGGATTGGACGACACGGTGCGGATCGGATAGGAATCGCGGGAGCCCTGAAGACGTTCGTATCCGCGAAGATGCCGTTGGCAGGTCTGCAGCTGCCACGGTAGGACGCACAACAGCCCGCCCCTATGGTCCTAGTGGCCGGTAGGTTCCCAGGCAAGCCGCAGTACCGGAAGTCGGCTGGCACAAGGGCGCATGTCCAGGTCGTGATCGAGGCCTGGCGTCGGGAGTACAAACGAAGAACGGCCGAAGAAGGGACTGGGCGGGCTAACACCCGTCTCGTATGCGAAACAGTTGACGGCGCAGATGAAAACGGCGAGAGTAACCGCCGGGCTCTAAACGACGTCGCTACTCAAACGGGGGGACGTCAGCCCGTACCCAAGTCCTGGCAGTGATGGACGGCACGACCGCCGCCGAGCCCCGCAGACGTCGCTCAATCGGAAGGCTTTTCCGCGTCGCCCTGCTTGCAGCGATCGCCCTGGTGGGCGTGGCCGTCGGCGCACTGACTGCGCTGTACTGGTCGATGGATCGCACCAACGGGCACCTCGTCTCCGGCGGCGTCGATCGCCAGTACGTGCTGCACGTGCCCTCGACCTACAGCGCGTCGACACCGGCGTCGCTCGTGATCGGCCTGCACGGGTTCGCCGAGTGGCCCGCTCATCTCCAGCAGATCAGCCGGTGGGACACCCTCTCCGACGAGCACGGGTTCATCGTCGTCTACCCTTCGGGGACCAGCTTCCCGAAGCGGTGGCGGGGGAATGGCAGCGTCGACGCACAGGGCACGAGAGCTGACGTCCAGTTCATCTCTGAGCTGATTGACGCGCTGTCGCGTCAGTACACCATCGATGCGAAGCGGATCTACGTGAACGGCCTGTCGAACGGCGGTGGGATGTCGGTGTTGCTTGGGTGTGAGCTGGCCGATCGGATCGCGGCCATCGGCAGTGTGGCCGGGGCGTACGGCCTGCCCCTCTCTGAGTGCCGACCTTCTCGGCCCGTTCCGGCCATGGTCCTCCATGGGACGACCGACCCGATCGTTCCTTTCACGGGCGGTGCTGCCGGTCCGCCCGGAAGGGTGCTCCCCGACATCTCCACTTGGGTGGCCGATCGGGCGGCGTTGAATGGCTGCGATCGACGGCCAGACGAGTCGCGGGCGGCGCCGGGTGTGACCCTGCGGCGGTACACGGGTTGCCGGGACGATGCCGAGGTTGCGTTCTACGCCATCGAGGGTGGTGGGCATACCTGGCCCGGCGGCGTTCCGATGCCGGTCTGGCTCACGGGTCCCACACCGCGGACGGTTGATGCGACACGCGAGATGTGGCGGTTCTTCCAGCGCTTCACTGCGGCGGCCCCCCGGGATTTCTCCGATATCCCGGCCAAAACACGCTATCCCTTGCCATGAAGCAGCAGCTTGGGCTGGAGTTTCGGCGCTCACACCAAGGTTCATTCACCCAGCACGCCCAAGCCGCGCAGGAGTGCTTCAGGGCGGCTATGCGCGAGTTGGATAGTGTTGCGGCTAGCTTCGTTCAGCTGAGTGAGCGCAGGTGCGGCGACGAGAAGTTCAATGAGATCCTGCTGGCGCTCATCCCGTAGCCCACCAAACCGCGCAACGCAGATCGGAATCCGGGGCTGATGAAGGCATGGCAAACCAAAGTCGACGCCGCGATTGCCGCGAGGGGGCAAATCAAGGAACTTAGACAAAAGGCCGGCGCGCGGCCGGCCTCAGTCGTCGTTCGATCTGAAGAACCCTATTTCTTGGTCGCGGGTGCGTTCGGATCCGCGAGCTTGTCGACCTTCTGCGGCTTCACCGTACCGTTGCCGTGTGAAAAGTTGAAGTTGTTGCGGCTCATGGCCGGCTTCCACGGAGTGGTGAGCGTGAGCGTGTGAACCTCGCCGGGCTGCATCAGCCCTTTGATGCTCGCCTTGTTGCCGACCACGATTGCGCCAGTCTTGTCGAACCAGGTCTCCGAGAAGGTGAGCAGCGGGACGGGGGCCAGGGAAGCATTACGAACGATGACCCTGGTGACGACGTTCGCGCCTTCACGCCTGGTGACGGGCGGCGTGAACTCGATCAGGGCTTCGCCCCGGAGGGGCGGGACGAACTTCTTCCCGGCGAGGACTTGCTTCATTTCAGGGGGGGCCTGTGCCAGCGCTGTGCCGGCGGCCAACACAGTGGCAACAAAGGTCGCGCCGAGAGCGACACGTGCGCGGTTCATAGGTTCCTCCGAAGCAGAAACGACGTGAGCTACTGAAAGCGTCCGGATTATAGCAGTCCCGAGGCTCTACATTTCGCCGTTCCAGTCCTCGGGCTCGGGGTTCACGGACCGGACAATCTCCAAATGCCATTTTCCGCCACCCCACGGCTCAATGACCTCGGCGGCGACGACATCCACGAGTAGTTCTAAGAAAAGCCGCCCTTCCGGATCCCCGTCGAGATAGTACGCCGGCTCGTCCCAGCCGAAGTTCGGGTACAGGACCAGTGTCAGAAAGAGGTCGTACCCGTCATCAACGACGATGAGCTGTCCGCAGGGCCGCTTGAGCGTCGAGTGATAGATGAGGTACTTCTCGGCGCTGTGCGCGCGGATGTAGCGCTTGAGCGCGAACTCGTGCGCGACAATCTCCTCGACCGCAATCTTCTTGTCCCAGCAGTCGCGGCAGTACTTCTCTTCGCCTCTTGGCTCGGAGATCTCCTTGGCGCCGCAGAGCGCGCACCGCGACTTTAAGACGGTCTTACGAGGCATGTCCTCAATCTAGCAATTTCCCGCGCGGGCTGTCCAAGCGAGTAGGGTCTTGCTCCCGAGCCCCGCTTTCGCGACAGGTCGTCGGACAGGCCGGCTCGGTCGGTTCCTCGTCCCGCGACGTGCGCTCACGGCACGGTCACCGGGCGGCTCATGGCGGGTGCGTACTTCTTCTCCACGTATTCCTTCACCATGCGGCGTGCCGAGAATCGGGGCGCGACGGTGCGGATGGATTCTCGGACGAGCGCCAACCAGCGCCGTGGGATGCCCTGCGCGTCGCGATCGTAAAACGTCGGCACGACTTCCTGCTCCAACAGCGTGTACAGCGCCTGGGCATCGGCTGCGTCGACGGCTTCGTCCGGGGCCCCGGTGAGACCGCCCTCGATCGTCCAACCGTTGGTCCCCGTAAAGCCTTCCGCCCACCAGCCGTCGCCGATGCTCAGGTGCGGCACACCGTTGATCGCCGCCTTCATGCCGCTTGTGCCGCTGGCTTCGAGCGGCTTGCGCGGGTTGTTCAGCCACACGTCGCAGCCTTGAACCAGGAAGTGCGCGACATGCAGATCATAATCGTCGACGAACGCCACGCGCCCACCGAAGATCGGATCGAGCGCCCGCCGGTAGACACGCTGCAAGTGGTGTTTGCCAACGTCGTCGGCCGGATGGGCCTTTCCCGCAAAGATGATCTGCGCCGGGCGGTCATAGGTGTTGAGCAGGCGCGCGAGCCGTTCGGGATCGGTGAAGATGAGCTCGGAGCGCTTGTACCCTGCGAACCGGCGCGCAAAGCCAATCGTCAGTGCGTTGGGATCGAGCAGCGTGCCGGCCGCCACCACCCGCGGCGTACCCACCCGCTCCACCGTCCAGCGGTCGCGCGCCCGCTCACGCACGAAGGTAAAGAGGTACCGCCGAAGCCCTTCCCGGACGGACCACAGCGCCTCGTCTGGAATCGCGAGAATGCCGTCCCACAGGCCTGGGTCGTCGTGATGCTGGAGCCAATCGCGGCCCAGGTATTGGGCGAAGAGATCGTCCATGTCGGCGGCGACCCAGGTGGACAGATGGACGCCGTTGGTCACGAAGCCCACAGGACGGTCGGGCTCGCTCACGCCGGGCCACATGCCGTTCCACATCTCGCGTGTCACCTTCCCGTGCAGCGCACTCACGGCGTTGATCGCGCCAGCCGACCGGATGGCAAGGGCGGTCATGTTGAATTGTGAGCCGCCGCCGTTGTCGTAGGCGCCCAACGCGAGGAAGCGATCGCGGTACGGTCCGAGCGTCCCCCAGCAGCCCTCGAGGTGCTTCTCGACCATCTGGAACGAGAACGCGTCATGCCCAGCCGGCACAGGCGTATGCGTGGTGAAGACCGTCGTCTGCTGGATCTCTGCGAGCGCGGCGTCGAACGTGGCGCCGGCCTCGATCGCGTCGCGGATCCGCTGCAGGACCACGAAGGCGGCGTGCCCCTCGTTGAGGTGAAAGACGGCCGGCTTGATGCCGAGCGCCTTGAGCGCGCGGACACCGCCGATTCCCAGGATGATCTCCTGCTGCACGCGCGTCTCACGGTCCCCGCCGTAGAGCCGCGCGGACAGCTCGCGATCCCACGGCGCGTTTTCGTCCAGGTCCGTGTCGAGCAGGTACAACTGCACGCGCCCGATACGGACTTGCCACACGTTGGCCAGGACCGTGCGGTCGCCGAGCGGAACCGCCGTCACGCAGCGCTGTCCATCAGGCCCGAGCGCCGGTTCGATGGCCGCATCCGACCAGTTCAGGTGCTCGTAGACCTCCTGCTGCCATCCGTCAGGCGACACCTGCTGGTGGAAGTAGCCCTGCGGGTACATGAAGCCGACGCCGACGAGCGGGACACCGAGGTCGCCTGCCTCTTTGCAGTGATCACCGGCCAGCACGCCCAATCCTCCGGCGTAGATCGGAAGCGACTGGTGCACCGCGAACTCGGCTGAGAAGTAGGCGATGGACTGACCTGCCAGTTGCGGAAAGCGGACGGCCCACCACGAGCCCTTCGCCGCCCGCGCGTTGTCGAGCCGTTCGAGTGCGCGGGCGTACAGCGCCAGAAACGCATTGTCGGCAGCGGCCGCGGCCAGCCTCGCCGGCGCGATGCGCCACAACATCAAGACGGGGTTGTGCGCCGTCCGGCGCCACAGCGAGTAGTCCAGTCGCCGGAACACGTTGCGGGCGTCGCGGTGCGCGCTCCACCAGAGATCCGTCGCCAGTTCGGGCAGGCGCTGCAAGCGTTCGTGGAATGGGGGCAGCGAGGCGTACCGATCCATAGTTAGACGTGGCTCATGCTAGCTGTCCAGGAGAATGAGCGTCAACGTGTCGGAATGGTGCGCACGCAAGCGTCCGCTACAATGCCTGTCATTCATGCGGCGTTTTGCGTGCGCTGGGGCCACGGTCTGGTTCCTGCTGGGTGTGGGAGTGCCAATCTGGGGGCAGGAGCCACCACCCTCGATCCCCCGTTTCGCGCTGGACCTGCGGGGCACCGTGCCGAAGTTCACGACCGAGGCCGAGCTGGCCGAGAGTCGCGGCATTCGCCAGACCGAGCTTCCGGCGCGAGGGTTCGGCGCGGACGTCGGCTTTCACGTATATGTGCTCAAATGGAAGGCGATGACCTTTGGGCTCGGGGGACAGTTGGCCCTGGCGCGCGCCGTGAAGTCGCCGCGACCGGCCTCGGCCGGTGTGGCCGCCGTCGATGGGTTGACCGAACGGTTCATGGCCGTCACGCCGCAGTTGTCGTTCAATTTCGGGGATGGGGATGGCTGGAGCTACTTCAGCGGCGGCATCGGACCAGCGCAGCGGACGCTCGTGCCCCTCGGAAGCGGCATCACTGTGATCGACGAGCAGCGCCTGCGCACGATCAACTACGGCGGCGGGGCGCGATGGTTTATCAAGTCGCACCTCGCGTTCACGCTCGACGTACGGTTCCACCAGATCGATCCGACCGCAGGTTTGCTCGGCCTGCCTGGGCCGCCTCGATCCACCATGCTCATCATCGGGGCGGGTGCGTCCTTCAAGTAGCGCCCGAACTTCCCGACCGAACGCGGAAGGCAATGGCCATGAATCGTCTGACGTGGGTGCTCCAGGGAGTTCTGGCAGTCGTCTTCCTCGCTCACGGGGCGCTGTTCCTGTTTCCACCGGCTGAAGCGGCAGCGCAAATGGAGGCGTTCCTTCCGCAATGGTTCCAGGTGTTTCTGGGGGTCGCGGAGGTGGCGGCGGCCGTGGGCCTGACCGTACCCGCGTGGACGGGAATTCAGCCATGGCTCGTGCCCGCATCGGCCATTGGCATCATGATCGTCATGGTCGCGGCGACTGTGCTGCACGTCGTGCGCCATGAGAGCGTCTCGGCGATCATCACGACCATCCTGCTCGGGGCGTCGACGTTGGTCGCCTACGTCCGGTGGAGACGGTTGCCGTTTCCACCTGGGTCGATGACGCGGTCCCGGTCGGTCGGCGCCTGATTGTCTACGTCTCGGTGAGCGTGCGCCCTCGCGTCTCCGGACCCAACCACATCGACACGATGACGGCTGCGCCCGAGACGAGAATGCAGTAGCTCATGGCGCGCTCGAGCGGCAGGCCGCGATCGACCATCGCGCCGACGAGCGATGGTGCGACCGACGCCAGCGCCGCGCCAACGTGATAGGCGAACCCGGCGCCGCCGGCACGAACGGCGGTGGGGAAGCGCTCGCTCAGATAGCCCGGCATGATGCCGAAGTTCCCCGTGGCGAACGCGCCCATGATGGCCGCGCCCGCGAGCATCCACGGCGTGGCGACCGGGAAGGCGAAGATCGGCAAGGCACTGATCCCGATCAAGGTCGCCAGGCTGGCGGCGCCGCGGCGACCGAGCCAGGTCTCGGACAGGCGGCCACAGATGACGTTCCCCGCGACCGCGCCGGCGTTGAACGCGATGAGGAAGGGCAGCGTCTGCCGGCCCATCCGCCCGAGCAGCGTCGGATACCAGAAGCTGATTGCCTGGTACAGAAAGAGGAAGGCCGTCATCACGAGTGAGGTATGAAGCGTCGTGGACCAGAGGCCCGCATCGAAGAGCCGCGCCAATGAGAACGCGCTGGCGCCGCGTCGGCCGCCTTCCTCGCGTGAGCGCTGTCTGGCGAGCCACACCGGGCTCTCGCTCACACGGCGACCGATCCAGAACACGATCAACGCTGGCAGCACGCCAAGCCAGAGCATTACGCGCCACGGCTCGTCGGTCTGCTTCGCGACGAACGGATGGCCGAGCTGGTACACCAGCGACGACAGGATGAAACCCATGGGGTACCCACCCTGCAGGAGACCAGACGCCAATCCGCGCAGCTGGCTGGGCCAGTGCTCGAGGGCCAGCGGCATTCCGGCCGCCCACACCCCGCCCATCCCGATTCCAAAGAGCGCCCGACACGCGAACAGCATCGTGTAGGACGTCGAGAACCCGCCGAGACCGGCAAACACGGAGTACCAGAGGATCGAGAACATCAAGGGGCGTTTGCGACCCCAGCGATCCGCAGCCGTGCCCGCGCCAATACCGCCCACCACGCGAAACAGCAGGGTCGCCGTGCCCAGGGCCCCGGCTGAGGCGTTGTTGACTCCAAACGCCTGCTGGATCTCGACGAGGAGAAAGGTGAGGATGGTGAAGTCGAAGCCGTCTAGCATCCACCCCAGGTAGGCGGCCAGGAAGGCGCGCCACTGCTCACGGCTGACGTCTCGGAACCTCATCGGCGCCTATCCTATTTGATTATGGTTGACTCCGCCCCCACCCTCCGCTGCAACTTCGAGCCAACTGTTTACGTAAGTGACAGTACATGGACGGGCGGTCGGTGAACCCGAGCTCCCGCCGTTCACTCAGGTGGGCAGGCTTCGCGATGTTGTCGGCCGTGGGGGCCCTGGGCTCCGCCTTTCTCCTGCTGCCGCTGGTCGCCCGAGGGCTCGTGCAGCTGTTCGGGGTCCTGCTGCGAGGCACCATTTGGGTCGCCGCCTCGGTCGGTCGCGGCGACGATGTGTGGACGATTGCCGCGGCCTTGGGCCGGGGAGCCACGGCGGCGCTGCTGACCCCCAGCGCCCTGGGTGTCCTGGGTGGATTGCTCGCGCTGGGCGCGCTGGCACTGTTCGGGCTCCAGCGTGTGCTCGAGTCCGAGGATCAAGAGGAGTGAGTGCGATGTCGAGGTCAACCCGTCCGAGTCTCCGGCGGCTGTGTTGTGGAGGACCGCTCTTGTTCGGGCTGTTGTTGGCGCTGGCCGGTGCCGCGGTCGCCGTGATCCCCGCATCTGCCCAAGGCGGGAGAACCGACCCGGCGACGCTCCGCGCGCAGCTCGAGCGCCAGTTCGACGTGCTGCCGATTCGCGGTGGCGTGGTGCTGCGGCCGAGGACTGCGACAAGCGGCGTGCGGTCCATCGAGATTGCAGGTGGGACGATTGCGGTCGACGGTCAGGCCGTGACTGGCGCCGAGCTTCGCAGTAAGTTCCCGGCGGATGCCGACTTGATCCTCCAGTTGTCGTACCTCGATGACACCCAGCGTGAGGCGGTGCTCGGCACACCGACAGCGCCGAGCGGCGCAGGAGGGACGCCCGCCCCGGCCCAGCCACCGCCAGCACCCGCCCCGCCTGCTCCCCCCGCCGCATCGGACGCCCCTGCGCCGCCGGCCACCGCCTCCCCGTCCACTGATGAACCCGATTCATCGGAGCGGCGACGGCGCTCCAGGCGGAGTCGGAACCGAGGTGGCGATATCGTTCGGTTCGGTGGAACGGTCAACGTGGCGGAAGGCGAGACGATCACTGGTGATGTGGTGGTGCTTGGCGGTGCCGCGCACGTGCTCGGCAGGGTGGACGGCGAAGTTGTCGTCGTGGGGGGCGGGCTGGAGCTGGGCCCCAAGGCGGACGTCGCCGGTGATGTCGTCGTCGTTGGCGGCGCGCTAAAGCGCGACCCTGGTGCTCGTATCGGCGGTGACATGCAGGAAGTGGCCGTGGGTCCCATCAACATCGACTGGAACGCGCCGGGCCGCGAATTCCGCGAGTGGTGGACCGGTGGGCCGTTTGGGCGGACATTTTCGCTCGTCTCGACGTTGGTCCGCGTCGGTGTCGTCTGTCTGCTCGCTGCGTTGGTGATGCTCTTCGCGCGCGATTACGCCGAGCGAATCGCCGATCGTGCCGTTGCCGAGCCGCTCAAAGCGGGCGTCGTCGGGTTTCTCGCGCAGATCCTCTTCGTGCCAGTCCTCGTCGTCACCGTCGTTCTCTTCGCCGTCACGATCATCGGCATTCCGCTGCTGGCCCTCATCCCGTTCGCGATTCTGGGGCTCATGGTGCTCGCCCTGATCGGATTCACGGCCGTGGCCAGTCACCTGGGGCGGCTGGTGACCGCACGGTTTGGATGGACAGAGTACGGCCCCATCGCGACGACCGCGATTGGCGTCCTCGCGGTGACCGCGCCGGTGATCCTTGGTCGCGTGGTCGGCCTGGCGGGAGGCCCGTTTTGGTTCCTGGCGACGGCGTTGGTCGGTGTCGGGCTGCTCGCGGAGTACCTGGTCTGGACGATTGGGATGGGCGCGGTGGCGCTCGCGCGATTTGGCCGCGGGCTCACCGGCCGCGGAGCTGTCACGGGCCCGATCGGTCCGACGACCGCGGGACCGCTCGGTCCGCCCACGCCTGACTCGGCGAGCCCGGCGTAGCGCTCCGCGCGGATTCGAGGGCACCCCGACCAGTCATGCCTCCCATCCGCGTGAACGCTTGACCGCCTCCGCCCATCGCGCGCGGAGGTTGCTCGCGCGCGCGGGATCGAGTTGCGGCTCGAAGCGGCGCTCGACCTGCCACTGTTGTGACAACGCCTCGGGCGAGGCCCAGACGCCCGCCGCGAGGCCCGCCAGGTACGCCGCGCCGCCCGCCGTCGTCTCCGTGTTCACCGGTCGGACGACCGGCGCACCCAGCAGATTCGCCTGGATCTGCATCAGCGTGTCGTTGGTGGCAGCGCCGCCGTCTACCCGGAGCTCGCTCAGCGCGATTCCAGAGTCTGCCGTCATCGCGTCGGCCAGATCGGCCACCTGCAGCGCGATCGATTCGAGCGCCGCGCGTGCGATGTGCGCAGCACTCGTACCTCGGGTGATGCCGACGATGAGGCCTCGCGCGTAGGGGTCCCAGTGGGGCGCGCCGAGACCCGCGAACGCAGGCACGAGGAAGACGCCGCCGGTGTCGGGTACGCGACGGGCCAGAGGCTCGACGTCAGCGGCTGAGCGAATGAGGCCGAGTCCGTCGCGCAGCCACTGCACGACCGCACCACCGATGAACACACTCCCTTCCAGCGCGTACTCGGTCCGGTCACCGATGCGCCACGCCACCGTGCTCACAAGCTGGTGTGTCGAGGTCCGGGGTGTCGTGCCGACGTTCTGCAACATGAAGCAGCCGGTCCCGTACGTGTTCTTCGACATGCCGGGCTGACGGCACAACTGACCGAAAAGCGCGGCCTGCTGGTCACCTGCGACGCCGCTGATCGCCACGTTCCCTAGTCCCAGGGTCGCCGCCGCGAATCCGTACCGTTCGCTCGACGATCGCACGCTGGGCAGGAGCGACGACGGAATGTCGAACAGCCGCAGCAACTCGTCGTCCCAGCGGCACGTCCTGATGTCCAAGAGCATCGTGCGGGATGCGTTGCTCACATCGGTGACGTGATGCGCGCCATCGGTCAGCTTCCAGATCAGCCACGTGTCGACCGTGCCAAACGCGAGCCGACCGGCGTCGGCGCGCGCCCGAGCGCCGGGCACGTGATCCAGGATCCACTTGATCTTGCTCGCCGAGAAGTACGCGTCGATGAGAAGCCCGGTTCGTTCCCGAACGAGAGCCTCGGCACCGGTGCGCTTGAGCGACTCGCAGTATTGGGACGTTCGTCGATCTTGCCAGACGATAGCGTTGTAGATCGGCTCGCCGGTGTCTCGATCCCAGACGATCGTCGTTTCGCGCTGATTCGTGATGCCGATCGCGGCGATCTCCCGGGCCTGAAGTCCGGCGCGACCGATGGCTTGCACCGCGACGCTGAGCTGTGATGTCCAGATCTCGTGCGGGTCGTGTTCCACCCACCCGGCTTGCGGGAAGAGCTGAGTGAATTCCTTCTGGACGATCGAGACGGCCGTTCCGCGATCGTCGAAGACGATGGCGCGCGAGCTGGTGGTGCCCTGATCGAGCGCGAGGATATGCGGCATGACAGCGTGAGTCTACAATCGTCGCTTACGGAACGAGAGGAGTCGCATGCGGGACTTGGGCCGAGAGCTGCGCGCGGAGTTTCTGGGGACGTTCGTCCTGATCGTGTTCGGCGTTGGCGTGGTGGCGCAGACCGTCCTCAGCCGGCAGGCCGTGGGGAGCGCCCTCGGGGTCAACATCGCGTGGGGGCTGGCCGTGATGATGGGGTGCTACGTGTCGGCTGGCGTGACCGGGGCGCATCTGAATCCGGCCGTCACCGTGGCTCTTGCCGCGCACCGGCGCTTCCCGTGGCCGAAGGTGCTGCCGTACGCGCTCGCGCAGACGGCGGGCGCGTTCGTCGCCGCATTCATCGTGTACGTGACCTACGCCGAGGCGCTCACGGAGTTCGACGGCGGCGTGCGTCACGTGGCCGGCCCCCAGGGAACCGCCGGGATCTGGGCCACTTATCCACAAGCGTTCCTCAGCGTCGTTCCTGGCGGGCTCGTCGATCAGATCGTGGGAACCGCATTGCTCGTGGGCGTGATCTTCGGCATCACGGACACGCGCAACGCCCCGCCACCGAGCGGTCTCGCGCCGGTCCTCGTCGGGCTTCTCGTCGTCGTGATCGGCGCCAGCTTCGGCTTCAATTCGGGCTACGCCATCAACCCGGCTCGCGACTTCGGACCACGATTGTTCACGGCTGTTGCGGGATGGGGCGGCGGCGTGTTCACGGCGAACGGCGGATGGTGGTGGGTCCCGATCGTGGGTCCCCTCATTGGCGGCGTGCTGGGTGGGTGGGTGTACGACGTCTGCGTCGGGCGGTCTCTCAAGGGCGGGTAGGTCAATGAGTCATCGCATACAACACCATGTTGACGCCGAACGCATACCCGGATGGCGAGAACTTGTCGAAGTACTCGGGGTTCTCTCCCTCGCGTTCCCAGGTGTCGGCGACATCGGTGTTATGCGTCATCAGGACGATGAGCCGGCCGTAGGCGTCCTGGATGCCGCGGTAGTGCACCGGCTGGCTGTCGGAGCCACGTTCGCTGACGTTCCCACCGCTCATGCTCCAGAACTGAATGGAGGACACCTGGAGAAAACGCTTCACGTCATATAGCGCGTGCATCAGAGGGTGATCGAGCGGCAGGTCGAAGATTGGGTACTCACCCGACGGCAAGACGCGCTCGATTTGCGAGACCCAATGCGCCCACGCGCGCGTGCCCCAGTAGTCATCGACCCAGAGAAAGCCGCCCTTCTGGAAGTACGCGCGGAGATTCTGGACCTCGGCCTCGCTGAGCTCGATTGTGCCGACGTCTTCCATGAACAGGATTGGACACCGGAAGAGGAACGCATCAGCCAGTCGAACCACCACCGTGTTCGGCTGCCGATCGTCGTTCAGTCGGATGAAGACGCGCGTCAGCTCAGCCAGGCGCACGGAGAAGTTGTTGTCCGCCCCCGGGTAGTCCGTGCTCCAGCCCTGGCCTCCGCCCTCGCGTCGTACGCTGGTGTAGTGGCCCCGGCAATACAGGAAGGAGCCGTCGAAATCGCGGGTCGTCGCCCATTTCGGGGGCACGCGGGAGAAGCCGCCACCGCCCACCCAGATGCGTTGCGCAAACGCCACCGTCGCGACGGCCAGCAGCACCGCCGCGGGGAGCGCGATCTTCGCCGTCGGTGAGCTACTCCCAATGTTCACTCGTTGAGTCCGCTGGCACGTCAGTGTGTCATCGCATAGAGGACCACGTTGACGCCGACGGCATAGCCGGCCGGAGAGAACTTGTCGAAGTACTCGCGGTTCTCACCTTCGCGTTCCCACGTATCGGCGATGTCGGTGTTGTGCGACATCAACACCATCAGTCGTCCTTGCGCGTCCTGGATGCCACGGAAGTGAACTTGTGCGCTGTCGGCTCCCCGTTCGGATGTGAAGCGGCGACCACGTCGGTACCAGAAGTTGATCGAGGGGACCTGTGGAATCCCCTTCACGTCGTACAGCGCGTGCATGATCGGATGTGTCGTGGGTATGTCGAAGATGGGAAACTCGCCGGGTTGGAGCACGGACGTGATCTGACGCTCCCAGTAGTCCCACGCGGCCGAGCCCCAGAAGTCGTCGACCCACAGGAATCCGCCCTTGAGGAAGAACTGACGCAAGTTCTTCCGTTCCTCCTCGGTGAACTCGGCTGTACCGACGTCTTCCATGAACAGCATCGGACATCGGTAGAGCAGCGGGTCGCTCAGCGCCACAACGACGAAGTTAGGCTGACGGTCGGCGCCCAGCTTGACGTGGACGCGCGTCAGCTCTGCGAGCCGCACGGAGAAGTTGTTGTCCGCGCCGGGGTAGTCGGTCCACCATCCAGTGCCGCCGTCCTCGTAGCGGACCGACTCGTAGAAGCCGCGGCAGTAGAGGAACGTGCCGTCGAAGTCGACGAGCTTTGCCCACTTGGGTGGTGTGCGTCGGAATCCGCCGACTCCACCCGGGCCCACCCAGATGCGCTGCGCGAGGGCCGCGGACGCACTGAGCAGTAGTGCGACGACGGCTGTCGCGAGCAGGCGACGGCTGGCACGCGGGGACGTACCCGGCCGCGCGAGGTCAGCACTTGGCGGAGCCATGATTCGACTCGTGGCATCATGACATATCCGCACGTCATTGCTCACCCCTCCTGAGCGGACGCGAGTGGGCGAGATTGGGCCTACGCGCCCAAGCCCTTCAGCGTTTGGACCTCGGCCAAGTCCCGCTAGCCCAGCCGGCACGTGCCTTTTGGCGCGTTGGCGGGAGACTTTCGGGCCTCAAGGGGCGCCTGGGCCGGGCACTCGGCTTGCGACGGGGCGCTGTATGTCCCCTTAGCCGTCAGTACCCGTCGTTGTGGTGTACAGCCACGAACGGCCCACCGCAGATCTTCTCAAGCGGACGTTGGATAGCGCCGGGTTCGCCGCCTTTGTCGCACCGAGTGACCTTTCTCGGCTCGACGTCTTTGTTCTCGCGATTCACCCGCAGGCCATCGTGGTAGACATGGCGCGCGCCACGGAAGCAAGCTGGCAGGAGCTGATGCAGATGCGCTGCCGGCCGTCCTAGGATGACGGAGTGCCCCTCGTGCTGACCACAGCCGACGAGTCCGGCCTTCGCCAGTGGATGACGGGTCCTCTGGCGAAGATGCCGACGGTCGTGGAGCTGTTCACGGACGCGGAGGATTTGAAGAAGCTGCGGACGGCGGTCGAAAGCGTCGTGCGCGGTCCGCGGGTCCCACGCACGAGCGTGGCCCGGGTTCCCAGCTAGTCCAACCCGCCCAATCACTCCGTGTGGTCAATCGCGCGTCGCCGCGGGTGCGCGAAGCTCTGGGCCCGGTTCGGGTCGCGGCGATCCGGCTGGGTGTCCGCCCACAGCCAACCGGCCAGCCAGGTGTCGTGCTCAGGGCCCTGCTTATGCGGCACTTCCTGTCGTGTCAGACCGTTCCAGCGCGATTCGCATCCCGCCGTCCACGCCCTCTTCCAGACTCGAATGAACTTGTCGTCGCGCGAGCCGGCGCGGCGTCGGCGCCAGTCGCCGAGGGTCCGCCCTAGCCACTCTGCCGCCCGCACTAGCGCCGAGGTATCGGGTGGGCCCCCTCGGCCCGTGCCGGTCATGTAATCGACAATCGTAAGAAGCCGGACGGACGCGGTCAAGCGCCCGTTTCCGGGCGGCGGTTCCGCGGGCCTCCGGGCCGTCAGCGCTGACTCTGGAATTCCTCGAAAACATTTGAAAACGAACCGCGTTTGGCCTATTGTTTTTAGCCTGCCGCAGCAGGTGCTGGGCTCTGGCCCGCCGGTCCGAGCTGCGCATTGGCCTTATGAGTGGGCGTGTGGCGTGGGTTCAGGGCGAGGGAGATATCACGATGACCGAAGATTCTCAGAACGCAGTCTCTCGGAGAAACTTTATCAAGGGGGTCATCGCCGCCGGCGCGGCTGCCTCCTCTGCCAGTTACCTGTTCCGGACGACGGTTGTTTCGGGGCAGCAGTCGAGCGGCGGTGTTGAACGCCTCGTCACGTTGAACGTGAACGGGCAGAACCGCCCGGTCGACGTGATGAAGCAGGAAACGCTCGCCTGGACGTTGCGCTACAAGCTGGGGCTCACAGGGACCAAGCTCGGGTGCGACCGCGCGGAGTGCGGAGCCTGCACGGTGCTCATCGATGATGTCCCTCACTACGCCTGCTCGATCCTCACGCACTCGGTGCGTGGCAAGAAGATCACGACGATCGAAGGGTTGGCTGCCGCGGACGGCACGCTCCATCCGGTGCAGCGTGGCGTCGTC
>VFZL01000059.1 GCA_016871175.1 Acidimicrobiia bacterium | reverse complement strand
TCGGCTACCGGTTCCTCGAGTCGGGACTCGGCACTGAATCGTGCTCAATTCTCTGCGCCAGCGTCCACCCACGGGACGTCAGCTCATCGACCTCGCGCTGAAACAAGGCCAGGGCACGCTCCACGCGATGCCAGTCCTGGTATGAATCGTGCCGCCGCAACATGTTGTCTTCCTCGAGCCGCACCTCCCACCCGCATTCCTCGCCGGGGGTGATGGTGTAGTGGCGGACGTGCTCCGCGTGGCTCAGGCGCTTGTCAAACATAAGGCAGGTGGCCTCCGCCTCTGATGTGGGTCGGGTGTCAGCAGTAGCATTCACATCGGCGCCGCTCTGCTGTAAATTCTGTGTAACTCGTTTATCCCATTGGAGCACAGGGACATGTCTAAAGTTCAGCAGAACCTCAAGAACCACACGCGTATCGTGCCGATGTACATCGGTGTTTTCTACCTGTTTGGCATCAACCTCGGCTGGGCGATCTACCGCGTCGGCTCCGAGCGGACCCTTAGTGCGATTGTCGGGCTCCTCGTGGCGATCGCGCTCGTCCTGCTGTTCGTCTCCGTGCGGACGCAGATCCTCACGGTCCAGGATCGCGTCATCCGTCTGGAAATGCAGCTGCGCTTGGCGCGCGTGCTTCCGCCCGATCGGCACGCGGCGATCGGGCAGCTCACACACAAGCAGCTGGTCGCGCTGAGATTCGCCAGCGACGCTGAGCTACCCGCGTTGGTGCAGCAGGTGCTCGCGGGGCAGCTCCCATCGCAGAAGGCCATCAAAGCGCAAGTGAAGGACTGGCAAGCGGACCTTCTCCGCGCCTAGAGAAGCACCGGGGATTCACTGTCGCAGCGCTCGCAAGACGCGTGGGGGCAGGAACCAGCGGAGGACGCTGGTCACGCTGTTCTGCGGCGAGTCTGAGTTGAGCGACGACGAATCCAGACCACTGACGTCGATGCGTGCAACCGGGCACGCCGTACGGCCGCGGCATCCCGTATCTGGCGACCGGCCAGTATCCAGGGAAGCTCATCGCGATCGAGGGCACGGACGGCGTCGGGCGCAGCACGCAGATTCAACTCTTGCGCGAGTGGCTCGAAGTACGAGGGTACGGCGTCATCGAGACCGGCTGGACCCGGTCCGAGCTGATGCAGCCGACCATCGAGCTCGCCAAGGCCAGCAACACGCTCAACAAGCTCACGTTCGTCCTGCTCTACGCGACCGACTTCGCCGACCGACTCGAAAAGGAGATCATCCCTGCGCTCAAGGCCGGCTTCGTCGTCTTGTCGGATCGCTACATCTTCACGGCCCTGGCACGAGCCGGCGTGCGCGGCGTGGATCGGACGTGGTTGCGCAATCTCTACGGATTCGCCATCGCACCGCACCAGGTGTTCTACCTGAAGCTCGACGTGGAGACACTGATTCGGCGTGTGCTCGCGGCTCGCGGGATGGACCTCAAGCACGGCGACGATATCTACGACAGCTTTCGGGCCTATCAGAATCGCCTCCTGCGCGAGTACGGCTCAATGGCGGAGGAGTACAACTTCCGCATGCTCGACGCGCGACGCTCGATCGACCACATTCAAAACGATCTCCGGCGACAAGTCGGACAGTTCTTGGAGAGGAGCGAGGAGAGGGTCAGCCTCGCGTGACCTCGGCGAGCACCGTGCCGGCACGCTCGCACTGTTCTCGGGTGACGTCGCGGTGCGTGACGGCTCGAACGGTTCGCGGACCGAACGCGATGACAAGGACGCCAGCGCCTTTGGCACGAGCGACGACCATCGGTGCGTCCGGGGCGCCCGGCGCCAAGCCGAACACCACGATGTTCGTGCAAACGGTGGCCGGGTCCAGTTGGACCTGAGGGCTCTCGGCCACGCGCGCTGCCAAGGCCCGTGCGTTGCTGTGATCCTCGCGCAGCCGATCCACTTGATGGTCGATCGCGTACAGCGCGGCCGCAGCGAAGATGCCGGCTTGACGCATGGCCCCGCCAAACATGCGCCGGTACCGAACCGCACGAGCGATGACCTCACGCGAGCCGGCGAGCAGCGACCCACCAGGCGCGCCAAGCCCCTTGGAGAACGCGACCGTCACCACGTCGAACGGGCTCGACAAAGCCGACGGCGGCTCACCCAGTGCAATGGTCGCATTCCACAAGCGCGCGCCATCCAAGAACGTCGCAACCTCGTGGCTCCGCGCGGTCTCACACAGAGCCTCGGACAGGGCGCGCGAGAGGACCACTCCACCGGCACGGTTGTGGGTGTTTTCCAGGCTGACGAGGGTCGTGGGCGGGAACAGCATGTGGCCCCGGGGCTTCCGTGCCGCCAGGAACTCGTCGGCGGTCAGCACGCCCCCGCGGCCGATCTCGCTCAGCTGGACGCCGGCGTTGGCAGATGCCGCACCCGTCTCATGCCAGGCGAGGTGGCTTTCGCGGGTGACGATCACCTCGTCTCCGGGCCGGGTCAGCGTGCGCAGGGCGATCTGATTGGCCATTGTGCCGGTGGGCACCCACAGCGCCGCCTCCTTGCCGAGGAGGGAGGCTACCCGCTCTTGCAGGGCGTTGACGGTGGGGTCCTCCCCGAACTGGTCGTCGCCGACGAGCGCGGACGCCATGGCCTGCCGCATCGCCGGCGAGGGCTGCGTGACGGTGTCGGACCGCAAGTCAATCGGGATCATGGCTGGGAGACAATTTACGGGATTGAAACACGATCCGGCCTCGATTTCGCTATGGTAAGACGGTGAAGCTCATGACGGCACCCCCACGGCCGGCGCTCTCTCGGGTGCTTTCTCCGAGCGAGGGGGCGGCCGACGTGACGAAGGTGGACGTCGTGAACATGGACTTCTACTACGGCTCGCGCCGGGTGCTCGAACAAATCACCGTCAAGATCGCCGCGAACCACGTCACCGCGCTCATCGGGCCGTCCGGCTGCGGCAAGTCGACCTTTCTCCGCTCGTTGAATCGCATGAACGACATCATCCCCGGCGCGCGCGTCGAGGGCTCGGTGCGGATCGACGGCGAGGACATCTATGCCCCGTCGGTGGACGTCGTCGCTTTGAGGCGTCGGGTCGGCATGGTGTTCCAGAAATCGAATCCTTTCCCGAAGTCGATCTTCGAGAACGTGGCCTACGGCCTTCGAATCAACGGGATGGCCGGATCCCGGGAAGACCTCCAGGGGAGGGTCGAGACCAGTCTGCGTGCCGCAGCGTTGTGGGACGAGGTGAAGGACCGGCTGCAGACATCGGCGCTCGCGTTGTCGGGAGGCCAGCAACAGCGGCTGTGCATCGCCCGGGCGCTCGCCGTCGAACCGGACATCCTCCTCATGGACGAACCGGCGTCGGCGCTCGACCCCATCGCCACCCAGCGCATCGAAGAATTGATCTACGAACTGAAGACCCGCTATACGATCGTGATCGTGACGCACAACATGCAACAGGCCGCGCGCGTGTCTGATGTCACCGCGTTCTTCTGGCTCGGCAAGCTGGTCGAATGTGGACGAACGGACCGGATCTTCACAGCCCCGACCGAGAAGCTCACAGAAGACTACGTGACTGGTCGGTTCGGGTAGGAGTTCGGGCGAATGGAACCCGTCGGTCGAGTGGTTCGGCACTTCCAGGAGGAGCTGGAACAGTTGAAGGCGCGCATCCTTGAGATGGGTGGTGCGGCCGAGGAGCAGGTGCGGCTGGCGGTGAGAGGGCTCGCCGAGCGCGACCACGACGCGATCGACCGTGCCATGGTCGGTGACGGCCCAATCAACGCGTTTCACATCGAGCTCGACAACCGTTGCTTCACCCTCTTGGCCCTCTACCAGCCAATGGCGGCCGACCTCCGCACCATCGTCGCAGCGGTGAAGATCAACACCGATCTGGAACGAGTGGGCGATCTCGCGGTGAACATCGCCGAAGCCGCTCGTCGCTACGTCACCCATCCGCCGGTGAAGAAGCTGATTGACATCCCGCGGATGGCGAACATCGCCCAATCGATGCTGCGGGACGCCTTGGATGCGTTCGTCCGGCGCGACGTCGAGCTCGCCCAGCGCGTGCTGAACGCAGACGATCGATTGGACGATCTGAAGACGCAGATCTTCCGGGAGCTCCTCACGTACATGCTCCAGGATCCGCAAACGATCGAGCCGGCGCTCGACCTGATTCTCGTGTCACGGCACTTGGAGCGCATTGGCGACCACGCCACGAACATCGCCGAGGACGTGATCTTCATCGTCTCGGCCAAGGACGTCCGTCACCACGCGGGTGAGGCAACGGCCTGACGGCCTGGACCGGCCGGTCCCCCCGACTGTTGGGATTCGGATAAGATAGACAGGGTGTTCTCGGAGCAAGGGGGAGCACCGAGGGCAGACGACGCGATGCTCTGTGTCTTCTGTCGTCGTCATCCCATGGTGACAGCCTGGCGGCCATTCTGCAGTGAACGGTGCAAGATTCAGGACCTTGCGCGGTGGGCTGACGGCTCGTACCGGGCTGCGAGCGACCCAGTGCCGGAAGCCGATTCCGACTCGGAATCCCAAGAAGACCGGGCCCGATCTTGATTACCGGGAACGGGCGTTGCGCTCCACCACTTTAAACACATCCAGCACTCAAACACGCCTATGGCAGACACGCTGACGGTCACCGACAACCGCACTGGAAGAGTTTACGAGCTGCCGATTCAGGACGGCGCCATCCGGGCCATGGATCTCCGGCAAATCAAGACCGGCCCAGACGATTTCGGCTTGATGACGTACGACCCGGCCTTCATGAACACAGCCAACTGTCGCAGCAGGATCACGTACATCGACGGCGACAGGGGCATCCTGCTCTATCGCGGGTACCCGATCGAGCAGCTGGCTGAGCACAGCGACTACCTCGAAACGGCCTATCTGATTCTCTACGGCGAGCTCCCGACCGAGAGTCAGCTGTCAGCGTGGCGCAACGAGATCACCCACCACACGATGCTTCACGAGAACGTCAAGAAGCTGATGGACGGGTTTCAGTACGACGCGCACCCGATGAGCATCCTGCTCAGCACCGTCGGCGCGCTCTCCACAGTGAACCGCGACGCGAAGAACATCTACGACAAAGTGGCGCGCCAACGGCAGATTCATCGGCTCATCGCGAAGATGCCCAGCATCGCCGCCTACGCGTACCGCCACAGCATCGGGCGGCCCTACAACAACCCGGACAACGACCTGAGCTTCACCGGCAACTTCCTGAACATGCTATTCAGGATGACGGAGCTCAAGTACAAGCCGAATCCCATTCTCGAACGTGCGCTCGACGTGCTCTTCATCCTCCACGCCGATCACGAGCAGAACTGCAGCACAACGACGATGCGGACGATCGGGAGCGCGCAATCGGACCCCTATTCCGCCTTTGCCGGCGCCGCTGCCGCGCTCTACGGTCCGCTCCACGGCGGGGCCAACGAGGCCGTCCTGCGTATGCTCACGGAGATCGGCTCGCTCAACAACGTCCCCAACTTCATCGCGAAGGTGAAGTCCGGTGAAGCGGGACACCGCCTCATGGGTTTCGGTCATCGAGTGTACAAGTCCTACGATCCGCGCGCGAAGCAGATCAAGAAGATGGCCGACATGGTGTTCGAGGTGACGGGCAAGAACCCGTTGCTCGACATCGCGCTGGAGCTCGAGCGGATTGCGCTGCAAGATGACTACTTCGTGAAGCGGAAGCTCTACCCGAACGTGGACTTCTACTCGGGCCTCATCTATCAGGCCATGGGCTTCCCGGTGGAGATGTTCCCCGTACTCTTCGCGATCCCTCGTACGGTCGGCTGGCTCGCGCAGTGGGAAGAGATGCTCCTGGATTCGGAGCAGAAGATCGCCCGACCGCGCCAGATCTACCTCGGCGCGCAAGCTCGAGACTACGTCCCGCGCGACAAGCGCCGGTGAGACGTGTTTCGGCGTGACGCGAAGCGGATCGCGATCACGCCGACCACCATCACCGGCACCGTGACCAGCGCCGCCAACCTGGCTCCGCGGCTTCTGGCCTCTCGCATCCATGGATCGACGAGCACCGGAGGCCGGCCTCCCTCGTCTGCCTGAGACGCCACGTGCACGTATCGCCGGCCGGCCAGGACGAGCACGCGATCGAACACGACGTTCCAGATCACTCCGGCCAAGACGATCCAGAGGACGTAGGCCACGGCCGTCTGCCGCTGCGGATCGGAGCGGAACGCCCGCCACGCGCTCGGCGCCGTGGGCTCCGGCTCCATCAGTCGAGCGTGACCAGCACGTCGCGTATTTGCTCGATCATCCAGGCCGTTTCCTGCTCCGTGATCACGTACGGCGGCATGACGTATAGCACATTGCCCAGCGGACGCAGGAGCAACCCGCGCGCGAGCAACTCTCGCGTCAGCCGCGGACCGACGTCATCGAGATAACCGCCGCCTGCCTTCGTCGCGCGATCCGAGACCAGCTCGAGTACGCCCACCCCCCCGAGGACGCGCACGTCGCCCACGACAGGGAGGACCGACAGTGGTTCGAGTCCACGCCGCAGCCATCCCTCGAGTGCCCGCACGTGCGTCAGCACGTCGGAGTCCTCGAACATGCGCAGACTCTCGACCGCCACGGCGCACGCGAGCGGGTTGGCGGTAAACGAATGCCCGTGGAAGAACGTCTTCGTTCGGTCGTCGCTCAGAAACGCCTGGTAGATCCCGTCCGTCGTGACCGTCGCACCGAGTGGGAGATATCCCGCCGTGAGCCCCTTCGAGAGGCACATGATGTCCGGGCTGATGGCAGCGTGTTCGCACGCGAACAAGCTACCCGTGCGCCCGAACCCGGTCAGCACCTCATCCGCAATCATCAGGACGCCGTACCGATCGCACAAGCGACGCACGCCTGAGAGAAACTCGGCGGGCCAGACGATCATTCCACCTGCGCCCTGCAGCATGGGCTCGACGAGCACGGCGGCAATCGAGTCCCCGTGGTGGGCAAGAAGCTCGCCGAGCGTCTCCGGGGACGCCGGCGTGGCTTCACCGAGGCACGCGATGCCGCACGTGGCGCGCTCACGCGCGAGCGGACATCGATAGCAATACGGCGCCTGCGCTCGAATGACATCGAACAGCAGCGAGTCGAACGGTCGCGTGAAGATCGAGTCCTCGCTCGCGGACATTGCGCCGACCGTATCTCCGTGATACGCGTGACGCAGCGCGATGAAGCGCCGTCGCTGATGCTCGCCCCGATTGCCCCAGTACTGCACGGCCAGCTTCAGCGCCACTTCCACGGCAGTCGAGCCGTTGTCGGAGTAGAACACGCGTGTGAGACCTGGCGGGACCACCGAGATCAAGCGTTCTGCCAGCTCGACTGCGGGAGTGTGCGTACAACTGGCGAACACGACATGCTCGAGTTGAGCGGCCTGACGGCTGAGCGCCGCATTCAATCGCGGATGGGAGTGGCCGTGAATCGTGACCCACCACGACGAGAACCCATCGAGCAGCCGCTGTCCGTCCTCGGTGAAGAGGTACACACCCTCCCCACGCACGATCGGGATTGGCGGCGGACTCGTGCGCATCTGTGTGTACGGGTGCCAGACGACGCGCGCGTCGCGTGAGGCCAGCGGCTGTGAGGGTGTGCCCGGGATCATCGAAACCCGAGATCCAGGAGGCGACCGCCTGGGTCGATCGCCTGAGCGATACGACCGACGGTCTCGGCGTCGATGCGATCGAAAGCGGGGACCTGACCGATCACCTGCACGGCGCCGTAGACCTCGATTGCCTCGCGATTGTCATCGTTGGGTGGTCCATTCATCACCACACCCGCAATGGACACGCCTCGTGCGCGTAGCGCCTCCAGCGTCAGCAGCGTGTGATTGATCGTCCCGAGCGTGGAGCGAGCCACGACCAGCGCCGGCAGCTCGAGCTGGCGCATCAGGTCCACCATGAGGGTGGATTCGTTGATTGGCACGAGCACCCCACCCGCTCCCTCGACAACGAATCGGTCGCTGTCGGATTGAGCCCGAGCGATCGTCAGCAATGGTTCAAGGTCGATACGTCGACCGGCGTGCCGCGCGGCGAGGTGCGGCGAGACCATGCCACGCAGACGAATGCCCTCGAAGAGCGGCCGCGCCGCAGGTCCGGCCAGTGAGCGCACCGTCTTCGTGTCGTCGTCCTGCTCGATGCCGGTCTGAACCGGCTTCCAGTACCGCAGCGAGAGCGAGCGGTGACGGACAACCAGGGCGGCGCATACGACGGTCTTGCCAATGCCGGTGTCCGTACCGGTTACGAAGACGCCGCGGAGCAGAGCCGGACCTCCTGCAGCGCCAAAGCCACGGCCGCCGCGAACCGATCGATGGTGGGCTCGTCAAGGCCGGCGTTGATCGAGACTCGAAGCCGAGCCGTTCCCGCCGGCACACTCGGCGGTCGGATCGCGCGCACGTCGAACCCTTGAGCGGCCAATCGGGATGCGACGCCAACGGCCCTCTCGTTGTCGCCGATCGGAATCGGGACGATCTGGGAGCCGACGCGAGGCATGGCCACGCCGCATGCGTTCAGCTGGACTCGGAGTCGATCCGCAAGGGCCCGTACTCGGACGCGGCGCTCGGGCTCCGTCTCCACCAAGGTGAGGCTCGCATCGATCGCGTCAGCGACGGCCGGCGGCGGTGCGGTCGAGAAGACGAACGGCCGTGCCCGCTGAACCAGGTAGTCGACAACGGTCGAGGGTCCGGCGACGAACGCACCAGCCACTCCGAGCGCCTTGCCCGCGGTGTTGATCGACACGCAAGCGGTCGGGTCGACGGCCGACTCCTCCAGAGCGCCGGTTCCCTTCCTGCCGAATACGCCGACGCCATGAGCCTCGTCGACGATCGGCACCGCGTCGTGCCGCTGACAGATCCTGACCACGCGGTCAAGCGGGGTCACGTCGCCGTCCATGCTGAACACGGACTCGACGACGACGAAGCGGACGCCGCGACAGGGGGTGTGGGTGAGAAGGTCATCGAGCCGGGCGAAGTCGCCGTGAGGAAACACGATGCGGTCCGCGCGAGACAGGCGCATGCCATCGATCAGGCTCGCGTGATTCAGCGCGTCCGAAAACACGATGTCTTCATGCTCGGTCAGCGCGGTGAGCACCGCCACATTCGCCAGATAACCGCTCGAGAAGTACAGCGCACGCTCGGTGCCCTTGAAGGTGGCAAACCGCGCCTCCAGGTTCGCAAATCGGTCACGCTCACCTCGCAGCAGGCGGGAGCCGGTGCTGCCAACGCCTTCGCTCGTGGCCGCGGAGACGAAGGCACGCACCACTTCCGGGTGTCGCGCCAGCTGCAAATAGTCGTTCGAGGAGACATCGATCCCGGACGGGGGACGCAGCGTCCGCCGCAGGCCCTCGCGCTCCCAGGCATCGAGACGAGACGCGAGGCGGCGCACGAGCTGGCTATCCGCCCGCATGTGCCGGCACCCCAGCGACCGGTGCGGTCACGCTCAGCCGCATGCCCAGCCGATCCAGGAGCTGCTCGTCGTGCGAGGTACCCGGATTGGGCGTCGTCAGGAGGCGGTCTCCGAGGAATACGGAGTTCGCGCCGGCCACGAAGCAGAGCGCCTGTGCCTCGTCCGAGAGCTGCATCCGTCCAGCGCTCAGCCGAACCATCGACGCGGGCATCAGAATACGCGCGGAGGCGATTGTTCGGACGAGCTCGAAGGGATCCTCGGGCTTCATGTCGGCGAGCGGCGTACCCTCCACGCGAACCAGCATGTTGACCGGCACGCTCTCCGGATGCGGATCCAGGCGCGCCAGCTGCTGGAGCAGGCGATACCGTACCGGCCGCTCCTCCCCCATCCCGACAATGCCGCCGCAGCAGACCGTGATGCCGGCCTGGCGCACGCGAGCGAGCGTGTCGAGCCTGTCCTCGTAGGTCCGGGTCGTGATGATGCTGCCGTAGAACTCCGGAGACGTGTCGAGGTTGTGGTTGTAGGCGGTCAGGCCAGCCTCAGCCAGCGCGTCGGCCTGCTCCTGCGTGAGCATGCCGAGCGTGCAACACGCGTCCATGTCGAGGCCGCGGATGGCACGCACCATTGCCAGCACCTGGTCGAACGCGTGGCCCTTCGGGACGTCTCGCCACGCTGCGCCCATGCAGAAACGGGTCGCGCCCTGGGCCTTGGCCTGGGTCGCTGCCGTCGTGACATCGTCCAGCGAGAGCAGGTCCGAGCGCGTAATGCCCGTCTTGTAGTGCGCCGACTGGGGGCAATAGGCGCAGTCCTCGGGGCAGCCACCGGTTTTGATGCTCAGCAGCATGCAGCCCTGGACCTCGGTCGCCAGATGGTGCGCGCGATGCACCGTCTGGGCGCGGAACAGGAGATCGGGTAGCGGCAGGGTGTAGATCGAAGCGATTTCCTCGACGGTCCAGTCGTGGCGAAATTTGAGAGGTGGTGTAGTCACGGCTTCTCAGCTTCGCTAGTTTAGCATCGCGTACGCGGCGGCCAGCAGCGCGACAAGGAGTGCGACGATCGGTACCAGGAGGACCGGACGCAGGTACGACGATCGGCGATGCACGGCGGCCGGTTGATACTTCGCTTCGGTGGTCGCCGTCCCGCACCTGTAACAGATGAGCGCCTTGTCGGCGATTTCAGTTCCGCACTGTCGACACTTCATGTCGTGCCCACGAGTTGTTCGCTCACCGCGGTGAGCGAAGCCAAGCCATACACGTCACGCGGCAGCTGACGCACGCGCACGCGTCGCAATCGGCCGAACCGCCGGTCGATTTCCTCCAGATAGACGCGCTCCTGTGCCTTGCGCGACCGAAAGAACTCCCCTTCCAAGTCGTCCGGCAGGACGCGATTGACGACAAGCCCGCCGACGTCGATACCGGTCTCGTGGAGCAGATCGGCCGCTCTGGCCGTCTCTTCGATGACCAACCGCTCAGGCACGCTGACGAGCACGAACGACGTTCGACTGCGATCGCCGATGATCTCACGCAAGCGAGACAGCCGACCGTGTCGACGCTCCAGCGCGCCCAGCACAGGGTCGGCCGCGGCCGCTGCGACGGGCGTCACGTCGGCGCCGCGATCGATTTCGACCAGCGCACGACGGTGACGTACCAGCGCCTGGATCCAGCTGGTGATCGCCTCGGGCATCCGGAGCAATTGCAGCGTGTGTCCCGTGGGCGCCGTATCGAAGACGATCAGGTCATGCACCTGCTGCCGATTGATGATGAGCTCGATCATCCGGTCCAGCAGCGCCACTTCCACGAGTCCGGGCGAGGCCGCCGCGGCCTCGATTTGCTTGTAGGCGGCTTTGACGACACCAGCGCTGAACATCCGATTGATGTCGCGCTTGACGGCATCGATGTACCGCGTGGCTTCGCCTTCTCCATCGATTTCGAGCGCAGTCAGTTTCGGCTGAAGCTCCACTTCATCGGGACCAATGCGGTGCTCGAAGATGTCCGCGGTCGAGTGCGCCGGATCGGTGGACACCAGCAGCACCCGACGGCCCCGTCGGCTCGCGGCCAGGGCGAACGCCGCCGAGCACGTCGTCTTGCCCACACCACCCTTGCCGCCGAAGAAGACGACCTGCTGCTCGAGCAGCGGCGTCAACAGCACGGGAGGCTACCGATCGGCGAGTGATCCATCCCCATGCGGCGGTGCCATACGTGGAACTGCTCGAGGAGGTAGGGATAGATCTCGAGCAGATAGAGGGTGGCGGGATTCGGAAGGGCCGTCGCCTCCATGAAGCAGAGCAGGAGGAAGAGATCGTTCAGCTCCGCCGTCTGCTGTCGCAACGCAGCTTCGTAGCTGCCGAGGGCGGCGCCACGAAAGAACTCTGCGATCCCCTGTCGAAACTCGTCGAATCCCATACGGTCGAGCACGTGCGTGGCGGCGCACGGGCGTTACACGCTATTCTATCCGGTGACTCATGCCTACTCTGTTTCAGAAGGTCTGGAAGGCACACGCTGTACGCACGCTGCCGAGCGGGCAGACGCAACTGTTCGTAGGGCTCCACTTGGTGCACGAAGTGACCAGCCCACAGGCGTTCGACATGCTTCGGCAACACGGCTGGAAGGTCGCTTACCCTGAGCGGACGTTCGCGACCGTGGATCACATCGTGCCCACCAGCTCCCTTCAGCGTCCCTTCCTGGACGTGACCGCCGAGGAGATGACCGCGGCCCTGGAACGAAACTGCCGCGAGCAGGGCATCGAGCTGTACGCGCCTGGCGCACCGGGTGCAGACCGTCAGGGGATCGTGCACGTCATCGGGCCAGAGCTGGGACTGACGCAGCCCGGAATGACGATCGCGTGCGGTGACAGTCATACCTCCACCCATGGGGCGCTCGGCGCGATCGCGATCGGCATCGGCACCTCGCAGGTGCGGGACGTCCTGGCGTCACAGTGCCTGGCCATGGAGCCGCTGAAGGTCCGGCGCATCGACATCAACGGCCGGCTCCGGCCGGGGGTGTACGCCAAAGACGTGATCTTGACCATCATTCGGCGCCTCGGCGTGAATGGCGGTGTGGGCTACGCGTACGAATACGGTGGCAGCACGGTCGACGCCATGACGCTCGATCAGCGCATGACGATGTGCAACATGTCGATTGAGGGAGGCGCTCGAGTGGGCTATGTCAATCCCGACGAGACGACCTTCGCCTACCTCAAGGGTCGACCGTTCGTGCCGCACGGCGAGGCGTTCGACCGGGCAGTCGCGTATTGGCGCTCGATCGCTTCGGATGCTGGCGCCAACTACGACGACCGCGTCGTCATCGATGCAGCGACCATTGAGCCCACGGTGACCTGGGGCATCAACCCCGGCCAATCGGTCGGCATCAGCGAGCCTATTGCCGACAACGCGGACGGAGAGGCCCTCACGTTCATGGGTTTCGCCCGCGGCCAGAAGATCGCGGGCACGAAGATCGACGTCGCCTTCATCGGCTCGTGTACAAACGGGCGGCTGTCGGACATCGAGGAGGCCGCGCGCGTCGTCTCAGGGCGCCGGGTCGCCCCGCACGTCAAGGCGCTCGTCGTGCCCGGTTCGCAGGCGGTGTCGCGGGCGGCGGAAGCGAAGGGGCTCGATCAGATCTTCAGAACGGCCGGCTTCGAATGGCGCGGCGCCGGGTGCTCGATGTGCCTCGCGATGAATCCAGATCGGCTCGAAGGCCGCCAGGTCTGCGCGTCGTCGTCGAACCGCAACTTCAAGGGCCGCCAGGGCAGTCCGAACGGTCGGACGCTGCTGATGAGTCCAGCGATGGTGGCGGCTGCAGCGATCGCGGGCGAGGTGGCGGACGTTCGCCAGATGCTGACGCCCGCTCAGGTCTAGGCGGGCAGGCAGGTAGGCGGCAGGTGGGCGGGTCAGTAGAGAGCAATCATGAAGATTACACAGATGGCTGGGCGGGCCCTGCCGTTGCGCGGCGACGACCTTGATACGGACCGCATCATGCCGGCGCGCTTCCTGCGCGCGGTGACGTTCGAAGGGCTCGAGAAGCACCTTTTCGAGGACGATCGGGCCGCGGATCCGTCGCATCCGTTCAACGACCGGCGGTACTCGGGGGCTACTGTCCTTGTGGTCAACCGCAACTTCGGCTGCGGGTCCTCACGTGAACACGCGCCTCAGGGCATCGCTCGCGCGGGCTTCGACGCGATCGTCGGCGAGTCGTTCTCCGAGATCTTCAGCGGTAACTCGGTGATGCTCGGCATGCCCTGCTTCACCGCGGCACGCGGGGACGTCGAGCGGCTGCAGACGCTGGTCGAGCAGTCGCCGGACACCGTGGTGTCGTGCGACGTCGAGTCCGGACTGATCACCGCCGGGCCGCTGCGTATTCACGCCTCGCTGCCCGCCGCCGCGCGTGACTCGTTCCTCAGCGGCCAGTGGAACCCGACGACGATGCTCCTCGACGACTTCGACGCGGTCAGACAGGTGGCGGAGAAGCTACCGCACATCTCCGGCTTCTAGGACTCGAACTGCGCTTCGAGCCGCAGAATCCGTGGCGGCGGGAGAGGTGTCACGCGGCCGTGTGCGCACCTGCCACAGCAAGGTGAGCATGCCCTCGATCGTTACCGTCACAGGAAGGTGTAGGCGTTCGTTACACGTCGCTCTCACGGGCCGCCCTGGCGGACTCCTGCGCCACCGCGAGAAACGCGTTCGCGGCGTGCGAACGGTGGGCACTCCGGCACACCAGCATCACCTGGCGACGGCGAGACACACCGGTGACCGGCACCCCGACCAAGCGGCCAGTCGCGATCTCGGTGATCGCGCACCGGGCCGGCAGGAGCGCCACTCCTAGCTTCATCTCGACGGCGCGTTTGATGCCATCCAGACTCGGCAGCGCGATCATCATGTTCAACCGAATGTGCCGTTGCTCGAAGAGCCGGAGCACACGTTCACGCGCCGGCGACGGGTCGTTGTGAGCCACCACCCGCTCCTTCGCGACGTCCTCCATCGAAACCTGTTTCCGCTTGGCCAGTGGATGGCTCGGCGCGACGAGCAGCAGAAGTTCGTCAGTGCCGATGGCCACTTCGAGAAGCCCCGACTCCGACGGTCGAAACGTCAGCGCGCCGAAGTCAAGGCTACCCTGCTGCACCTCGACGGCAATCTGCCGAGCGTGCACGCGCCGCACGTCGATGGCCACCTCGGGTACCCGAGCCCGGAACCTCGCGACGAGCGGCAGCAGCGTGTGCACGGCCGCTTCGTTCGCTCCGACCAGCACACGGCCACGCCTCAGGTCACGCAGCTCACGCATCGCGGACTCGGTCTCTTCAGCGAGGCGCACGAGGCGTTGCCCGTAGTTCTGGAGGACGCGACCCGCGTCCGTCAGCGTGCCGCTCTTGGACGAGCGATCGAACAGCTGCTCCCCGAGACTGTCCTCCAGCCGACGCACGGCCTGACTGACCGCTGGCTGCGTCCGGTGCACCCTGGCCGCGGCGCGCGAGAAGCTGCGCTCCTCCGCCACGGCGAGGAAGATTCGTACGGCTGACAAGTCCATAACTTCGAATTATTATAAGGTAATGATTATCGCTTTGACTTCTAGGTCCGCCCCCTCCACACTGTCCTCATGAGCCAGACCACCCGCGTCATCATCTTCGACACCACCCTCCGCGACGGAGAGCAGGCGCCCGGCTTCTCGATGGATGTGCCATCCAAGGTGAAGATGGCCATGGCGCTGGACGCGTTGGGCGTGGATATCATCGAGGCGGGGTTCCCCATCGCGTCGCCCGCGGACTCCGAAGCGACGCGGCAGGTGGCCATGCAGGTTACGAGGCCGGTCATTGCAGCGCTGGCGCGCTGCCGGCCGGCTGACATCGACGAAGCGGCTCTGGCCCTCGCCCCGGCGACGCGCAAACGGATTCACACCTTCCTCGCCACCTCGGACCTCCATCTCGAAAAGAAGCTGCGCATCACGCGCGAGGCGTGCCTGGAGGCAACCGTCTCGGCCGTCTCGCGAGCGCGGCAGGTGACCGACGATGTGGAGTTCTCGGCGGAGGATGCCACGCGCAGCGACCGCGATTTCCTGTGCCGCGTCGTCGAAGGTGCGATCGCCGCAGGGGCGACCACGATCAATCTCCCGGACACGGTCGGCTACGCGACGCCGGAGGACATCCGCGAGTTCTTCGAAGAGATTCGTCGTCGCGTCCCGAACTCAGACAAGGCGACGTTCAGCGCGCACTGTCATGATGACCTGGGGCTGGCGGTCGCAAACAGCATCGCCTCCGTTCAGGGCGGCGTTCGACAGATCGAGTGCACGATCAACGGCATCGGCGAGCGTGCTGGCAACGCCTCGCTCGAGGAGATCGTTATGGCGTTCCGCGTGCGGCAGGACCGTCTGCCGTACGACACCGCCATCGAGACACCCCATCTCTTTGCGGCCAGCCAACTCCTGTCTGAATTGACCAGCGAGCCCGTACAAGCCAACAAAGCCATCGTCGGACGGAACGCGTTCGCGCACGAGGCCGGCATTCACCAGGACGGCATGCTGAAGGACTCGCGCACCTACGAAATCATGTGCCCCCAGGACGTGGGTCAAACCCCGGATCAGCTGGTCCTCGGCCGGCACTCAGGTCGTCACGCCGTCCACAAGCGGTGCGAGACGCTTGGATTCAACTTGTCCAGCGATGAACTGGCGGCGGTGTATCACGAAGTGGTCACGATGGGCGAGCACCGTAAGAGCATCGGCGACAACGATCTGCGACGGATGATCGCGCGGGCGCGAGCCGTCAGCGAAGCGTCTCACTCGAGTCGCTGAGCTGGACCCGGCATCGCCGATCACGACGCACGCTGAGAATTCGCGATAGCACGGGAAGAGTCGGAGTAAGAATCATGGTTGCCCATGCCCCCCTCCACAGATCCGGACGAGCGGATTTCCCGCATCCGGCTCTTGCCTTAGGTAATGACGCCAAGCCGCCGCAGAGGATAGGGATGGCATACGCGAGCAGGAGGCA
>VFZL01000058.1 GCA_016871175.1 Acidimicrobiia bacterium | reverse complement strand
GCACCTCGATGTCGGCTCATCGCATCCTGGAGCTGTAGCAGGTTCCAAGGGTCCGGCTGTTCGCCGGTTAAAGCGGTACGTGAGCTGGGTTTAGAACGTCGCGAGACAGTTCGGTCTCTATCTGATATGGGCGCAGGAGATTTGAGTGGGGCTGACCTTAGTACGAGAGGACCGGGTTGGACGGACCTCTAGTGTATCGGTTGTCGCGCCAGCGGCATCGCCGAGTAGCTACGTCCGGAAGGGAGAAACGCTGAATGCATCTAAGCGTGAAACCCTCCACAAGATGAGATCTCCCTGGATCGTAAGATCCCTGAAGGCTCCTGGAAGATGACCAGGTGATAGGTCGGGTGTGGAAGCGTGGCGACACGTTGAGCTTACCGATACTAATCAGCCGTGAGGCTTGACCATAAACTTCTAAGAAGTGCTATGCACGCAGAAACGCCGCGTGACGTGGGTCGGTGAACTACCGTTTGCAGGGTATTCAGTCCGCCGTCGCCTTCTCGGGCGACGGCGGCGCTCTTTGACACTCCGGCCTTGGCCGGATTGAAGCATTGTCTGGGACTATCCCACCTCCGCGCCTTCGGCGCTACGGACGGCAACCGATGAATGGGTGCGCCGCGCCGGAGCCCGCCACCGCGGGCGAAGGGGGGAACCCCAGGCAGACAAGTATGCCGGTGGTCATAGGATCAGGGTCACACCCGTTCCCATTCCGAACACGGAAGTTAAGCCTGATACCGCCGATGGTACTGCGCGGGGAACTGCGTGGGAGAGTAGGTCGCTGCCGGCAGTGATAGCAGTAACACAGACAGCCCGACATCAAGCTCCAGCTGATGTCGGGCTTTTTTCTTGCGCACGAATCGTCGGTTGATTTTCTCCCCGCTCGGGGCTGCTGGTCCGATCCGCGGCCCAAGAGGAGAGATTCCATGAGAGAGATCGTTGTCGTCGCTCTGCTGCTCGTTGCCGTTCAGGGGTGCGGCGGCCAGTCCGGTAGCGCTACGAAGACCGACAGCGCGACGACTCCGCCCACGACCGGCGCGCTGGTCGCGACGCCCGGTGTCGAAACCGCTTCGGCGACGAGCGCGCCAGCCGCTCCGCCGTCGGCCACGCCAGTCGCGCTTCAGGCGCCGCCGGTGAAGCCCGTGCCAGTGCTCCTTCCCGACTTGCTCGCGACCGTCGACGGCGAGCGGATCGAACGATGGGAGCTCGAGGGCGCAATCAAGGGCCTGGAGGCACGAGCTGGCGCGCCCATTCCCGGCGACCGCCGCGACCAGATCGTCCGCAGCCTGCTCGAGCAGATCGTCGATTATCACGTGCTGTCGCGAGAGGCGCACGACCGCAGGATCGCCGTCACCGACGCCGAAGTCACCGCGCAGATCAACCGGATCAAGGGGGGATTTCCCAACGAACAGACTTTTCAGCAGGCGCTCACGGCCCAGGGCATCACGCTCGACCAACTGCAACGCCAGACGCGCATGGGAATGGACATCGACAAAGTGCTCCAGGCCGAGGTCGCGCCGAAGATCAAGGTCGAGGACGCTGAGATCGGCACCTTCTACAAGCAGAACCTGGCCCAGTTCGAGCAAGGGCAGAGCGTTCACGCGAGCCACATCCTGATCGCCGCCCCGCAGGACGCCCAAGTTGCCCAGAGGGACGCCGCGAAGGCCAAGGCTCAAGACCTGCTCAAGCAGGTCAAGGCGGGTGGCGATTTCGCGGCCCTCGCCAAGGCGCAGTCCCAGGATCCGGGTAGCGCGCCGGACGGCGGCGATTTGGGCTTCTTCCCGAAAGGGCAGACCGATCCCGCCTTCGAAGCCGCCGCGTTCGCGCTCAAGCCCGGCGGCGTCAGCGACGTGGTCGAGACGCAGTTCGGCTACCACGTCATCAAGGTCCACGAGCACCGAGCTGCGCGGACGGCCCCACTTGAGGAGGTCAGCGAACAGATACGCGAGTTCTTGACGAGCCAGCAGCGCGAGTCGGCGATCCAGGCGTTCATTGCGACGGTGAAGGCCAAGCGAAAGGTCGACATCCACCTCTAACGCCTAACGCACTCCGGACGATAAACCTCGCAGACACCCGCGGCGCACGAGGTGTAGCCGACACTCATCGAGTCAATCGGTTCAGGGGGAATCGCATGGAAACGACAGCTCGCATTGGTCCATCCATTCGTATCAAAGGCGACGTCCAGTCCAGGGAGCCTCTTGTCGTGGCCGGCCATGTGGAAGGGACCGTCGAGGTGGACGGACATCCGCTCATGATTGACGCGAGCGGCTCGGTCGAAGCGACCGTATCGGCCCACACGATCGTGGTGAGCGGCAGCGCCAACGGCATCCTGACGGCGGGCGCGCGGATCGCTATCAAGGATGGCGCCAAGGTAGACGGCGAAATGGCCGCTCCGGTCATCAGCCTTGCGGAAGGCGCGACCGTCAACGGCCGTATCGAAACCCAGCCAAAGAAGGCCGCGACTCTTTCTCTCGCCTCGTAGTCCGCGCGTCCTCTTCGCTGACGTTCGGCGATCGAGCGGTGCTCGCGCAAGGTGCGGCCCGCTCTTGCCCTAACGGTGCGGCGTCTTGAGCGCGCCTCCGCCGGTCCCGCGAGGTAGACTGGGGCATGGCTCAACACTCCTCAGGCGACCTCGAGGCCGACGCGCCGACCGCTGACGCACCGCTCGACGAACGCCACGAAACACTCAAATCCGAGGACGACTGGCGCCACTGCTTGTCGCCCGATCAGTTCCGCGTGCTCCGGCAGCACGGCACCGAGCGCCCTGGGTCGAGCCCGCTCAACTACGAGAAACGCTCGGGTGTGTTCTCGTGTGCCGGTTGTGGGCAGCCGCTCTTTTCCTCAGCCACCAAGTTCGAAAGCGGCACAGGGTGGCCGAGCTTCTGGGCGCCGCTGCCCGGCGCGATCGGCACGTCGGTCGATGACAGCCATTTCATGCGGCGCGTCGAGGTGCACTGCGCGCGTTGTCACAGCCACCTGGGACACGTATTCACGGATGGTCCAGCCCCGACGGGACAGCGGTATTGCATGAACGGTATCGCGCTCGCGTTTCAGGTCGCCGAGACGAAGTGACTCCAGGCCCACCTGTGGGTCAACCGCTCGCGCGTGCTCGCGGTGAAGAGTGAGGAGGCGCTAGATGTTTGGCAAGTCCGTTCGGATGCCGCTCCCGTCAGAGGTGCTCCCCGGCCGCGACCAGCAGATGGCAGTGCCCACCCATCACTTCGTCAACGGTCACCCACTCCGGCCGCCCTTCCCGGCGGGCACTGAGTTGGCGATGTTTGGCATGGGCTGCTTCTGGGGCGCCGAACGGAAGTTCTGGCAGTTGCCGGGCGTCTTCTCGACGGCAGTCGGCTACGCGGCGGGGTCGACCCCGAATCCCACGTACCGTGAAGTGTGCGGCGGATTGACTGGGTACAACGAAGTTGTACTGGTCGCGTTCGATCCCACCCTCATTTCATACGAGGAGCTGCTGAAAGTGTTCTGGGAGAACCACGATCCCACCCAAGGGATGCGTCAGGGTAATGACGTCGGGACGCAGTATCGCTCCGGCATCTATGTCGCTTCCGGCGCGCAGCGGGCAGCAGCCGAAGCCTCGCGTGATGCGTTTCAGCGAGAGCTGATCCGCAATGGCTACGACCGGATCACGACCGAGATCTTGCCGGCGCCGGAGTTCTACTATGCCGAGGAGTACCACCAGCAGTACCTCGCGAAGAATCCGGGTGGGTACTGTGGTCTTGGCGGCACTGGCGTCAGCTGTCCGCTCGGCGTGTCGCTCGGCGAGCGCTAGGGAAGCCGAGCCCTGACCGACGTGCCGGTGAGCGCCGCGCGTGATTCCGCTGCCCGTCGACCCGTTCCTTCCCACTATTCGAGAGACGCTCCGACGGAGCCGGGCTGTGGTGATCACGGCCGAGCCCGGCGCGGGCAAGACCACGCGCGTACCTCCCGCCTTCGTCGACACGGGACCCGTCGTCGTGCTCCAGCCGCGCCGGGTGGCAGCGCGGAGTGTCGCGGCGCGCATCGCGAACGAACGAGGCTGGACCCTCGGCGAAGATGTGGGCTGGCACGTGCGCTTCGATCGCCATGCCTCGTCACGAACGAGGCTGCTGATAGTCACGGAGGGCATCCTGACGGCCCGACTGCAGGCGGATGCGCTGCTGACGGGTGTCCAGACGGTCGTCATCGACGAGTTCCACGAACGGACCTTGCACGCCGATCTTGCGCTCGCACTGTCGAAGCAGGCGTGGCGCGCGCGCGAGGATTTTCAGATCGTGGTGATGTCCGCCACGATGGACGTCGCTCCGGTGTCGGCGTTCCTCGACGAATGTCCCGTCATCACGGTTCCCGGTCGGACGTTTCCGCTTGACATCAGCTATGAGCCGGCGGCGCGGCCGTCGACGGTGGCGCTCCGCCTGGCCGGCGATGCGATTGGTGACGTGCTGTGCTTCATGCCCGGAGCTGCCGAGATCCGGCGGGTCGTAGCCGAGATCGAAGCGGCGAGCCCCAGGGGACCGATCGAAGCCGTTCCACTTCACGGGGGGCTCGACGCCGCAGAGCAGGATCGGGCCGTCCGTCCTTCCGCACCGGGTGTCACCCGGATCATTGTGTCGACCAACATCGCCGAGACGTCAGTGACCGTTCCCGGCGTCCGCAGTGTGGTCGATGCCGGCTGGCAGAAGGTCGCGCGGTACGACCCTTCGCGCGGCATCGACATGCTCGCCACGGAGCGAGTGACCCAGGACGCTGCAGAACAGCGAGCGGGACGCGCAGGCCGTGTGGCCGGCGGTCGCGCGGTGCGGCTATGGGACCAGCGTGATCGGCTGAGGCCGCATCGCGAGCCAGATGTTCGCCGCGTCGATCTGGCTGGCACGGCGCTCGACATTCTGGCGTGGGGTGGCGATCCGGGCTCCTTCGAGTGGTTCGAGGCTCCCGATGCGGGGCGCCTGTCAGCGGCGTTGCGTCTGCTCGAGCGCCTCACTGCGATCGGTCGTGGCCAACTGACGATCACCGGCAGACAGATGCAGCGCTTACCACTGCACCCAAGGTTGAGCCGCATGCTTGTCGAGGCCCACGGTCACCCGATGGTGGCGCGGGCCTGTGCGCTCCTGTCCGAGCAATCGAGTGCGTTTTGGCCGCGGCACGCGACGACGTCGGACCTCTTGTCGGCACTCGATGCCTGGGGCTCGGCGCCGCAGCACGTGAGAGAGGTCGCGTGGCACATCGAGAGACTGTCCGGAGATCTTCGCGACCGTGCCCCTCGCGCGCCACATACAGAACAGACGTTCAGGCGAATCGTGTTGGCCGGATATCCCGACCGGGTCGCTCGTCGTCGGGACACAGCGTCGAACCGTTTCAAGCTCGCATCCGGAACTGGCGCCGTGCTCTCGGTCGACAGTGGTGTGATCGACGCAGAGTTCGTCGTGGCGCTGGAGGTCCGATCAACGAACGTCGGTGGAGATGCCTCTGCTCGCCGAATGCCGCCGGACCAGGAGAGCGGCATGATTGCGCTGGCGTCCCGCATCGAACCGGAATGGCTCCTTCCGACCGACGTTCGGTCCGAGGTCTGGTTCGATGACGAGTCCGGTCTGGTTCGCAGCAGCACTGTTGCGCGCTACGACGAGCTGACGCTCTCCGAGCGGCCGGTCAGCGTTGACGATGAAGCCGCTGCACGCGTGCTCGCCGACGCGTGGCTCCGCCGAGGACCCTCGGACGACGATGTGCGGCTCCTGCGTCGGCTCAGGTTCGCGGAGATCGAGGTCGATCCAGACGCGCTTGTTCGAGTGGCCGCGTCCGGCTGTCGAGCCCTCGCTGCGGTCCGGCTCGCCACCGCCCTCGATGCCCAGACGCTGCGGCGCTTGCATCGCGACGCGCCCGAGCGACTGGAAGTGCCTAGCGGCCGATCGGTTCCGCTCGAGTACGCCGAGGACGGCTCGGTGTCCGCTTCCGTCAAGCTGCAGGAGCTGTTCGGCCTCGCGGACACTCCTCGTCTGGGACCACGAGGGCATGCAGTGGTTCTCGCGCTGCTGGCACCGAATGGTCGCCCAGTTCAGGTCACCCGGGACTTGCGCAGCTTCTGGAACCAGACATACGCCGAGGTGCGCAAGGAGCTCCGAGGGCGCTACCCGAAGCATCCTTGGCCCGAGGATCCCTGGCGGGCAGCGCCCACAGCCCGCACGAATCGGCGTGCGCGGTGAGGGCGCGCCGGGCATCCGTGTCGCAGACTGCGCGGGGCGTCCCCCGGTTATCGCCGCTGGTACAAGACGTAGTACTTCTCGGTGAACAGAGGGATCTCTTCTACGGGCTTGAAGTCAATCCCAGCCATCAGCTGTTCCGCGGCCGACTTGCTCACCTGAAGCTCAGGTTGATTGCGGTGTCCACCCTGCTCGGGGTGGAAGTCGATGAGGGCGATGCGGCCGGACGGCTTGAGCGCCTTCGCCACATTCGTGAGGTACGTCGTCCGATCCTCGATGTGATGTAGCACGTCGTTGATGAACGCCACGTCGAGGCTGGCGCGTGGCAGTTGCGGATCGGTGAACTGACCGAGGACTGCCTTGACGTTCGTGAGCGTCTTCTCAGCGATCTTGCGATTGATGGCGTCGATCAGCCCCTGATCGATGTCGACTGCGTACACGAGCCCACTGCGGCCGACCGCTTCTGCAAGCGGTGGCTCGAAGAGGCCCGATCCGGCGCCCAGGTCGGCGACTACATCACCGCGCTTCAGCTTCAGATGTTGCACGGTCTCATCGATCTTGAGCCCCTGAATCCGATTCGGCGACTCCAGGGTCTTGATCCACTCCTCCGCCGAGCGGCCACCAAGCTGGGCGCCTCGAATGGGATCCAGCCCGACACAGACGAGGAGCATCGCAATCGCCGCAAACCGTGAGCGAGCACTCATGTGGACCTGCCTTGTTTGATTTTCGGTTGATCACAATCTCGCACCGGGAAAGAACACCCGCTGCACGAACCAGACGGCGCCGACGACCATCACGCCCACAGATCCTACGAGAGCGGGGCCGCGGACCGAACCGGGATGCGCAGGGACCGTTGTCGAGTGAGCGACGCGCGTCCGGAGCCGAGCGAGGGCCCATCCGATGACCATCGCCGCGCCGATCTGTGCCGCAGCCATGCCGGTGTTCACCGCGACCAGCGCCGCCGCGAGGGCTGGTCGTGACAAGGCCATCGCGCGCAGTACGGCGACGAATCCGAAGCCGTGCAGCGCACCGACGACGAACGAAATCCAGGTACGCACATCGCGGCCACCCGACGACATCAAGTTGTCCGTCCCAATGTAGACGATCGCCAGCGCCACGCCCGGTTCAATCAGGTGAGCGGGAGGCCCGATGAGCGTGAACGTCGCAAGCCCGAGCGCGATGACGTGACCGACGATGAAGGCGCTGGTGATGGTGAGCTGGGTGCGTAGCGAGCCCCCGAGTAGCAGCAGCCCCACGAGCATCACGAGATGCTCGGGTCCGGAGAGGATGTGCAGAAAGCCATTCGTCGTGAGGCTCCGAACGGCGGCCCAGACCCCTGAGGTGGTCCCCGCGTAATAGTGCGCTGCTGGGTTGGTGAGATCGAGGATCGTTTGGCTCGCGACGACGTCATGCTCCTGGAAGTTGACGAACGTCTGATGCACGGGATCGTACGGAAAGAGCCGAGCCGTCACGTGGACGACGCCGGGAGCTCCTGCAGTCAGCACGCGAGACGTGAAGCGTATCGATTGTTGTTGCGGCAGCGGCTCTGCGACCGTCCAAGGGGCTGCCGCCACGGCCCGGTCATCGACCTGAAAGGTCATGCGGTCTGCCAGGAGCGCGGTCATTCGTGGCACACGATCGCGCAACGTCTCTTCCTCGAAGATCTGCTCGGGCTTTTCCACGCCGATGTCGTGCGCGATGTCGAACGCGTGGGCGATGAGCGACAGCTCGAGCGAGCCCGGCTGCACGCGGATGTCGAGATAGGTGAAGGGGGACTGATGGGCGGCCGCCGATGAAGCGAACGCCAATAATGCGAACGCCGCTCGGAGCATCGCTCGCCGCACCATGGGACCGGCCAAATGGTAACGTACGCTGATGGGACCGTTGTTTGAGGCGACAGAAGGCGCGGCCTCGCCGGTCGAAGTCGCGGCGGGCGCGTTTCACATTCCCGGCGCGCTCCACAGAGATCAGCAGCTCTGGTTATTCACCGAGTGCCTTGCGCTCATGAACGGTACCGTCCCGGCGTATGTGCCGACCGTTCGCGGCGGGGGGCGTATGCATGTGCGGATGCTGTGTCTCGGCCTCCATTGGAACGGTCTGCTCTATCGCTACGAGCCGACGAGAAGCGACTTCGATCTTCTTCCGGTGCCGCCGGTCCCGGAGCCGTTCGCCGAGTTGGCGACGTCGTGTGCGCATCGCGTGGGGATGCGCATCACACCGGACATCTGCATCATGAACTACTACGATGGGGACGGGCGAATGGGGCTTCACCAGGACAAGGACGAGAGCCCGGAATCGCTCGCCGCGGGCACGCCGGTTGTATCCTGTCGATCGGCGATATCGCACGATTCCTATTCGGTGGCCCGAAGCGGCGAGACGCGGTCCGCCCGCTCTGCCTCGAATCGGGCGACGCGTTTGTCTTCGGTGGGCCCGCTCGACTCGCGTACCACGGCGTCTCTGGTGTCCTCCACGGGACGGCCCCAGCGGCGCTCGGGCTCACGGGTCGACTCAACTTGACCTTCCGACAGTACTGACCGAATGGCGGTCATCCCGATCGCGAGCCTGGACGATCCGCGCGTGGCAGAGTATCACGTGCTGACGGATCACGAGCGTCTCCGCAGCCGGGGGTTGTTTGTCGCCGAGGGCCGCCTGGTCGTGGAGCGTGTGCTCTGCACGAATCGATACGCCGTTCGGTCGCTGTTGTTGAGCGATAGCGCGCTCGCTGCGCTCGGACCGGTCGTGGACCGGACACCTCATGTGCCGACCTACACGTGCGCGGCAGCCGAGTTCAAGCAGCTCGCCGGACTGAACCTGCATCGTGGTTGTCTGGCGCTGGTGGAGCGTCCCCCCGAACGGCCGGTCGCCGACGTCCTGCGCGCCGCACGCCGTGTCGTCGCGCTCGAAGGCGTGGGAAACCCGGACAACATGGGTGGCATTTTTCGAAACGCCGCGGCATTCAGTGTGGACGCCATTGTCCTCTCGCCCGGATGTGTCGATCCGCTCTATCGAAAGGCGATCCGAACGTCGATGGCGGCGGCCCTCATGGTGCCGTTCGCCTGGAGTCGTGCGTGGCCAGACGATCTCGGAGCGATGTGCGATGAGGGCTTCTCGCTCTTTGCCCTCACGCCTCGGCGTCCGTCTGAGGGCATCGACCAGCTCGCGTCGCGGCAGCGACCTGATCGGTGGGCGCTGCTCCTGGGCTCCGAGGGATCAGGCCTGACGAAGGAAACGCTCGCGCGCGCCCACGCGCGTGTGCGGATCCCCATCGCCGACGTGGTGGACTCGCTCAACGCCGCCGTGGCCTGCGGTATCGCGCTGGCGATGCTCGCGTGTCCGCCGCCGCCCTCCGGCGGTTGACACGCGCACGGACGCCGGCGAACGTCCGGATGCGGTCCTGCGATCGGGCTGGCGGTATACTCACAGGTCACATAACATCATTCAGACCACTAGCCTTGGCCGTCACGATTCCCGTCGAGTACGCGTCGCAGCGCCAGATCCGCGACCGCAACAAGCTCTATTACCGATTCAACCACTGGCCGATCTGGATCTTCGTCTTCTTCATCGCCCCTGGCCCGTTGACCTTCGATCTGTTCGAGCGTGGCTTTGACAGCCGAATGGCGCTGTGGCTCGGTGCGGTGCTGCTCGGCACCGGTATCGCTGGCCTTCGCGGTCGCCTCCCAGGGGTTGAGCCGAAGCCCTACATCATCCGGTTCACCGAAGACCGGCCGAATCCGCTCTATCGACGCGTCTGCTACACGTTCGCATGGAGCGAGGCCGTCACGTTTGCCTTGCTGAACATCGTTGGCCTGGTGGTCGCGATCGTGACCGGCCAGTGGTACCTGAAGCAGATCTATCAGAAGGCGTACTTCTTCATGGCCGGATTCATCTGGGTCCTCGGCGCACTCGGTCAATTGCCTCGCGTCAAGGCCTCGACGAAGGGTGAGGGACACGAGCGGCGCTATTTCTACGGCACGGTGTGGGCCGTATCCGTCGCCCAACCCGTACTGTGGCTGTTGTGGAAGATGTTGCCCCAGAATCGGCCATCCGACGCCATCAAGTTGATTGTTTTCGTCGGCATTCTGGCATTCATGGGTAATCTCGCCCGCCGTGGCAAGCTCCCTCGAACCCGTCCGATTGTGCCCGGCGAGCTCGCCGTCTCGGACTGACGACCTGCGACTTGTGACTGACGAAATGGCTTCCAACGAAGGGTGGCACGGTTGGGACGAGTACGCGCCGTTCTACGACTGGGAGAACGCGCAGACGCTCGGCCGACGAGACGTCGTATTTTGGACCCGCGTCGCGCGGCAGGCGCGTGGTCGGACCCTCGAGCTCGGGTGTGGCACGGGTCGCGTTTCCCTCCCGCTGGTTCGCGCGGGAGTGCGGTTGGTCGGCATCGATCGCTCCGAGGCGATGCTCACACACGCACTGAAGCGTGCGCGACGCCTCGACACATCCTCGCGGCCACCGCGGACCAAACGACTGCACCTGGCGCGGGGAGACATTCGGTGGCTGCCATTCGCGTCGGCGTCTTTCAACCTCGTGATCGCGCCGTACGGCATCCTCCAGTCGCTGCTCCGTGATCGCGACGTGAGGGACACGCTGGCATCAGTGGCGCGCGTTTTGAAACCTGGCGGTACCTTCGGGCTGGACTTGGTGCCAGACGTGCCACAGTGGAAGGAATACTCGAACCGTATCCAGATGAGCGGCCGCGGCCCGCGCGGCACGCATGTCACGCTGGTCGAGTCGGTCCGCCAGGACCGTCGGCGACGGCTCACGATGTTCGAGCAGGAGTACCGCGTGCGTCGCGGGCACGAGGTGACGCGGCACCCCTTCAGCTTGACGTTCAGGACGATTCCCATGGCGAGCATGGCCCGCCGCCTCGAGCGGACCGGCTTCGCGATCCGTTCCGTTCTAGGAGATTATCGGGGCGGCCCGTGGGACGACCGGGCCGACGTCTGGATCATCCTCGCCCAAAAGGTGTAAGATCCCACGTGCCATCTCGTTGATTTATTTGGAGTTTCGACATGTCCGGCCATTCCAAGTGGCACACGATCAAGCACAAGAAAGGCGCGGCTGACGCCAAGCGCGGCAAGATCTTCACGCGCATCATCAAGGAGTTGACCGTGGCCGCGCGCGCCGGCGGCGGCGACCCCGACACCAACCCACGGCTGCGCACGATCATCGCTGAGGCGAAGGCGAGCAACATGCCCAGCGACAACATCAAGCGCGCCATTCGCCGGGGCACGGGCGAAGAGCCTGGGGTGTCGTACGAGGAAGCGCAGTACGAGGGGTACGGACCCGGGGGCGCGGCGGTCATCATCGACGTCCTGACCGACAACCGCAATCGCACGGTTGGCGAACTGCGGCACATGCTCACGAAGTACGGCGGAAACCTCGCCGAAACCAACGCGGTCGCCTGGATGTTCACGAAGCGCGGCTACATCGTTGTGCCGAAGTTGAAGGCCGACGAGGACACGCTCATGGGCACCGTGCTCGACGCGGGCGGCGACGACCTCCGGGACGATGGGGATAACTGGGAAGTGCTGTCGTCGGTCGAGGCGTACCAGGCCGTGCTCGACGCGGTGAAGAAGATGGGCATCGAGCCGGCGGCAGCCGAGATCACGATGCTTCCGCAGAACTACCTGAAGCTCGAAGGCAAGCAGGCGCAGGCGATGGTCAAGCTGATGGACGCCCTCGACGACCACGACGATGTACGTCACGTGTGGTCGAACTTCGACATCGAGGAGAAGGAGATCGAGGCATCCCTCGCGTGAGAGTCTTTGGCATCGACCCAGGGTCTGACCGCACCGGATTCGGCTGCGTCGAGACCGACGGGTCGCGCCATCGACTGGTGACCTGTGGTGCCATTGCGACGCCGCCGCTGGCGCCGTTTCCAGACAAGCTCCTCGCCATTCACGGTCACTTGGCCGCGCTGTTGCGGCAGTGTCACCCCGACTGCGTTGCTGTCGAGAATCTGTTCCACGCCGCGAACGTTCGGAGCGCACTGAAGCTCGGACATGCTAGGGGCGTGGCTATGCTCGCCGCGGTGCAGGCGGACGTTCGCGTCTGCGAGTACACGCCCGCCGAAATCAAGCGCGCGGTGGTCGGCTACGGACGTGCAGAGAAACAGCAAATCCAGTCGATGATCAAGCTGATTCTCGGACTCGATGCCGTGCCGTCGCCGCACGACGCCGCGGACGCGCTTGCCGTGGCGATCTGCCACATACACTCTCAAGGACCGACGGCGAGCATGACCTCGGCCCCGCGCACGCGAGCCGCCACCAGTTGGCGTCACTATCGGCCGAGCCGCTGACCCGTGATCGCCCACCTGCAAGGCCGCCTGTTCGAGAAGCAGCCGAACCGGATTGTCGTCGATGTGAACGGCGTCGGCTACGACGTCTTCGTGCCGCTTTCCACCTTCTACGGGTTGGGGGACACGGGAAGCGAAGTCCGCCTGCGCATCCACACACACGTCCGCGAAGACGCGTTATTGCTCTACGGGTTCGCCACTCGGCTCGAGCAGGACCTCTTCGAGAGGCTGATTGCGATCAGTGGAATCGGGCCCAAGGTCGCGCTCTCTATTCTGTCGGGCATCGAGCCGCCGGAGTTGGTGCGCGCGATCCAGACGAGCGATCTCGCACGGCTGACGGCGATTCCAGGCGTTGGGAAGAAGACGGCCGAACGCGTTGTCCTCGAACTGAAGGATCGGCTGCCACACGCGGCAGTGGCCGCTCCGATTGGTGACGAAGTGCCCACAGCGTCCGCGCGAGACGACCTCCTGTCGGCGCTGATCAACCTGGGGTATCATCGGCCCCTTGCCGAAAACGCCGTCGACGCGTCGCTCAAGAAGGCACCGGGCGGCGACTTCGAGCAGCTCTTGAGGCAGGCCCTTCGCGAGATCGCCAGGTAGCCACGCATGTCGGACGATCGACTGGTCACCGCGGATCGTGTTGACGAAGACGCACAATACGAGGCGGGGCTACGACCGCGCACGCTGGACGACTACATCGGCCAAGATCGCGTGCGCGAGAACCTGCAGGTGTCGATTGCCGCGGCGCGCCAGCGCCGAGAGGCGCTCGATCATGTCCTCGTCTATGGTCCGCCCGGTCTCGGCAAGACGACGCTGGCGTACGTGATCGCGAATGAGATGGGCGCACCCATCCGGTCGACCTCTGGTCCAGTGCTGGAGAAGCCGGGGGATCTGGCCGCCATTCTGACCAACCTGGCTGAGAAGGAAGTGCTCTTCATCGACGAAATCCACCGGATGTCGCCGACGATCGAAGAGATTCTGTATCCGGCCCTCGAAGACTACGAGCTCGACATCGTCATCGGCCAGGGGCCCAGCGCGCGTTCGGTCAAAGTGCCTTTGCAGAGGTTCACGTTGATTGGCGCCACGACCCGCGCAGGGCTCCTTACGTCTCCCCTGCGGGCGCGGTTCGGGATCGTTCATCGGCTGGAGTTTTACAACGGACCCGATCTCGAGGAGATCGTCCGCCGATCCGCGCGGATCCTGAACGTGCCGTTGGAGGCCCCGGCGGCCGCCGAGATCGCGAAGCGGTCGCGTGGGACGCCACGGATCGCGAACCGTCTCTTGCGCCGCGTGCGCGACTACGCACAGGTGCGGGCAGACGGGACCATTACGCTTCCCGTCGCCGAGGCCGCCCTCAAGCTGCTCGAGGTCGACGAGTACGGATTCGACGAAATCGACAGGAAACTGCTCCGAACGATCATCGAAAAGTTCGGCGGCGGACCGGTTGGTGTCAACAGCATCGCAGCGGCCATCAGTGAGGAGCGCGATGCGATCGAAGACATTTACGAGCCATTCTTGATCCAGGCCGGTTTCTTGGATCGCACGCCCCGGGGCCGCATGGCCACCGCGCGGGCGTACGGCTACTTCGGGCTCGACGCGCCCGGAAGGGATTCACGGTTGTGGTAACCGCCGAAGAAGCGAGGACGATCTCGCGCTGTCAAGGACGTCCTGTCACCATTCGCTCGTTGGCGACCTACGTGCCGCCGCGCCTGCTCACCAACGCCGATCTCGAGAAGATCGTGAGCACGACGGACGAATGGATTCTGCAGCGTACCGGGATTCGCGAACGCCACATCGTGGATCCGGGAGTGGCGACCTCCGACCTTGGCAAGGAGGCTGCGCTCGCCGCCATCGCGGGAGCCGGACTAACCGTCGACGACATCGGATTCCTCGTCGTGGGCACGGTGACGCCGGACATGATGTTCCCGAGCACGGCCTGCCTTCTGCAGAAGAAGATCGGCGCCCACGGGGCGTGGGGATTCGATGTCAGCGCCGCCTGCTCGGGTTTCACCTACGCGCTGACGACAGCCGCGCAGATGGTGGCCTGTGGCGCCCACGACCATGCGCTGGTGGTGGGCGCCGACGTGATGTCGAGCATCATCGACTACCAGGACCGTGCGACGTGCGTGCTCTTCGGTGACGGTGCCGGCGCGGTCGTCTTGGCCCCAGCCGGCCCTAACGACGGCGCGATATTGGACTTCGAGCACGAGATCGACGGAAGCGGGGGCCGAGCCCTGTGTATGCCTGCGGGTGGCAGCCTGCGGCCGGCCTCTCACGAGACGGTGGATCAGCGGCTCCACTACGTGAAGCAGGACGGCCAGACCGTGTTCAAGTTCGCGGTCCGGAAGACCGAGGAGATTTCGCGTCGGCTCCTCACTCGGAACAACCTCAAGCCAGAGGACCTCGATCTCTTCGTGTCGCACCAGGCGAACCAACGGATTATCCTGGCCGCGACCGAGAAGCTCGGAATTCCTCAGGACCGCGTCATCATCAACATCGAGCGGTTCGGCAACACCACTGCTGCGACCATCCCGTTGGCGTTGAACGACGCGATCGCCGAAGGCCGTCTGAAGAAAGGCGACCTCGTGCTGTTGGCCTCTGTCGGCGCCGGCTTCACGGTGGGCGCCGTGCTCATCCGCTGGGGGTTCTAGCGCGGCTCGTTGGGCTCCGACTCGCTAGAATCACAGCCGTGGCAATCGCTCCGCAGCTCGACCGCTTGCGCGCGTGGCAGCGACTGCTGGACGAGGCGTTTCTGATCCCCGGCACTCGCGTTCGATTCGGATGGGACGCCATCGTCGGATTGATGCCCGGCGCCGGCGACCTCCTCACCGGGCTCTTCGGACTCGTGATTCTCTATCACGCGTTCCGCATGCGAGTGCCGACGGTTATCGTGGCTCGGATGACGATCAACCTTGCGCTCGACTTGGCCATCGGTCTGGTCCCCTTCGCGGGCGATGTCGCAGACATCTTCTGGAGAGGCAACACACGCAACATGGCGCTGTTCGAGCGTTACGTTGCGCTCGAGCAGCCGCCAACGCGGGCCGACTACCTGTTCGTTGGGGCGGTGGTGTCGATGTTGGCGGGCCTCGCTTCGGCCCCGTTCGTGCTGTTCGCGCTGCTGTTGCGCGCCTTGGGGATCTGGTGACGCCGCGAATCTTCCTCCTTTCGCCGGCCAATTGCGGCGGCACGCGAGCCCGCCAGTTGCTCGCCCCCACGTCGCGGTCGGACTTGGCGTCCCGGCTGCGCTCGCCCGCCGGCGCGCCGATCGGTGAGGTCTTCGCCTTCGTCAGCGGCCTGTACTTTCTCGGAAAGCTGACCTACGCGCGCCGGTTCGCGCGGTCGCCGGAGCCCGGTCATCCCGTGAGCGGCTCGGGTATCCACGTGATTACTCCAAACGCTGGACTCTGCTCCCCCGAGCGCCCGCTGATGGCCACAGAGCTCGCACAGTTGAGTGGCGATCTGATCACTCCCGGCAATCCTGCATTCACCGTGCCGCTAGCACGCACTGCTCGGATGCTGCTGCGCGAGATCGGACCCGATTGCGATGTGGTGCTGCTCGGCAGTATCGCCTCGCCGAAGTACGTTGACGTCCTCCTGGAGGTGTTTGCCGATCAGCTGCGCTTCCCGCTCGACTTCGTCGGGAGGGGCGACATGAGCCGCGGAGGACTGCTTCTCCGGCATGCGGACGCTGGCCTCGAGCTGGAGTACGGACCCGTCCGCGGCGCCGTGCGAAACGGCGCTCGGCCGCCGAAGCTGGATCCCTTGACGCGACCTCGCCACGCTCCGTCCACGCGTCCGGCAGGCGACCTTCCGTGAGCGAGCCGGGCTTCCCGCGTGACCGGGACAACGTCATCGTTTCGATTGATGGCAGGGAGGTCCGCCTCACGAATCTCAGAAAGGTGTTTTGGCCTGAGCTCCGCCTCACGAAAGGAGACCTGATTTGGTACTACGCCCGGATGGCGGATGTCCTGCTGCCTCATCTTCGTGACCGCGCCATGGTGATGAAACGGTATCCGCACGGCGCCGCGGGTGAGTTCTTCTTCATGAAGCGAGCACCCACGCCCCGCCCCGACTGGATTCGCATCTGTCCCATCGATCATGGGTCGAGCAATGTGATCGACTTTCCGATGATTCAGGATCGCCCCTCGCTGATGTGGGTGATCAACCTCGGGTGTATCGATTGGCAGAGCAGCAGACTCTTAATCTGCGGGTTGAGGGTTCGATTCCCTCCCGGCTCACCACTCTTTCCTCCGCACTGTGGGTTCCGGAAACTCTGGCCGCTGGATTCCGGAAATTCTGGCCGGTTGATCGGCGGCCCCAAGTGAGGTGGGGTCGTCAA
>VFZL01000057.1 GCA_016871175.1 Acidimicrobiia bacterium | reverse complement strand
GCGGAGCTGTCGGAAATCACGGTGTTGGGCGGCCAGCCTTCGCTGGAGGGCCGGGGATCGCCGGCGGACGCAGGCCCGAACGCGGAGCTCCCGTTGGGGTTCCTTCCGACGCTCGGCACCTTTGAGAACCGGGATTGGCTGACGGGCACGCCGGGCACGCTCGGCGCGACGATGTCGCTCAGTCCCCGCCGTCTCTACGCGCGGTTGATCAGCGCCCAGGGCTCGATTGAAGGACTCAGCCTCGGCCAGGCGACGCTCGTGTTGCTGGCCGTCGTCGGCGTCCTGCTGTTCCTCATCCAGGCCGTCGCGTTCGTAGCGGGATTGGCGCTGGCGCGATCGATCACTGGGTCCGTTCATGAACTCTTCGCCGGCACGGTGAAAGTGCGACAAGGTGACTTCACGCATCGGATTGCCGTCAGGGCCCGCGACCAGTTGGGCGCGCTGGCCGACTCGTTCAACTCGATGACGGCGAGCATCGAGACGCTGTTACTCGAGGCCGCGGAGAAGAAGCGGCTCGAGGAGGAGCTGCGGATCGCCCACGACATCCAGATGTCGCTCCTGCCGCAGGCGCCGGCGAGCATCCCCGGCATCTCCGTGGCCACGTCGTGCGTTCCTGCCCGAGAGGTCGGCGGCGACTACTATGATTTCCTGCCACTCGACGACGAGCGGATGGGGATGCTGATTGCCGACGTCGCCGGGAAGGGAACGTCCGCCGCGCTCTATATGGCCGAGCTCAAGGGCTTGATGCTGTCGCTCAGCCGCGTATACAGCTCACCGCGCGAGCTCTTGATTGCCGCGAATCGCTTGATCGCCGCTCACCTGGACGCGCGCAGCTTCATCACCATGACGTACGCGGTCATCGACCGGCGTCGGCGAACGCTGACCTACGCGCGCGCGGGCCACACGCCCCTCCTCTACCTGCCAGGCGACGCGGATGCCACCCCCCGCGCGGTACGAGCGCTGACACCGGACGGCTTGGTTCTCGGCCTGCGAATCGACGACGGCCAGCTGTTCGAGCGACTGTTGGAGGAGGAGACGCTGCCTCTTCGAACCGGTGACGTGTACCTCCTGTACACCGATGGGCTGACCGAAGCGATGAATCGCACCGACGACTGCTTCGGAGAGCAGCGACTCAGCCGCTTCATCGAGGAGCACGCGCACCTCCCGTGCGCTGAGCTTCGCGAGCGGATGGTCCGGGAAGTCGCGGCGTTTGTTGGCGATGCCCCGCAGCACGACGACATGACGCTCATCTTGCTGAAGGTCGACGATCTTCCCACGCGGGGGCTGGACGAGCAGCCGAGCGGTGCACACGCGACGGCGGGTGAGGTCGTCCGCTCGTGAACGACCTCGTGGTCATCTTCCGCACGCACTCCGACGTGGAGGCGAGCATTGTCCGCGGCCTGCTGGAGGCGCACGGCATCCGCTCGCTCGTCACGTCGGACGTCAGTCACGCGGTGTTTCCGCTTTCAGTGAACGAGCTCGGTGAGGTCCGGATCTCGGTACGCGAGGCCGAGGCCGACGACGCTCGACACATCATCGACACTCACCGCCTCGACGCGCCCAGCGGGAAGCTCGTTCGGCTGCGCGACGAATTCGAGGAGCTGCAGCGCGCGATTGGCTATCGATTCAAGGACCGGGGGCTGCTCGAGCATGCGATGACGCACACGTCTCGGGCGAACGAGGACGTGAGCGGCGGCGTGGTCGACAATGAGTCGCTCGAGTTCCTCGGCGATGCAGTACTCGGTTTCTTGATCGCGGACCTGCTGTTTCATAAGTTCCCGCAGTACGATGAGGGACAAAAGTCGAAACTGAAGGCCAGTCTGGTGTCGACGAGCACGTTGGCGCATCAGGCGGCGCGGCTGGCTCTCGGCGATCAATTGCTGCTCGGACACGGAGAGGAGAAGACGGGCGGCCGCCGAAAACAGGCGCTCCTGGCGGATGCCTACGAGGCGTTGCTGGCAGCGATCTATCTCGACGGCGGCATCGATGAGGTCCGTGCCTTCGTGGTGCGGGAGTTCAGCCCCGCGCTCGCGCGGAGCGATGAGCACGCCGTCATGGGGGGCGACTACAAGTCGGCGCTGCAGGAGTTCCTGCAGTCGCGTGACCGCGGGCTCCCCGAGTACCGCGTGATCGGCACCGTCGGCCCGGATCACCACAAGCAGTTTCACGTGGACCTCGTGGTGGAGGGCGCCACGCTGGCCCAGGCCACGGGGACGAGAAAGAAGGACGCGGAGCAACAGGCGGCGCGAGCGGCGCTCGCGCGGCTCACGAGCGGCGGCTCCTAGTCGTCACTCGTGCCGGCGGCCAGCCGCTCGGTGCTCAATCGATCTCGATGATGCCCCAAGGCTTCTTCTCGTCGTCGGCCGGTCCCGCGCCGACGGTTGCCATGGCGAGCGCCGGCTCACTCTGCGGCAGCCGTGGCAGCGCGTATCGGTGCACCTCGCGGGCGACGTCGTCGTCGGTTGGCGCGGTTGCACGGCAGTGCAGGCGTACCCAGACCCGCAGGAGCGGGTCGGTGAAGCTGTAGCGCTTCTGCCGTGACGTTACCAAATCGACATCCTCCAGCCAGGACAGGTAATCCTTCGTCGACCCGGGGGTACGCCGCAGTCGGTGGGAAATCTCCGTCAGCGTGAGCCCCTCTTCCTCACCGAGGATCTCTAGAATCGCCTTGAGGGCGCCGTACCCACGTGCGCGGTGGAGCCGGCGCTCGTACGAAGCCTCGCAGAGGTTGGCTAGGCGTCCGCCGGCTGCCAACTGGGACGCGAGCGCACTGAGGGCGTCGCCGCCGTCCCGATCCCGCATCGCGTTGAACTCATCGATGATGGCCCGGATGTAGGCGGGGCGCCCGTCGCCGATGGCCTGCGCGGTTCGCGCTTGGAAGTCGGTGTCGTGCACATGAGCGGGATGTGGTTCGGTGCCGCCCGCCGCAGGAGGCCCCGACAGGTCGAAGGTGTCTTCCGCGGAGAACGGGGGCGCCTGAATCACCTCGAACCGAGCAGTCTGATCGCGCAGCACACGCAGGCTCCGGGCCGTGTAGCGGCTGGTCAGGACGAATCGGTTGCGGCTGCCGGCCAGGCGATCGATGAAGTCGTAAATAACCCGGCGCAACCCGGGGAAGCTCTCGAACGTTCGCAGCTCGAGGAACTCATCGAAGAGGAATGTCGCCGGCCCACCGTTGGGCGCGTGCGCCTCGGTAAAGAAGTCCAAGGTCGAGTCGAACGCCGCTCGAGCGCCAACCTTCGGCGGCTCGAGGCCCGGGAACGGCGCGGCCATTCCGACGGCGTGATGGAATCGTTCCGGCGTGGTCGTGGTGCGGCCGACGTCGATGAATTGCGCTGAGGTGCGCCCCAGGCGCTCGTGCAGCTGCCACAACAGCGTGGTGCGCCCGCTGCCACAGCCGCCGAGCAACACCGGGATACGAGACGGCGATGCGTCAAGCGCGCCAAGCAGGCGACGGATGACGGTCGTGCGAGGAGTAATCATGCGCGCCTCCGGACCAAGACGACGGGACTGCGCTGGTGCGCGACGTTGGCGATGCGCGCTGAGTGCCCCAAGGTGACCGGGCGATGAAACAGTGGGACGACGTGTCGGGTGGACTCTTGTGGCATCTCGAAGCGCGTTGATGTCGCTCGCGAAAGACTAGAAATTAGAAATTGCGGTGAAGGATGTCAATCGAAAAGAAGATCACGTTTTCTCTTGACTCGACAGCGCTCCTCGTTCATTGCGACATCGGACGCCACGCGCGCGATCGAGCGCACGACACTTCGGGGAAATGTCGCGAGAGTCGGATACAATCGATACGCTTATGAATCTCGCCGTGTTGGGCGCGCAGTGGGGTGACGAAGGGAAGGGCAAGGTCGTCGACCTGCTGACGCCCAACTTCGACATCGTGGCTCGCTATCAGGGTGGTCACAACGCCGGGCACACCGTCTACGTGAACGGGCGGAAGTTCGTTCTCCGGCTCATCCCCTCCGGCATGCTCCATCCAGGCGTGGTCTGCGTGATCGGCAACGGTGTCGTGGTCGATCCGACGGCGTTGTTCCAAGAGATTGACGAGCTGATGCAGGCAGGCATCGATGTGAACGGCCGGCTCTTTGTCAGCGGCAGCGCGCATCTGATCTTGCCGTACCATCGCGACCTCGACTTGCTGTCGGAAGCCCGGCGCGGGGAACGCAAGATCGGCACCACCTCGCGCGGCATCGGACCCGCGTACGAGGACAAGATTGCGCGGCGAGGCATCCGTGTGGGCGACCTGGCGGATCCAGCCGGACTCGACAAGAACGTGCGCGACAACGTCAATGCCCGCAACCGGCTCGTCCACGACTCGACGATGGATGCCGACCAGGTTCTGGCGCGCCTACTCGAGCAGGCGGAGCGGCTGCGGCCGTTGGCGCGGGACGTGTCCCTGATGCTCAACGACGCCATGCGCGCGGGCAAGCGGATCATGTTCGAGGGCGCCCAAGGGACACTGCTCGATATCGACCACGGCACGTATCCCTTCGTGACGTCGTCGAACGCCACCGTTGGAGGAGCCTGTACCGGGCTCGGCATCGGTCCGCGGTCGGTCGGCGCGGTGATGGGTGTGGCCAAGGCCTATACCACCCGGGTTGGCGAGGGGCCGCTTCCCACGGAGCTCGCCGATGACATGGGGCAGCGGCTCCGAGACAGCGGCAACGAGTACGGCGCGGTGACGGGCCGGCCCCGACGATGTGGATGGTACGATGCGGTGGCGGTACGATACGCCGCGCGCATAAACGGCTTGGACGCTCTCGCGCTGACCAAGCTCGACGTGCTCGACGGCCTCCCCGAGATCCACATCTGCACGGCGTATCGGTCGGGCTCAAGGACATTGACCGAGTTCCCGTCAGACGTGGCGCTGCTGGCGGCGTGCGAGCCCGTCTATGAAACGATGCCCGGATGGACGAGACCTACCAAGGGCATCCGCCGATTTCACGACCTGCCGGACGCCGCCAAACGCTACGTCGCGCGCCTCGAGGCCGTGTCGGGGGTTTCGGCCGCCATCATCTCAACGGGATCGGATCGCAGTGACACGATTCTGCGCGAGGACATTATTCACGCGACGCTGGGATCATTGACGTTGCAGGCGTGACCGCCAGAGCGCTCACGCCTGCTTGTGTCTGGCGAGGTAGGCGTTGACGGCGGCCTTGTCGGCGTCGATGAACTCGATGCCGGCGCGATAGCGGGGATTGGCGTTTCTCGGGATCTCGAACGACGCCCAGGCCACGCTCGCGTTGAACCGAACCGAGCTGTGCTCGTCGGACAGCGCCATGCGAACGCGTTGATTGGCTTCAGCACGGTCGGCGACAACACCTGCGCGCCAATCGCCGAGAGGTCGACCAGCAGCGCCAGATTCCCGTCCACGAGGACCTCGACCTGGCCAGCAATGCGAAACCGCGGGGACCGACGCGTGCCGCGCTGATCAAGCGGTGCCGCCGGCACCGACGAGGCTTCGGCCGGCTTGCCTTTGGTGACCTTGACCGGATCCGCTGTCGGCGAGACGATGCGGATCTCCGAGTGCGTGAGCGACGGGTCAGCCTTGATCCGGTTGATCAGCGCGGAGCCGAGGGGCGTGGCCGCGAACTCCTTCTCGATCGCGATGACTGACGGCCGCCGCTCGGTGATGGCCTCCAGCGCCCGGAGCGCATCCACGTCGGTGAACTGCAGCAGCTCTCCAGGGTCGCTCCCAGTTCGCCCCTTCAACTCGGGCAGCAGTTCCGCTGACCCGATCAGTACGGTGCAGGGTAGAGTCACAGCGGTTTGCATCCGGGCACAGTGCGTGACACGCGTCGGCGGCGGGGGGGGGTAACGTCAGAAGATCCGGGCCTTTTGCAGCGGCCACCATCGGACGTTGACTTTGCCGACGATGTACTTCTTCGGCACCTGACCCCAGTGGCGGCTGTCGGAGCTGTTGTTGCGGTGGTCGCCCATGACGAAGTAGTAACCGGGTTGGACGGTGATCGGTCCCCAATCGTCGTGGCTCCGGAACTCCTCGGGCACGTAGTCGTCGTGCAGCGCAATCTCGTTGACGTAGACCCGACCGTCGACAATCCGGACCGTGTCCTTCTCCTGGGCGATGACCCGCTTGACGAACATCTTCTCGGGATTGATCGGGTAGTAGAGCATCACGATGTCGCCGGGCTGGGGATTGCCAAGCTCATAGACGAGCTTGTTCACGATCAACCGATCGTGATCCTCGAGCGTGGGCGCCATGCTGCGGCCGTCGACCCGCGCGACCTGTAAACCGAAGGTGATGACTAATGTTGCGTAAACGGCCGCCGACAGGAGCGTCTGCAGACCGCCCATCAACTCAAGACGCCGCTGTCTCCACGGCTCACGCTCGTGGTCGGACGCTGACAGGGTCTCGTCGACCATCGGTTGATCCAGGGGAATGTTTCGCGAAACCAGGGTCGATGCCGCGGGCGACGGCTCGCCGATCAGCGATGCGGAATCAACTGGCTCCGGAGTGGGAAACGGGCCGTGCATGCTCGCTTCGACGCTCAGAATATCATCAATTGGCTCGCCGTTCCCCGCGATGTCCTTCAGGGATGTGCCGGCTCCCAATCCTACCAATCGGCGCGAACCGGCTTGCTCGACAGTGCTATACTCCCGACCTCGCGCGAGGCGATGCGATGGGTCCCCAGCCCTATCGCGCCGGGAGTTTTCAGCCCAGGGACACCTGCTCGAATGACACGGATGCCGCGCACCAAGTGTGCCAGGCCCGACACGGAGGGTGTGAGTGCAGCGTTTCGGTCGCTTCTTGATGGCATGCAGCTTGACGACGGTGGGGCTCACGGGTACGGCGCAGGCGCAATCGCCCGGGACAGACAACCCATTCGCGGCCCAGTTCACGGCTGGCCCGACCTTCGGTCACGTGTTCGACGTTTCATTTGGCGTGGAACTGGACTACCGGCTCGGCACGGAGTGGGAGATCTTCATCGAGGCAGGCCGGATGCGGAACGTGGCCACCAGTGCCTTGGATGCCGCGGCGCGGACCATCGTGAACAACCTGCCTGGGTCATCGGCCGAAGTGGGACAGCTGTCGAATTATGTTGACGTCGGCGTGAAATACCTCCTGGTCCCCGTCGCGGGGGGTTACCAGCCTTACGTTGGCGTTGGCGTCGGTGGGGCACAGATTCGGAAGGACGTGAAGTTTACGGTAGGCGGCAGCGAGCTGACCGAGGAAGAGTTGCTCACCCGCTACGGTGTGCAGCTCGGTAATGACCTGGCAGGCCTCACTAACCGGCCCATCTTTGTCGTGCTGGCCGGTGTCTCACGCGACTTCGGCGGCAGGGCCTTTGTCGACGTCTCATACCGCTACGGCGCCATCTTTCCCAAGAAAGACTCCATCGAGAACGACAAGATCACCAATACCAACCGCGTGCAGCTCGGCATTGGGTTGAGGTTCTAGCCGAGGCTGCGCCTCCAACCGACGAGCGTGTGGCTCTGCCTCGCTCGGTCACGTTTATCACAGCCGCGCTGCCGCGCGGGCGGCCTTGACGTGGCTCCACCTCGCGAGGCCGCTCTCATCACAACCCGCTGCGCGGGGCTCGCCGCCTCGAGCGCAACCTCGACCTGCCGCGTCAGGTTTCGAGCGCTTGTGGCGGTTAAGCGGGCTGACGGGTCTGTAGGTTCGCGGGCCCAGGGTTCGCCGGCGTCGAGGCCACAGACATCTACGGTGTGTGCTCTTCGAAGACGCGGCAGAGATGCACGATCGTCTCCACCGCCTTCTCCATGTCCTGAACCGACACCCACTCCAGGCGAGAGTGGAAGTTGTGCTCGCCCGCGAAGAGATTGGGCGTGGGTAAGCCCATAAACGAAAGTTTCGAGCCATCCGTTCCTCCCCGGATCGGTGGCATGTGCACCTCGAGGCCTGCGCGGCGTACGGCCTCACACGCGTACTCCACGACCTGCGGGTAGCGGTCGAGCACGTCTCGCATGTTGCGGTATTGCTGCTCGCGGGCGATTTCGACGCGCGCGCCAGGATGCGCGCGCACGGCTTCGGCGGCGAGCCGGTCGAGCAACTGCGCCTTTTCGTCCAGGCCGGCCACGTTGAAGTCTCTGAGGAGCAGCCGAACAGTCGTGCGATCGACGGACGCAGTGAGCGTGTACGGATGCACGAATCCCTCGTGCCCCGAAGTCGTTTCGGGCGACACGCCGTCGCGCGGAAGGCTCGCGAGAAACGTCGCGGCGACCTTGATGGCATTCACCATCCGTCCCTTCGCGATGCCGGGGTGGGTGTTGAAGCCGACGAACGTCAACGTCATCGCGTCCGCGGAGAAGCTCTCCCGCTCCACCTCGCCACGGTTCCCGCCATCAAGCGTATACGCGCAGAATGCGCCGAAGCGCCCGACGTCGAAGTGCAAGGTGCCCCGGCCGATCTCTTCATCTGGCGTGAAAGCGACTCGTACCGCGCCACGCGGAACCTCCGGATGGGCCATCAGGTACGCGGCCGCCGTGACGATTTCGGCCACGCCCGCTTTGTCGTCGGCGCCCAGCAGTGTCGCGCCAGACGCGGTGACGATGTCGTGGCCGATTTGATCGGCGAGGTCTGGGTTGTCTGTGAGCCGGAGGATCGCGGTCGGATCGTCGGGCAGCGAGAGGTCGCGTCCATCGTAAGCTCGATGGACGATCGGTTTCACGTCGGTGCCGCTCATCTCCGGTGACGTGTCGACATGGGCGATGAAGCCGATCGTGGGGACCCCCGCCTTCGCCGTCGTCGCCGGGACGGTGCCCATCACGTAACCGTGCTCGTCCATGGTCACGTCCAACAATCCCAGCCCGCGCAGCTCATCCGCCAAATCGCGGAGCAATACGAGCTGTCCTGGCGTACTCGGGTACGAGGGCGACGTCTCGTCTGCGCGGGTGTCGTACCGCACGTAGCGAAGGAAACGATCGAGAACAGTCACAGGTCACAAGTCTCCGGTCAGAAGTCTCGAGTCACACAACGCCTCTCCGGCGCGCTGAACGCCTACCCATGTCCCACGACCGACGATCAATCAAGGTGCCACCTCGCGGTTCTCTTCGATGAACGTGCGGTGCAGCATGCGGGCAGCCGTGTCGAGGTGCGTTCGGTCCAAGGTCCAGGTGATGCGGAACGAAGATGTGGCGAGGTCGTGGGCGTGCAGCTTGGCGCTGGCCAGCGTGGCCGTGCCGAGGCGGACGTTTTCGAAGGACGCGTTGATTCCAGCACCGATCGCGCTGACCGCGCCCAGGCCATCCGTGAGGTGCACGCGGTCGCCGAAGCGTTCGGCGAGCAGCGCCCGGACACGCGCTTCTTCGTGGAGGTTCTCGCGCGACACGATCAGCGCGGTCGCGCTGCCCAGGTGGCGAAGCTGCTTACCCGCGACACCGCGCTCATCCAGGGCGGACAGCAGGTCTGACAGTGGAGCGGTCGATTCGACCAGGAGCAGGTCTTTCTCGATCGCGACGCCGACGACACGACCAGGCATCCGGGGAGGATTCAAGCGGACGACGGTGCCGTCCGTCGAGGGGTCTGGTCCGGGCAGCGGGCCGCTGGTGGCACGTGCGTAAATCGCGATGCCTTTCTCCTTGGCGAACTCGACGGCCTGCGCGTTGAGCACCTTCGCGCCGGCCTCGGCCAACTCCTGTGTCTCCTCGTACGACAGCGTGCCGATTCGCTTGGTTGCCGGCACCACGCGGGGATCCGCGCTGTACACCCCGTCGACGTCGGAGCAGATCTCGCAGTACTCAGCGCCGAGGGCCGCGGCCATCGCGACGGCGGTGGTGTCGCTCCCGCCGCGACCAAGGGTGGTGACCTCGCGTCGGTACGACACGCCTTGATAGCCGGCGATCACGACGATGCGACCGCGCCCCAGCTCGTCCTGGCCGCGAAACGGGCGGACTTCGACGATCCGCGCGTCGACGTGACGATCGTTGGTGATGATGCCCGACTGGCTCCCGGTGAAGCTGATGGCATCACCGCCGAGCTCGCGGATGGCCATCGAGAGCAGGGCCATCGCAATCCGCTCGCCGGCGCTGAGCAGCATGTCGAGCTCGCGGCGTTCGGGGTTGGGAGTGACCTGCGTCGCGAGTGCGAGCAGCTCGTCCGTCGTGTCGCCCATCGCTGATACGACCACCACGACGTCGTGGCCGAGCTTCTTGGTCTGCATGACGCGCTCGGCTACGCGTCGCATCTTCGAAACGTCCGCGACGCTGGAGCCGCCGTACTTCTGCACGACAACCGACATGGCACGACCCCCGAACGTGTGGGCCCGCAAAGCCCGAGCCCGCGTACCCTTGAACCCGATGCGTTTCTATGCGAACCGTACGACAACCGGCGCGTGGTCGCTCGTGCCCACGTCTTTCTGAATCGGGCAGCGCGTGGCGCGTGCCGCCAGGCTCGTGCTCGCGAGCACGTAGTCGAGCCGCCAGCCGATGTTCCGCTGGCGTAGGTTACGCCACGGCGCCCACCACGTGAAGAGGCCGTCGTTGTCTGGGTCGAGCGCGCGCGCGAGGTCGACGAGCCCGCAGCCGATGATGCGCTCGAGCTGCGCACGTTCTTCAGGCAGTTGGCCAATCGCACGCGGCTTTCGCTCCTTTGGGTGCACGTCGCGCTCGGTTCGCGCGATGTTGAGGTCTCCGCAGATGACGAGCGTGCGGCCTCCGGACTGATACTCTCGCGCGAAGGTCTCCAGGGCGGTCAGGAACGACATCTTGGCTGGGAAGTCCTTGCCACCGTTCGGCACATACACCGACGCCACGGTCACCTCACCCAGCGTCACGGTAGCGATGCGACTCTCGAAATCGAACGCGGGGTGCCTGACCGCCGGACGTTCGGGTGACACGGCGCGACTCACATGCAGTGCTACGCCAGAGTAACCCTTGCCGCCGTGCCAGTACGTCCAGTACCCCTCCTGCTCCCAGAGCATCTCGGGGATCTGGTCAGCGGTGGCCTTGATCTCCTGCAGGCAGACGACGTCTGGGCGCTCGCGTGCGATCCAGTCCAGCACCTGTGCTTGTCGCGCGCGAATCCCGTTGACGTTCCAGGTGGCGACGCTCGTCAACATGCCATGCGCGCAGGAAGAGGACACGACGATGACGGTGTGGCCTGAGGGAGGAGCATCGGGCGGCGGTGCGCCCGCGCGATGCAGGCGGCATCGTGCGGGCGGATCGAGGGGTGCAACGCGTCGCCGAAGCTGCGATGTGCAGCTCCGCCGTTATGCGGTAGCGTGCGCGGCCTGCCGTTCGGCGGCCGGGATGGCCATGAGCGTTGGCTGAGCGGCGATGTGCGCTTTGACCAGCCCGTCGGCCTTCGCGAAGGCGTCCGCGTCGCCTTGCCGATAGGCCGCGTTGGCTTCAACGAGCTCCCGTTGATGGGATGGGACGGCATCGACACTCTCATAGATCGCGGCGACGGGACACGCCGGCACGCACGCCCCACAGTCGATGCACTCCTCCGGGTGAATGAACATCATGGAGGTCGCCTGGTACTCGGGCTCGTCTTTCCGCGGGTGGATGCAATCCACCGGACACACGTCCACGCAGGCCGTGTCCTTCGTGTCGATGCAGGGGTCAGTAATGATGAAAGGCATGCTCGCGCGTCTCCGTCCAAAGCCGTTCGGGTTTTCGTTCGTTGCCTGCTCCTCGGGAACTGCCCAGGCTCAGAAGTCGGGAGATTATATACTGAACGAATGTCCGACCCAACGGAGGTGCGCCGCGGCCCCGAGCCACCTGACCTGCGCGAGAAGGGCGGCACGCGAAACGGCGAGCCGCAACGTGCCGACGCACGGCTGTTCATGCAGCTGCAGGTGTTCGGTGGTTGCGTCGACGGCACACCGCTCGTGGCCGCCCTCCAGGCATCGGGGCTGCAGGCCGTTCTGTACGAAGATGTCAATGATCCGCGAGGGGTGGCTGTCCTCGCGCTCGCCACCGACCCCGAAGTGTTCGTGGGACGCCTACGAGCCCTGCTCAACGCCGCCCCCTTCGAGACCCTGGCGCTGAAGCCGGAATACACGATGATGGGCCGGACGTATGCGCTGGGGTACGAGCCCGATCTCATCGACACGCTGATTCATCGTCCGATGAGAACGGCCTTGAACCCGTCGTGGACGTGGGCGATCTGGTATCCGTTACGTCGAAGTGGTGCCTTCGCGCAATTGCCGGAGCAGGAGCAGCGGGTGATTCTGGCCGAGCACGGCGCCATCGGCAAGGCGTACGGCGCCGGCGACTACGCGCACGACATCCGATTGGCGTGCCACGGCCTCGACAAGCACGACAACGACTTCGTCGTGGGCCTCATCGGGAAGGAGCTCTTTCCGCTGTCGCACATCGTGCAGTCCATGCGGACCACGCAGCAGACGTCGCTCTATCTGGATCGGCTGGGTCCATTCTTCGTCGGCCGAGCCGTCTGGCAGTCTCCGCATCCGTAAATGCGCGCCGGCGTGGTGCAGGCCGCGTCGCCGCAGCCCGGTCTCATCCTCGCGACACGGCGGGCGCGGCGTCTAGGCATCGCGTTCGACGTCGCCGAGCCACGTGATCAGCGCCGGGCGGTCGACCAGGTGGACGAGCAGCCAGTCGGCCGCGCGCACGGCACGCACCATCGCATCGTCGTGTGCCGGCGGATGGCCCGGTGACGAGCCGCGAACGGCCTCAACGCGGAGCACGAGATCTGCCAGAGTCAGCTCCGCCACCATCGTTCTCAGACCAAAGGTCTCGTACGCGGCCCACGACCCGAACAGCTTCGCGGCGATGTACCGTCGTACGACGCCGTCCGCCATGGAAGCCCCAGACGCATGCTCCCATCTTTGGCGATGCTCGGGCGCGAGCTGTGGGGCGTCGAGCCCGTGTGGCACGAGCGCGCGTAGTGACGCGTACGCCTCCAGCGTGGAGAAGCGTTCGTAGCGTTTCCACGCGGTCGTCAGTTCCTCAGGCGCCCAGGTCCGTGTTGCGAGGTGCCGCAGACGCTCGGCGAGAGGGCCCTCGTCTGGCCTCCAGTTACGGAGGTGCTCGGTCGCGGCGGCCAGTCGACGCAAGGCGTGGGCCGCGGGCACTGTCTCATCCGAAAGCTCTTCGAGCGCGTATCGTTCCCAGGCGTCGAAGCCCTCGAGGTCGAAGAGCAGGTCCGTCTTGATCAGCGGGGCCCATGCGCCCCGACCATCGAGACCCTCGTATTCACGATCGGTCGGAAAGGCTGGCGGTGACTCGACGGTCCGAAGCGGGCCGCCCGCCTCCACCAGGAGACGCGCGGCGGTTGGACAGAAATGCGAGAGGCTGACGAAGACGCCGCGTTCGTCCAGCAGCGCACGTCTGGGGAAGTGAAAGCACGATGAGGGAAGCATCGCCTCACCGTGATCGCGATGCACACGACACCGATGGTCCTGTCGATCGTAGAACCGACAGGCGCCCTTCGCATCCGGGAGGAGCACATCGGCGCCCAGGAGGCGCCGACGCGCAGGTTCGACAGGAATCGGCCAACCGGCCGTGCAGCACGCACCGGCGTGTCGACAGCGATAGTTCGCGTGGAAGTTCAGCGCGAAGACACGCACGGTCCCTCAGGCGGCCAACGTCTGGCGCACGAACGCCTCAATATCCGCAGCCGGCCTCGCGCCGGCAGTCCGGCCGACCTCCCGTCCGCCCTCCCGTCCGCCCGAGAATACCGCCATCGTCGGAATCGATCGGATACGGAAGCGCTCGCCCAAATCGGACAACTCGTCCGTGTTCACCTGCAGGATCAGCCATCGGCCAGCCGATCGCGCCGCGACCTTCTCGAGCTCTGGGGCCACCATTCGGCAGGGACCGCACCACGGTGCCCAGTAGTCCACCACGACCGGGAGTGTGGCGTGCGCAACCAGTTGATCGAAATCGGTCGACGACGTCACCTCGAGCGGCACGCTGGGCGCGCGCAGCGGTTGCTTGCACCGACCGCACCTGGCGGTCGCGTCCATCCGCCGAAACGCCAGCCGATTCTTTTGCCCACAGGTGACGCAGGTGACGAAGACGCCTTGCTCATCGAGCTCGAGTTGACCCATCTCAATGCCCCGATGACGGTTGTGGCGTGACGGACGCGTCCGTTGGTGCCGCCAGCGAGCGATCCGGAGACGGCCGTTCGGGACGTCGTACACGAGTCCGTCCTCGGCTGTGTGAGCGGGGACTGCCGCCGGCGGCGTCACCTTCGAGGGCGTCACCGAGGAGCGCCACGCTCAACGCGTATGCATGCGCACAGTTGTAGGAGAGCAGCGCATCGTAATTGGCATACACGAGAAAGTGGCGTGAGGCGCCGGACACCAGCGCGGCGCTCATGTCGGATTCAGGGAGTGGCTCTCCGTTCCGGCCCTTCACACCGAATTGGTTCCACTCGCGGAGAGGACGGGGCACCGTCATGTCTCGCGTGGCCCGACAGGCTCCATCACGCCGTGCCACTTCCGCGGAGATTCTCCTGGCGATGTTCGGTGCCATCGAGACCTCGCGGCCCCAGCGCTCCTCTCGCCTCCACCCGTGTCCCTTCAGATAGTTGGCGATCGACGCGAAGACATCCCCGGCCGAGGACCAGATGTCTTTGCGCCCATCGCCGTCGTGGTCTTCCGCGTATCGCAGGTAACTCGATGGCATGAACTGGGGTTGTCCCATCGCGCCCGCCCACGATCCCCTCATGCGCGCAAGATCGATGTCGCCTCGGTTCAGAATCTCGAGCGCGCTGAATAGCTCGCCTCTGAAATAGGTGGAGCGACGCGGATCCCAGGCGAGCGTCGCGAGCGACGACACCGTCGGGCGGACGCCGCTGAACCGACCGTAGTTGGACTCGACGCCCCAGATCGACACGATGATCCGGCCCGGGACGCCGTACTGGCCACCGATCGTCTCGAGCAACGCCCTGTGGCGAGCGTACATGTCCCGGCCGGACGTCACGTTGCGTCGGGTGAGCCGCCGGCTGACGTAGGTCTCGAGCGGGAGAACGATTTCGGCCTGGCTGCGGTCCCGATCGAGCACGACCGCCAGCGGCTCCGTGATGTCGCTCAGCGCCTCCTCGACGACAGCCGGTCGGATGCCGCGGGTCAGCGCTTCTTCGCGCACCACCGCCAGCCATTGGATGAACGGGGAACGCTCGGGTTCTTGTGCGTTCAGGTCCAGAGCTGAGCACGCGATGACCCAGATCGCCACGACGACTGGACCACCCAATCGGGGTCGCACCTTCTGAGTGTACAACCGTTTGGGCCGATGCGCGATGGCCGGCATCGACTCCCGTTCCGCGCGGTTTATCATCGCGTCGTGCGCGTGTTGCTCGTTGAGGACGATCAGGCCATTGCCGATTTCGTGAGTCGGGGCCTTCGGGAGGCAGGGTACGCCGTCCACCACGAGGCGGACGGCGAGGCGGGCCTTCGCGCGGCTTTCGATGCGCGCTGCGACGTCGCCATCGTCGACCTCATGTTGCCGAAGCGGGACGGGCTGGCGGTCATCGACGCGCTCCGCAAACGGGGATCGACGATGCCGGTGCTGATCCTCAGCGCTCGACGTGAGGTCGATGATCGGGTCCGCGGCCTTCAGGCTGGCGGAGATGACTACCTGACCAAGCCATTCGCATTCGCAGAATTACTCGCCCGGCTCCAAGCGCTCGTACGACGTGCCAGCCGGATGGTTGAACCGACGTCTCTCGTAGTGGGTGACCTGACGCTCGATCTGTTGACCCGTAAGGTGACCCGCGCGCAAACGGCGATTGATTTGCGTCCGCGCGAGTTCGCGTTGCTGGAGTATTTGATGCGTAACGCCGGACGCGTCGTCTCCAAGACCATGATTCTGTCGCACGTGTGGGCCTACAACTTCGATCCACAAACGAACATCGTCGATGTGCTCGTGAGCCGCCTCCGGGACAAGATCGACAGACCATTCGAGGTCAAACTGCTGCGAACCGTTCGCGGGGTGGGGTATGTCCTTGGGTGAGCGTCCCTTCGGTCTGCGTCTCGCGCTGTGGTACGCAGGACTCTTTCTGGCCGCGGCGACGCTCATCGTGTTGCTGACCTGCTGGGTGACCGCGACGTCGCTGACCCAACGCGACCAGAAAATCCTGCAGGCGAAGCTTGGAGAGTACGCCGTCGTGTATGCGCGCGGCGGCCTGTCGTCGCTCAGTGAGACGGTCCGAGTTGAACAGCTCACCGCGCCGGAGCGTCTGTTCGTGCGGGTGGTCGATCGCCGCGCCGAAGCGATTGTGCTGGCAGGCCCTGGGGGATGGGAGCCGTCGCTGCTCGAGAGAGCATCGGTGCGACTTGCGGATGGCACCCTCGTGCAGGTGGGGAAGAGCAAGGAAGCGCGTCTCGATCTCCTGCGTCGCGTCCGCACGGCCTTGAGCCTGGTCACCCTCTCGATTTTGGTGCTGGCGTTCACTGGTGGTTGGATTGCGACACAGTCCGCGCTCCCGCCGGTCCGTCGGCTCACAGAGGCGGCTGGCCGCATCGTGCGAACCGGGCGCACCGACGAACGTGTGACGGTCGGCGAAAACGACGATGCGCTGGGCGAGTTGACGCGGCTCTTCAACGCCGTGCTCGACCGAGTTGAGGGGCTCGTGACCGGAATGCGAGGAGCGCTCGACAACGTGTCTCACGACCTGCGCACGCCGTTGACGCGGCTTCGGGGCACAGCGGAAACCGCGCTGGCGGCACCCCCGGATATCGATCGCTACCGCGAAGCGTTGGCCGATTGCGTCGAGGAGAGCGATCGTGTGCTCGTCATGCTCCAGACGCTCATGGACATTTCGGAGGCGGAGAGCGGAGCGATGCCGCTACAGCGCTCGCCACTCGACCTGTCGGAGGTTGCACACCGCGCGGTCGAGCTCTATCGGGATGCGGCAGAGGCGAAAGAGGTGTCGCTCGCCTTGGTCGGGGGCCACGCCCCGGCAGTCGGCGACCGCATTCGGCTGGAGCAGGTGGCCGCCAATCTCCTGGACAACGCCGCGAAGTACACGCCGCCCGGTGGGCGGGTCACGGTCTGGACGGGTGTCGAGGCTGGCCATCCGATGCTGCGCGTGCCAGACACGGGGCCCGGCATTCCGGCGGACGAGCTGCCACACATCTGGGAACGCCTCTTCCGGGGCGACCGCAGCCGGAGCGCCCGCGGCCTCGGCCTGGGGCTCAGCCTCGTCAAAGCCATCGTCGAGGCCCACCCGTAGCGGCTGGGATTCACCGTACTGACCCAGTCTCAGCTCGCGCGAGGTCTCGCCAAGGCTGAGGTGGAATCCTCTGAGGCGCGCGTACCCCTCGCGTGCTGTTCGTGAACGCTGAGGTCCGACTTGTTACCCTCACGTTGGGGGCCATGGCCGTTCCGAGTCAGGCCGTGGACCTCCGAGCAAGGCTGTGCCTCCCTGTGGCCCAACTTGAGTGTCCCTTCCAAAACGCGCCGCTCTGACGTCCCCCCCATTCTGAGTAGCGTTTCGGTTTAGAGTCCGGCCTAGCGAAAGGGTCGGGCAATGAAGAAGCGGTTCACCGAAGCGAAGATTGTCGGGTTTCTACGGGAGGCCGATGCGGGCATCCCGGTCACGGAGCTCTGTGGCAAG
>VFZL01000056.1 GCA_016871175.1 Acidimicrobiia bacterium | reverse complement strand
GTCAACGCTTCGACGCCACCCTCGCAGGCAGCTCCGCATGACTCGGGGCCGGTGTGGGTCGCTAGCCCTTTACCGTATGACTCTTTCATTCACTACACCTCGCCGGTTTAGCCCGGCGCACAAGGAGCTACTCTCATGACCCGATTCCTCATCACCGCTACCCTCGGAGCGCTCATCGTCATACCATCTGCGGCGCCTGCGTTCGCGCAGATGCCGAACCCCTACGGCGCGCCGATTCAGGCCGACGCCGCCAAGAGAGTGGCCGCGGCGGCGCTCGCGGAGGCCCGGAAGAACAACTGGACAATGGCCGTCGCCATCGTCGATCCGGCCGGCGATCTCGTGTATTTCGAGAAGATTGACGGAACTCAGGCGGCGAGCGTACCGATCGCCATGGACAAGGCGCGCTCGGCCGCCCGCTTCAAGCGGCCGACGAAGGCGCTGCAGGACGCGCTCGCCGCAGGCGGTGACGGTCTGCGGATGCTGGCGCTACAAGGTGCGGTGCCGGTGGAGGGCGGCGTGCCCTTGCTGAGCGACGGCAAGATCGTGGGCGCCGTCGGGCTCTCGGGCGGTACGAGCCAGCAAGATGGTCAGTGCGCGACAGCCGGCTCGGCGGCCCTCAAGTAGTCTCGCCGCAGCATGATTCCGTTGCGGGACGCGATCCCGTCCCGGACGACGCCGTTCATCACGATGACTGTCATCGTGATGAATGCGCTCGCGTGGGTCTACGCGGTCTCGCTGTCACCGCGGGACCTCGAGTCGTTCGTCCGCTCGTACGGCGTTGTGCCGGCCCGCCTCGAGTTCTCCACGTTGCTCAGCTCGATGTTCCTCCATGGGGGGTGGGCGCACGTCATCGGTAACATGTGGTACCTCTGGATCTTTGGTGACAACGTCGAGGACCGTATGGGCCATGCGCGCTTCTTCGTCTTCTACGCCTTGTGCGGCATCGGCGCGGCGATGGGACACGTGCTGCTCGAACCCAAGTCCACTGTGCCGACGATCGGGGCCAGCGGCGCGATCGCGGGCGTGATGGGCGCCTACTTCGTCCCGTACCCGCAGTCGCGCGTCCTCACGCTCGTTCCGTTCATGCTCTTCTGGGATGTCATCGAGGTGCCGGCGCTCGTCTTCCTCGGCCTCTGGTTCCTGTTCCAGTTGCTCAGCGCCGGGGCTTCGGCTGTGTCCACCACTGCCGCCGTCAGCGGCGGTATCGCGCTCGCCGCTCACGTTGCGGGCTTCGTGCTTGGCGTCATCGGCGTCTACGTCTTCAAGAAACGCCAACCGCCCGTGGAGTGGCTCTACTCACCATGAAGATCGGACTTGTCGGATTCGCTGGCTCGGGCAAAACGAGCGTCTTCAATACGATGACAGGCCTCCATGCGCCCACGTCCTTCGGCGGCGAGTTGCGCCTTGGCGCCGTACGCGTGCCGGACGTGCGCATCGACACTCTGTCGAAGATCTTCTCGCCGAAGAAGACGACGTATGCGGAGATCACGTTCTGCGACGTGCCGGGTGAGCACGGCTCCGAGAAGAAGGGCCTCTCGACACGCGCGCTCCAACAGATTCGGGAACAGGACGCAATCTGCCTGGTGCTGCGGGATTTCGACAATCCCGCCGTCGACAGCGACCCAGATCCGCTGCGCGACTTCGAGGCATTCCAGCTCGAGTGTTCCTTCGCGGATCTCGATCTCATCGAGCGGCGCCTCGAGCGCATGAAGAAGGAAGGCGCCTCCAAGCAGGATCAGGCACCCTTCGAGCGAATGAAGAAGACGCTCGAGGACGGACGGCCGCTGCGCGCGCTGCCTTCCGCGGAGCTGGATCGGGAGTCGCTGCGGGGATTCGGCTTCCTGACGGATCGGCCGCTGCTCGTGGCGTTGAACCGCAGTGAATCACGAGCCGCTGAGTCCCTGCCCAAGGAGCTGGCGGACCGCATCGCGGCCATCGATGCCGCGGGCCTCGTCCTGTCGGCGAGCGTCGAGGCCGAAATCGCGTCGCTCGAACCCCCCGATCAAGCGGTATTCCTCCAGGACCTGGGGCTCTCCGAGTCGGCGCTCACGCGTTTCATCCGGACCGCTTATGGGCTGCTCGATCTGATCTCGTTCTTCACGGTCGGCCCCGATGAGGTCCGCGCTTGGACGATACGCCGCGGCACACACGCGCGGCAGGCGGCGGGCCGGATCCACTCGGACCTCGAGCGCGGCTTTATTCGTGCGGAGGTCATCCCGTATGCGGTCTTCATGCAGTACGGCTCTGAACACGCTGTGAAAGACTCGGGAAAGCTACAAATCGAGGGTAAGGACTACGTCGTCTCCGACGGCGACATTCTGCACATACGGTTCAACGTCTAGTCGGGGTCCCTCCCGAGCCCACGCGTTCACACAGCTTCGGCGGGCAGCCGGGTTTAGGTTCTCGTCCTGAGCTCTCGGTCGATGCGCGCGATCTCGAGGAGGATCCGCTCCAGCTCCTCCTCGTACCGCGCCGGTGGCGTGGACTCTTTGTTCGACTTGAGCAGCGTCAGGCTCTCTTCGAGCTGCGCGCGTCGGCGCATGAGGTTCGCGAGGATCGGATTGCCTGCCAACCCCGCGGGCACCTCCGGCTGCAAATAGGTGATCTGGGCGAGCTGACCGTCCTTCCCTTCGGTCTCGAGATCGCGGCCGACCCCCGCACCGGTATCGTCGATGAGCGCGCGCTCGGTGGCCAGCTGCCCTTTCTGCTCGAACGCGCTCTTGACGTTGGCGCTGGCGAAGGTAAACGCTTCCAGGATGGACACCTTGCCGTTCTTGTCCTGATCGGCTCCCTCATCCGCGAACGCCTTGATGAAGAAGTCCGGGAAGCTGGTTTCGAACTGCTGGGCGGCTGAATCGTTGGCCGTGAGCACCACACGATTCCGACCCGCGATGGCCGCAAGGAAGGGAAAACTTCCGCTCGCGGCGTTCACGAACACGACGCGGCCCGGAATCGGCCTGACGAGCGCCGCCCACTGGTCGACGGTGAGATCGGGCCCAACGAGGTTGAACTTGGCTTCCTCGGCATCGGCAGACCCGTGCCCGATGAGCAGCACCAGGCTGATATCACCGTCAACGGCTCGATTGCGCAGGGTGCTCAAGGCGCTGCGGACGTTCTCACCTGTGGCCTTCGCGCCCGCGGCCGCATCCTCGCCGAGCGTCACGACGTGGTCCGGCGGATACCCGAGGGTTTCTGTCAGCGTCTTCACAAACCCCATCCGCCAGCTGTGGTACTTCTGCGCGTAGTCGGGACCACCAGCCGCCCCTGTGACGATGACGGCATAGCGCTCGCCCCCCCGAGCGACGGCTGGACTGCTCAGCCATGCCACTGCAGCCGCGCAGACAACGACCGGGAGGCAACGGCACCGACGGTGCGCGCGGCGCTGGAGCGCCCTCTGCAAACTGATCACCGAAGTCCCCAAAGACGACGAAGGATCCACTCCGTGGAGAGTAGCGCCATCAGGAGTCCGATCGCCCACGGCGCGTGCCACACGTCGCGCGGCTCTGGCGCGGCCGTGGCGGGCGCCGCCGATTCGAGCAGGCCGACCATCTGAGTCGCCTCACCCACCTCGAAGTACCGACCGCCGGAGGCGCGCGCCAGCCGGCTCAGGACGCCTTCGTTCAGACGCGGATCCGCGAACTCGCGGTCGGCGCCGCCAACATGAAACCAGCGCTCGCTCGAGCCCAGTTCCGTCGAGCCTCGCCGCGCCTCCGTCCGAAAGCGATACAGGCCGGGCTGCTCGGGTCTGACGGTGGCGGTGAACCGTCCGGCGCCACCCGTATCGCGCTGCGTGGTCAGTGACTGAAGCCCACCACCTGGTGTCGTCAACATCGTCGCCACGATCGCGTCCGCGACAGGTCTGAACGCCGCGTCGCGAACCTCCACACCGAACGCTACCGTGTCGCCGGGTTCGGCCGCCTCCGGGACCGACACGTCGACCGGATCTGGTGCGGCGATCGACAACCATCGAAGGGCTTGACGCCAGAAGAACTCGTACGACCGATCGGTGGCCGGCATCAGCATCCGCCAGCGCCAGGCTGCCTCGCCGGCAAAGAGCATCGATCGCCCTCGACCATAGCGCTGCACGGCGACCAGGGGCACGACGACCCCGCCAGCCGTCGACGTCACCGCAAGCACAGTGGCGCCGGGGCGAGGACCACCGAGAGCCGCGGCCGAGGCGAGGGCTGGCAGCGCTGACCACTTACGACGCGTGTGGTCCGCCGTTTCGCCGAGACGCATGATAGCGTGAGTCTCACCATCGACGGTCAGGGTCACGCCGTGGTGCTTCGGCGTCGAGTCGATGTCGAGCGACGCGCGAGCCAACCTTCCGCGACGATCATTCAGCTCGACCGGCAACACTTCCTCGATCGGTGTACCCAACAGACCGCGCTGTGTGAACGATCGTCCGCCGAAGACGAGCAGACCGCCTCCGCGCTCCGAGACAAAGTCCGCCACCATCTGCAACTGCGCGCGTTTGAAGAAGTCGGCTTCGACGTTGGCGACGATGAGCGCATCGTAGGCGAATAGCGCCTCACGCGTCGCGGGGAATCCAGACGCCAAGCCCGCGGCCCGATGGCCACCGGCCTGCACGAAGAACGTATCCTGTCCGGCATCGTTCCGGCCCTTCTGCACGATCATGTCGAGCTCGAGACCAGAATCGGCCGCCAGCGCGCGCGCCAGGAAGCTGTGGTCGAAGCCAGGTGAACCGAAGATCGCCATGACGCGTCGCTTACGCCCCGCGGGGCTCACGAGCACACTGCGCTGATTGTTCTCCGCGATCGCGTCGCGATCCGGATCGATCTCGACCGTGTAGACCGTGGGGCTGACGTCGTTGGGCGGTACGGTGAACGTGGCATCGATGGGTGAGCCGTCGGCGACAGGGGTCAACAGGCGCGTTTCGATCACACGACCATCAGCCAGCAGCCGCAGCTGGAACGGTTCCTTGTTGAACCCTCGGCTGACCGCGGTGACGCGCAGGTCGACCGTGGCCGCATCGAGCCTCGGATCGCCAACGGCCACGCCCACCACCTCACGGTCTGGGGTGCTGGATGTCGAGCCGATGCCGATCGAATACACGGGGATAGCGGAAGTGTTGCGCTCGGATCGGCCCGATGACTCCGTGTCTCCGCCGTCCGAAAGCAGGACAACACCGGCCAGCGAACGCCCTCGGTACCGATCTGCGATAGTCGCCACCGAACCGTGAATATCAGAGTGGCGCGCATCGGCGCTCAGTCCATCCGCACTGGTGCCCCCGACCGTCTCGCCGAACGCAAAGACCTCTGGGGTGAGCCGTTGGGACAATGCGGGCAGGAGCTGATCGGTCAACAGCCGCGTCGCGACGTCAATCCGCGACACGCCGCCCTCACCATCGGTCACGCGCATGCTTCGTGAGGTGTCGACCAACACAGGCACGACGAGGTCACGAGGCTCGGTTGGCGGAGATAGGGTGGTCGGTCTGGCCAGAAAGAACGCGAGCGATGCGAGGGCGAGGGCGCGAAGCGCCGCTAGCGTGAGCCTGCGGCTTGACGAGAGCGGGACCAATGGCCGCCGATACGCGACGACCGCAATGGCCACCACCGCCACCACGATCAGGACGACGAGCCAGACTGGAAAAGGGGCGGCGAAATGCATAACGCGAGGGGTTATCGGCCCTTCTTCGCCGCGAGCGCCTTGAAATAGCTATCCACCTGCTGGCTGTACGACGCTGGCGGTTGGTCGTCGAGCCCTGACGCCAGCCGCTCCTTCGTGCTCCTCGCCTGCAGGCGCTTCGAGAGACTTGACTCGGCCTGCTCGAGCAGCTGCGTCGCCTGGCGCCGTAGTTGTTTCCACTGGGCGAAGTCTTGCTTGAAGGCCTGCGTGCCCGGAGCGGACAGCACCATCCCCTGCCCTTCGAAGGTGAACCCGTAGCCGCCCTGACCGGACGTGCGGTTATCGCGCTGCAGCTCGTCGAGTAGCTCTTTGGCTGCCTTCAGCTGACGCGTGTACTCGTCGCGAAGCCGCTCCCCATCGCCGCCGGAGCCAAGCCCGGCCGCCTCGCCCGATCCTGACTGACCGCCCCCGCGACCGTCCGCTGAGTCGCGGTTCGAAGGCGACGGCTTCCCGTCCTGCGAACGCCCGGCGGCATGCTGGCCTCCTGGTGATGTGCCCTGCGGTCCGGGCTGATCGCCTAGCCTCTCGAGCTCGCCGCTGAGACGCGCCATGTCCTCGCGCAGCTCCTGCGCTCGCGCGAGCTGGTCGGTGAGCTTGCGTGACGCTTCGTCGCTCGGTCCCGTTGCGGCGGCCAATCGATCCGCCAAACGATCGAACGCGCGCGCGATCTCGCCTTGCCCGCTGGCCGCCGTGCGTGCCGTCTGCTGGGGCGACCGCGTGTCGGACGATCCCTGAGGCGGACTGGACCGGCCTTGCGCTGCGTTCTCCTGAGGCGTTGACGCCCTGGTCGCCTCTCGTATCTGTTCTGCGGACTGCTGCATCCGCTCCGTCAACCGCTGGCGCTGCATGTCCTTCGCGGCTTCACCGAGTGCGCGTTGCGCGTTCGCCGACTGTTCAGCCGCGGCCGCGCGGGAGCCACCTCGTCCCGCCTGGTCTGACCCCGCCGCGTTGGCCTGACGCTCGACGTTCTGCTGGAGCCGCCCCGCTCGTTCGGCCAGCCGCGCCTGCTCCCCGGCAAGACGACGCAGGGCATCCCTGCCGGTCTCGCCCTGCCCCACGCGACCAAGCTCGGAGGAGAGCTGGCGCTGCGCGTCGGCGAGCTGGCGTGCCTCGAGCTGCAGGTCTCCGATCGCCCGTCGCTGCTCGTCTGGACGCCCCGCCTGCAGCTGCCGCTCGAGTTCGCGGAGCTTGTCGAGCGCGCGGTTGGCGCGAGCGCTCGCCTGCGTCGGATCCTGTCGGCTGAGCTCGCTCGCGGCATTCCGCATGTCCTCGCTGACCTCGCGCATACGGCTGCCGCGATCGCCCGTCCGTCCGTTGCCCTCGCCAGGCCGACTCTGACCCGACTGACCGTCGTGACCGGACTGCCCGCTGCCGCCGGCTTGCTGCGAGCCTTGGCTCTGCTGTCCGCCAGAGCGCTGTTGCTGTCCGCTCTGCGCCTGCTCGCCGGAGGGGCGCTTCGCGTCCGATGCGGACCGCTGTCCCGACCGGTCCTCCTTCGGCGCGCCGCTCGGCTGGCCGCGGGAGAGCTCTCGCGCGATCTGTTCGGCCTGTTCGCGCAGCCGCTCCTGATCGCGCGTCAATTTCTCGAGCGCGCGCTTCATCTGCTCGGCCGAAAGCTGCTGCCGCTGGTTGGCCACCTCCTCTTGGCGCCGCAGCAGCTCGTCCTGCCGCTTGGCGAGCTCACGGATCTTGTCGAGCAGGTTGTCCTCCTCGGTCTCGGGCTTCTGCTCGGCGCTGTTCGGCGTTTCGTAGTTGGTCTGCTGTTGCCGCGCCAACTCCTTGTCGAAGAGGGATGACAGATCCTGTGTCTGCCGGTTCTGGCCTGCTCCGCCCGCGCCAGTCTGACGCGTGACCTCGCGTTGCCTCACGTCGGCCTGCGCGCGCAACAGATGGTTCAGCGCCTCGAGCTCCGGCGGCATCGCGGTTTTCGTCTGCAGTTTCTCGAGCGCCATCACGGCGACACCCATGGCTTTCGAGGCCGCGGTCATCGCGTCTTCTTCGGGCAGGGTCTGCCCCGCGCGAGGTGCCCCGGGCGTGGCCCCGCGACGTCGCGGATCACGCATCGCCGAGTCTCGGAACTGGCTGGCGGTGGCCACGACTCGCGCTTTGAGCTCCGCTTCGGCCTTGGCGACGGTTCGAATTTCCTCTTCGGAGCTGGCACCGCTCGCGAGCGCCCGACGGTCCAGCTTCCACGTGGCGACGATCACTTCCTTTTGAGCGTTGACGAGGTCATCGATCTGCGGGCTGCCCCCGCCGCCTTGGCTGCGCGCAAGTGTGAACTCTTGCTCGAATGGCTTCACCTCGAGGAAGAACATGTCGCTGCGCGCTTCGCTGGACCGGCGGCCCCTCGGCAGATCACGCGCGCGGACGTAGTACGAAAGGAAGTCTCCCGGCTGTACCTTCAGGTCTTCGAGAAAGAGCGTCAGGTCACCCGTGACGACCGGTGTGCGCTTCGGCACCTCGAACGGCACCACCTTCTCCGCCGCTCCGCGTACGGTGTAGACGAGCTCGAGCGAGGCGATGCCGAAGTCGTCCTGCGCTTCGGCTTGAATGTCGACTTCGTCGAGCGCAGTCACGCTGCGATCGCGTGCCGGTCTCAGGACCCGCACGTCCGGCGGGCGGTCGTCGAGCATGCGGATGAAGTACTCGGTCTCGCCCGGTGCGCTCATCCCGTCGCGATCCGCCACACGCACGCGGTACGAGTCGTCGCGCTCGATGCGCATGGACGCCTCGAGCCGGGTCGGTGTCGATGCGCTCAGTCGAAGGGTTGTGCCTCCGCCGAGCGCCAGGTGACCCGAAGCCGCGTCGCGGTCGGTGTGTACGATGAGCCGCACATCCGTGCCGGCAGGCGCGTAAATGTCTCCGGTATCCTCCTCAGTGCGAGCCTCCAGGCCAAGCGCGGCCGGATAGCGATACTCGACGTCCACGCGGGTGACCCGCGGCGGGCGGACCACCGCGATCTCGTAGACATCGGACTCGATGGCTCCCGCCACCACACGGTACCGGAACGATTCCCCGAGCGCATCGAACTGCGCGCGGAAGGTGCCGTCTTTATCGGACGACATGTCGGTGGACAGCCAACCCTCACCGTCGACTCGCTGGAGCTGCGCGGCGACGGGCGCTGTGTTTCCGACCAGGCGCGCTTCGATGGTGACGGTCGAACCGGCTTGCACGCGCGCATCACCCGGCACGACGTTCAATTGGACGCGTGCAGGAAAGAGGGACAGCGACAACGCATCGAACGATCGCCGTGCGGCGTGGCGACCGCTGAACCCGACAGCGACCATCACGACGAGTGCCGCGAGGGCTCGCAGGGCACCGCGGCGCAAGAGGTCGGACGCGATGATCGAGCCCGGCTCGACCGACGCGGCGCGGCGTCCGGCATCCGCGATCACGGCCGCCGCGAGCGCTGGTGCGGGCCCATCAGGCCGGTCGGCGCGGGCGGACACCACGTCGACCGCGCTCACTAATCGATCGTCGAGCGTCTCGTCGCGTTCTTCGATGAATCGCGCGATCTGTCGATCGTTTGGCGCGAGACGGACAGGTGCAAGCGCGCGAATCGCGACCGCCACCGCCAGAACGCTCGTCACCAACCCGACCGCCGCCAGCGCGTGACTGGACCGGCTCGTGCCGTCCCCCACGGCGAGTCCCGCGGCAATCACCGCCGCAACAGCGAGCGCCGCGACCACGGTAGCCCGCAGGAGCAGGAGGCGCCGCCAGCGCGAGCGCACTTGCCCGAGCAAGTCGTCGATGTGGCGGTAGGAAACGTCCATGCTCGAGGGCCCTACGTTGACTTTACCAAGGTTCGAGGGTCGAAAGAGCGGCGACGTCACGACATCAGGTAGTCCGCGCGGCGATGACACTCTCGACCGCCAAGGCCGCCATCATGAGCAGAATCGCGTACCGCCAGAGACCCTGCCGGGCCTCCTGTTGCCGGGCTTCACGCTCCCTGGGATCGGCCGGCGACCCGGCCTCATCCGGCGCGGGTTGCCGCGGGGCGATGGACGCGGCAAACTGCTCGGAAGTCAGCCGCGCGCCGTCGGACTCCCGCGTGTCGACGTTCACGGCGACGACGCGAGCGTCCCCGGGCAACGTTCGCAGTCCGGGTTCGGCTGGAAGGCCCGCCGGAAGGCTGCCAACCAGCAGGTCCCGTCCGCGTCCTCGCGTGCCGACGAGAAACGTGACGACTTCGTGTATGAACGGTACGAACGTCGCGTGGACCGGAAAGTCGTTTTCCCGGCCCTCCAAATCGGAGGCCCAGACGAGGACCCGTCCTTCGCCGGCCGTGCACTCCAGCAGAGCGGCCTCGCCGCTGGAAAAACGCGCGAGCGCATGACACGAGGACCCTCGAGCGACAGCGATCCGGCGGAACTTGACCAAGCCGAGCGTCGCGACGTTCGACGCGAAGGTTCGGAATACCGGATGGCGGACGTCGGCGGGCGCCAGCTCACGGGCTTCCGCCGCAGTCACCGGAGGCAAGGCCGTGCTCTCGACGGCCGCGCCAACCGCGCCGGCCGCCACCTGCGCATCGACGTCGAGGCCCGACGTCACCAGCACGCCTCCGCCCCGTCGGACGTACTCGGCAACCAACTCTCGTCCGCGTTGGTCGAGACCTCGCGTCGACTGGACGATGACGGCGGCATGCCGCCCGAGCGTGACCGAGTCCCATCCCGAGAGTTTCGCTCCAGACGCGCCAGCGACATCGAACGCCGCGCCATCAGCCCCTGCGGCCAGCAGCGCCTGTTGGGTGTAGAAGGCGTCTCGATTGAGATCCCCGGCGTTGGTGACCACGAGCACAAGGGGACGCGCTGACTCTCCAAACACGAAATAGCGAGCGTCATCGGCCTGGATCCCTTCGGGGTCGTCAACGGCGATCGACGCCGACGTGCCTTTCGCGGCGGGTAATGGCACGTCGGTGCTGTCGTCGGCATCAACTCGGCCAACGGCCTCACCGGCCGGCTTCCCGTCCACCGTGAGTCGGAGCCGAACATCGCGCGCCGTCGGTCCGACGTTGCGGACCGTCGCGATGAGCCGATCGCCACTCACACGCACCCCGGTGAGCGCGAGATTCGGAGGCGGCACACCCACATCGACGACCTCGACCTGTGCTCGCGCTGGAAGACCCACGAGATCGCCTGTGTCCCATCCGCTCGCTTGCAGATCCGTCACAACGATGATCCGGCCTTCGCCACCCCCAATCGCATCGGCCGCCGTCGTCAACGCGGCTCGATAGCGCGTGGTGCCATAGCCGACGCCCGCCGCGTCCACCGCCGATGCGGCCAACGCACGGTCACTCGAGGGCGCCTGCACCACGGTCGCACCGTCCGCGAACGTGACGACCCCGACCACATGTCCGCGGGGAGCCGCCGCGATGGCGTCTCGCGCGAGCTGCTGCGCGCGGGCGAACCGACCTGGCGCCGACAAGCTGTACGACGTGTCGAGGGCGATCACCGTCGCGCCGGTGGCGGCGCCGGCCAGACTGGACGACAAGAACGGACGCGCGAAGGCCACCGCCAGGAGCGCTAGTGCCGCCACTCGCAAGGCCAACAGCATCAGCTCACGCAGCCGTCGCTTCTCTGCGTGCTCAACCGGCGCGTGTTGCAGCATGTCCACTGCGGCGAACCTCACAGTGGTGTCCGGCTCGCGGCGCAACAGGTGCAGGACGAGGGGAATCGCGGCGGCCAAGGCGCCGAGCAGGAACAGCGGGGACAGGAACGCCATCAGTAATCCCGCGACCGTGTGGACAAGTACGCGAGCAGCGCCAGCTCGAGCGGCTGGGATGTGTCGAGCAGGTGGTAGTCGATCCCGACTGCCCCGAGCTCGCGGCGGTAGCGATCGACGAGCTCACTCATCCGGCGAAGGTAGTGGTCGCGCACGACGACGGGCACGGCGGTCACGTGTCGCGCCGTCTCCAGGTCTTCGAATCGGGTAGCGCGCTCGAACGGGAACTGCAATTCGTCGATATGCAGCACCTGAAAGACGATGACGTCGGTGCCACGAAACTGGAAGTGCTTCAGCCCCCGGATGACACGCTCCGGTTCATCCAGCAGGTCCGATATCAGCACCACCATGCCGCGCTTCGACAGGCTTTCGGCGAGCTGATGCAGCGGCTTGGACACGTCCGTCTGCCGGCCCAGCCGCAGCCGTTCGAGTGTCACCAGCACGCCGCGCAGATGCCCTGGCCGCGCGCTCGCCGGCAACATCGTCACGATCCGGTCGTCGAAGGCGGCCAGGCCAACGGCGTCGCGCTGGCGATTCATGAGGTACGCCAGCGACGCGGCCAGGCACGATCCGTACTCGAGCTTCGTCATGCCCGGCGAGCCGTAGCCCATCGACGCGCTGACGTCGAGCATGATGTGACAACCGAGGTTGGTCTCCTCCTCGTACTTCTTGACGTAGTGACGATCGCTTCGTGCGTACACCTTCCAATCGATGGTCGTGAGATCGTCACCCGGCATGTACTGCCGGTACTCCGCGAACTCGACACTGAAGCCCTTGAACGGACTCCTGTGCAACCCGGTCAAGAAGCCTTCGACGATGGTGCGGGCTTTCAGCTCCAGGGTGCCGAGGCGTGCGAGCACGCCGGGGTCGAGGAAGCGCCGTTCGCCGGTCGGGCCGCCAGCGGCCATGATGGATGCCGTTCCCTACATGCCGCTCTTTGGAAGCGGAACCGTCTCGAGCAGCCGTTCAATGATGGTGTCCGAGGTGATCCGCTCTGATTCGGCGTAGAAGTTCGTCATCACACGATGACGCAGAATCGGCTTGGCCAGGGCCTGGATGTCCTTGATCGCCACGTGATAGCGCCCGTGCATGAGCGCGCGCGCCTTTGCGCCACGGACGAGCGCCTGTGATGCGCGCAGTCCAGCCCCCCACTTCACCCACTTGTCGACGAACTCGGGCGCGCCAGGTCGGCCGGGGCGGGACGCGTCGACGAGCCGCACGGTGTAGCGCGCGATCTCTTCGGCGATGACGACCTGACGTGAGAGCTCCTGGTACTGAAGGATATCCGCGCCAGTCAGCACCCGCGCCAATTGTGGCTTCGCCGTGCCCGTTGTCTGCGTGATCACCCTCACCTCCTCGTCCTCGGACAAGTAGGTGATCACCACGTTGAACATGAAGCGATCGAGCTGCGCCTCGGGTAGGGGGTAGGTCCCCTCGAGCTCGATCGGGTTCTGGGTGGCGAGCACGAAGAACGGCTGCTCCAGCGGATAGGTCCGACCGGCCGCGGTGACGTGATACTCCTGCATCGCCTCGAGCAGCGCAGCTTGCGTCTTCGGCGGCGTGCGGTTGATTTCGTCGGCCAGGATGATCTGCGCGAAGATCGGCCCCTTCACGAACCGGAGCCGGCGCGTGCCCGCCTCCTCGTCGAGGATCTCGGTGCCGGTGATGTCCGACGGCATCAGATCAGGCGTGAACTGGATCCGCTTGAAGTCCAGATGCAGGATGTCGGCGAGCGTCTTGATGAGAAGCGTCTTCGCCAGTCCAGGTACGCCCGTAATGAGGCAGTGTCCGCCTGTGAACAGTGCGATCAACACCTGCTCGACCACATCGTCTTGCCCGACGATGACCTTGCGAAGCTCCGCGAGGAGCCGCTCGCGTCCTTCGGCGACCTTTTCTGCGCTGACCGCTGTGACGTCCACCGTGACCTTTCATCTTCGCACTGGCGCCAGGGTCCCACCCCAGCGCGAACTGACGCCACTCCCTCAGCTCGGCTTCCCGCGGCCTCGCCTCAGGATGGGCCGCGCCCTCCCCGCCTCGGAGCGGGACCAGCCGGCCAACGTGCTCAACTAGTGGGTGAGCGCGTACACGACCTCGTTGATCCCCATGCGATACGCCTCGGTCGTGTACTTGATGTAGCCGGGGAACTCTTCGGCGTTCGACCACTCCCACCCGTCACCCATGTCGGTGTTCCAGTTGATGTAGAGCATCGGACGGCCGTTGTCGTCGAAGATCGTCCGCAACCGCGCGACATAGCCGCCCTTCTCCCAGCTTCGCCCCGCCATGAACGAGCCGAGGCCGGCCACCTGCGGGTACCCATCGAGCTTGTAAAAACAGCTGAAGATCGGGTGGCCCTTCGGGAAGTCCACGATCTCCCGCTCTGGAAACACCCGCTTCATCTCAGCAGCCATGTGATCCCACTCGATCGGACCGTGGAAGTCATCGAACGTGAGGGTGCCGCCGCGCAGGAGGAACTCGCGCAGGATCGCGACCTCCGCATCGGAAAGCTTCAAGTTTCCCGGCTCGACCATGTAGATCCACGGATAGGTGAAGAGCTGCGGATCGTCGAGCGTGGCGGTGATCGGCTCCTCCACGTGGATCGTGGTGGCGGTCTTGATCCGACGTGCGAGGTTCTGCTCGGCGGCCGGAGCATCGATGGCCCACGGCTCCCCGTAGAAATCCTGCTCCTGATTGGTCCCTTCTGTCGTGTAGTGGTAGCGAATGCGGACGAAACGCCACTGGAGGCCCGCGAAGCGGTCCTCCGTCATCGACGGCAACTGGGCCGCGACGAATCGCTGCAGAGGTGGGACGACGGCCAGCGCGATCAGCGCGCCCACGAGAGCAACCGTTGGCCCTCGCCTCAGCAGTGGGCGCATTACTTGCGATCCTCCGCCAACCGCAGAAGCAGGTCCTGCGCACGCTCGTAGCTGGGCGCGATCTCGAGCGCTGCGAGCGTTTGCTTGCGCGCCTCGGGACGCCTACCGGCCTTGAAATAGCTCTCCGCGAGGTCGGTGTGCGCGGCCGCCCGATCGACCGGATTCGTCGCCAGGACCGCCCGGAACTCGCGACTCGCCGCCTCGTAGTCGTTCTGCTGCATGGCGAACCGTCCCAGCGCCGTATGCGCCGCCTGGTCGAAGGGATCGAGCGCAACGATGCGCTGATACACTCGCTCGAGCTGCGACGCGTCCTGGACGCCAGTCTCCTTCAGGAGGTCGACGAGCTGCCGGGCCGCGTCGAGGTTGTCGAAGTCGTATTTCACGACCTCGCGCAGCGCGGTGATCGCGCGGACCGAGTCCTTCTTCGCAGAAGCGATCTGCGCGATCTGGGCGTGCGGGCTCGCCGGGCCGCGTCCCAACGGCACGAGCGACGCCGCCTTCTCGAACGCTGGAATGGCTTCGTCCTGTGCGCCGGACCGTCGCAGCGCCGTCCCGAGCGCCATGAGCGCCGGATAGCTCTCGGGGTGCTGTGCCACGTAGTCCTTGAGCGCCGGCAGCGGCATGCGCTGCAGGTCCACGCCCTTCTCGGTCAGCAGGGCCTTCCGCATCACGCCGTACCGCTTGTCGATGAAGAAGTCGAATGTGACCTGCAATTTCTGGAAGTCCGTATTCATCGCGCTCTTGAGCGCGGCGTCGCTGTCCATCCCTTCGCCATAGGCGCGCAGCAGCTTGTGCAGCGCTTCGTCACCGAGCTCGGCGACGAGGTGCTCAACGAGCAGCGAGGCTTGGAAGTACGCCATCGAGATCATCCGCGGGTCGGTGAAGCCCGAGTTCAAATCAGCGAGCTTCAGGATCTGGCCCGCGTTCAACATCTGCATGAACTCGAGGTCCTGGCCACGGCCCCACTCAGGTCTGGCGAGCGTCTCTTCGTAGACGGAGATTCCTTCCGTCAGCCACCGCGGCACCCGTTGCTTCGACATCTGCAGCGTCACCACGTGAGCGAGCTCGTGCCAGAGCGTCGCCTCCCACTGGAAGTCGCCGGGTGGCCGCGCGCGCGGGGAATCGAGCGTCACGACTCGACCGAAGCAGGCACCGAGCGCGCCAATCATCCCGGGCAACCCGACGTTTCGAACCGCGAAGTCGTCGTGCTTGTTGAACATCTCCACCAGGATTGGCCCCTGGATGGCCAGGTTCCCGTACCGCTTGGAGAGTGTGGCGAGCGCCTGCTTGGAGAGCGACATCGCATACTCCTGCAGCAGCGGCGCCTCGTCTTTGTGCATCTTGAGGATGATGTCGCCGTCCTTCGCCGTCACGAAGGTGTCGAGCGTATCCATCATGTCCAACAGGTTCTTGGTGACGAAGTTGTAGCCATCGAGCTTGAAGGCGCGCTCGAGCGACGCGCGGGCGCCCGCCTCGTCGCCCGTGCGCAGCAAGTGGATACCGAGGTCCGCCAGTGCGTGAGGGCTCTGCGGCTCCAGCGCCAGCGCCCGCCTCGTCAGCGCGGCCGCCTCCTCGAACCGATAGTTCGCAGCGGCCATTTCGCCCGCCACGCGGAACACTTCGCCGTACTTCGGCGCGATTGCGAGCACGCGTGCGACCTCAGCGTCGAAGTCGGCCTTCCGGTCCTCGACAAAGGCCAGCGCCGCGACGAGCGCGCGCGCCTCAAGTCTCTGCGGGTTCACCTCGAGCGCGCGTTCGAGCGCCTTCTTGCCTTCGTCGCGCTTGCCGGCTTCGATGGCTTTCGCGGCGACGAAGACGTGCGCTTCGACACTGTTGGGATTGATCTTCAGCGCCGCCTGCGCCACTTCGATTGCCCGTGGGGGATTCTCATCCTCGAGCGCACGCGCCATCCCGACCAGCGCCGGCACATACGTCGGGTCGACCGTCGCCGCCAGCTGGAACGACTTGAGCGCCTCGGCCTTGGCGTTGGCGCCGCGATTCTCGAGGAATACCTCGCCCCAGGCCGTGTTGATGACGGGATCGCGCTGGCTCAGGCCCGCGGCGTCTCGATAGACGTTGCTCGCTTGCTGGGGCTCGTTCAACGCGCGCAAGGCTCTGGCGACCCTCGCGAGATCGGGGGGCGTGGTGGCCGTCACGGCACCGTTGGCCAACCGTTGCAACAGGGGGCCGGCCTCGGGGCGCGCGAATCTCTGATAGTGCAGGGCCAGCTCGAGCGCGGCGTCACTCAGCGGACTTCGCTCGGCGACCGGGCGCAGGAGCGCTTCGGCCTCCTGATACTTGCCGCGCGCGCTCAGCGCGCGCGCCATCCACGCGACGGTGGTGGGATCCTTGGGCTCCACCTTTTCCAGCGTGGATACCACCTCGTCGTACTTACCCTCGTTGAACAGGCGGCTTCCGACCTGCTGATTCGACGGCGGGAGCTGACGACGGGATTGGGCGACGACGACCGGAATCAGGACGAGCGCGAGGAGGCCGCCGGCAACCAGCGCTACAACTCCCCGCGACCATCCGAGCGCCTGGAGGCGTCGGAACGGGTTCGTCATCATGATTCGCATTATACCGGCGTCCACTACCCATCGCGGCTCAGCCCGACGCCCGACTGGGGCGGCGTTGGCGACGCAAGGCGACACGGCGGTGTGTCCAGATCGGTCAGATCATCTTTCGCCACGTGAAGAAGAGCGTCGCGTGCAGCGCCTGTAAGGCCATGAAGCCGGTCAGCCAGGCCGTGCGTTCGCGTTCACCAATTCAGCTGGCCCACCAGATGAACGCAGGGAACAGCACGGCTGAGAACCGCCCCGCCGACAGCAGCCCGCCAGCAGCCATCGGCGGGAGGAGATTGACGAGAATGAACACCGCGTAGGCCAAACCCAGCCGCCGTGCCACCGGCCAGACCGCACTGAGCACGAAGAGCACCCCGAGGAGCTGGACGAAGTCAATGACGCTCTGGGAGGTATAGGTATAGACACCCGACTCAGCGAGATAACGGACGCGGTCGGTTACGAGAATCGTCAGCCCTTGATAGCTGCGCCCTCACGCCACGTGTCCTTCGGCCCAACTGAGCGGATTGCCGGTGAGCTGCCACACATAAGCGCTGTACAGCAGGACGCCGACACCAGGGAGCGCGGCGGCGGCGAGACGATGCGCAAGCGCGGCAGCGGGGCGATGGCCTCCCGACACCGGCGAGTCGGGGCTCTCCGCTGGCGGACCTCCCCGCAGCCAGCCAGGGAACCACGGAGCCACGGCCATCACAGCCAACGGAATCGAGAGAAAGCAGCCGTTGGGACGCGTCAATCCCACCAGGAGCCCCCACGCGCCCGCCTTCGCGTACTCATCGCGCCGGAAGTGATAGAAGGCGCCGACGGCCTCCAGCAAGAACAACGACTCGGTATACGGGACACCGTACCAGAGCGCAAACGGATACGTCGCCAGAAGCCAGGTCGCCGTCTGGGCAACGCGATCCCCGCCCAGGACTTCGCGCGTGAAGCGAAAGAGGTATACGAGCGCGCCTGCAAAGGCCAGCAACGACACGAGTGCGCCCCCCACAGGAACGCGATCGGCTCTCCGCCGAAGAGCCGACCGACGATCCGCATCAACATCGGCATCGCCGGAAAGAACACGATGTTCTACTGCTCCCGGATCGCCGTGTGGTCAAAGCTGTAGCCGTCCATCGCGATGGCGAGATACCAGCCGACATCCCAACGCGCCAGGAGATTGCCGAACTCGTTGTCGACCTGCCGCCATGGCGGCAGGCCGGGGGGGGGGGGGGGGGGGGGCGGGGGGGGCAGGACCGGCAGACTCCGCC
>VFZL01000055.1 GCA_016871175.1 Acidimicrobiia bacterium | reverse complement strand
GGTGTCCCGAAGGATGACATCCTCGCGTATATGTGGCTCCATCTCGGGGTTTCGAGGTCATCGGGCAGTCTTCCAGACATTGAGGCAAAGATGCGCGACGACATTTCGAGCAAGCTCACCCCCGAGCAGCGCGCCGACGCGCAACGAATGGTACGTGAGTGGCAAGCAGCGTTTGAGAAGCGAAAGAAATAAGCACGGATGAGCGTTCGTCCGCGGGTAGTCACTACCCATCACGGGTAGAACCTACTCAATCCCCTAATCAACCTGGCGGAGTTTGACGAGTGTTTGGTGGGTCGTTCCCCTTACCGTGGCACAACCACACACACCGCAAACGGGCTGACCGTGGACTGGAGCATCCGTAGCAGGGTGTTCCAGTCCGCAGCGCTCTTACATCGGTAGGGCGTTCTCTCCACACACGAGCGACACTCCGCGGGGTCACCGCTACCCAATCAGGGGTAATACCTACCCCACCCCATCTTCTCGTCTAGCAACCCCGTCTGGCGTGGTTTGGCAGCACTTCCAAACGACCGCACGATCGGGCACACTCTCGCGCATATGGGTGAAGCGTCTCGCGCAAACACGTCGCGGAAGTTGGGTCTACTTCCTTCCGTTCAGGAACAGCGACGCCAGCGGCAAGCCGACGAGTGGCATTGGGTTGCCTGCCACGAGATGGGGCACGCCGAACTCGCAGCGGTCAGCAGTCCCCGCGTGTTCGTGCGCTTTGTGCGGAGAGCACGAACACCCGCGTCCGTAGGAAGAGGAGCGACAGTAGCGACACTGGGTAGGAGACATTCAGGTTAGGAGTTGCTCAATGATGTCCCAGCGGTTGCGATATTTCTCAACCGACCAGCCGAGGGAGTCCGTTTTCGGTGGGAGCAGCACCTGACGTACATCGCTGTCTTGCCGTACGTGCCCGTTCTTGCCGAGCGCTCCGAGCCATGCCGCGTGCGCAGCCGGCACATGCTCCGCCATCACAGGCGACGGAACGATGAAGTATTGAAACGGTTCTGTACTGCCAGCTTTAGGAATGCCCGCCAAGACCCAGATGAAGCGTTCGCCGAAGTTCCTCTCTGCTTTCCGCCCGACCGCGACACTGCGGTCGCTCGGGCGAAACGTATTGACCTGAACATGAACGAACTTGGTGCCTTCGGGGTCGCTGACCAAGATGTCGGTATTAGGGGTATTGCCGAGGGTCACGACCGCTGACCAGCCTCGCCGACACAGTTCTCCTGCGACGAAGAACTGGCTCGCATTTCCGCGAGCGATTTTCACGCCACCCGCGGATCGGGACGGACGAGATGAGAGGGATGGCGTCGGCATCGCTAGTCGTCGTCGTCGACAGGCTCGGGAATATAGACACGCTTCAGGGGAATGAGTCCTTTGTAGCGAGCGTCGAGGCTTTCGTAGTGGTTCAGCACCATCGAGACAAGGTCATCGCCATCGATGAGACGGAGATTTGCTTTTCCGTCCGCAAATCGCTTGGACTTGATCCGGTTCGGTGGACATCTTTCCAAAGGGGAATACGATGTCCAAAGCGATGGCCGACACACCGAAGCGGCGAGCGCGCCGCCAGTTCACCGACGAGTTCAAAGCCAGCGCCGTACACCTGGTGCTTGACGAAGGCAAGACGGTTAGCGCCGCCGCCCGCGATCTCGACCTGACCGAGACGGCCCTGCGCGACTGGGTCAACCGGGCCCGCGCGGACCAGACGCAGGGGCGCACCGGGCTGACGACGGCCGAGCGCGAGGAGCTGGTACGGCTCCGCAAAGCGCTCCGGATCGCCGAAGAAGAGCGAGACATCCTAAAAAAGCCACGGCGTTCTTCGCGAAGCAGAGCCGATGAGGTTTGCCTTCATCGCGGCGAAGAAGGCCGAGCATCGGGTCACGATCCTCTGCCGGTGTATGCGGGTGACCCGCAGCGGGTTTTACGCCTGGGCGCGACGCGGACTGTCGGCGCGGGCGCAGCGCGATGTGATGCTGCGGACCAAGCTGCACGCGTTCCATGCGGCCAGCGGCGATCGCTATGGTCGTCCCCGGTTGTGGAAGGACCTCCAGGAGGACGGCGAGGCTGTCAGCGAAAAGCGAGTGCAGCGCCTGATGCGCGAAGAAGGTATTCAGGGGCACGTCCCGAAGCGGTTCAAGCAGACGACCAACAGCGATCACCAGGACCCGATCGCCGCCAATGTGCTGGACCGTGATTTCACGGCGGCGGCCCCCAATCAACGCTGGGTCAGTGACACGACGGAGTTCGTGATCGGCGACAGCGCCAAGCTCTATCTGGCGGCGGTACTCGATCTCTTCTCGCGCTTCGTGGTTGGCTGGGCGATCAGTGCCGTCAATGATCGCCGCCTAACCTTGAAAGCACTCGAGATGGCGGTCGCGCGGCGCTGTCCGGATCCGGGGCTGCTGCACCACTCGGATCGCGGGTGCACCTACACGTGCGACGACTACCAAACGTACCTCGCGGGCCAGGGCATCACCTGCAGCATGAGTCGCCGTGGCGATTGTTACGACAATGCGGTCATGGAGAGCTTCTTCGCAACCGTGAAGAAAGAGGAGGCCGAGCGGTTTCCGAGTTACAGCGACGCCAAGATGACGCTGTTCGATTACATCGAAGTGTTCGACAACCAACGCCGCCGACATTCGACGCTCGGCCAGATCAGTCCGGCCGCCTTCGAACGTCGTACCGCCGCAGCCTAGATCGCGACGGGGCGCTCGCCGGCAGCCACGAGGGAACGACGAATGCTGACGCCGACGCCGCCGACCGCCTGTAGACTCTCTTCGACGAACGACGACGATATGAGATCAACATAGTTAACCTGTCCACCGAATCGGATCAGGTCCAGCTTGGCTTGTTGTGTAAAGGAGCCCAGCGTCACCACGATGCCAAACTCTCCCCCGCTCACTTTGCCGTAAAGCGCGGATACGACAGGGTCGCCGACCGACCCTTCGCCACTCTTGACTTGAATTTTCAAGAGCGGGGGTTCAACACCCAATTCGTCTTTGTGGGCAATGATGTCGATGCCACCATCTGCGCCAGGAGGCGACACGCGGGTGCGATATCCGATGCCCGTGAGTAAGGATGCGACAAAGTCACTGAACGGATGCCCCTTCACTTCGCGGGATAGCACCTTGATGATGAAGTCTCGGGTGTTCTCTTCGATGCTTTCAGCGACCAGCGACACCGACTCATCCGCCAGCGTGGACGATGGCTGCGAGGAAGTCACGGTCGACGCGGATGGTGTGTGCTGCAGCGTCGCAAGAAACTCCTCAGCGTAGGTCTTCACCTGGAAGAAGCTCATCGCGGAGCCAAGCTCGTGAAGTGCCCCCTGAGAAAAGCGAGTCCGAGGCACCTCCGCTTTCCACGCGACTGACCGCTGACTGCGGTATGCGGGCTCCGCTGGGTCATAACGCACATCGCTCGTCACAATGCCGATAGAGACCGTCCGTCGAGTGTTTGAGGGATACGCGACGTAGTCTCCCTGTTGGACTTCGTGTGAAACCCGATAGAGCTGACCCGCAACATTGGCGTGCGAGTTGGGTGATTTGTCGGGATACGTCGATTCGCCGCTTGAATGCGTCACGATCCCTGGGCAGCGATACGATATCGCCTGCTTGCATCCACCCGAACGCGATACAGTTCTGTTGACGAAAGAGGGCGTCTGCGTCACCCGTTTTCCCAGCATGTATTCCCCACAATTGGGTTGGCATAAGTGTTCTTCAATCCTGTCAGCTTAGGAAAACCAGTTCACTGCTTCCGCTTATGAGTATCGAACAGCGCTTGCCACTGTTTTGCCAGCTTCTGATCGTAGGCAGCATTAGCGGGGGTCTGGGTTAACCGAACGCCCCTTATCGGACCCACCCGCCCCTCCCGCTCCCTCCTGTTCCCCCTTCGACAGCTCTTGATCGCGACAGGCAAAGCCTGTAGGCTCTCCCGTCTGTCACGCCTGCTCCTACCAGACTCACCGGGACCGACGAGGGAGATCGATGCCCACCAACAAGGAAATCGTGCAGGGACTCTACAAGAGCTTCGCCAAGGGCGACGTGGCGGCGGTCGTCGCCGCCTTCGACAAGGACATCCATTGGACCGAGGCCGACGGCTTTCCGCTCGCCGGCACGTACGTCGGCCCGCAAGCCGTGGTCGAGCGCGTGTTCATGCGCCTGGGCGAGTTCAGCGACAACTTCTCGGTCGTCCCGACCCGATTCGTAGCCGACGGCGACACGGTCGTGGCCGACGGCACGTACACCTGGAACCACAAGGTGAGCGGCAAGCCCGCCGAGGTGCGGATGGCCCACGTCTGGACCCTCACCGGCGGCAAGGTCACCCGCTTCCTGCAGCACGTCGACACCGCCAAGGTGCGCGAGCTGATCGAGTGATGCGCCGCTCAGTGAACGGCGACCCGCGAGACGGCCTTGACCACGACGGCTTGATAGAGCAGCGAGCCTTCACCCGCGAGGCTCAGCTCCGCCCAACTCCCAGCTCGCCCGCGACTGTCGCGAGATTCCTGTCGAGAGTCCAGAGCGCGGCCCCAGCCAGGCGCGCGGAAGCGAGCAGGTGCACGTCGATCCACCCCAGGCCCCACCAGGCGGTCCGTCCAGCCCGTGCCCGGCCATCCCGCGCGTCAGCGAACGACGATCGTCCTCTCCAGGGTGATTAGCTCGTCGCTCACGAAAACGTCGTACGCGGTCACCCGCACGCGCGCCGCGCCGCGCCGCTCGGCTGCCTTGAGGCCAGCTCGGGGCTCGGTGGGCCGGGGTTGCGAGGCTGGCGAGGTCCGCTGGGGCGGTGGTGCGGGCGCGTTGGATACGACCGGGCTTGCTCGCTGGCGCGGGTCGCGGGCGAGGAGCGTGCTCGGCGGTGCAAGGGGCGACGGCTCAGGCGAAGTCGAGCTGTTCGCGCGAGCGCACCGGTGCGGGGCGTGGGGGGCGTGCGAGTCGAGCGGACGGTCGAAGTGCTGGACATCGACCAGAACTACTTCAACGAGGAATAGCCTGGCAGCGCTCTCTCACTCATCACGCGTCCATCGCTGGCGCATCCTCGCGACGATCGGACTCCTCGTCGCGGTCGTCGGCTGTCAGCGCAGCGAGATTCCGTCCGCACCGTCCCCCGTCACAGCCGCGTTGGTCATTGCGGACCCCCCCGCGTCACTTCCTCCCTACGCCCGCAGCGACTGGCGTCACTGGATTGATGCGGATGGGGACTGTCAAGACACCCGTGCGGAGGTGCTGATCGCGGAATCCCAAGCACCCGTGGTGTTCCGAGACGCTCGGCGGTGCGTCGTGGATACGGGTGTCTGGGTCACCCCTGACAACAACACGCGGGTCGTGCTTGCGTCATCCTTGGATGTGGACCATCTGGTTCCGCTCGGGAACGCACACCGTTCGGGAGGGTGGCGCTGGACATCCGCTGAGAAGGAACGCTACGCGAACGACCTGTCCGACTCCGACCATCTGGTTGCGCTCACCGCGTCGTCCAATCGCAGTAAGGGAGACAGCGGACCCGACGCGTGGCGTCCCGCGCAACGGGGCTACTGGTGTCAGTATGCGCGTGCGTGGATTCGCATCAAGCAACGCTGGCGCTTGACTGCGACCTCCAGCGAGTGGCGCGCACTCCAAGAGATGACCAACACCTGTGCGTGACGCAGCAGAGGGGGCGCAGATTCCGCACCCGTGTCCTGCATCCGAGTGGGTCTCTGTTATCCGTGTCCGCGTGTCTGGAACGGGTCACCTCTACCCAGTCAGGGGTCACACCGACCCCACCTCCTCTTTTCGTCTGGCAACCCCTCTGGCGGGGTCTGGCGGGGTTTGGCTGGGTAGTCTCTACCCAGTCACGGGTAGAACCTACCCGCATAGGTGGCTATTTCTGCGATGGGCGCGCACCAGCGTCCAGATGGTGGCAGACTTCTACGACCAAGCCCACCCTGAACAGGTCGCAGAGCGGGTCGTGGGGTTTCGGCGGGGTGAACGTGGGCGGCGTTTTTCAAGGCAACGGGCACACTTCCGTGACGTATTGGAAACGAATATGACCCCTCAGCAGATTGCCGACGCGCAGAAACTGGCGCGTGAGTGGCAAGCCGCGTTTGAGAAGAAGTACCATGGCCGCGTACTGAGTACAACTCGACGCGCAGGGGCAAACGACCGCCGTGATCAAAGAAAGGGCAACGGTGGATAACCGGTCGGGTCAGATCGAGCTCGCGGCTGGACTGGCAGGTGCCCCAGTCGTGGCGCGCGGGAGTGGTCTGGACAGCACGTGGGCGCTGTGGTTTGGCGTCGCGGCGAGCGCCGGTTTCATCTGGCTGATCTGGGCGTTGAGCGACCGCCTCGCGACCGTCGACCACCTATCGGACCAAGGGGCGAGCTGGTACTACTGGACCCTGCCCGAACCGACCTTCTGGTCGCGGGCGACGGCGTGGGGCTTTTACACCGCCCACCAGTGCGCCTCATGGGCGACGATCTGGTACGCACAGAACCGCATCCGCCATTACACCGCCGGCCTGCACCCCGTCAATGTCGTCGCTCTGGCGATGAACGCGGCCTTCATCGCGCTGCACCTCGTGCAGACGCATGTCTGGTACGACGGGTTGGCGCAGGACGTGTCCATCTGGAGCGCGCTCGGGTCGGTCGCCGTCCTGCTGATCTGGGTCCTCCTGATGGAGAACGACCGGCGGGGGATCGCGTTCGGCCGGCGCCTGCCGTTGTCGCGGGAAATCGTGAGGTTTGCCCGCAAGAACCATGGCTACTACTTCTCGTGGGCGATCATCTACACGTTCTGGTATCACCCGACCGAGGCAACGAGCGGGCACCTGATCGGCTTCTTCTACATGTTCCTCCTGCTGCTTCAGGGCAGCCTCTTCCTGACGCGCGCGCACGTCAACCGCTGGTGGACGGTATTCATCGAGGTCCTCGTGCTGGTACACGGGACCCTCGTCGCCCTCATGCAGGGCGGCGGCATCTGGTCGATGTTCGCCTTCGGCTTTGCAACAGTGTTCATCGTGACCCAGATGCATGGCCTCGGCCTGTCCCGTGCCGCGCGCCTGGCGTGGGGGAGCACGTACTTGGGCGCCCTCGCCGCTACCTACGGCGGTGCCGACCTATCACGGCTGAGCGAGGTCGTCCGCATCCCCGTCATTGATTACGTCGGCGTCATCGTGCTTGCCGGCATCCTGTGGGTGACGATGCGTTTCGTGCACCGACCACGCTCGAGCATCGTCGCGAACCAGGGCTCTCGCTGCACGCCAGGGTGACCTGCACTCCCCTGCCTGCCAGATGCGTCAACAGTCCGCCGCCGTGGAAGATCGTAGGCAGCATTAGCGGGGGTCTGGGTTAACCGAACGCCTCTTATCGGACCCACCCGCCCCTCCCGCTCCCTCCTGTTCCCCCTTCGACAGGAGAGGGCTGGCACTTCGGGGGTTGGTCTTCCCGCGCTCGAGGGCGACACCGCTCGACGTGATGCCGGACCGTCGATTCGGTGGTACCACCTCGCAACCCTCGCGTGTCCTGTCGCGCTGGTGGGCACGATTGTGGTGTGCGCTGTCCTGGACGTTGAGCCGGACATCGGCGTCACCACGCTCGCGCTCGGTGCAGTCTTGATGCTGCTCGACCCGAGTCTCGGGGCTCGCGCGTTCGGCAAGATCGATTGGTCGTCCGCGTTCGTCGTTGGCGGCATCGTGACCTATGTGGCGGTGCTGCAACGCCTCGGCGCAGTCGATCTGCTCGGCCGTGCCACGCTGGGCCTCGGCACGCCGTTGATGGCGGCAATTGCCGTCTGCGTGATTGCGGCGTTGGTCTCCGCATTCGCGTCAACGACCGGAGTGCTGGCGGCGCTGGTCCCGCTCGCGGTACCGCTGGCCACGGCGGGCGATGTGCCCGGATGGGCGCTCATCACGGCACTGGGAGTCTGCGCCACCGTCGTGGACGCCTCGCCGTTTTCGAACACGGGCGCGACGCTGGTGGCGTGCGTATCCGAAGAGGATCGGCCGCGCCTGCGAGCGCAGCTCGCACGGTGGGGACTGGCAATGGTCGCAGCAGGGCCAATCGTGCTCGTGCCGGCGCTGGTCTGGCTGGACCGAATGTGGCCGTGACCACACCTTCGGCGGCGTCGCCTGCCGAGCGAGGGCCGAGCAGCACGGACTTGTCCTGACCTTCGTTCTCATTTCAGCGACGCGTCGTTGTCCTACTGAGGCAAGTATTTCGATGCTACAGAGCCCCACGCTCGCCGGCGACATCCTCGCAGGCAGCCGATGGGCGCAGTCCACGGAGGGAACGGCCATTTCGGTGCTGTTCCCGCTCGAGCCGCGCCCGCACCAGCTCCGGCACCGGCGCCAAATCCGACGAGCAGCAAGGGAACGGTCCCCGAACTCAAACCCGGGCCGTAGTTGCAGTTCACTCCGGAGCACCTCGCGTTCGCCGCCGCAGCCACCGCGCCGAATGTCGCCGCTCCGACCAAGAACCCAATCAGGGCGCCTTTCTTTGCCGTCGATCGCTCGCGCTCGATGCGGGATATGCGGGCGACCTCGAGGTCCTGGTGTCGGCCATCAACGGACAAAGTAAGTGAAGTGAACGAGAGACCAATGAATCGGCCCTTCACAGCCTCGCCAGGTCCAGTGACATAGATCGTGTCGCCCGGCTTCACCCGCTCAGGCAGGCGATCGAGCGATTGCAGCACGCTCGCTGGCTGGATCGGAGCAGCAGTCTGCCCCGGCGAAGGCCGTGCTGCGAGCAACAGTATCCCAACGGTCGCGATGAATACCGAAATCAGCGTGGTGCTCGGGTGAGTGTGCTTCATAGGCCAGCTCCGGATCGGAAGCTTGCACGAGCTGGGCCTGGCTTCGAGCCACAAGGCGCCCGCTCCCTGCCGGAGATCTGTGAATGATTCTTCCGCGCCCGGCGAGTGAATCCGCGCGCTCGTCAGCGGCGACATGTGACCTCCGCCGCCAAGGGCTGAGCCTTCCGCGGCGGAGCAGTACGCCGTCACCCCCGTCGGTCGAGACCTCGGCTGGCGTTCGCGGTCACGGCACGGCGTAGTCCGCCCATGGCGTGCGACACGGCTGGCCGCGCTGGAACAAGTCGAGATTCACGCGCATCTCGCGCAGCACGTCGTCGCCTCGTCCGGCGCGTTGCGCCGCCTCCATCGCCTGGCGTTGCCACGTGACGGCCTGCTCATAGTCGCCGACCTCCGCGTGCGCCATCGCGGCAGCTTCGGCGACGTCGGGCCCTGCGGGTCCCCGACCGACGAGGCGCTGGACGATGGCCAGGGCCTCGGCACCATTGCGTACGGCGGCATCCGGGGCGGCGGCGCGCACGCGCGCCAGCGCCTGCATCACGTCGGCGCGATCGGGATGCGTCTGGCTCGCCTGGAGCAGCCCGTCGGCGGCCTTGGCGAACTGTCCCAGATCCGCCAGGGCGAGCGCGTGCCCGAGCTGGGCTTCGGCCACCCGCGGATCCAGGTTCATCACGGCCTCGTACTGTTGAAGGGCATCCTTCGAGCGTCCCATGTGCCGTGAGATGTCGCCCAGCAGGAGACGCGCCTCCACATACGACGGATCGTGGCGGACCGCGGTGGTCAGCCGGTCGGCAGCCTGGCGGATCTGGCCAGTCGATGCGAGCAGGACAGCGAGACTGTAATGCGCCCGCGCGAGATCCGGTGCGAGTTGCACCGCCTTCTCGAACGCTCGCCGGCCGCCGTCGACATCGCCCGACAGCACCAGCGCCGTGCCGAGCCGATGGTGGAGCGGCGCGTCATCAGGCGCGAGCTCGAGGCCCTTGCGGAACTGCGCGGCGGCTGCGTGGTGATCGCCAGCCTCCAGTGCCGCGATGCCTCGCGACTCGTACGTGTTGGTACTCGTCAGCAGGCGGCGCACCTCGTCCATGAGCGGGTCCTGAACCGCCAACGACCCCGCGCCGCGCTGGGCCATGTGCCCCTCGGCCTTCGCCGCCTCGCCCAATCCGCGGTAGGCAAGCGCGAGGGCGTAATGAATCTCGCCGCCGGTCCGCTGCTGCTTCAGGGCTTCTTCGAGCTGGCGCGCAGCCTCAACGTAGCTGCGCCGGGCGAGCGCCACGCGGCCCTGACCCAACATGGCTGACGCACTACTCGCATCGAGGGCTCGCGCGCGGTCGAAGGCGGAGGAGGCGGAGTCGAGCCGATCCTCGGCCAGATACGACTCGCCCAACCAGACGAGCGTCGGCAGGTCGTCGGGACCGAGCTCGCGCGCTCGCTCGAAGGCAGCGGTGGACTTCGCCGTCTCACCCCGTGCCTTGTACACGTGTCCAAGGTAGTAGGGCCAGCGTCTGTCCGCAGGTGCCAGCGACGCCGCGTGTTGGAAGCACAGCTCGGCGGCTTGCCCGAACTCGGTTGCGAGAAAGAGCTTGCCCATCTCGCCATACGCGGTCGCGACATCGGCGCTCGGTGTTCCAGCGCGTCCGGTGCTTGCCGTCAATCCCGCGTACGCCTGCTCCATTTGCTCCTTGACCGACGGTGCGACCCGCGAGAGATCCGGGAGCGTGACGGGCGCGAGCACGCTGGCGGACGGGGCGGCCGTCGAGTCCGTCGCGCGGGAGCCGCGCTCGGGTGCGCCGCTGCCCGTGCGGGAGCACGCAGCCGACGTCACCGTGGCGACGGCCAGCATCGTCACCCAGATGATCGGCGAGGTGGAGAACGTCATCGTCGGTGGCCCCTGCCTTGCTCGAGTGTCACATATCGATCGATTGGCAGGGCTGTCCATTCTTCGGTCTGGCCGGTGGGCCAGACCACTTTCACGTCGATCGGCCCCGACGAGCTGCCGAGCCCCACGAGGACTCTTGGATCGTTGGCCGAGGCGTAGCTCCCGTCCGACCGCGCACGCCGCCAGAGCGTGCGGCCGTCACCGGTCCTGATGGACACGCGCGCACCGAGCGCCGGGCGCCGAGGTTCAGCAACGAGGTTCAGCCCCAGCCAATGGTTGGGGCTGCCGACGTTGTTGAGCAGGAGCCGCAGCGGGCCGTTGTTGTTGCCCACCAGGACGTCGGTGTCCCCATCGTTGTCCACGTCGCCGAACGCGGCGCCGCGGCTCAGTTCGAGCAGCGCGAACGCGGGCCCCGCGCGCGCTGTGACGTCTTCGAAACGGCCGTTCCCGAGGTTGCGGAACAGGGCCTTCGGCTCGGCGTATGGAGAACCCGTGGCCGGTCGCGACGGCTTCAGCGACACGGCGCCGTTGACGGTCAGCAGGTCCAACCAGCCGTCCTTGTCGTAGTCAATCCACGCGGCTCCGAATCCGGTGAGCGCCAGGCTGAGGTTCCCAAGCCGCGAGGGCGTGCTCTGGTCTTCGAACACCGCCGTGCCGTCATTCACCCACAGGTTGTTGCCCTGGCCCGGCAGGACGGTGTCGAACAGGTCCTCGTCGCCGTCGTTGTCCACGTCTCCCGCATCGACACCCATGTTGCCTTCGGGCGCTCCGCGCGCGCCCACCGCAACGCCCGACAGGGGCGCGTGGTCCACGAACGTCCCGTTGCCGCGGTTCATCCAGAGCTGGTTGGCCTCGCCGTCGTTGGCCACGAAGATGTCGACCCACCCGTCGTTGTCGAAGTCGGCGGTGGCCACGCCGAGCGCGGGTCCCAAGTGTCCCCCGACCAGCGCGGTGCGCGACACGTCGGCGAATCGTCCGTTGCCCGTGTTGCGGTACAGCCGATCCGGTTGGGCGCGAAACGCCTGTGGGGTGCAGTAGTCCGGTTCACCGCTGGCGGCGCGACACTCCGCACGAGCCTTGGGCGCATAGTGCAGGTAGTGACCGACGTACAGATCGAGCCAGCCGTCTCGATCGAAGTCGGCGAAGCTCGCCGAAACGGCCCACCCCGGACCCGAAAGACCGGTTGCCTTCGTCACGTCCGCGAACGTGCCGTCGCAGCGGTTCCGAAAGAGCTGGCTCTCGCCAAATGCGGTCACGAAGAGATCGACGCAGCCGTCGTTGTCGATGTCGCCAGCGGCAACGCCCATCGCGTAGCCGGTCACGTCGATACCGCTCTGAGCCGTCACGTCGGTGAATCGTGCCGCGGTCCCCGCGCTCTCCCCGGCGCCGTGCAGGTCGTTGCGGTACAACGTGCTGCGCGGCGAGGGTGCCGCAGACGCGCGCGCGGCGGGTGCCACATCGTCGCTCAACGGACGGCCCTGCACGACGAAGGCATCGAGATCGCCGTCGTTGTCGTAGTCGAAGAGCGCGACGCCCGGCGCCAGGATTTCGGGCATGTAGAACCCGCCCGTCGCCCCGTTCACGTGAACGAAGCGCAGCCCCGCGTCCTTGGCGCCATCGACGAAGATCGGCTCCCGCGAAGAGCCCGCGGCAGCGAGGGCGCCTTCGCGGGCTGGTGACTCCCGCGCGGCCCCGGCGCTTCGATCGGTTGGTTGGGTGTTGCAGCCGGCGAGCCACAGAGCGCACAGCGCAGCAGCGCGGAACCTTGCCAAACGCATAGGGCAACGCAAGACGCGGGGCCCTCGAGCTGCCGCCCGAGGGCCCAATCGACGCCTGTCGCTCCGAGCTTACCCTCAGAAGTTCATCTGCACGCCGAACTTGAGGAAGCGGCCGGGCAGGATGACGAGGGGTCGCTGCCACGCCGGTCCGAAGGTGTTGTTGACCGCGAGCACCGCGTTCGAGTTGAACGCGTTGTAGAGATCGACCATGCCGCGGAAGATCAGTCGCTCGACTCTGAATTGCTTGCCGAAGCGCAGATCGAGCTGGTTGAGCCGCTCCCCGAACATCGTTCCCGGCCGGATGAGCTCGACCGTGGTCGTGCGGGCGCCGCCCGCGAGCGGTCTACCGAGCGACTCCTGCACCTGAGCGGCCGTGTAGTTGGCGGTGGCGGTGATCTGAGGACCTGGCGAGCTCTGCACGGTGGCGCTGAACTGGAGATCCCACGGCAGGGGGTACGACACGGCCAGCTTGAAGTCAGTCAGGAACTTCGGCGCCACATCGCAGAAACGATTCTGCGGGCTGTCCGGCAGAATCTCGCAGTTGTCGGTCGCGGTGCGGCCGATGTTGATCCCGCCTTGCACGAACGCCCGGCGCGGCAGACGCGCGTTCATCGTCAGGTCCACGCCGTTGTACACCTCGGTCTGCTTGCCGAAGTTGTCCGTGAAGGTGATGAGGTTGTCCACCAGGCCGAACTTGGCCGGGTTGAGATCGAAGAGGCCGCAGATACGCTCACCCCCACCGCCGGGCAGGCGAGGATCGGTGGGCGCCGTGACGCAGTACTCATCGAAGTCGGCGTTGCCCACGGCGCGGTTGTCGGTGACGAGGAGATTGCCGTACCACCGACGGAAGTAGCTCGCTTCCACCGAGACACCCGTGAGCACCTGCCGCTGCACGCCCAGCACCGTTTCCCAGTTGTAGTCGCGGACACCCCAGCCGCGCTGGGTCGCCGGATCCGGGACGGTCGCCGCGCTCAACGGCTGCCCGAAAAGCCGGTTCGAGATGGCGCCGCACTCCCCATTGGCATTGGGATTGAGCAGGTCGCAGTCCTCGACGAAGTTGCGGTTCGAATCGGTCCACGCCCGCGTTGCGTTGTCGGCCACGATGCTCTGAGGATTTCTGCGGTTGACCACGTCTCCCGCGTGACCCACCAAGAACTGGCCGATGGAGGCCCTGATGGCCGTCTTGCCATCGCCCCAGGGATCGTAGGACACGCCGACGCGCGGTGAGATGTCGCGCCAGCTCACGGCGTTGGGTACCTCGGCATATTGCCGTGCGGGCAGGAACACGCCGGCGGCCACGTTCTGTTCCGGGACGTAGCCCAGGAACTGCGTGAAGCGCAGCGCGCCGTTGATGGTCATCTTGCCCATCGTCCACCGATCGGACGCGTAGATGTTGAGGCCGTTCATGCGGTTCATTTCCTTCCGGGGCATCGCCCTCAGGAGGATCGACACGGGCTCGCCGTTGAGGAACCGCCATTCCCGGTCGCCGTTGTAGTGCCAATCGGTCGTCGGCCGTGCATGGAGCACGTTGACTCCCGCAAAGTACGAGTGCGTACCGGTGACGTAGCTCGCGTTGAACGTCGTGTTATAGGTGCTCGAGTTGAAGCCCTCTTCCTGAATTCTCGAGTTGAATTGGCCCACCGACCGGTAACGGAGGCCGGTGCTCTGCTCGACGATCGAGTACATGTTCTCGGTGATGCCCGGCTGCGGCGCACCGTTCCAGTTCATCTTGTTGTGCGAGGCACCCGCTTGCAGGAGGAGACGGTTCGTCACGGTGTTGGTCCACTTCCCCTGCAAGTAGTGGCTACGGTCGCGCGTGAATGCCGTGGCTTCGGGTGACACGTTCCCGGTGATGCCCTGGTAGCACAGGCATCGCCGCTGGAAGTCGACCGCAAACGATACCTTGTTGCGCTGGCTGAGCTGCGAGGTCAGACGCCCGCTGTAGTCGGTCGCCAGATTCTGGTCGTAGGCATCCCGCGTCGTATCCGGGTTGGGCAGAAACGATTGGGGGTCTTTGGGGAAGAACTTGCTCCCTCCGACGTAGTTCTCGCTGCCCCATCGCCGATACGCCCCGTAGAACCACACCTTTTCCTTGACCACCGGGCCGCCCATTCCGAAGTTGAGGTCGTAGATGCTCTTGACGCGGGGAACGGTCGAGACGCCCCGGGCCAGCAGGTCGGCGCTCAGATTCGAGCTCTGGAAGTCGTTGTTGGTACCGTTGGTCATGAGGATGCCCGAGAGGATATTGCCACCTTCCTTCGGGATGACGCTGATGATGACCCCGCCGCTCTCCGTGGAAATCGCCTGCTGGCCGGTCTCGAGGTTGATTTCCGCGATGGCGGCCGGGTTGAAGTAGATCGAGTAGCCACCGCCGCCGCCCGTGCCCGCCGAGTTGAAGTTGTTGCTCCGCAGCCCGTCGTAGAAGATGTGCTGGTCGCCGCCGCGGCCCCCGTGAATGGAGGATCCGAGCGGGCGATCGCCAGTCGTGCCACCCACGTCGCGGTCCGCGGCGCTCACCTGCAGGCCAGGAACGATCGCCACGAAGCTCTGCACCGACTTGGCAATCGGCAACGTTTCGAGCGTCTCCGCGGTGATCGTTTCCCGCTGCACCACGCTCTGCACGTCCACGATGGGGCTGGCGCTGCTGACCGTCACCGTCTCCTCGACGGCGCCGACCGCAAGCTAGATATTGATGGTTGCGGTGAACCCGGTGTTGAGTTGCACACCCTCTCGAACCACCACGCGGAAGCCGGGCAGTGTGAAGGTGACCCGGTAGGTGCCGGGCCGCAGGTCGATGATCCGGTACACGCCCTGGCTGTCTGTGATCGCGGTGCGCGACCCCTCGATGAGCACGGGGCTCCCGGCATCCACCGAGACGCCTGGAAGCACGGCGCCCGTCGTGTCGGTGACAACGCCGGTGATGCTCGTGTCCTGGGCGGCCACATCAGCGGGCAGGATCAGAACGAGGCCGAGAACCGTGGCGGAGGCGAGCAATGCGAGGCGCCTTGCACATAGCGTCATAGATTACTCCTTCACGCCGTCCCTGGGTCCGGAGCCGCGTTCGCGAGCCCGGACGCGATCCTGCCGCCGTCAGCACCCGTGGAGCGCGGCACATCGCCAGCGCCGTCGCTCCCGGATGCGTGCGCACGCACACGCGCCGAACGGCGCCCGCGGGTGCGAGCGCCGTTCGTCAGATTTGTGTGGCGCGTTCAGGGTAGGGGCCGTGCAGAGGTTGTCAACTACTGTCTACTGTCTGCGGTCGGGTATTTGCAGTCTGTATCTGAGATCGCTGACCGGCTGATCCGAGGCCATGCGGAACCGCAGACCGCGGCGCGCTGCATCACGCGAACATCGCCCGCATCCACGGACTCTTAGAGAGTGGGGGCATCACGGCGCTCGTGATGGAACCGGTCGAGGGCGAGGACCTCTCGCAGCGTATCGCCCCGCGGTGCCATCCCACTCGATGAAACCGTGCCCATCGCGAAGCAGATTGCTGAGGCGCGCGAAGCAGCACCCGAGCGGGGGATCATCCACCGCGATCTCCAGCCCGCGGACATCAAGGTGCATCCCGACGGCACCGCCGCGGCCCCAGCCCCAGCCGCATCCCCGGCCCCGCGCTCAGTGCACGCGGCCGCCGGTCAGGGCGACGCTGGCGTGGGCCCAGTCGTCGCGGAGGATGGTCCAGAGGGTCTGGTCGAAGACCTCGCCCTCGCGGTCGAAGGCCTGGCGCAGCACGCCTTCCTTCACCGCCCCGATCTTCCGCAAGGCGCCGTTGCCGCGCTCGTTCTCCACCACCGCGCGCGCTTCCAGGCGCCGCAGGCCGAGCGTCGCGAAGGCGAAGTCGACCACCAGCCGCGCCCCGTCCACGAAGAGGCCCGTGCCCCAGTACGGCGAGCCGAGCGCAAAGCCCCATTCGGCGGTGTGGCCATCGGCGGCCAGGTGAATCTGAAACAGCCCTACGGCGGTGTCGGTGACGTGCGGCACCACCGCGAAGCAGGCGCAGCAGCCCTCACTCCGGCGCTGCCGGGCCCAGGTGATGAACCGCTCGAACCCCTCGACCGTCGTCGGCGGCGGCGTGATGAAGCGCGCCACCTCGTCGGTGGTCAGCAGCGCGAAGCGCGACGGGGCATCCTCGCGCCGCAGCTCGCGGAGTGTCAGCCGGGTACCGGTCAGCACCGACAGCCCCGTGCGCCAGGCGGCGCTCCCCACGACCAGCTGCGAAGCCGGGGCGGTGGGCGGCACCGCGGCGGGGTCCGTCGCCCGTGGGGGGGGCGGCGGCCGGCGGGCCGGCTGGCCGCATCCCAGGGGCCGCCCCCGTCCCTGTCGGGGCCGAGGCGAGGCGTGGCATCGTCATCATGAGAAAGACTCCGTCCGTGATTGGCGGTCGGCTCTCACTTGGTCGTCGTCAGCACACCCAGCGACTGGCTGAAGGCGTTGCTGAGCGAGACGTCGCCCCAGACGATGTTCTGGCCGGACGTGCCGTGGATGTAGTAGCTGTCGCCCCAGACGATGTTGTCGCCCCACACGATGTTGTCGCCCCAGACGATGTTCTGGCCGTCGAGCGTATCGAGCTCCCGGTTCACTGTGCCGGGGCTGAGCGGCTTTGCGGGGCCCTTGTGGAGGTGCCCGCGCCATTTCCCCGCCAGCCGCTCCCGCTTGAACTGCTCGACTCGGTGCGCCGTGATCTCGTGCAGGATTAGCGAGCCGAACGCCCGGTTGAGGACTTTGAGGATCTCTCGATCGCGGGTGACGCTTCGCTTGTGCAGCTCCGCGTGATCACGGATGTAGTCCTCCGCAAACGCTCGGAAGGCGACGTCCGGCTGCTCGCGGATGCTGTGGCGGCCCTGTAGAATGCGGGCCCGCTCCGCGGCCTCGATCTTCTTCGCTTCCTGCTTGTTGGACGTTTCGGCGGTGTTCCGGCAGCGGCGCCGGTTCACCCGAAAGTCATAGAACCAGTGATGATCGCAGTTCGGCGACCTCGAGCAATGCCGTACGTGCCCCGCCGGCAACGACGGACTGCAATGCTTCCGCAGGCTCATACTGTATCGGTCCTTTCGGTGAGGGCGCAATCAACCGTAGAACACAGGCGGGCCTTCCCGGAAAGGGTTAACTCGTCGATCCCAGTGTGTCTTTGTTCGTCGACTCAGGCGCGCTTGTGGGCGCCACCCCGCTTACGTTCCGTTCTCAGTCTGATCCCGTGTTCGATCGCCAGCCAAGCCCGAACCGCCATTTCTATCTGCGTCGTGACAGGGATACCCTTGCGTTCATTGACGTCGCGCATCGCGTTCAACAGATCCACGTCAATGCGCAGTGCGGTCGCTTCTTTCGGGCTCATCGAGATAGTATAGTCATGTATAGACACTGATGCAATATCGCACGCGAGTTCATCGCCCGCAGTCGCGTTCGTCCGCTCTCGAGATCGTCTCCCCATCAACACCACACGACCGGTTCGTGGGTGCCCGCTGGATGCACGGCCACAGACCATCATGCGTCACGACGGGCGCCATTCTTTAGACAGTTCAGGACGAGCCTTGCTCTTGGGAGACGTCGGTCAGGATTCGTTATTGGTTCAGAGCGATCGACCATCTGCCATCTGCTTGAACGTCCAGGTAGTACACGCCCGTCGCGGCCATCCGTTGGGCAACCGCTCTGACGTCCCCCCCCATTCTGAGTAACGTTTCGGTTTAGAGTCCGGCCTAGCGAAAGGGTCGGGCAATGAAGAAGCGGTTCACCGAAGCGAAGATTGTCGGGTTTCTACGGGAGGCCGATGCGGGCATCCCGGTCACGGAGCTCTGTGGCAAG
>VFZL01000054.1 GCA_016871175.1 Acidimicrobiia bacterium | reverse complement strand
GTCAACGCTTCGACGCCACCCTCGCAGGCAGCTCCGCATGACTCGGGGCCGGTGTGGGTCGCTAGCCCTTTACCGTATGACTCTTTCATTCACTACACCTCGCCGGTTTAGCCCGGCGCACAAGGAGACAGCGATGGTGTTGTCGGAAGCTGATGTCGAGGAACGGCTGCGTGCCCTGCAGGGCTGGCGACGCGACGGCACCGCGATCGTCAAGCAGTTCACGTTTGCAGGATTTCCTGAAGCCGTCGCGTTCGTGAATCGGTTGGTGCCGGATGCCGAGGCGGCCGATCATCACCCTGACTTGACGATCAACTACCGCCGCGTCACGGTGTCCCTTTCGACACACAGCGAGGGTGGGATCACCGAAAGAGACTTCGCCGGAGCCGCCGCGGCTGAGCGCGCAGCATGCGCCTGAAGAAGACCTACAGCTCGCGTGAGGTGGCAGCCTTCACCGGGTTGAGCGCCCGCCAGCTGCAGACCTGGCACGCTGACGGCCTGATGCTTCCGGCGATTCCGCCCCAGCGCACGGCCGCCGGCGGCTACACGGAGCGTCGCTACACGCCCATCGAGCTTTTCGAGCTGCAAGTCCTCGCCGATCTCCGGACGTGTGGGTTCTCCGTGCCCCAACTTCGCACCATCGTCGACGCACTGCGGGACCGGTTTCAGGTCCGATTGTTCGATGCGACCGGAGGCGGCGAGCACGTGACGCTCCTCACCGATGGTCACGACGTGTACGCGCGGACGCCGAACGGCGAGCTGTTCAACCTGCTGAAAGACCCGACGCAACCGCTGCTCGCGACTGGCGACCGTGGACGCCTTCGCGAGATGGGCACCAGCACGCGGCGTCGGCGCAGGCGGAGGACGGCCCGCGCCTCGCGTCGCATCAAGGATTGACGTCCATGATTGAAGATTGCCAAGTGCGTCACGTGACGCAGCTTCATTGAGGATTGCGCGCGTGGTGGCTGCATCGCGTCCGCGCGCACGGCCCGCGAAGGGACGGAACGGTGCGTCGGGCTCCGCTGTGTAGTGACTGAGCCGGGGTTCGGGCGGAGCCCGGAGTGTTAGCGAATCGGAAAGATTCTTTCGAGATCGTCCGCCGGTCGGGGGATGACGTGAACGCCCACCAGCTCGCCCACGCGACGGGCAGCCGCGGCCCCGGCGTCGGTCGCCGCCTTGACCGACCCCACGTCGCCTCGAACGATGACCGTGACGAGCCCCGCGTCGACCTTCTGCCAGCCGACGACGACGACGTTGGCTGTCTTGACCATCGCATCGGCCGCTTCGATCATGCCGACAAGGCCGCGGGTCTCGACCATGCCCAGGGCATCGCCCACATCGCGCCTCGATTTCTCTGCCACGCGGTCACTGTATCACGAGCGGCTGCGCCGCCTCGTCGGGGCCTGGTAGGTCGGGTGAACCTGGTAGGCAGGCCTCCCCAACCTCCGCCCTCCGTATAATTCCCCCATGGACGAAGATTTCGCCGCGATGTTCGAGGCCTCGATTCAAGCGAAACCCAACGCGAAGCCGATCGAGAAAGGCCAGACGGTCGAAGGCCGCGTGGTCGCGATCGGTCACGACGTGGCGTTCGTGGATGTCGGCGGCAAGGGTGAAGCGGTCATCGACCTCGACGAATTGAAAGACCCCGACGGCACGATCGAGGTGGCTGCTGGTGATCGCATCCAAGCGCTCGTTGTCTCGACGTCGGGGGGCATCACGTTGTCGCGAAAGCTCGCACGCGGTGCTGTGACCGATCGTCAATTGACCGACGCATTTCAGACGGGGCTGGCGGTGGAGGGTAAGGTCGAGCAGGTGGTCAAGGGCGGCTACGAGGTCCGCGTCGCGCGATCTCGCGCGTTTTGCCCCTTCTCTCAGATCGATACCGCACGCACGGCGGATCCCGCGGTCCACGTCGGCCGTGTTTACGCCTTTCGCATCATCGAGTACAAGGACGATGGGCGGAATCTCGTCGTGTCGCGCCGAGCCTTGCTCGAGGAAGAGCAGCAGGCCGCCGCGGCAGAGGTCCGGCGAACGGTCATGCCGGGGGCGGTCGTGCAAGGACGGGTGGTCTCGGTGAGACCGTTCGGCGCGTTCGTCGACCTTGGCGGCGGTGTGCAGGGACTGCTGCACGTGTCGGAGATGGGATGGTCCCGCGTGGCCGATCCAGCCACGTTGTTCTCGCCCGGCGAAGAGATCACGGTAAAAGTGCTCCGGGTCGACGAGGAGACCCAGAAGATCGCGCTCAGTACCAAGCAGCTCGCCGAGGATCCCTGGGCGACCGTGCAGGCCACCTACGAGATCGGTCAGGTGCTTTCCGGTCGGGTGACGCGCGTCGCTGAGTTCGGTGCGTTCGTCGAACTGGCGCCGGGCGTCGAGGGGCTGGCGCACATGTCAACCTTCGCGCCCAGCGGCCACCCGTCCGATTGGACACGTCACGTGCCGATCGACATGACAGCGGACTTCCAGATCCTGAGCATCGACGCCGACAAACGCCGTATCGGCGTGTCGCTCGTTCAGGAGATCGCGAGAGCGTCGGCCTCCACCGCTTCGAGCCGGCCCGAGAACCGCATCGTGCCGGGTGCTCGCGTCACCGGCAAGGTCGAGCGCCATGAGAAGTTTGGCGTGTTCGTGTTCCTGGCGCCAGGGGTTACTGGACTCATGCCGCTGAGCGAGACGGGTCTGTCGCGCGAAGGGGACGTCGCCAGAGCCTTCCCCGTCGGCTCCGAAGTCGAGGTGATCGTCCTCGAGACCGATCCGTCCGGCCGGAGAATCCGTCTGAGTCGAAAGGCTGTCATTGACGCCCAGGAAGCTGAGGAACTGCGCGAGTATCATGAGCGTGCTGGTTCGGCACCCACGGGTGGCTTGGGGTCCCTCGCGGACAAGCTCCGCGGCGCGCTCGGGTCCAAACCAAAGTGACATGTCGCGCTCCCGCTCTCGTCTCTCAAGCGTGGAACGACACGCGTGCCGGCACGCTGCACGTCACCACATACGCGGCCGCTCCCGATAAGCGAGGCACTCCCACGAGCTGGCGTGTCACCAACTTGCCCTCCACAACAAACGTCGCGGTCCGTGTCGACGGACAGCCGTTCACCTGCGAATCGACCTCCATCGCATCGAGATCGTGACCGGGTATCGCGGAACCGGCCGCGCTGCGGACCTCGCGCCGCAGGTGCCGGAAGCGGGGCACGCCTCGGCCGGTTCGGCAGGCGCGGTCATTGCGTCGGCGACTGCAGCAACCGCGGCATCCCAAGAGCCTGACGGAAGCACGCCATCGTGTCGCGGCCGTTCCGGGCGGATGCGGCTGCCCGTGCTGCTGAAAATTCCCCACGCCCGCTCAAAATCTTTCGCGATGGGTCGCAGAACGCGCGGCCCGCAAGCGCGCAACTCCCCATCTTCGCAGCGGTTTCCTCGTCTTCTGGAAGGGCCAGGGCCCCAGGCCATTGGTACGGCTCCTGCACCGCGGCTGCCGCGCGAGCGCCGCTCCGCACCGAGCGCGCCCCCACGAATCGTTTCACCGTTGCAGAAGGAGCCTGATGATGGCCGCTACGAAGCTCCATCTGGGTATCGCGCTTGGCGTGCTCATCGCGTTCCCCGGTGCCGCGATGGCCGCGGACGCCAAGAAGCCCACTTTTTCCAAGGACATCGCCCCCATCTTCCAGTCCAAGTGCGTGAGCTGCCACGAGCCGGGCTCCATCGCCCCGATGTCGCTTCGCACCTACGACGAGTCACGCCCGTGGGCGCGATCGATTAAGCAACGCGTCCAGACGCGACAGATGCCGCCCTGGCACATCAATCGCGCGGTCGGCGTCCAGAAGTTCAAGAACGACATGTCGCTGAGCGACGAGCAAATCACCACTGTCGTGGCATGGGTGGATGGGGGGGCGCCGCAGGGGAACCCGGCTGAGTTGCCGCCGCTCAAGCCGGTGACCACCACCCTGTACTGGCAGGCCGAGCGCGATGGCTACGGTCCTCCTGACATCGTCGTGAAGTCTGGTGAGTACACGATGCCGGCTGTCAGCCAGGATCAGTGGTGGCGTCCTCTTGTCGACATCGGCGTGACCGAGCCGCGCTGGGTTCGCATGGTCGAGATCCGGCCGTCGAACCTGCAGGGCCGCAAGATCCTCCACCACTCGGTGGCCTATCAAGTGCTCAGCCCGGAGAACGTTCACGCGATCAACACCGGGGTGCAGGACAATCGCAGCGCCGGAATCTCCCAGGTGACGGCGGACGACGCCGTCAATCGGCGACCCATGCTGATGGAATGGGCGATCGGGAAGGGTTACGACCGCTACATGGACGGCACCGGGAAGTTGATCATGCCGGGCGAGAGGATCTCGTGGGATCAGCACATCCATGCGGCCGGAGAGGAGATCACGTCCGGCTCGGAGCTCGGGATTTGGCTCTACCAGAAAGGCGAGGAGCCGAGGAAGCGGAGCTATCTGGTGGGTTTCACCGGCCTGCGAAATGGCCCGCTGTCGCTCGACATCCCGCCGAACCAGATCTCGCACACCGAAGGCTTCACGGTGTTGAAGGAGAACACGATCATCACCAACTTCCAGCCGCACTTCCATCTGCGCGGCAAGGCGATGCAGGTCGAGGCGATCATGCCGAACGGCCGGACCGAGACGATCAGCTACGTCGATCAGTTCAACTTCAACTGGATGACGAACTACATCTTCACCGACGATGCCTCGCCGGTGTATCCGAAAGGGACGGTCATCCACGTCATCGCCTGGTACGACAACACCGCCAACAACAAGTTCAACCCGGATCCGACGCAGTGGGTCGGCTGGGGTGACCGCACCATCGACGAGATGGCGCACGCCTGGATGAACGTGGTGTATCTCAGCGACCAGGAGTATCAGGAGCGGATCGCGAAGCAAGGCGGGCAGCCCGGTATTCCTCCGAGCGGGCTGAAGGGCACCCCCACGCAGCAACAGCAGTAGGCACAGGAGGCGCATCATGACTCTTCGACAGGTGCTCAACCTCGGTGTGGCCGTTGCCATGGCCGGCAGCGGTGCGCTGCTCTCCGCGCAGCAATCGCTCCTACCGAGCGCCCCGGCCAGACAGTTCGGCGGCAGCATCGCGCCGGTCTACGAAGGGTGGTGGGACAACGCGGACGGCACGAAGACGGCGCTCTTCGGGTACTTCAGCCCGAACACACAGGAGGAAGTCGAGGTCCCGCTCGAACCGAACAACCACTTCGAGCCCGGCGACCCGGACCGCGGGCAGCCGACGTCCTTCCTGACCAGCCGGCAGTACGGCATGTTCACCGTCGTGTTGCCGAAGGGCTTCACGAGCAAGAGCACGCTCACATGGGTGCTGAACGTCGCCGGTTACCAGGGCACCGCGAACGTGAACCTGGCACCGGATTTCGTCATGAGCGCGGCCAAGTCGGTTGAGGAAGCGCCCGATCGCAGCTTCAACCTGCCGCCAGTGTTCGCGTTCGAGCCTGGTGGGTTGAAGTTCACGATGCCGATGGCCAGCACCACGAACATCGTGAAGCGAACCGCCACCGTCGGGCAGCCGCTGGCGACCGACATCTACGCGCAGGATGACGCGCGGTACTCCACCGGTGCCAACGCACCGATGAAGAACCCACCGCCCGTAGTGACCCTCGTCGTCACGAAATATCGCGGACCCGGCAAGGTGATGATTGCCGAGCGCCGGCCGAAGGTCGAGGCCAGCAAGGGCGGCAAGCCGTTCGAGCCGTTCGAGGGGAAGGCGACGACGATCGCCACGTTCACGGAACCTGGTGAGTATTGGCTGCATGTGACCGCGAACGACTACTCCGGACACGGGGGCGCCGGTGCCGGTTGCTGCTGGACGACCGGCGTGATGAACGTGACCGTGATCGGCAATACAACCGCGAGGACGACCGGCCAGCAGTAGACGCCGGCCACTCGCGACGCGACCCTTCCCTACGCATCGAGCCGGGGCTTCCGATGCCTCGGCTCGTCGTGTTCTTCGGCGGTCCGTGCGACTGCCCTTGCGATCGGCGCCGTCTCCGGAAGTGAACCTCCGACCCTCCCGACCCTCCGAATCCTGAATCCGTCTGCATGCCGTCCAGAAGGGCGATGCAGAATAGGGTGAGGGTTGATCGATGAGAGGGTGGCGATCGTCTCTGCGAACGCGCTTCCAGGCCACCTTTGTGCTGCTGTCGCTCGCTGCTGTCGGACTCACCGGGTGGATCGCATCCGTGAGTGCGAGCGCGGCGTTGCGCGAGGCGACGCACAACCGGCTGGCGGCCATCCGGCGGACACGGCAGCACGCGTTCGAACGCTACTTCGAAGAGCTGGGCAAACACGTTGTGGCCCTCTCGACGAGCGAGACCACGGCGCTCGCCGTGCATGAGCTGCGTGAGGCTTGGGATCGGATCCCTGGAGCGGCCGCCGACTCGTCGGCATCCCGCGCCTTGGCACGCTTCTACGAATCGAACGTCGCGACCCAGATTGCCAGGCGGTTGCCGACGCAAGAGCTGCTGGCCACATGGTTCCCGCAAGATGCTCGAGTGCGGACGCTGCAGCACGACGTCATCGCCGCGAATCCGCATCCGGTCGGTTCCAAGGATGTCCTGCTGGAGGTACAGGGGCCCTGGGGTGAGGCTCACGCGCGTCACCATCCCACGTTTCATCGGGATCAGAGCGCGTTCGGGTTCTACGACATCTTCCTCATCACAGCGCCTGAGGGCCGCGTGGTCTACACGGTGATGAAGAAAGTGGACCTTGGCGCGAACCTGATGATTGAGCCGTATCGCTCCACGCGGCTCGGTCGTGTGTATCGACGAGCGCTCGAGGTATCGGCGGAGGATCCCGACGATGCCGTCGTGATCGAGGATTTCGCGCCGTATGTCGCGTCGGCGTTCGCGCCGGCGGCCTTCATCGCGGCGCCCGTGCGCGTGGCCGGGACGACGGTCGGCGTGCTGGCGATGCAACTGTCGATCGCCGAAGTCGATCGCGTCATGACGGGTGCCCAACGCTGGCAGGACGAAGGGCTGGGAGCCACCGGCCAGGCGTACGTCATTGGGTCAGATGGGACGCTGCGGAGCGACCTGTGGGCCCTCCTGGAAGACGCCGATCGCTTCTACGAGAGTTTGAGCCAAGCGGGGTGCCTCAGTCGACCATCGACCAAATCCGTGACGATCGGACGGCCGTCTTGAACCTGCAGCTGGATCTGCACACCGTCGAACGGGTCGGCCCGGAGGGCATGGGTGCAGAGTTCGGCCTCAACCTCCACGGCAATCGTGTGCTCCGGTCTCGAGCACCGCTCGCGGCCGGAGACCTGCGGTGGACGCTCGTTGCGGAGATCGACGAAGACGAGGCCTTCGGGCCAGTCCGCACGTTGCAGACGCGACTGCTGACGGTCGGCCTCGGCGTTTCCGCCCTCTTCTTCGCCGTGGCGGGCTGGCTTGGAGCGTCCGTCACGCGTCCGATCTTGGAGCTCGCGCGCACCGTGGCACGACTCGGCGCGGGCGATCGCGGTGCGACGGTGCCGGTCCGCTCGACCGACGAAGTGGGTCAGCTCGCCGACGCCTTCAATCGCATGAGCGTCGACCTTGAGCGCACGACGGTGTCGAAGACGGACCTCGAGCGCCTGGCTGGACGCTTGATCTCGGCGCAGGAGGATGAACGGCGACGTGTGGGGCGCGAGCTGCACGACGATCTCGTCCAGCGCGTCGCGGCGACGGCGATTGAGGTCGGCCGATTGGAGCGGCTGGCGACTGCCGCCCCCGCCGCTGCTCTTGAGGGACTCGCGGAGCTCAAACATACGTTGGCTCACCTGTCTGAGGACATCCATCGCATGTCTCGTCGCATTCACCCGGCGATGCTCGACGAGTTCGGATTGACCGCCGCCATCGAAGCGGAGTGTCGAGCGTATATGGAGCGTGGGGGCACGCCAGTCGACGTCCGGATGACCGGTGAACATGGCGATGTAGATGACGTGCCGAGGGAGACGGCCTTGGCGGTGTATCGAATCGTGCAGGAGGCGCTACGCAACGTCTGGCTTCACGGAGAGGCCACCGAGGTGAGTCTCGAGGTCAGACGGTCCGCGGATGCCGTGCACGTGCGCGTGGTCGACAACGGGAGGGGCTTCGACCGGACGCAGCCCGACTGGCGTCCAGGCCTTGGACTGGCGAGCATGGAAGAACGCGCGCGCCTGCTCGGTGGATCGATGCGCATCGCCTCCGCACCAGGACAGGGTACCCACATCGATGTACGTCTGCCGATAGGATCAGAGGCAGGGTGAACGACTGACGGCGAAGCCGCGGATCCTGCTCGCTGACGACCATGCCATCGTCGTGGAGGGATTGCAGCGCCTCCTGGCGGCCGACTTCGATCTCGTGGGCGTGGCACGCAATGGCGTCGAGATGGTCGACGCGTGCCTCGCACTCCGTCCCGATCTGATCGTCGCAGACTTGTCGATGCCGCTGATGAATGGTTTGGAAGCGCTTCGGAAGCTACGTCGACAGCGGGACATGACCTCCGTCGTGTTTCTGAGCATGCATCCGGATGTGACGTCGGCAACGCGTGCGCTCGAGGCCGGTGCGTCCGGATACGTCTTGAAGCACGCGGCGTCGGACGAGCTCGTCGCGGCAATTCGTGACGCGCTCGCCGGTCGAACCTTCGTGTCGCCCTCGCTCCGCCCCCCGCGCTCGAAGAGCGGCTGCTGGCTGGTCCCGGCCAGACGCGAGAGCTCCAGCTGACGCCTCGCCAGAAAGAAGTGCTGCAGCTGCTGGCGGAGGGCAAGTCGGCCAAGGAGATTGGAGCCATCCTGAACATTTCCTCGCGAACCGCTCAGACGCACAAGTACAAAATGATGGATGATTTGGGGTTAGCGACCACAGCCGAGCTCGTCCAATACGCCATCCGCCACGGCCTTGTGTCAGTGGAGCCCACTCCGTAATTTGCGGATACCCTCTCCCACCCGTCACGCGCTTCAATGAACGTGTCGGCGGCGGCTTGCCGCCAAGAGTGGTTGGAGGCACATCATGACGAATACATTCATGCGCGCGGCGGCGGCGATGGCGGTGGTGGCTGGTCTGGCTGTGACCGTCTCTGCCGAATCCGTTGGGGCTCAGACACCCGACTCGATGACTCAGTTGGCGGCCCTTGCCCGCGAGGCGCGGACGCCCAATGAGCACGCCCGGGTGGCCAAGGGGTATCGGCTTCAGGCCGAGTCGTTCGAAGCGAAAGCCGCTGAGCACGAGGCCCGAGTGGAACGGCTGACGAAGAACCAGCTTCCAATCGCCCACAAGTGGCCGGCGATGGGCGCTGGAGACATCGAAAAGGCGAAGCGCCAGGCGCTGGACGCGCGCCGCGCAGCGCGTCAGAGCCGCGAGTTCGCGGATCATCACCTCAGGCTGTCGGTCGAGGCGCACGCGAACGCGAACTCGCGGCTCGTGAAGAACGCTCATGCACGAAGCCACACGTCACGAAGTGCGAATCGATCAAAGAACAGGCCACGAACGCACGAAATCGCGAAGCGGCGTCGCAAGAGCCGCCGGCCTGCCGGCGGCCGCCGCCCTCACCGCCACGCTTCCTGCGGTTGAGTCCAGCGTCGCGTTCTGATACAACCGCCAGTCAGTATGCCGGATTTCGCGAATCGTGTGTTCGGGACGCTGTCGCCATTCAACGGACAGCTCACGGCTTTTGTCGAGTTAGTGAATGCGACGCCCGCCGATGCGACCCGTCTGCCCCGCAAAGCGCTCGACGATCTGCTGGCGATCGCCGGACGCGGGCGCGCCGCCGCCGACGCCATCGCTCGAACGTTCGTGCTCATCGAGCGCACCTCGCTCCACATCGTCGACATGCAGGTCCGGCTGTAGGGCGAATCCGCCCGTCTGGCGTCGGCCCTGCGAGAGCTCGGCACGGCAGTCCAGAAGCAGCATTTCGTTCGGGTGACGTTCGGCGACGCGCTCGTGGCATTGGACGAAGCGGCGCAACTGGTCGCCGCGGCCATGTTTCCGAGCGTCGTCCAGGGGCTTCGCGAGGTCAACGTCAAGCTGTGGGACTTCGAGAAGATCCAATGGAAGCGCTACACCGATCTGCTGACGACGGTGGTGCAAACCGGGAAAATCACCTCCGAGCAGGAGGTGGCGATACAGCGGATCGCGGACGACGTCGCGAGTGCGTTCGCCGCCGTCAATCTGCTGCTGAACGATCTCGCCGAAGGCCGGCCGTCAGATGCGGCGGCCCTCCGAAAAAGGCTCGGCCAGGCGCCGGAGACCCTGATGAAGGAGCTCCAGAAGGCCGAGGGACGCATGCGGCCGGAGTTCGGGATGTTCGCACCGATCATTAAGGCCTCACGCAAAGTCGCTGAAGACGTGTCCGAACTCCTGCGCAAGCTCGTCATACCGGTCTATCCGCCGCACTCGCGGTTGGGGGACTGTGCCGAGTGCGTCACGCCTGACCTCTACGAGGGCCTCGGCGGTGTGCAGCTGTTCGCACTGCTCAACATCTTCGCGCGCATGCAGGCGACCAAGGCCTCGGGCCGTCCGCTCATCAAGGGGCGCAACATCCGCGTGACGCACGTGTTCCCCGATCGGGTGTACTTCGAGGCCGACCGTTCCCTCATCACCGACATTGGCAACGATCGAGCGTTCGAGTCTGCCCCGGCCTCGCTGCATCGTTTCAAGGAAGGCAGCTTCAAACAGACGTCGTTTCCCCGAGGGAACCTGCAGCTCTGCTATGCCTCCCGGCCGCGGGACCGGGTGATGGTCGACGCGGACATCGATCTCTGCCGGCTCGTCGTGCCGCACCTCTTCGGGGAAGTGCTCGTCAATCACTTGACCGGCAGCACCACCAACCAGTACGCGGTGCGCCGCATTTTGGATGAGCAGAACGTGCCCGCGATCGGTGGCTTCGGCTTGTTGAGCGTCTGAACGCCGAATCAGCGAGTAGTTCCACTGCACCTGGAAGCCGATGCGGTTGCCGGACGTGGTGTCGGTGTAGGGGAAGGTGGACGTTCGCGTGCGGCGGAAGGTGTGTGTGAACATGCCGGTGACTTCGAACTCGGACCAGCGCGCGAACTCGAGGCCGAAGTCCAACTCGTTCACGAGCGTGCGCGGCGCATTGCGCGCGAACTTGCGGGCGTTCTGATCCGACCGGTTGAGGCCCTGACCTGAATAGACGCCGACCGACACGACGCCGTAGTCGCCGGAACCCTTCAGCCCCAGCCCCGTGAGGTCTCGGAATCGCCTTCGCGCCTCTGGTGACGCCACATCAGGGCGGCGCCCAAATCGCGCTCGCCTTCGACGGCGCTGTTCAAGGCATCTGGACGTTCCAGTGGTGCGCGGTTCTGACTGGACTGCATGTTCACGGAGCCAAACGGCACCTTCGACTGGCCGAATCGAAGCCGCCACGCGTTCTGCGTGTCGAGCGAGGTCGGCGTAGAGATCGCCCATCTGAAGGGAGTAGCCTGCGGCGCCGGTGGAGGCGTTGAAAGAGGTCAAGTCGCCGCTGAACGGTGGCCAGTGTCATGGTGATCGCCCTGTACCAGCGCCTCGACGGTTTTCTCTGTGCGTTCACGAACCGACCTTTCTCGTTTGTGACAACGATACAAACGAGAGATTTTCGGCGAGGTGTCTCGGATGTTTCGGGTGGATTAACAAAGGGCCCGACGGGCCGTTTTGCGATTATTGGGGCTCGTGTCGTCGCCCAGCCGCCGCTACCGTGCCGGTGAGTCACTCGAGGACTACTGCCGCGCGTGCGGTTTCGGTCATGCGATGAAGCTGTTCGATGACTTCGATCAGACGTCACGAAAGCGTCACGTCGGTGCGAACACGCTGTTCGTGATGTTCGACCGGCTGGTGCGTCTGGCGTCCCGTGGCCCGTCGACCACTGGCGCAACGGCCGCCACGCTGCGCCTGATGAGTCGGGTCGGCGATCGAACCGTCGAAAAGCTCTTTTTGTCAGACGCGGCCTTGACGGGTTGAACGCGTGAGGTGATCAATGCTGGATTCCCCGTTGATCGAGGTGGCGATCGGCCTGTCGTTGGTGTTCCTGCTGCTGAGCCTCCTTGTGAGCTCCGTCTGCGAGATGCTGGCGGGCCTCTTCGGATGGCGAGCGCAGTATCTCTGGGCCGGCATCGAAACGCTGCTTCGAAGCCCCGACGCTCGAGAGCAGGTGTCCCGGCATCCACTGATCAAGGGGCTCGCACCGCTCCCCGCGGTGGCGCGACCGGTGTCCGGCTTCCTCTGGAAGATTGGCCTGGTTCGTGGGCACGGGCCGTCCTACATCCCATCGCGAACCTTTGCGCTGGCGTTGCTCGACGTCATCCGTCAACCACGCGCGATGGCGGCGACCGTCGAAGCACGCGTGAACGGACTCATTGACTTGGCGGAGCATAATCCGTCGGCGCTCGCAGGAGCGCTCTCGGAGGCGCTGAGTCGCCTGGAATCGGATTCAGCGCTCGCGGGTGTTTCGGCGCGCCTGCAGGAGCTCCGCGGCAAATTGTGTTCGTCCGTTGATCCGTCGCGACTTGCCGGTCTCACGTCTCAGGTCGGAACTGTACTGGACGCCGCGCCTCCGAGCCTCCAGGGAGGTGTCGCTCCCGTCGCGGCGTGGCTGGAGCGCGCCTCGCAGGCCAAGACGTATGTCGAGTTACGTGCATCGCTGGCAGAGGCAGTGGCCGCGATTCCTACTGGCACGCCGGTGGGGAAGGAGTGTCGCGCCGCCCTGGAAGGGGTGCTCGAACGCTTCCAGACTGGCAGTCCTCAGGAGATCGCGCGCGAGCTCCGCGCGTTTCTCGCACGGTCGCAAGAGGTCAAGCATGCGCTGGCGCATGCGGATCAATCGCTGAAGGAGCTGTCCGGCGCGCTCACGCCGTTGCTCGAGGACGCCGCCGGGGACATCGACCAGTTCCGCCAGCGCGTCGAGACCTGGTTCAACGACGGGATGGACCGCGTGTCGGGCGCGTATAAGCGCCACACGCTCGAGTGGCAGGCGGCGATCGGCCTGGTGTTGGCCGTCACCATGAACATAGATGCGCTTCACATTACCCGGTCGCTCTGGCGGGACCGCGCGCTGCGACAGACGATCGCTGCACAGGCGGAATCCGTCGCACAGACGTCGCTGCCGGAGGCTGGGGCCGCGCAGTTCAGCACGCTTCGGGCCCAAGTCGGCTCGCTGGGCTTGCCCGTCGGCTGGCGGGCATGCGACGGCGACTCTGGTCCCACCCCCGCGACGTCGACCCTCGAGACCCCGCTTCTCTGGTGCGCCGATGGTGGCTGGGACTTGATCGGACTGCTGCCGATGATCCTCGGCTGGTGTCTGACTGCGGCGGCCGTCTCCCTTGGTGCGCCCTCTGGTTCGATACGCTCCGGCGATTCGTGAGCATCCGGTCATCCGGTCGGCCGCCGAGCGATCCGCTCCCGAAACCACCGACGCTCGAGGTCGTCCTCGCGAGCGGGATGACCGCTGAGCGACCCGCCACGCGTGGTCGCTCACTGGCGGCGCTCGATGCCCTCCCACCCCGGCGCGCGGTGCGTCGATACGTCCGGCGTCGAAGCCGAGACCGGGGGCCTCACTGGGGGGTCTCCTCGACGAGCGCGATGTTGCGCCAGGCTCCGCTCCGGAACCGAAGAAACAGGACGAGAGCCAGCAGCCCCAGATACACGAGCAGCCACGCCACGGCGCCCTGCACCGCGCCGCCAAACCAGCGCACGGTGACCCAACTTCCAGGCAGAAACACGAGCCAGGCCAGCACGCCTCGCGTCCACATGGCGTAGGCCGTATCGCCAGCCGCGCGTAGTGCTTCGCTGATGGTGATGCCCGCTGCGTCGAAGAGCTGCCAGAGCGCCGAGAACACCAGCATGCGGATGCCAACCGTCAGAAAGCCGACGCCGTTGGGACCCGCCGGCACGAACGGCCGCAGAAGCGGCTCTGGAATCGCCAGATACGCCAGGCCGACCAGGCCCATCCACGCGGCGGTGGTCGCGAACGTCAGGGCGAGGATGTGGGGAACCTCGTCCTTGTGGCCGCGCCCGATCGCTTGGCCCACCAGAATCGCGCCCGCTGACCCGAGTCCGAACGCCGGCATGAACGAGAAGGAGTTCAGTTGCATCACCGCCATCATCGCCGCCAGATTCACCGTGCCGAGCCCAGCGACCACGACGTTGACGAATGCGACGAAGGCGAAGAACTCGAACGACCAATTCAGCCCGGACGGGAGACCGAAGCGAAGAAGCCGCACGAACTCGTGCCACCGCAGGTTCTGGGGACCGTATCCCCCGCCGACGCGGATGAAGACGATGAGGAACACGGCGAAGGCGACGCTGGTCGAGACCGTGCTCGCCCATGCGGCGCCGGCCACGCCGAGCGCCGGGAAGCCCGCGTGACCATCGATGAGGAGCCAGTTGAGGAGCAGGTTCAGCACCATCGCCGTCACATTGACCTTCATGCCGACGGCGGTGTTGCCCATTCCCCCGAAGTAGCTCGCGAGCGCCTCGTTGCCGACAGCGGCTCCAGTGGACAGGAGCCGGATCGAGAGATACACACTCAGCGCGCGTTCGACATCCGGCGCGTAGTCGTTGGCGGAAAGAAGGCGCGACAGCATCGGGAGCAGCGCGATCACGAGCACCTGCGCCATGAGGGCCACGCCAAGCCCGTACCACCCAAACCGCCTCGCACCGGCTGCGTCGCCTCTTCCCGTCAGCTGCGAGCTGAAGCTCGAGACGACGAAGGCGACGCCCATGGGGAAAATGAACCCGGTGCCCGCGTTCAGCGCGCCGGTGGTCACGGCCGCAAGCGCAGTCTCGCCGAGCTGGGTCACCATGAGCGCGTCGGCCAGGCCGACGACGACCTGCGTCGAACGCGACACGATGACTGGCCACGCGAGACCCAGCAGAGTCTCGAGCCGAGACATGGAAATCCTCATGGGGGCACAGGGCGACTGACGCTCCGGCGTGAGCACACGATCTGGTGCCGGGTGGGAAGCGGACTCGCTTCACCGGCTCGTCACGGTGAGTGATCAAAACGTGGGGAATCGCTCATCGCCAGGCTCGAGCGGCACGCCGTATGTCAGCAGCGACCGCGAGATCGCGCCGTAGTCGCTCGTCGTGAACACCGCGCTCATCGCCCACGGGACACCGAACAGGTCGACCAGCGTCTTCCATGTGCCATCCGACACGACCGCGTTGCGGTACAGTTCATCGGATGCACGAAGAATCGTCTTCTCGGTCGCATCCCAACCAGGTGCGTCAGGTCCCTGGGCGATCAGTTTGGGTTCCAGGCCCCACTCGCGTGCCCGCCCGACACGGCCCACATGTTGCGCCCATTCGTACTCCGACTGGCAGTTCCATCCCATTCGCAGGATCAGCATCTCGCGATGACGAGGCGTCAGCGGCGACCGTTGCAGGATGAAGGTCTGCCGCGGACTCCATGCGCGACTGAGCGTCGGATACAGCCCGAAAGTCCGCCCCACGGCGATGCCTTGTCCGGGCGGCGCCACGACGCGCGGTGTCGCCAGAGCGGGCTCGCGTGGCGGCACGGTGATCCGGTAGGGCACATCGGCCGGAATGCGGTCCTTCGCGCCAGCCTCCGGTTGGATGCCATAGGAGTTGTAGATGAGCGACAGCACGACGAAGTGATTGACCGTCTCCACTGCGTCCATCAGGCGAAACGTGTCGAACGTCTTCGAGAGCTCGGCCCACGTGGCGTTGGTCACCGAGGCGTTGCGGAACAATTGATCCGCCATACCGAGCAAGGTCGCCTCGAGAGGGTCCCAACCCTTGGCCGAGCCACCCTCTGCCAGACGACGGAGATCTGCGTCTGTCATCCCGGCTCTTCGCGCTCGCGGGGCGTGTCGCGACCACACGGTCTGATTCCCACCCAGCCACGCCGCACGCAAGATGAGCAGCTCCCGCTGTCTGGGCGTGAGGATCGAGTCTTCCGAGAGGTAGATGGTGTACGGCATGACGCCGTCGGCGAGCTCCGGCACGCGCAGCAGTGTCTTGAACGCGTTGTCCGGCGCGCCGTACCTGGCGTACTTCTGGGCAAGCGCCCTGTGTGCGTCGTTCCATTCAGCGTCGGGGAGGGGAGCTACACGCTGTGCCGCCGGGGTCGGCCGCGCGAAGCCTGGCGGATCGACGCGCGTTTGTCCGAGAACGATTCCCTGGCCGGCCAACGCCATGGCGACGGCTAGCACGCTTGCGCGATTCCACGCGACCATCGATGCCTCCTGCGGCGCGGGCGCGGCCGGCATGCCCGTCACGGCTTGGCGGGCCTCACAGCTGACCGGTGCCCTGACCGCGTTATAGCAGCCTCGCTCTTCCTAGCGCCAGCGGAAACCGGCTGGGGCCTCGCGTCCGCGTCGCCACGGGCCGGGTTCAGGGCGGAGCCGACCAATTGGTGATACGCTGCCATTCTTCGCCTGATGCGACCGATCGACGACGTAGCGGCTGATTTGGGGTTCGGCTCCCGCGATCTTCACGCGTAGGGACCCGGAGTCGCGAAGGTCGCGGCCGATGTAGCCTTCACCGATGCGGATGCACGTGGTCGGCTCGTGATCGTGTCCGCCATCAATCCGACGCCGGCTGGCGAGGGAAAGACGACCTGCGTCATCGGCCTGACCCAGGCCGCCCGACGCCTCGGGGTTCGGGCCTCGTGCGCCCTGCGCGAGCCGTCGCTCGGTCCGGTCTTCGGCGCCAAAGGCGGCGGCACTGGTGGCGGCCGCTCCATGCTGGTGCCGTCGGAACGGATCAACCTTCATTTCACGGGCGACATCCACGCGGTCGGCGCAGCGAACAACCTGCTGGCGTCGCTCGCCGACAACGACGTGTACTTCGAGCAGCCGCCGCGGCTTGACGCGCGCCAGATCGTTCTGAGGCGCGTGATGGACATGAACGATCGGTTTCTCCGCCGCACCGTGAGCGGGCTCGGCGGCCGGACGATGGGCGTCCCGCGCGAAGGCGGCTTCGACATCACGGCGGCCAGCGAGGTGATGGCGATTCTGTGCCTCGCGCGCGATTACGCGGACCTCAAGGCGCGGCTCGGTCGGATGATCGTCGGGTTCAGTCGAGACGGCGTTCCGGTGCGTGCGGCAGATCTGTCAGCCGAAGGCGCCATGGCCGCGCTGCTGCGCGATGCGATGCTGCCGAATCTGGTGCAGACCACTGAGGGGGCGCCGGCCGTTGTCCATGGCGGGCCGTTTGGAAACATCGCGCACGGCTGCAACAGCGTCGTGGCCACGCGGTTGCTGCTGCAGCGTGCGGAGGTCGTGTTCACTGAGGCCGGGTTTGGCTTCGATCTCGGCGCAGAGAAGTTCCTCGACATCAAGTGCCGCGCGGCGGGGTTTTGGCCGCACGCCATCGTGCTCGTCGTGACGCTTCGCGCGCTGAAGTTCCACGGCGGCGTCCGTGTCGCAGAGGTCGCTCGGCCGAACCAGCCCGCGCTCGAGCGTGGCATGGACAACCTCGACAAGCACCTCGACAGCGTCAGGCAATTCGGGCTCGAGCCGGTGGTCGTTGTCAACGTGCGGGGAGAGGACTCGGCCGATGAGCTTTCATCGGTCGTGCAGCACTTGAGGCAGGAGGGCGTCGAGGTCGGCTTGGCTGACGTCTATTCGCGCGGCGGCGAAGGCGCGCTCGACGTCACACGCGCCATCCTGGCGCGGGCCGAGACCGCAAGCCCGCAGCCGCGCTTCATCTACGAGCTGTCCGACCCGCCCATGGAGAAGGTCCGTCGCATCGCTCGCACCATTTACGGTGCGCAGGACGTCGATTTCTCGGTGACCGCCAAGAAGCAGTTCGACCAGGCGGTCGCGCTCGGCTTTGGGGAGCTCCCCGTGTATGTCGCCAAGACGCACCTCTCGTTGTCGGATGACGACAGGCTGATCGGGCGCCCTCGCGACTTCGAGATGACGGTGCGTGAGCTCCGGATCGCCGCGGGCGCAGGATTCCTGGTTCCACTGACTGGTGAGATCACGACGATGCCAGGTCTGCCTCGGCACCCGCACGCCGAGGATATCGATCTCCTCGCGGATGGGACAATCGTCGGCGTACAGTAGCGGCGTCACCGCCCACACAGACAGCAGCCCCGGAAGGAAGGACACCGGCACGCACCATCTACACCGATGGTCGTGGAGAGCCGGCGGGATCGAGGTCGCGACGTTGACTGCACAGCTCGATCCAGAGGTCGCGGAGCAGAATTCGTTCGGGCCCAAGACGAGAATTGGTCACAGGGACGGACGTGCGGGGGCGTAAGATGCACGGTCAATGCTGGTCACGCTGCAAAACGTCGGACCCGCTGATGAGTCGAACGTCGGCGGCAAGGCGCTCAACTGCGCGCGACTGAGACGCGCCGGCTTCCCCGTTCCCGATGGTCTGATCGTGACGGCCGACACACGCCCGGCTGATGTCGACGGTATCGTTGACCACGCCTGGTTTCGGACCTGGCCGGTCGATCAGCGCTTCGCGGTCCGTTCATCCGGCGTCGGAGAGGATGCGGCTGGCCACTCGTTCGCCGGCATCCACGAGACGTTTCTGAACGTCGAGCGGTCGGACATCGTCTCCGCGGTGCGAGCGTGTCTCGCGTCGACCGTGAGCGAACAGGCACGTGCCTATCGCGCCTCGCATGGCCTTGCGGACGAGGCGCGGGCCGCGGTGCTCATCCAGCCGATGATTGACGCCGTGATCTCGGGTGTGGCCTTCACGGTTCATCCAGTCAGCGGAGCGGAGGAGCTCGTCATCGATGCCGCGCCCGGGCTCGGCGAGGCGCTTGTCAGCGGCCGCATCGAACCCGATCACTATCGGTTGCGAAAAGCCGATGGCAGCCTGGTCGAACGTACCGTCCTAGATGGTCGCCCTCCACTCTCCGACTCCACGGTCCGGCAGCTCGCAGGCGCCCTGCTTCGAGTCGAAGAACATTTTGGCATCCCGCAAGACGTCGAGTGGGCCGTTGACGATGAGCAGCTGTGGCTGCTGCAGTCGCGGCCCATCACAACCGCGCGGGCTAGCCTCGACGTCCCGTCGTCGAGCGCAGGGCACCCCGATCGCCGGCCGACTGGCGAAC
>VFZL01000053.1 GCA_016871175.1 Acidimicrobiia bacterium | reverse complement strand
GCGACGCAGCAGATCGACTTCTACATCCGGAGCCCGCAGCAGAACCCGAAGAACCGGCCGACACGCCAGGTCTTCGTACACTTCTTCGGGATGGAGATCGCCTGGAAGTAGGAAACGAAGCTAAAGCTTCACACCACGAATGTTTGGGAGAAACACGCTGATCCGCTCTACGGCCTCGGATCGTAGGCAGCATTAGCGGGGGTCTGGGTTAACCGAAGCTGCCCGCGATCCTGGGGACCGGGCTCGAAGCGGTTCTCGGCGCCAACCGGGAGAGGGGCTGGTCGGTTCGATAAGGGGCGTTCGGTTAACCCAGACCCCCGCTAATGCTGCCTACGATCATTTCGACTGGCAGGACTTCTACGAGTACGCGCAGCCGTTCGTCCTGCCCGGCGGGACCGAGCTCACGATGGAAATCACCTACGACAACTCCGCCGGCAACAGGCGCAATCCGAGCTCACCGCCGAAGCACGTGACATGGGGCCAGCGGTCGTCTACCGAAATGGGCGACCTGTGGATTCAGGTCGTGCCACGCACGGCCGCGGATCTCCGGACTCTCAACGACGACCGCCGACGCCGGGAGCTGGCCGAAGACATCGTCGGATCCGAGATGATTCTGGCGGCAGATCCCGACCAGGTGATGGAGCACGACGAGGTGGCACTGCACTACCTGCAGTTCGGCAAGGTGGCCGAGGCCGTGGCGCACTTCCGGGAGTCGGCACGCTTGCGGCCAGAGTCCGCCGCCGCCCAGTACAACCTCGGGACCACGTTGACGCAGTTGGGAGATTACGAGGAAGCCATCCGCCATCTCGAACACGCGCTACGGCTGGATCCAGGGTATGTCGCGGCGCACAACGGCCTGGGAGCGGCGCTGCGACTGCAGGGAAAGGCGGCAGAGGCCACTCGCCACTTCCGTCAGGCACTCCAGCTTCGCCCGGACAACGCCGACACGCTGTACAACCTCGCGAGCGCACTGGCGGAGCAAGGGGACGCCGAGGAGGCGATCGCGTACTATTGGCTCGCCCTCGCCCAACAGCCGGATGCCTTTGACGCGCTCGTGGAGCTTGCATGGCTTTTGGCCGCACACCCGAGCGCGAACCTTCGCGATCCGCGCGAAGCCGTTCGCCTGGCGGAACGGGCTTCCCGTGCGCCCGAGCGACAGGACATCGCGGTTCTCGACGTGCTCGCCGTCGCCTACGCGTCAGCCGACCAGTTCGATCGAGCCGTCGCGGCGGCTCGCCGGGCCCTCGCAGCGCTTTCCGCCGACGCACGGGGGAGCGAGCTCGAGCAGTCGATCCAGCGTCGCCTCGAGCTCTACACGCGGCGGCGCCCGTACCGCGGGCCGCGGTGACAAGCGCGTCTCAGAACGCCCACCGAATGCCGACTTGTCCCTGCCGCGGAAATCCGCTGCCCGCAAACAGCGTCTGCAAGATCAAGAAGTTGGTCAACCGGCGATCGCCGGTGGGATTGTTGAAGTTCGCGTGATTGGTGATGTTGAACAGGTCGAGGAAGATGTCGAGCGTCGACTCGGGCCGCGGCCGCAGGCGATAGCCGAAGCGCAGGTCGAGCTGCATGAACTCCGGCCCGCGCGCGCCGCCGTATCCACCCACGGTTTGGACGGTGAGGGCGTTGGGGTTCCCCGCCGCACCGCTATACGTGCCAGCCGCGATCGGATCGAACAGAATGCCGTTGCGGTCCACATCGAACGTCGTGTCGTGGATGGTGAAGGGCAATCCGCTCATGTACCGCAGCACGCCGCTTGCGGTCACGCCTCCCGTGTAGGGCACTTCTGCCCGCGCGCTGACGGTGAGCACGTGACGCCGATCCGAGCCCGCGGGCTGCCAGTTCTGGTCGAGGCTCAAGCTGTTGAGCACCTGGGTGTTGACGGTATCGAACTGCTGGAACGTATTTCCCTGGGACTTCGAGAGCGCGTAGGAGACCCGACCGGCCCAGTTGCTCGAGTACCGTTTCTCCAGCATCAGATTGAGCCCGTCGTACCGCGTCGAGCCGAGGCTGTCTTCGACCATGACGGCAGCGGCATACGGCTCGCCCAACAGGCCGAACGCATCCCGCCGCTCGAGCCGGCCGCCGCGCGACGTGTCCACGCGGAGTCCAGGATTCAGGTCGTACCTGAGGTGCATGTCGCGCCCGAGCATCCGCACGTAATCGGCTGACGCCGAGATGGCCGGATGCAGCTGCCTCTCGTAGCCCACTGTGAGCTGGTGCATCCACGGCTGCTCGCGGTTGAGGGTATCGAAGAACACGGTGCCCGTGCTCCTGATCGCCGAACCGGGGGGAAAGAGAACGTTGAGCGCCGCGCGGTCGACGACAGGACCGTTGACCAAGAACGGATCGGTTGGACGCTGGCCGCGCGACGGCCCGGGGTCGACCTCGTTCAGCGGGAAGGAGCGCTCGAACGACGTGGAGAACTTGCGAAACTCCAAGATGTTGTCGATAGCTTCGATGAGCGTCTTGTCGTAGAAGATCCCATAGCCACCGCGCAGCACCGACTTGCCATCCCCCTGAACGTCATAGGCGAACGAGGTGCGCGGCGAGAAGTTGTTCTTGTCCACGGGGTAGTCGCCCGATGGGATGAGCGGGTTGTCGTTGATCTGGAAGGGGAACACCTCGAGGTCATATCGCAGCCCGAGCCCGAGCGTCATCCTTTTGTTGATGACCCACTTGTCCTGGAAGAACAGCTCATAGGTGTGCGTCTTCACATCGAACGTAAACCCTCTCGGGTCGCCGACCCGCACGATGAAACGCTCCGGGTAGGTCCGCGGATCGGCGGCGTTGAAGAGTTGGTCGGTCGAGAAACGGAACGTGCCACCGAGGTTGGGCTGGATGCCAGGCGTCAGTCTGGTCCGGTGATACGTGCCCCCGAATTTGAAATCGTGGCTTCCTTTGAGATTCGGCACGAACCATGAGAACGTGTCGTTGAGCTGAAAGTTCTCATTGTCTCGACCGGACGAATCGGCACGCTGGTTGGTGTCGAAGGCCAAGTGCTCGAATTCCGGCGGACACTGTGCCATGTCCCGGGTCCGCCGCCAGCACGGATTCCCGCGCCAGAACGACTCGCTCGTGAAGGTGCTGCGAACGGTATTCACGGCCGCGCTCCCGAACAGGCGCGTGTAGGTCCCGACGAAGATTTGATCGTTGTCGGTTTCGTCCTCGAGCGTGTCGAGGGTGGCCGTTCGGTCGCCGATGAGGCTGAACTGCGGCGCATCCTCCCGTACCCATCGGAACGCCCAGGAGTTGTTGGCGTTCATCTGATGGTCGAGACGGATGAGCGTGTTCAAGGCCTTCCAGTTCTCCGAGATCGTGAAGCTCAGGTCAGGGCGATTCGCGTAGGTGCGGGCCCGGCTCGGGTTGACCAACTGCTGCTCGGCGCTGAAGAAGAAATGCATCTTGTTGCGGATGATCGGCCCACCAAGTGTTCCGCCGAACTCCTGCTTGTTGGTCTTTGGCTTCGAGAGCGATGGATTCTGCGCGACGAAGAAGTCCTTGGCCGTCATCGCCTCGCTCGTGCCGTAGTAGTACCCGACACCGCGAAACTGGTTGCTGCCCTGCTTGGTGAGCGCGTTGATGATCGCGCCCCGCGAGCGGCCGAACTCGGCGTCGAACTGGTTGGTCAGTACCTGGAACTCCTGGACCGCCTCGAGGGGAATACGCACTTGTCCGCCGGCGCCGGTGCCGCTCGAGTCGTCGTTGTTGGTCCCGCCGTCCACGGCGACCGAGTTGCCGCCTGTCGTCTGGCCGTTGGCGACCATCGTGTCGTTGCCGAGGCTGGATGAGGGCGTGAACTGAATGCCGGGCAACAGGGCCACCGACGCGAAGTAGCTCCGGTTGCCGGTCGGCAAGTCCGTCAACTCGGCGCGCGAGATCGTGCCGCCCACTTCCGCCGAGGTCAAGTCCACGAGCGGCGTGGTCGCCGATACCGTCACCGTTTCCTCGAGTGCACCAACCTCCAGAGTCACTTCGAGCGTGGCCGTGCGCCCGACACCGACGACGAAGTCCCGACGTTCGAAACGGCGGAAGCCCTCGAGCTACGCCGTGATCGCGAAGGTCCCGGGGAGCAGTTGCCCCGCGAAATAACTGCCGTCCCCACCCGATACGACCTCACGGAAGACGCCTGTGTCCTGGTTCGTGATGAGCACGGCCACACCCGGCAGCGCCTCACCCTGCTGGTCCACGACGCGGCCCCGAAGTTCAGCGAATCCCTGCTGCCCAAACGCGGTCGCTCCGGTCAGACACCACACGAAAAAGAACATGTGTGCGAGTCTTCGATCGGTCATGTCGCACCCCCAAGTCCGTTGAGCCATTATGTCGCGACGGAGCAACACCCATGCGCGTACGACTGTGCGGCGGGATGTTCGTCCAGAAACCGCGCCCGCGCGGTGATCTTATAGCGTAAGTGATCCGCCCGTGGGCCGCACGCGCGTGGTCCGTGCCGGACCTTCGGCCAGGACGGAAAACCAGCTCGAGTATTGGCGGGCCGTGGCCGGCAACCGCCACAAGCGCGTGGGCCAACGGCAACGTCGGCCTAGCGTTGGCCTAGTGCGTTTTTCAATTGTCTTAGCGGATGAACGACGCTGTCGCTCCGCCGGGGCGGTGTCTTCGTGCGGTGTGTCATGGGCGTGGGGACAGAGGATGGCTACGAAGGCGCGAAGACACGAAGGTCCCACCCAGCCGTTGTCGGGCGGTGTCGCACGCGCCGCGACGCGGCGCCGCTGGACGCGAGGCGTCCGCCCGACACGTGACGCCTTAGAGGTGCGTGTTCGCGGCACGTGTCGACGGACGCCTCGTGTCCGGCGAAGCCGGCCGCTCGTGCGACGACGAGCTTCGTGCCTTCGTGGCAAAGCGCTCCGCCGCACGCGGACAACCCTCGGGTTGCTCGCCAGACCGCAACGAAAAGCGCTCTAGCGTGACGTACTACGGCTTGACGAATTTCTGAACGACGCCGCTGAGCTGAGCGATGTAGACATCGCCAGACTCGCTGACGGCAACGCCGTGTCCCCCTGCGACGCCCGGCCCCAAGAGTCTTCCCAGCACCTTCCCCTCGAGGTCTCGGAGAACACCTCCCGCCCAGATGTGCTGATCCTTCGTCATCGCCAGTCCCGACACGCCGCCCGTCCCGACCCACTGCGTCAGAAACGTCCCTTTCGAGTCGAACACCTGGATCCGCTGGTTGTCCCGATCGCTCACGTACACGCGGCCTTCTCGATCCGTTACGACGTTGTGGGGCAGCCCGAACTCACCGGGGCCCTTGCCTCGTCTTCCCCACTCCAGCAGGTATGCACCGTCGCGCGAATACTTGACCACGCGCGCGTTCCCATAGCCGTCCGTGACGTACACGTCCCCGTTGGGGGCGAACGCCACATCTGTCGGAAGATTGAAGGTGTTGCGACCTGATCCAGGCGTGCCTTTCGTCCCGAGGCGCATGAGCTCTTTCAACTCTGGACTCAGCTTGTAGATGACATGGCCGGGCGCATCGACCAACCAGATGTTGCCCTGGGGATCCACGCGCACCGAATGCACACCGCAGGACGCGCAGCCGGCCGGTCCGTACACCGCAGAGTAATGAGATGTGTCATCAGTCCAGTGCGCCTGCGGAATGGCCGCGACCTTGCCCTCGCTGAAGAGGCCGTCGCCCCACGAGCGGAGCAATCTCCCACCGCTGTCGAATTCCATCAACGGATGCGCGCCGCGGTGAAAGACCAGGACGGTACCTCGCAGCGTCACCGCCACGGAGGCCACCTGGATGAAGTTCCATGCGCCAGGCACTCCCGCTGCGGCTGTCGGCGGTGTCGGCCAGTCCAGCAGCCTGTACGGTAGGCTCGGCACGTTGGCGTCGCTCGCCTGCCGGCCGGCCGCCCGCGGACCCGGCACAGCGCCGGCCAAGAACACCGCGGCAACCAGAACGCACATGAGAGAGCCGTGCTTGGTTCGCAGGACCAGTTACCTCTACGGGAAGAACCGGTGGACGACAGGAAACATGAGGGGCCACCCCGGTGCGACCGCGTATTCCACCTGGAGCTCGTGCTGCACTGGCTGCGAAATGCTACTTGGCGCCGGGTTTGATGTCCGTCAACTGATTCACGGATCCGCCGAGAAACAGTCGTTGCCCGTTGGCGAGCACAAGGTTCCGGCCTACACCCTTGTTGGTTCCATCCTTCGCCTGATAGCCTTCGATGATCATTTCTGTTCCAACAGCCAGGGTATTTTTGGTCACACCCAGCTTGATGAGTTGGTTCGGGCTGCCGCCCTCGATCATCCACGAGGCCACCTTGCCGTCCGCGCCTTTCACGTCGAAGTGGAACCACGAGTGGGGATTGATCATTTCCCACTTCGTGAGGGTCCCGCGAAGCTTGATCGGCTTGTTGATGTCGAATTCCGCGGAAAACGCATGGTGCGCCATCACGGGCGCCGCGGCCAGCAGCACGCCGGCGGCAACACCCACAACCGCTCGCCTCATTCGCATTGAAACACCCTCCTATTTCGAGGTTTCCTTTTTCTCCGCTTCCCCGGCGGCCTTTTTCTCCTCGGCCCGCGCGCCCGCGAGGGTGTTGTACAGGCCGTAGTTCCCTTCGTGACACGCGTGCTCGAAGATCGGGCCAGTCGTGCGCTTCCACGGCACTTCCGCAGACCAGGGACTCGTCCACGTCGCAGGGTCCTCGACCGTGAACCGATAAAGAATCGTGTCCTCCGCGGTGCGCGTGAAGCGCTCGATCAGCCGCATGTTCTCGCTCGCGCCCTGAAACGCGAACTTGTCCGTGAGGTTCGTCGTTTCAACCACCAGCGTCTGGCCCTCCCAACGACCGCGATAGCTTCCCGTCCACTGGCGGACGTTGGCTGGCAAGTGTGGACGTCCGTCGAGCGGAATGATGCGGGCGTCGTGTAGCATCTCGGTGAGAATCATCACGTAGCCTGGGGCTTGCATGATCTGATAGCCGTTGTTGTAGGCCCCGGCGAGCATCGGCGGGCCGTTGCGGTCCATCAGGATACAGCGCGCGCCCAGAGGCTCGTTCTGGACCGCATCGTGGGTCCCACCTCTGGCTTTTCTCGCGGCCGCACGGTCGGCGGCTCTCCGCTGCCCTTCCACGGACAGGGGCGGAAGTCGTCCGGCTGGTGGGTCGACGATGAGCGAGGTGCGAAGGTTCAGGGCCATCGTTTCCTGACTCCGGTCGAGCCCGAACTGCGTGAAGTCATAGTGCACGTCGGCGACCGTGCCCGGCTCGGTCTGCTCACTCTCGACGAGTGTCGCTCGCTTGATGACTTCGAGCGCTTCTTCGCGGGTGTAGAACTCCTTCGTCACACCCTTCGGTCGCTCGAGAGGCGTAAAGGTGTTGTTCGTCCATATGCCCTGCAGATCGGGCTGGCCGTCGGGGGTGCGCGGTGCGGTGTACGCTTTCGCAGTCGCGCGACTCTGCCCGGCAACGGACATCGTCGCCAGGCCCGAGAGCATGGCGGCAATCACGAAACCGCTCCCCGCACGAAATCGCTGGCTCATCGTGTGACCCCTCCTTCACTCGGTGATCTGGGTGGCGGCTTCCGGAGATGCCCGTACATCAACTCTTCGACGAATTCCACGCACCGGAATTCCATGATCTGGGTGTTCTTGTCCAGCCGGCGATAGAGGAGCATGCTAATCTTCCACGGCCGCGTGAAGACGTTGGGATCCTCGAGCGTGGCTTCATACAGCAGGTGGTCAGGGCTCGTCGCGGTGTATCGCTCGACCACATGCAGCGCATCGCTGTGGAAGTTTCCTGCCCGGTCGAACCACGTCTGGCCATTGAACCCCTTGGTGTCGACAACCAGCGTTTCTCCTTCCCAGTGTCCGTTCGACCATCCCATCCAGCTGTCGGCGGGCGCGTCCTTGTGGTTGTCCATGTAGACGGTGCGCACCGCTCCAGCGAACGTGTAGAGCATCATGATGTACTCTGAGCCCTGGATGATCTGAAATGGATACGGCATGTAGTTCGCGCGCGGCACGCCAGGGAGATAGCACTTAATCTCCGGGTCCAGCTTGAGCCGGTTCGCGTGGTTCTCTCGCTTCTTGGTCAGCGCCTCTGGTTTGTAGGGAATGGTCCCGTCGACGATCCCGAGGCCGCCTGGAACCGCATGGGCTGCCCCGAGCTCCAGCACGGGGCTTGGAGCGGCGGCATGACTCTCGATATCCCAGTGAGCCTCGTTAAGAGCCTGCCAGATGCCGTTGAAGTTGGGTTTACCGTCCGCCGTACGCGGCGCACGGTAGGTGCGGCTCTGGCTGGCAATGGGTGTCACCGCCAGCGTCAAACCCACGCTCAGCATCACCGCGCGATCGAGCCAACCTCGCCTGTGCATCGGAGACGTCTCTCTTCCTGGGACAGAACAGCCCTCGGCCGGTTCTACGACGGCCCGGAAGGCAATCTGAACGCGACGTATTCGCCCGAGTAGTTGGCGCCGCTGATCGCCACAACCAAGTACTGCATGCCGTTCAGCATGTACGTCATCGGGGAACCGCTCTGTGGTGCTGGCATGTAGACCGCTCCGACCTCGTTGCCGGTCGCCTTGTCATACGCTCGGAGCATCGCCCCTCGCTGCCCAGTTGGCGTCGTGAAGAAGCCGCCTTCGCCGGCGATCAGGAGCGTCTTGGTCGCCAGAACGCCGATGCGCCCGATCCGACCGGTTCGCGGGATGCTCAGACCTCTGAGCGCCGCGTGCTGACGAACGTTGTCGGGCGTTTCGCCGTGTGCGATCTGCCAGGCGATCTCGCCCTTGTTCAGATCGATCGCGGTGATCCGTCCCCAGGGCGGTTTCACTAGGGGCAGCCCCTGAACGGTGATGCCGCCTCCGCCCTCACCTCCCGCGGTGCTTGCCGTCGGTGTCGGCGACTTCGGGTCTGCAGCGGTCCCGCGGATATAGTCCATATCCGACTTTGCCTTGTCACGCACGAGCCCGAGAGGGGTGATCTCGGTATTCGAGAAGATGAAGAGAATCTTCGTCTCGGGATCGAGCGCGCCACCTGGCCAATTCGCTCCGCCGGACACAGCGGGCAGCACGAGCGTCCCCAGCGGACCTTCCCACCGACTCGCGACGGGCGGCGTGAAGATCGGGCCCATCTTGTACCTGGACGCGATCTTGATCGCTTCCGCCCGGAGCTCCGGCGTGAAGTCGATGAGATCGTCGGTTGAGACACCTTGGCGCTCGAACGCCGGCGGCCGGGTCGGGAAAGGCTGCGTCGGTGAGTACCACTCGCCCGGCACATCACCACGGGCCACCGGCCGCTCCTCGATCGGCCAGACCGGCTGACCGGTCACGCGATCGAACACGTACACCCAGCCTTGCTTAGTCGGCTGCGCGATGGCCTTGACCGTGCGGCCGTTCACCGTGAGGTCGGTGAGGATCGAGGCACAGGGAACATCCCAGTCCCAGATGTCGTGATGGATGAACTGATAGTGCCAGACTCGCTTGCCCGTTTTGATGTCCAGTGCCACCAGGCCCGAGGAGAAGAGATTGGCTCCGGGACGATGCCCTCCGTAGTAGTCGCCGGTGGGATCCTCGACGGGCAGATAGACATGCCCCAGGTCCTCGTCGACGGTGATGACGCCCCAGACCCCTGTGTTGCCCGTGTAGGACCACGAGTCCTTTTCCCACGTGTCGTTCCCGAACTCCCCGGGCGTCGGAATCGTGTGGAAGATCCACTGGCGTTTGCCGGTCCGCACGTCGTACCCGCGGACGTACCCTTTCTCATTCCGGCGGCTCTTGGGCGCTCCGCCTGGCGTGTGCGCAGCACCGATGAGAATCGTGTCCCTGGCGACGATCGGTGGCGCATGGAGCCCAATGTCGCCGGTAATCGGATCCATCACCTGATCGTTGTCGCGCTTCAAATCGACGAGGCCGTTGTTGCCGAAGCTGGGAATCGGCCTGCCGGTCTTCGCATCCAGCGCAATCAGCTGATAGCCAGGCGTGACGTAGATGATGCGCTCCGCCTTGCCGTCGGTCCAGTACGCGACGCCACGGCCTGAGAGGCGGCGTGGGGCGGCTTCTGCACGCTTGCCTTCGTTCAGGCTGTACGACCACAGGAGTTCGCCGGTGGCGGCGTCGAGCGCCACAACCGCACGGCGCGTGCCGGCAGGCGCGTAGAGGACCCCGTTGACCATGAGCGGCGTCCCCTGCAGACCGAACTCGGGGCGCGGGCCGAAATTGTCGGTTTTGAACCGCCAGGCGACCTCGAGCTTGCTGAAGTTGCCAGCGTTGATCTGGTCGAGGGACGAGTAGCGCCTATTCCCGAGATCACCACCGTAGGTCCGCCACTCGTTGTTGTTCGCACCAACCTGCGCGGCGACCGGCGAGGTCGTCCACAGCCACAGCGCGGCCATTGGCGCAACCGCTATCAGGCACCGCAGTGATGTTTTCGACATACAGCCTTCACCGTCGTTGAATGCTGAACGCATGGACTGCTGCTTGTGAACCGACTAGCCTGCGCTCGCAGATTCTGTCACGAGACATTCCCCGAGTCCACCAGAGCACGGGCCACCCTTCGGCGGATGGAGCGGTGTGAGCGGAGCCGTGTCAAAGGAGGACGGTCGATGATTCGACGTATCCCAGGTACAGGTCATGCGCGACATCCGATCGAAGTACTTCACAGCGGCGGCGCTGCCGGCCAGCAGCCTCGTGCAAGTAGCGCGGCTGGCGAACGCGGACTTTCTCATCGAGATCGAGGTCCTCGCAGTCGTCGCCGAGTAGATGTCCGCGGTGATGGCGGTCACGTGGAAGCCGCGCTGAGCGCTGAGTTCTGAGTTCCGAGTGTCGCGCGGATGTTGGGCGCGCGTCTCTACCTTACCTTCACGTACTTGATCAGCCGCTGAGGACGTGGCTCACCGGCGAAGATGTTGCCTTGGCGATCCACGGCCACAGCCTCTGCCCCGCTGCCACCGGCGGTGATGGGTGGGTTGTCACCAGTATCGAGGATGAAGGTCTCGACCCACCCGGTCTTCACATCACCGATCCGAATCCCCTTCTCCCAGCCTGGGTTCTCGTTCATGTCTGACTCGGAATCGGCGACGTAGATCTTGCCGTTGGCGTCGATGGCGATGTCGCTCGGCATCCCGAACTGAGTCCAGCGCGCCAGGTACTTTCCGTCCTGGTCGAAGATCACGATACGTTGGTTCTGGCGATCGGCGACGAAGAGCCGACCGCTGGCGTCCATGGCGATCGCGTGCGGTCCGCGGAGCTGGCCGGGACCGTACCCGGTCGAGCCGAACGACTTGATGAACGTTCCGTCCTTCGCGAACTTCACGATTCGATTGTTGCCGTCCGCGTTGTGACCGTCGACGACGAAGATGTCGCCGTTGGGAGCGGTGATGACGTCGCTCGGGGCGTTGAAGTGCGAGGCGTCGTTGCCGGGGACGCCGGCCTCACCCAACGTCATCAGGAGCTTCCCGGCGGGTGAGAACTTGAAGACCTGATGACCGATCGGCTTGGGTGGCTTCGGTGCGCCGGGCGTGTTCTGTCCGGCGCCTGCTTCGGTCACCCACAGGTTGCCTTCGCGATCGACGTGCAGTCCGTGCGGCCAGGAGAACAGGCGGCTCCCGAACTGTGCGACGACGTTGCCTTGTGGGTCGAACTTGAGGATCGGATTCAGGTCCGAGCCGTCGCAGTACGTTTGGCTCCCGAGCGGGGTGCCGTCGTTGCCGCAGCGGACGATCGCCCACAGGTGCGCGCCGTCCACGTCGATCTCGATGCCGCCTGGCGAGCCCATCCTCCGACCGGCCGGCAGCTTCGCCCACGGTCCTCCCATCCGGCCGGGGCCCTGCCCTGCCTGGAGCCCGTCGACCGGGCGATACGGATTCGCGCCACTCTGCGCGGGCAGGTCTGCCTGGAACGTAATGACGTTCGCCACCGCGACACACAGCAACACGACCACGCGTCGACAGTGTGCGATCGGCATCTGGATGGGTCCTCCTGGCTCTCGGCGCGTGAGTGTACCTGATTCGAAGGACCTCAACGCGCTGCCCTGTTCAGTGGACAGCGGGGCCGCGTCCGACCGACCTCGGCCGTCGGCGTCCTCGAAAATCAACGGCAATCGGCCGATTCACGGCTGGCACTTCGCTTGAACCCCTCTCGAACATGCGCCGTCGTGTTGACAGGACCAAGGGTTCGCACATGTTCAAGATGCACCGACACCTTTCCGTTCTCCTCTTGGCAGGGGTCGTGGCCACCGCCACCCCCGCCTGCGCATCATCGCACGGTTGGTCTCGTTACCCGACCAACCGTGTCGTCATCGAGGACCGAGCCTACGACATCGGATATCGCGAGGGCTTCGAGCACGGCCGCGACGACGCGCGGCGCGCTCGGCCGTATGACTACTCCCGGCACGGCGACTATCGCGACGCAGACCAGGGCTACCGAGGAGGCAACCGCAACGCGTACCGCCGGATCTACCGCGACGGCTTCGCGGCCGGATACGGCGATGCGTATTGGCAATTCGCGCGCGGGTCGAGTCGCGACGGTCGCTGGGGCGGTCGAGATCCCGAGGCGCGCAGGTATCCCGGTTCACGCGACGACCGGCGGTTCGGGTCGCCAGCATTCGACAACGGCTACCGCGACGGCTACGAACAGGGGCGCGACGATGCGCGAGATGGCGACGCATTCGATCCGCGTCGCGCGAAGCGCTACCGCGAGGGCGATCACGACTACAACGACCGCTACGGCTCGCGCGATGTCTACAAGCGTGAGTACCGCGACGGCTTCCAGCGGGGATACGAGCAGGGACATCGGGAGAGTCGGAGACGTTAGCGCACGTCTCGAAGGCGGGTGGGCCTGGTAGGCCTGGTAAGCCGGCCGGGGCTTCCTACCTGGCTCACCCGGCCGACCTGGCCTAAAGATCCGTGAGCCCCTGGAGTCTTCCTGTGCTGTCGCCGATGGTGTCCGCGGGGACGCCAATCGTGTCCAGCATGTTGATGAAGAGGTTCGTGACGGGCGTGTCCTTCGGGTCGACGAGCTGACGCCCGCCCTTCAGCCGTCCACTCGCACCACCCGCCAGGACGAGCGGCAGGTTGTCGTGCATGTGGATGTTGCTGTCGCTGATGCCCGATCCATACAGCACGCACGAGTGATCGAGGAGCGAGCCGTCACCGTCGGGCGTGTGCGTCATCCGTTTTAGGAAGTACGCGAACTGCTTCACGTGGAAGGTGTTGATCTTCTGCAGTTTGTTCAGCTTCTCCGGATCGTTCTGGTGATGTGACGTCGGATGATGCGAATCCGGCACGCCAATTTCCGGATACGCACGCCCGCTGACCTCTCGCCCCAGCATGAAGGTGCTGATGCGCGTCAGATCGGTCTGGAACGCCAGCAGCAGTAGGTCGCACATCAACCGCGCGTGCTTCTCGAACGTCGCCGGCATGCCAGCCGGACGCTCGACCACAGGGAACTCGCGCGCGCGCTGAGCCTCCGCCATCTGCATGCGCCGTTCGACGTCGCGCACCGCCTCGAGGTACTCGCCCATCTTCACGCGGTCCTTCGGACCGAGGCCGCGCTCGAGCTCGCGGACGCGCTCGGTGACCGAGTCGAGAATGCTCTTCTCCTTCGCGATCCGCGCGGCGCGCGCCGCCGTATCCGTGCTGTCGCTGCCCCCGAACAACCGCTCGAACACGGCCCGCGGCTCGTTCTCCATCGGGAGAGGCACGGTCGGACTCCGCCACGAGATCGTGTTGGCGTACGCGCAGCTGTACCCGGAGTCGCAGGCGCCGAGAAACTCCACCGACTCGATGGCGAGCTCCAGCGAGGCAACCTGCGTCTCGCGGCCCAGCGCCTTGGCCGCGATCTGATCCATCGAGATGCCGCCGCGGATGTCCGCGCCTTCGGTCTTCTTCACGTGCACGCCGGTCAGAAACGTCGCGGCCGCGCGTGCGTGGTCGCCAGTGCCCTCGTCGGCCTGCGGCCACCCGTACTTGTCCGCGAGACCGCTGATGATGGTGAGCGTGTCGCGGTAGGGCGCGAGACCCTCGAGGATGGGCGAGAACTCGAAGCCGGTGCCCTCGCCGCGCGGGGTCCAATTCGGCATCATCATGCCGTTGGGCGTGTAGATGACCGCCATGCGCCGCGGACTCGCCGCAGGCGTCTTGGCCAGCGCGGAAAGCGCCGGCACCATGCTGTCGAGCAGCGGCAGCGCGAGCGTCGCCCCGAACCCTCTCAACACGCTCCGCCGAGACACGTGCATCTTGGTGATGATCATCGTTGCGCGACCTTCCCTGCCTCTGTCACGACGGGCTCAGTGCCGTTCACGGGAACGGCCCGCATGGTGAACGGGACGCCGAGGCCGCGGTTATCCGCGCTGTCGAAGGGTTCCGCAACCACTTCGGGTCGGGACACCAGCTCCCGGCCGAACATCTGCTGCTCGAGCGCGCGCGGATGCTGACCCTGAGCGCGCCTGAGATGACCTCCCTCCTCGGCGGCCTGCGTGTGTTGAACGCGAACGTCGGGCAGTCGACGCTCGGGGTCTTCACGACGCGTCCCGAGACATTGAGCAACGACTTCTTCGTCAACCTGCTCGACATGGACACCGAGTGGCAGCCGACATCCGGCGCCGCGGAGACCTTCGCCGGCCGGCATCGCAAGACCGGCGAGGTCAAGTGGACCGGCACACGCGTCGACCTCATCTTCGGATCCAACTCCGAGCTCCGCGCGCTGGCGGAGGCCTACGCCTGCGACGACGCGAAGGAGAAGTTCGGGCGCGACTTCGCAGCCGCGTGGGACAAGGTCATGAACCTCGATCGGTTCGACGTGGCCTGGTAGGCCGGGTGGGCCGGCCTACCCGGCCCACCAGGCCGTTATGAGATGAGCCCGGCGCGCATCGCGAAGCGGACGAGCTCGCCGATCGATGAGATCTGCAGCTTCCGCATGATCCGAGTGCGGTGGGCGTCCACCGTGTAGGCGCTGATCTCCAGTCGCTTCGCGATCTCCTTCGCCGTGAGTCCCTCTGCGAGCAGCTGCATGACCTCGCGCTCGCGCGTCGTGAGGCCCGACGCGTCAGACACGTGCTGGCGGTAGTCCGCGAGCACCATGTTCGACACCGCTGGGCTCAGATACGCGTTCCCGCTCGCCAACGCTTTGATGGCCGTGACCAGCTCTTGGTCGACCGCGTCCTTCAGGAGATATCCCTTGGCTCCGGCTCGCAAGCTCTCCCGCACGTACGCCGCGTCGCTGTGCATCGACAACATGAGGATGCGGCAGTTCGGCTCTTCCTCGAGAATGCTGCGGACGGCGGTCACGCCGTTGGCACGGGGCATCGCGACGTCCATGAGCACGACGTCGGGCCTCAGCGTGCGGACCATCGTCACGACCTCGCGGCCATCGCTGGCCTCGCCGACGACGTCGAACGTGGGCTCCTGCGACAGGATGAGCCGAAGTCCCCTCCGGACAAGGGCGTGATCGTCAGCCAACAGCAATCGCGTCTTGGGGGTCATGCCTCTCGACTCGGACGATGGGGGCCTGCACCACGATGCGCAACCCGCCTTCGCGCTTGTTGACGATCTCGATCGTTCCGCCGATCTCGTGGGCGCGCGCCTGCATGCTGTGCAGACCGACGCCGCCGACAGAATCGGACGGCTTCTTCACCAGTCCGCGACCGTTGTCTTCGATGGTGAGCTCCACGACACGCCCACTCTCCTTGAGCGTGAGGTCCACGGCGGTCGCGCCAGAGTGCCGAGCCACATTGGTCAAGGCTTCCTGCGCGATGCGGTACAGATGCGTTTCCATGTCCTCGTGGAGCCGCCCCGAGCACGTGGAGGTGAAGCGCACCGCCGTGCCCGTACGCTGGGCGAAGCTGGCGGTGAGCGACTCGAACGAAACCTCGAGCCCAAAGTCGTCAAGAATACTCGGGCGCAGCAGCTGTGACAGACTGCGCGTCTCCGACATCAAGTCTTGCACGAGCCCGATGCAGTCCTCGACGCGCTCCTTGACCGCGCGATCCTTGCTCACCGATTCGAGCGCACCGAGGTTGGCATCGAGCGCCGTCAGCGCCTGCCCGATCTGGTCGTGGAGATCGTGCGCCACCCGACGCAGCGTCGTCTCTTGCGTCTGGAGAACCCCGAGGGAGAGGCGCTCCAGCTCGGCCCGCTGCCAGGTCAGTCGTCGGAAAAGCCGCTGTGCGAGGATCACGGTCAGCACCGCCACCGCCACGGCAATCCCCCCGGTGATGGCGAGAAGCCGGAGCGAGGCGCGTACCGCGCCCTCGAGGGCGCGTCGGTCGCGGTCGCCGAACTCCTCGTTACGCCGATCGTTCTCCACGACCAGCGCGTGAATCGCCTCCAGCACGCGGCGGTGCGCCGCCCGCACATCCTCGACCGCGCGCGCCCCTAGCGGAGACGCGGTCGCCCGCCGCACCGCCTGGCCGAACGCCAGTCCGGCCTCGTAGTACTCGCGCCATCGGGGATTGCCGTCGGTCTCCGGTGCGGTGCGCCCATCGGCGTGCGTGCGCGTCAGCGCGGCTTCCAGCGCGAGGAGTCGCGCCTCGAGGTCGTCGCCAGCCACCGCCTGCTGCACGCCGGGCACGGCGTAGAAGATCTGATCGAACTCCGTTTCGAGCTCCTGCGCATTCGCGAGGGCCCGTCCGCTCTCGCGTTCCTCGGCGAGGAGCCCCGCCGAGCCCTGGCCGAGCTCCTGCAGCGCCCCCAGGCCCTGCCGGCCCGTTGCGAGCATGAGCAAGATGACCAGTGTGAAGCCGCCCACGAGCAGGGCCACGACCTTGCGGTCGAGAGGTGACACGGTCATACAGGGTATCGTGCCCTATCTAGGCTAGTTGAGTCCCGTATTTCCAGTACGACAACGTACTAAAAACCAGTAGCTTATTGCTACTGGTCTCGTCCTGCCCGATAAAGGTGTCTGACCGCCACAGACCCTTAATAAGGAGCGACGCCTCATGCGCGCGCCACGTCAGGGCTTCTCTTCACAGGATCTTCTGTCCTCGGTTGTTGTGTTTCTCGTCGCGCTGCCGCTGTGCCTGGGCATCGCCATCGCCTCGGGCGTCCCGCCGGCGATGGGCCTAATCTCAGGCATCATCGGCGGGCTGGTCGTCGGACTGCTGGCCGGGTCTCCGCTCCAAGTGAGCGGGCCCGCAGCTGGGCTAGCGGTCCTGGTCTACGAAATCGTGCAAACCCATGGCGTCAAGGGACTTGGCCTGATTGTGTTCCTGGCCGGCCTCTTACAGATCGGCGCCGGCTTGCTCAAGATGGGTCAGTGGTTCCGCGCCATGTCACCGGCCGTGATCTACGGCATGCTCGCCGGCATCGGTGTGCTGATCTTCGGGAGCCAGTTCCATGTGATGGTCGACGATGCGCCCCGCGAGAACGGGATTCGGAACCTCCTGGCCATTCCCGAGGCGCTCATGAAATCCATGGGCCCAGGGACCGCCCACCAGACAGCGGCGCTCCTCGGCATCGTCACGATCGCGACGTTGATGGCCTGGAACGCGTTCGCGCCCAAGCGGGTGCGCTGGGTCCCGGGCGCGTTGGTCGCCGTCGTGTTGGCCGCGATCGTGAGCGCAGTCACGGGCGCCAACATTCGATTCGTCGAGCTGCCGGACAGCTTGTTCGCGTCGGTATCCCCGCTCTCGACTGGGCATCTGGGGCTCCTCACGGGTCCCGTCCTCATCTCGGTGTTCACGCTCGCCTTTGTCGCCAGCGCGGAGACGCTGCTCTCAGCATCCGCCGTCGACCGTATGCAGGACGGCCCTCGGACCAACTACGACCGAGAGCTCGTCGCGCAGGGGGTGGGCAACTCGATCGCCGGCTTCCTCGGGGCGCTGCCGATCACGGGCGTCATCGTGCGTAGCGCGGCCAATGTGAACGCCGGTGCGCGCAGCAGGTACTCGGCCATCATGCACGGCGGCTGGCTGCTCCTCTTTGTCATCGCGTTTCCCGGCCTGCTCCGAATGGTCCCGACGTCGAGCCTGGCGGCCGTGCTCGTCTACACCGGGTACCGATTGGTCGATCCGGCATCGCTCCGGAGGCTGGCGGCGTACGGCACCATGCCCGTCGTCATCTACTTCGTCACGCTGATCATGATCGTCTCGACGGATCTGCTGACGGGCATCGTGGCCGGATTCGTGCTCTCGGCGGTCCAGGTGCTGTACCGTCTGACGCGCTTCGATATCCGCGTCCAGCAGGACGAGACGGCGCTGCACGTCCACCTCGACGGCACTGGCACGTTCATGCGGCTGCCGAAGCTGCTCTCGACGCTCGAGTCGCTGCCGGCCAATCTCCCGGTGCAGGTGCACGTGCACCTGCGTTATCTCGACGATGCGGTCATGGAGACCTTGGCGTCGTGGCAGAAGCAGCGGCGGATGCAAGGCAGTGAGGTCGAGGTGCAGTGGGATCGCGTGATCGGCCTCTACCGCGAGGGTCACAAGGCCGACGAGGGGCGGCTGCGGAAGTTCGTGCAGCACGAGGCTCCCGCGGCGCACTGATGTTGCTCCAACCCGACCGACTCGTGGTGTGTCTGCCGGACGGCGAGCCGGCTGAGGCGCTACTGGTCGAAGCCGCGCGGTTCGCCGATCATCTGCCGGGGTGCGGCGTCGAGATCGTCGCCGCTCCCGTCCACGGACTGCACGATGCGGCACGTGGGCTCTTGCGCTCGACGTTCCGTCGCGGCGTCGACAACATCCACTTGGTGCCCACGGCGAACGAAACGGTCGACTTGGGCGTCCAGCTCGCTGACCGGTCGACCCTCATCGTCACGCGAGGTCGGGGCGGCCAGCGGCTGCCGAAGCGGCCGGAGGCGTGGACGCTGATGCTCCAGACTCCGATCGACGGGCGATCGGTGATGGCGATCGTGGATCCGCTGCAGGACACGCCAGCCACAATCGTGACGGCGATGGACCTCGCCGAGCGACTGGGTGCCTCGCGAGTCGTCGCGTGTCACCTGTACTTCGATGAAGGCGCGGCGGCGAACGACGCGTGGGAACGGCGCGCGTCCGAGGAGCGCACCGAAGCTGTAGGGATCCTGCTCGCGCGCGTGCCCGCCCACGACGCCGTGACGGTCGTGCCTCGCATCGAGCAGTCGCCTTGGCCAGAACGCTCGCTCTTGAGGATCGCCACCGAAGAAGGCGCGAGCCTCGTCGTCGGTTCGCCGACTCGCCTCGTGGAGATCTCTACGCTGTGCCTCCCGGAGGCCATCGCTCGCCGTTCCACCCAACCTTCGGCCCTCCGGGCCCTGTGGGACGGCTTGCTCGACGGCCCGGAGAGCCTCCCCGCCCTGAGCTAGGTTCTCCCTCGCGGCTTCGCTGGCGCGCGCGCCTTGCTCGTCGTCCTGCGTGCCTGGTCCTGACCGCTCGACGCCTCCGCGTCGCTGCTCGTCAGGTGCCTCCAGTACGCAGCCGGATTCTGCAAAATGCCTTTCGTGATCTGGTAGTGGGATATCTCTTCCAAAGATGTCGGTTCGATCGCCTTCCCATCGAAGCTGAGGGATCTGAGCGTCCGGACGGGTTAGGAAGATGGGCGAGTGTGTCGCGATGATGATCTGTGAGCGCCTCTGTCGAAGGGGGAACAGGAGGGAGCGGGAGGGGCGGGTCGGTCCGATAAGGGGTGTTCGGTTAACCCAGACCCCCGCTAATGCTGCCTACGATCCGTCGTCGCCGCGCAGTCGAACGGCGAGCCCGGCACGCAGCTGACCATGCGCACGTTCCACATCGGCGGCACGGCGTCGCGTATTTCGGATCAGAGCACGCTCGATTCGAAGCACAAGGGCGTCGCCCGCTACGACAACGTCCAGTTCGTCGAGCGCCCGAACCCGCAGGGCGGCAGCGACCTGATCGTCATGAACCGCACCGGCTTCATCGT
>VFZL01000052.1 GCA_016871175.1 Acidimicrobiia bacterium | reverse complement strand
GGCGTCACCGTCAGCGATGCGCAAATGGCCACCGTCCAGCTCAAGCGACACGAGTTTCACGGCGACTGGAACTACACGATTGCCCCCCGCTTCACACCGCCGCCGTCGCTAATCTAATCAGTTATTGCCTGACGGTCCCTAAGGGTAGCGGCGACTCTCGCATGGGGCGGCGGGTTCGCCTGATGCCCCCTCGGCCACGGTTAAGGTCGAGCCGGCTTCGAAAGAAGACGCATGGGGACGAACGGTGAGGACGGCTCGATCGCCGTGGCACCTACCTTCTTCAGATACTGGGTCACCACATCCGCCAGCGGCGGGCCAGACGAGATGCGCGTTGCTCTCGTGAATGTGGTGTAGAGATCACCGCCCTGGCCGAGGAAGGAATTCGTGGCAACGGTGTAGACACGATCGGATGCCAGGGCCGCTTCACCGACGACCACTTGGACGATCCGCGAACCCGGCGGGCGCGAGAGGTCGAATTCCACGCGAAGCCCAGACACCTGCATGAGCCCACGATCCAAGGTCAGGCCTTGCTCCAAGACCTCGGCGAGCTGCGCACCGGTCATGCGAAAGATGTCGACGGTGTTGCCGAACGGCACGACCGCTCGCACGTGCCCAGCCGTGATTGGTTCATCGGGGAGGTCGGCACGCAAGCCGCCGGGGTTCTGCAGCGCCACCTCGGCTCGCGTTGCGTCGCGCATCGCGTCGGCGACGACGTTGCCGAGGGGCGACTCGGCACTGTAGACGCGGTACAAGCGGCGGGACAGCGTCATGATGGGCGCGCCCGAGGCGCCGACGGCCTGCTGCCGGTAACGCTCGACGACTCTGGCGACGTCAGGATCCGGCGTGACCCGTGCGGTCCACGTCGTGACGAGCTCGCCCGCGTGCGAGGTGAGGCGACCGTCTCGCAACTGCAGCCGGAGAACGCCAAGGCGCGTCCCGTAGCCATACGTCTGTACGATGACGGTGCCGGTCTGCGGATGCACGAACGGCCGCTCGATGCCGCGATGGGCGTGCCCGCCGATAAGCACGTCGATGCCAGGGACCGCGCCGGCGAGTCTGACGTCCTCGTCGAAGTCGCGCTGGAGCTCGCGGTGCGCCTCGGCGTCGGTCTGCTGCGGCCCCGTCTTTCCCTGATGCGCCAGCACCACCACGATCTCGGCCTGCGGCCTCAACTCCTGCACCAGCGGCGCAATCGCCGTGGCGGGATCGTCGAACTCCAGGTCCGTGACCCCTTCGGCGAGGACGGCTGTCTTCGCATCTCCGCCAATCACGCCGATGACGCCCACGCGCACGCCGTTCCGTTCGAGGATCACGTACGGCCGGCTGTAGCGGTGCTTGGTTCCCTTGTAGAAGATGTTGGCGCCAAGCACTGGCATCGGGACACGCGCCATCTGCCGCTCGAAATTCGTGGAACCGTAGTCGAACTCGTGGTTGCCGATCGCCATCGCGTCGTAGCGCATGGCACGCATCATCTCCATCAAGGCTTCGCCCTTGGTCGCCTGCGACACCAGTCCGGTAAACATGTCTCCCGAGTCGAAGAGAAACACCGTGTCGTTGGCCGCGCGAAACCGGTTGACGTACGCGGCCAGCGCCGCCGCCCCACCGAGGCGAGGCTGATTCGGCAACCAATACGCGGCGATTGGCTCGATCGTCGCGTGGAAGTCGTTGGTGTAGAGGATGACCACCTCGCGTGCGGCCGCTGCCGACACCTGCGGACTGCTGCCGTGCGCGTGTCGGGCCCAGCCGGCACCGACAGTCGGAGCGCATGCGGCTGCGAGGCCTACGCAGACCAGGAAGCGGCGGCGGGTTTGGATCATCGCGAACGCGACGCCAGTATAGCCGCTTCGTGCACTGGGTTCTCGGGTTCGGGGGTTCGCGGGCGGGCTTCGACGGCTGTCCTGTCGACCTGCTGCGACTCAGCGAACCCACGAACCCCCGAACCCTTTGAACCCGTGAACCCGACTAGTGCCCTGTTCGTCTGGCTTCGACGATGACGCCAGCAATCGTGCAGGTCCAATACACGCGACCGTTGGGAGCCACGGCCACGTCGGTCGGCTCTGGATCACCCTCGTTGATCACGCGAACCCTCCCCCGGCGGAGGTTCAAGACCGAGAACTTGTTTCGACCCCCGTCGGCCCCGGCCACGCCCGGCGTCGGCACTTCGGTGAAGTAGAGATTGTGGCCCTGCCGGTCGAGCGCGATGCCCGTCGGATGGTCGAGCCCCTCGAGCAGCAACGAGATCTTCCCGTCCTTCCGTTGCAGAATCACGCCAGCGGCACGGCAGGTCCAATAGAGCGTGCCGTCTCGGCCAACGACCACGTCAACTGGGTCGGGCTCACCACTGCTCACCACTTTTGTGATCGTGCCGTCCGAGGCCTTCACTGCGTTGGCCCCCCCAGCCACTCCGGGCATGGGCACCTCCGTGAAGTAGATCGTTCCCCGTCGGCCGATCGAGATGCCCGTGGGTTTGTTCAGACCCGTGAGTACCGGCACCGTGTCGCCGTCCTCCGTCATCTTGAGGATGACGCCCGCCGATCGGCAGGTCCAGTACACCTCGTCGTCTCGGGATACCGCGATGTTCAGCGGCTCGGGCTCGCCGCGGTGCAGCACCGTGACTTCCCCAGAATCCAGGTCCAAGGAAGACACGCCATTGACCCCGCCAGCCACGCCAGGCGTAGGCACCTCGGTGAAGTACAACGTGTTCCCCCCCCACCGCGATGCCAGTCGGCTTGGCCAGCCCTGAGGCCACCACGCGAAAAAGATACCCACTGTCAGCGCTGATGGAAAACGCCGTCCCCCCATGACACCGGCTGCGACGATCATCGCGGTCGCCCTGCGAATAGACATACGGACCTCCTCATCATCTCCAGAACAGCGTGGCCCTTCAGAAAGTTCCCGAGTGGCGATCGGAGCAGGGCTCGCACCCGGATCGCTGTACTACGCTGTGGCGTCGATGAGCGATCTGCGTGACCGGTTCGTGGCGACCGCAGTGCCCTTCATGGGAGCGGTGTACGGCACGGCGCTGCGGATGTCCGGCCGGCCAGACGTCGCCGAAGACGTGACGCAGGAGACGTATCTCCGCGCCTTCCGGACCTTCGATCGGTTTCAGCGCGGCACCGACTGCAAGACGTCGTCGACCCGGACAGCCTGACGCTCGCCACCTCCGACGCGCGACTGACGTCGTTCATCGATCGGATGCCAGCACCGGAAGTCGAAACGGCGTTGATGGCGCTCCCCGACGACTTTCGAGCGGCTGTCGTCCTCGTGGACATGGAGGAGTTGACGTACGAGGAAGCGGCCCGCGTGCTCGACTGTCCCGTCGGGACAGTCCGGTCGCGGCTCTACCGAGCGCGCCGACAGCTGTTTGCCGCGCTGGGAGATCACGCGCGACGTGCGGGCTACGCCGCCGCGGGGAGGGGACAAGGGTCATGAGCGCCGAGACGCATCCAACCGAGCGGTTGGCGGATCTTCTGGACGAGCGCCTGACTGGAGACGAGCGCCGTTTGGTGGAGGCACACGTCCGCGAGTGTCCGACGTGTCAGGAGGCGCTCGTCGCGTTGAGCGCAGCCAGGAAAGCGCTGGGCCGGCTGCCTCATCCCCCGATGCCCGCCGACCTCGAGGCGAGGGTACTGCGGCAGATCGACCAGGCAGACGCCGAGGGTCGCCGCGACCCGGCAGGAACGCCCGTGCCGGTGACCACGCCCGAGGGGCCCTTCGTCGAGTCCCCAAGGGGATGACGCTCGCTGGTCCTCATCGCGGCTGGGCTGCTCCTCGCGGCAGGCGTGTACTTCATCTCGAGGCCCTCCACGGGCTTGCCGTCCGCCGCTGCAGCGCACGTATCCGCGCTCCAGGCTCAACGGCTCGGGCTGGAAAGCGCTGCAACGGACGCCGAAGCGCTGCAAGCCCTTCTCCAGCAGCGCGTGTCATTCAGGGTCCGCGTGTTCGACCTCGCGATGATGGGCTACACGATTGGCGGCGGCGGCGTTGACCTCGACGGACGTTCCGCCGCGGCTTGGGTATACCGCGGCCCGAACGGCACGCTTCTGTGCGAGATGTTCGTTGGTGGCGTCGAGGATCTGCCTCCACCCCAGGAAACGCGGGTGACCAACGATTTCACGTTCTACATCTACCACCGAGACGGTGGCACGCAAGTGTTCTGGGAGGAAGGTGACGTCCTGTGCGTCCTGGCGTCGACGCTGCCGGCCAACGAGGTCATCGATCTCGCCATCGCCAAAGCGATGAAGTAGTCGTCATTTGATCGTTTGCAGGCCCTCGGGATCGGGGCGATAGATCAGGTACTTGATGTCGCTGTCGAGTGAGCTCCACCAGTGCGGCAGGTTGCCGGGGATGACGATCACGTCCCCCGGCACCACCTTGCGGCTCACGCCGCCCTCGATCCGCGGCGCGCGAAAGTTCTGGCGCTTGGTGTTCGGGCTCGCACCTGCGCTCCGCTCGTCCACCATCGTCCCTCCGGTGACCAGCGTCGCCGAGCCTTCGAGCATGTAGTAGATTTCGGTCACGCTGGTCAGATGGCGGTTCGCGTCGCCCGGCACTTTCTTTGGGCGGAACACGCCGTAAATGCCCACCTTGTAGCCGCCGACGTCCGTGATCCGGATCGGGAGATCGCTCACCCGGTCCTTTGGCAGCTTGCCCAGGAACGCCTTGATCTCGGCCGCGGTCACATCGAGCGCTGGCGGCACCGGCGCAGCGGCCGTCGTCTGCGCGTGACCGCCGCCGATCCATCCGATGACGATGGCCGTGGTGAGCAGGGTCACAACACGAGTGCGGTTCGCTCTCATGATCCTCTTCCTCAAGGCTCTGTCACCGGTTCGAGCTTCAGCACAGCTCCCTCCGGCATGTCGGTGGTCGCGTAGATGAGGCCATCGGGTCCCTGCCGGACGTCACGAGTCCGTTGGCGAAGCTCGGTCAGCATCGCCTCGCGTCGCGTCTCGAGTCCCTGGCGATTGAATTGAACGCGGGTGAGCTGCATCCCGACGAGCGCGCCGGCAATCAGATTGCCGCGCCAGAGCGGGAACTTGTCTCCTGTGTAAAAGATGAGGCCCGCAATGGCGATCGATGGCTTGTAGAACGTGACCGGCTCGACCATGCCCTCCATCGCCGTCGGCGGCTGCACGTTCGGGGGCGGCAAGCCTGACTTCTTCCCCTCCGGATCGCTCGTATACGCCCGACCGTAGGTGACGATCGGCCACCCGTAGTTCATCCCGCGACGGATGATGTTGATCTCGTCACCGCCTTGCGGTCCGTTCTCCGTCTCCCAGATTTCACCCGTCTCCGGGTGAACGGCCAGACCGATGGCGTTGCGGATGCCGAGCGCGAAGATCTCCGGCTTGTATCCCTTCTTGCCGATGAACGGATTGTCCATCGGCACGGTCCCGTCGTCGTTTAGGCGGAGGATCTTCCCGAGGTGCGAGCCGGGCTCCTGCGCCGCGGCAGCCGACCCTTCGCGTTCGTTGAAGCCCGGTGTCCCAATGCCAACATACAGCTTCCCGTCTCGACCAAACACGAGGCGTGCGGCAGAGGGGCCATCAGTCCACGAGTCTGACGTCCAGATTTCCTTCACGTCCTGCAGCGCTGGCTGACCCTCGTAGCGCGCGCGGACGACAGATGCAACCCGGATGTCGCGGTCATTCGGCTTCGGCTTCCAGTAGGCCACGTAGATGAGGTGGTTCTCCGCGAATCTGGGGTGCGCGACGATGTCGACGCCTGCCGTGTCGCGCCGCGTGCTGGTGATGCCTTGGGGAAGTCCGGTGATCGGCGTCGGGACGAGCGTGCCCTTCGAGATGCGCCGCAACGTGCTCTTGTTCTGCTCCGTCACGAGCATGTCGCCATCGGGCAGAAACGTCAGCGCCCAGGGATACACGAGGCCCTTGATTGCCGACACCTTCACGATGGCCGCCGCCGTTCTCACCACGACCGGCTGATCGGGCATACCCGCCGTGGGAAACGGTGACTGGGCGTCGAGTACCGCCACGGCCACACCCACTCCTCCGACCACTCCGAGCATCCATCTCGCGCTCATGCGGGCTCCCCTGTGTGCGTGGAAGACTGTACCTCACTCTCGACGAGATGGGTGCGATAAGGCTCGACCCTACCGTTCGGACCCGAGGGCCCCGATGACTCGACGTCGGACCCGGCTGACGCACGTGTTACAGCGGGCCGAGCGGACTTATGGTTCCCGACGACTCGCAGCCGTCGCGCGTCCGTGTCGCCCGCGGGCCCCTGGCGGAACGTGCACGTGCCCCGCGTGGGCTCTCAGCAGCGCCACCCTGCGCGATCGCCCCGAGGCGATGGGCCTGCTGAACCCTCTCGTCCTCGCGTCGCGTGGGGTGTCGTGGTTACGCGCCAGCTTCGAGCCCTATCGAGTCGACGAAACTCTCGCCGGCCACTTCCGTTCCCGCCAACTGCAGGCGGTCCTTCGGCTCACGCCATTGATGATGGCGGCCAACGCCGTCAACGGGATCCTGATCCTGACCACGCTCTGGAGCCCATCCTGCCGCTGGTTCCTCCTGGCGTGGTACGGAGCGGTGTTGGTCATCATCGTTCGAGCGGCCCTGACCTGGCGGCGCGGGCAATCGCGCAGCCCACAGCTGCCCACGTCCGCGCGCGCGCTGCGGCGGGCCGCGCGGCATGCCACGGTCCTAGCGGCCGCCTGGGCGATTGTGCCGATCGTGCTCTTTCCAAACAGTGACGGACCTCGCCAGTGGTTCATCGCGACGATGATCACCGGCATGATGTGCGCCGGTGGCTTCGCGCTCGCCACCACCCCGCTTGCGGGCACGTTGTATGTCGTCACGATGGGTGCCGGCGCCAGCATCGCGGTGTTTCGCACCGACTTCCCGCTCGCGCTGCCCTTGGCCAGCCTGATCATCATCTACAGTCTCGTCGTTCTGACGGTCGTCTGGTCGACCGCTCGCTTGTTCGGGGCGCGGCTCATGGCCGAAGCGGCGGCCGCGCGGCACAACGAGGTGATCGGTCTCCTGCTCCGAGACTTCGAAGAACATGCGAGCGACGTCCTCTGGGAAGTGGACGAGGCTGGCTACTTCTGCCACGCCTCACCGCGTCTGCTGTCCCTGTTTGGCGTCTCGGCCGAGCAGCTGGCGGCCGCCCCGGCGATGGACCTCGTGGCGGCGATCATCGAACCAGACAATCGTCACCAGCTCGACACGCTGCGCGCGCGCCTGGATGGAAGCGCGCCGTTCAGTCACCTCCCGCTCGCCCTCACGCGCCACGGGCACACGCGGTGGTGGTCGCTCACGGCCAAGCCGCTGTTCGACGCGAGCGGCCGACGAACGGGCTGGCGCGGCGTGGCGACCGACGTGACCGACGCCCAACTCGCGAATCGTCAGCTCACATGGCTTGCCCACTTCGACACACTGACCGGGCTGGCGAACCGGTATCAGTTCCGCAGCGATCTGGCCGACCTGCTGCGGCCGGCGCGCGGACCGGCTCGTCCCTTCGCTGTGCTCTGCCTGGACCTCGATCACTCCAAGACCATCAACGACACGCTGGGGCACGCGATTGGCGACGGCGTGCTCCAGGAGGTGGCCCGCCGTCTCCTAGGTCGCACCCGTCGCAGCGATACGGTGGCCCGACTCGGCGGCGACGAGTTTGCGGTGATCTTGCGCGACGTCGAATCGCAGAGCGAGGCCAGCCTGCTGACGCAGCGGCTCCTCGAAGGGCTGGAGTCGCCGTGCGATGTGCAGGGCACGCGCATCCTCGTACGGTCGAGCGTGGGCGTCGCGCTCGCGCCACGTGACGGTTCAGACATCGACGCGCTCCTCAACCACGCCGACCTCGCGCTCTATGCCGCGACATCCGCCGGCCGCGGTGAGCACCGATTCTTCGTCGCTCAAATGGGCACGCAGACACGTCGGCGGCTGTCCATCGAGCACGCCCTCCGCGGGGCGTCCTCGCGCCGCGAGCTGTCACTCGCGTTTCAGCCGATCGTGAACCTCACGGATTGGCGCATCCTCGGGTTCGAGGCCCTGCTCCGCTGGCACCACGCCGATCTCGGTCAGGTGCCGCCGTCGGAGTTCATCACGGTCGCCGAGGAGGCCGGTCTCATCGACGAGATCGGCGAGTGGGTGCTGACCGAAGCGTGCCAGCAGGCGAGACAATGGCGTGACGACCTCACGATCTCGGTGAACGTCTCCCCCGTTCAGGCCATGTCCGAGCATTTGGCGGCAACCACATTCTCGGCGCTGTCCGCCGCCGGTTTGCCCGCTCAACGACTGGAATTGGAGATCACCGAGTCGGTGTTCCCGCGGGATGTGCCAACGACCTTCGAGGTACTGCAACGGCCTCACGCGGCCGGCGTACGCGTCGCCCTGGACGACTTCGGCACGGGCTACTCGTCACTCGCGTATCTCCGTCGCTTTCCCTTCGATACCTTGAAAATCGATCACACCTTCGTGAACGAGCTGATGGAGCGACACGACGCACAGGCCATCGCGCGGATGATCGTCGAGCTGGCGGGGGTCCTGCACATGCGCATCGTCGCCGAAGGCGTCGAATCGTCCCAGCAGGCACGCGCCTTGCGACAGTATGGCTGTGATGCGCTTCAGGAAACGGCCGTCGCCCCTCCCATGAGGGCTGATGAAGTCGCCCCGTTTCTCGCCGCATGGCCGACGTTCCCACGCCTCGTCGAAGACCACGTCGTGTAGTCGAGACCCTTTACATGGCGAGCGTGCGAAACGTCTCGGGACCGACGTTGAAGGCGCGCGCGAAGCCCTCGACATAGCGGCCTCGGCCGAGGGTCAGGGCGTACACGTTGAAGTCCGGCAGGATCAGCGTGGTTGCAGCAATCGGGAATCGCGCGATCAGCCGCTGGGCGGCGGCCATGAACGCCGTCTCACCGCGCGGCAGCGCCGTCACCGTCGTCTGCACCGTCAAGCGTGGCAACTGCATGGGGTCGGCCTCCGGCGTCAAGGAGGCGTGCACGAGCACGCTGACGGTCGCGTCCGCGTGGAGCCCTCGACTGTGGCGCGCGAGGCCCGAGGCCTGGACGAAGAACGTCCCGTAATCGTCACTCAACGCATACGGCAGCAGCGCGGCGACCGGCTCCTTGTCGACAAGGACCGCGGCGGTCAAGACACGCTCGGCGTCGAGCAGCGACCGGATGGCCGCGCGAACGGCGGAATCCATGACGAAATCCTAACGTGTCGAGGCGTCCTGGCTCATCAGCGTTCGCGCATCTCCCGTGTGGTGGGTCCGGTCGCTCGGTCATCGACGCACCTCCCCTAACGGCGTGCGGTAAGATGCAGCGCGGAAGGAGCGCAGGTCATGCGTAACTCGTGGCGTCGGCTGGCGCTGTCAGCCGGCCTCGCACTGGCGATGGTTGCGTCAGTGTCGGCGCAGCGCGGATTGGAGATCTACTCGATCGACGTGGAAGGTGGGCAGGCGACGCTGCTCGTCAGCCCCGATCGCGAATCGCTGCTCATCGATGCGGGGTGGCCGGGTGAGCGCGATGCCAGGCGGATCATGGCCGCGACCAAGGACGCCGGCGTCACGCAAATCGATTACTTCGTCAACACCCACTTCCACGGCGACCACTTCGGCAGCGTGCCGGACCTGATGCCGATCCTTCCGATCCGCACCCTCGTGGACTCGGGAAGCCTGACCGAGACGTCCGAGCGATCCGTGGCGGCGTTCCAGGTGTACGCAAAGGAACGCGCCAAGGGGCGACACCTCATCGTCAAGGCTGGCGACAGGGTGCCCATCAAGGGCCTCGATGTGCAGGTCGTGATCTCGGGCGGCACCCCGCTCGCACGGCCGCTCCCTGGGGCGGGATCGTCGAACCCCATGTGCAAGGACGTCGCGCCGCAGCCCATGGATCCGTCCGAGGACGCGCGCTCGGTCGGCGTCCTCGTCACCCACGGGCGTTTCCGGATGATCGATCTGGGCGATCTGACCTGGAACAAAGAGCAGGAGCTGGCGTGCCCAGGCAACCTCGTCGGAACAGTTGACCTGTATATCTCGACCCGCCACGGCCTGAATGGCGCGGGCAACCCCGCGCTGGTGCACGCACTGCGGCCGCGCGTGGCCATCATCAACAACGCCGGCAAGAAGGGGGCCTCGCGCGAGCACTTCCTGACGATGAAGAGCGCGCCCGGCATCGAGGACATCTGGCAGCTCCACTACTCACTCGTGCGTCCGGGCGTCCCCGGTTTGCGCGAGACGTCGGACCCGGGCGGTCCGGAGCTCAATACCGGCGAGGCGCTCATCGCGAATCCCGATGACGCGACCGAATTCCCACTGCGCGTGTCTGCCCGTACGGATGGCAGCTTCGTCGTGCTGAACCCCCGCAATGGACACCGGAAGGAGTACGCCGCCAAACGGTGATCCTTCGCGGCGACGAGGGTTAGTCCCGCTGGTGTCACCTGCCCGTCCCGCGCTGCGGCGGGGTCAGGAAAAGGTGCCCTCGCGCCACGCCCCGGTAGCGAAGCATCATCGCGACGAGGTCTCGAATGCCACTCGGGCACACACCCCGAGCGCGGTTTGCGGCACCGATCTCGAATGCCAGCCGCCACTGCGCGAACATCACTCGATACGCGGTCCACACACTGTTGGCGGGGTCGTATATGCTCGTCGCCTCCGACGTCACGCCGTTCAACTCGATCACTGCGAAGCGTCCGTCCCTGAAAGCCTCGAGCGACGAAGCCCGGACGTCGAAGCGTCCAAAGTAGAAGCCGTCGATCTCGCGTCCGATCCGATCGACTGCCGCGGCGAGCGCCGGCGTCTGCGCATGCGCGCCGTCGTAGAAGATGGCGCCGCGCGAGTGGACCCCGAGCTCCGAGAGCTGGACGCGTTCGCCGACGGGCGGCACCCAGTCAAGGCGCGTGGCGTTCACCGCCATGTAGTACGGAGCGACCGCGACGGCGCGCGGATGTTCCAGGATCAAGCGTGCGAGCGTTCGACGGCCATCTCCCACCACGACCTGGAGCCGCTTCTCCGTTATCGCGAAGATGTGACCCGTCGGCTCGGACGGGAAGCGATAGTAGAAGATGCCGAACCCGTCGCCCGGCACATAGCGCTGCAGGATCGTGTCGACTGTGCTCGCGTCCACCGCTTCCGCGAGCGCCTCCACTGAGCGCGCGATCGTCACGCCCGCGCCCAGCTGACCTTGGTCCGGCTTCACCACCACCGGAAAGCCGTACGTGGCCACGTGCGCCTCGGCGGCGGAGCGTTTGGTCGCAAGGTCGTCACCGCCGCGGATCAGGGTGAACGGGGGTACGGCGTCGGGCACCACGGCGACGCGAGCGAAGATGTCCGACTTCGATTCGCCAACGAAACCGCCTCCCGGCATGCAGGGGTTCACCGCCGTGAACAGCGTGAGACCACGATACCGAACGCCTAGCCAGAGGATGTACAGAACGATGGGCGGGTAGAAGAGCCACAGCGGCCAGAACTCCCAGCGCGTCCGGCGAACCCATCGCCCTACCAGCAGACGCCGCTGGTGATGGAACGGGAGGTTCAGCGCCAGCGAGACCACGAACACCCGCGGCCAAGTCGAAGCATCGAACCCGAGCCGACGCAGGCTCGTGGTCCCAATGAACGCGACGGCCGCCACCAGGAACGCTCGCCCCACGACCGCGAAGCTCCGCGACGCCGCGCGTCGACTCCTCACGAACCCTCCACGGCCGATGGAGACGAAGCCTCGAACGAATAGACCACTGAGGCACCCGATGGCCACGAGCGCCCAGGTGGCGCGACCGAACCCCAGGATCGTGCCGCCACCGACGGCGCCGAGGAGGGGACTGAGGACCACCCCTGCGGCCAGGAGCGCGGTCACGATCACCGCGGTCAAGCCCTCGGCGGGAGGAACGGGAATCGGCGGTCCTGACACGGCCGCTCGGAGCCGCTCAGGAGCGGCTGTCTCGCGCGTCGTCGCACGGCCCGTTTCGACGCGAGAGAGGAACTGCTCGAGGGGTGCGGCCAGCTGGTCCGGCATCACGAACGGCATGAAGTGGTCCGCGTCGAAGTCCTGAAGCTCACTTTTCTGGACGAGGCGCGCATGCTCCTCGGCGACTGCGTAGGCCACGAGCGGATCGTGCGTTCCGTGGAGAACGAGCACCGGAATCCGCAGGCGTGATAAGGCGCCGATCAGCCTGAGAGCGCCCAACTGGAGGCCGTGCAGCGCATGATTGAGCCAGTAGTCGCCCAGGAGCTCGTACTCCTGGGCGCCGATGGCCGACAGCAGGGTGAGGGAGGAGATGCGGTCGGGCCAGGCATCCGCGAGCTCGATAGCGACGCCTCCTCCCATGCTGTAACCAACGACGTGGACCGACCTCAATTGGAGGACGTCGAGAAGCTGCCGCATGTACTCCGCGTGCGCGCGAATCGAATAGTCGGGGATATCCCGCGTTGATGCCCCGAATCCAGGCAAGTCGGGCACGATGACGCGCGAGCTCGCCGCGAGCAGCTCGGCGAGCGGTAGCAGCACACGTCGAGTGCCGGGGCTGCCGTGGATGAGGAGCAGTGGTCGGCGATCGATTACCGAGCGGTTGAGATCGCTGAAGGCGAGGCGGATCGACGTGTCGGTCTGCTGCCGTCCTTGGGACACTGCGCGCACGACGACTGACGGCGTGTTAGGCTCGGCGACCGCCGTGTCAGGGCGCGCCGCCCGGATGACATGGGAGACGGCGAGAAGCGCCACCTAGACGCCGATGGCCCACGCCCACCTCCGCCGCTTCCGTCTTCGAATGAACATGAACGCCGACGTCACCGGAGCAACCAGCCGCGACCGACATACGCGTCGCACCGCCGCAGGGCCGGAGTCTACGGCAATCCGGCCTTGGGCGCGAAGCGGCAACGGCGCGGGACGGCACCACCCGATCGCAAGTAAGGGGATACGCGCGAGCCAGCGGACCCTCAAACGGAGAAGCACGAGTGGGCTACCCGACGGTTGTGGTAGGGTGTCGCGAGATGCGATGCTTCACTTCTCTGCTCCTGACCAGCCTCGGTCTGAGCCTGGCTCATCTCGCGTTGGCGCAGACAGCTCCACTCGACTACCCGCAGTGGCGCGGGCACACGCGTGACGGCTCAGCCAGCGCGTTTGCCGCGCCGAAGGCGTGGCCGGATCGGCTGACCTTGAAGTGGAAGATCGACGTTGGCGAGGGATACAGCACGCCGCTCGTGATCGGCCCGCGCATCTACACGTTGTCCCGCCAAGCGGGAAACGAAGTCATGGCGGCTCGTCATGCCGCGACGGGCGCCGCTCTCTGGCAGACGAGCTATCCGGCGCCGCACAAGATGGCCGGCGGCGCCGGCGCGCACGGCCAAGGGCCCAAGTCAACGCCCGTGTTCTTCGACGGTCGGCTGTACTCGCTTGGGATCACGGGCATCGTGTCGTGCTTCGACGCGGAGGATGGCAAGTTGGTGTGGCAGAAGCCGGCGCCACCGGTCGAGACACTGTACAACAACTCATCGATGTCGCCCCTCGTCGATGACGGCGCGGTCATCTTCCACGTCGGCGGGCACAACCAGGGCGCGCTGATGAAGTTCGATGCGAAGACCGGTGCCGTCAGATGGATGTGGGACGGTGACGGGCCGGCATACGCCTCTCCCGTGATCTTGCAGCTGGGAGGCGTGCGACAGGTCGTCGCGATGACGCAGCGCAACATCGTCGGCGTGGCGGCTGACAGCGGGCAGCTACTCTGGAAACGGGCATACGAGAACCGCTTCGCGAACCACTCCATCTCGCCGGTCCCGTACCGCGACATGATCATCGTGTCCGGGTATGAGATGGGCGTAACGGCCTTCAGACCAGTCAGACAGGGTGGTGCGTGGACCACCGAGACGGTGTGGGACACCAAGGACGTGTCGATGTTCATGAGCAACCCGGTGCTCGTCGGTGACACCTTGTACGGGTTGTCCATGCGGAACAGCGGACAGTTCTTCGCGCTCGACGCTCGCGACGGACGGGTGCTCTGGCGGGGTCCCGGTCGAGCCGCCACGAACACCGCCATCGTCAAGGCGGCGGACTTGGTCTTCTTGCTCAATGATGATGGGGAACTGATTGTCGCGAAGAGCCACCCCACCGGCCTGGCCACGCTGCGCACGTACACGGTTGCAGACAGCTCGACGTGGGCCCAGCCAGTATTCACCGGGCGCGGCATCGTCGTAAAGGACCTCACGACGCTCGCGTTTTGGACGCTCGACTGACTGGCTGCGGCGGTCGGGTGACGTCGGACACCAATTGGACGGTGGCTGCGGCGTGAACCGCAACTCATCAACAACCTCAACTCACAACCTCAACTCATCCCTTGACAGCGGGCCGCCAGGGGTTCACCTTATGCGCAGGAGAGAACCGCATGAAACCTCGCGCGAGCGTTGGGGTCGGCGCAGCCGCTCTAAGCGGGCTGCTCTTCTTAGGAACGACGGCGTCCGCGCAGTCGCGGGTGACCTATTACGAGCACGTCGCGCCCATCCTGCAGAACCACTGCATGTCGTGCCACCAACCTGCTGGCAAGAACCTCGGCAGCCTGGTCGCGCCGATGGCGCTGACAAGCTACGAAGAGGCGCGCCCGTGGGCGCGCGCGATCGCGCGGAAGGTCAAGGCTGGCGACATGCCCCCGTGGTTCGCGGACGGACCGAGAGGTGTCTTTTCGAACGAACGCGGTCTGACAGCGAAAGAGATCGAGACGCTGGCAGCGTGGGCTGACGCGGGTGCACCGGGCGGTGACAAGTCCCTCGCGCCGCCCTCTGTGCCAGACCTCACGGTCGAGCGCGACAGCGGCGGCTACTCGCTCGGCACGCCCGATCTCATCGTGAAGATGCCGAAGCCGTACTTCATCACCGACGAGTCGGAGGACGTCCAGGGCACCTTCCACACCAAGATTCCCGAGGATCTCCTGCCTCAAGACGTCTTCATTCGCGCGTGGGAGTTCCGCGCCGGCACCTACAAGGCCGGGCAGGACACGGTCCATCACATGTGCGGCGGGGTGCGGCCGCCGGGGTTCGTCGAGAATCCGGCCGACGACGCAGAGGGCGAGGGGGCATCGGGACTCTCAATGGGCTGTATCGCCGGCGGCTCGGAGCCGGCGCAGCTTCCGCCTGACTTCGGGATGGAGCTGAAGAAGGGCTCGACGATCACCTTCAACATGCATTACTACAAGCAGGCAGGCCCCAACAGCGGCTACTGGAACCAAGCCGAGATCGGGTTCTATTTCGCGAAAGGACCGGTGAAGTACAAGGTTCACAGCAAGTCGATCGGCACCACCGGATTCGAAATCCCGCCGCACAAGATCAACTACCGCATCGGCGCAGCCGAAACGCTGCAGAAGGACACCCTGTACATGTCCTACTGGCCGCACGCGCACCTGCGGGCCACCGCCGCGAAATACACGGCCACGTATCCGGACGGGCGCAAGGAAGTGCTCCTCAACGTTCCGCGGTACGACCAGTCGTGGCAAGTGACGTATAAGTTGAAGCAGCCGAAGTTGCTGCCAAAAGGGACGCGGATCGACGTCGAGATGCTGTACGACAACTCCGCGGACAGGGGCGTCAAGCGGCAGTTCGATCCGAACGTCACGGTGCGGAACGGTCCGCGGACCCAGGACGAGATGATGCTCGGTTTCGTCAGCTACGTTGAGTTGGAGCCCGGACAGTCGCCACCGACGACGCAGCAGCAATGACAACACGGAGCGCGGACGGCACGACGCTGGCAGTGGCCCCGCGCGAACGCCTTACGCGCCTCCCGCGACCGATTGCGGCGTGTGTGTGGCTGGCGGGGATCCTCGCACTTGCCACCACGTTTGTGGGAGCGCAGGCTCCATCCGGCCGATTCGCGCCAAGGGTTGCGGCCGACGGACTCGTACGCTCCGAGCTCTCCCTGGGCGGCCGAACAGCAATCCTGGCGTACACGCCGTCGTTGTCAGCCAGCGATGCCGCTCACGTGCCATTGCTCTCGGCCTCGCCCACGGTCGGCGGCGGGCGCGTGCGTATTGGCCACCTCGACACCACCGGTCCCCTTCAGATCGGCACGGTGTCACTCGGTCAAGGTGCGGGCGGCGCCGCTCCAGCCGGCACGTCACCGTCACCAGCCCCCCCGCTTCGTTACGACCTGTGGCTCGAAGGCGCTGATCAGGGCTGGCACCTTCACATCACCGATAGCGCGAACGCCTCACTGGGCCAAGTCGAGCTGCCGCGGCAGCCCGCGCCTTCGTCGTCACCGATGTTGATCGGGGCGCTGGTGCCGGAGAACGCGACGAGCGGTCGACTGACGATCAACTGGGGTGGCTACCGGTCCGCCGCGGAGATCACGTTTCCCAACCCCACGCGGCGACGCCTCGATGAGAACCGAACGCCAAACGAAACCGTCAACCGCCGACACAACGAGGACACAAGCGCGCTCTCACGCGCGCGACTGCTGGCCCAGCGCAGCGAGACGGCTATCGTGTTTCCCGAAGGCGAGCGCATGAGTCTGTCTTTTCAGCGGACGTTCGGCCGCGCGGAGCGGGTGGAAGGCAACCGCAACTCACGCGGATTGACCGTCGACGGACCGGATTTCGCGCGGCTGATGCAAACGCCGGTTGGCCACGTCGTGCTGTTGACCGAGTCGCCGGTACCACGGCTGCGGGTTGAGCGTCCGCTGCGGTTCGAAACGACGACGCTTGCCCTCGGCAACCAGGTGGCCGGGTTCCCAGGTTCGTACGGCCTGTGGCTCAAGCGCGCCGGCGCCGGCTGGAAGCTCGTGTTCAGCCACGAACCGGACGTGTGGGGCTCGCAGCACGACCCTAAGACCGATGCCGCGGAGGTCGACCTCACGCACTCGGAAGGGGGCGCGGCCGATCGACCGTTCGCGGCGGCGATCGTACCCACTGGGCCGGACCGCGGCCGCCTGGCGATCCTCTGGGGCCCGCACGAGTGGTCCGCCGACTTTGTCCTCGCCCCACGTTGAGCAAACCGGTCACCGCTCGCGGAGCAGCATGATGCACACATTGAGATCGCGCCGCCTCACACGCCGCTGCGCGGCTGCCGGAGTCGCGGGCCTGGCCACGTGGCTCGGCATGGACCTGGGGCCTGCCCGGGTCGGTGCGCAGGTGCAGCCGGCCCCTGTCGGCTTCACTGAGGCCCAGGCCGCGCAAGGACAGGCAATCTACGCCGAACAGTGTGCGTCCTGTCACGGCACGAACCTCGACGACGGCGCGTACGGGCCGCCACTCAAGGGCAACGAGTTCCGCGCGAAGTGGGGCGCGCGATCGGCCGAGCCGCTTTTCACATTCACCAGCACCAAGATGCCGCCCGCGACACCTGGTACGCTGGGCGACGCCAAGTACGCGCAACTGCTCGCGTTCATGCTGCTGGAAAACGGCGCGGCCGCCGGCGCGAGCGACCTGCCGGGCGATCCTGACAAGTTGGCCGCTCTGGCTCCGCCAAGCTGGCCACGGCCTGGCGGTGGAGGCCTCGCCCCGCGCGCCTACGTGCCGCCGCCACCTCCGCGTGCCAATCCCCTGAACGCGATCCGGCCAGTCACCGATGCGATGCTGACCAAGCCGGCTGACGGTGCGTGGCTCACCTGGCGTCGCACGTACGAGGCCTACGGCTTCAGCCCGCTGAAAAAGATCAACAAGAACAACATCCAGGACCTGCACGTGGCGTGGACGTGGTCGCTGCCGAACGGGCCCAACGAGTCGACGCCGATCGTGCACGACGGGGTGCTGTTCGTGCACAGCTACGGCGACAAGGTTCAGGCGCTCGACGCCGCCACGGGCGATCTGCTGTGGCAGTACACGCGGCGTCTGCCGTCTGGTGTGCCGCCGAGCGTGAAGCGCGGAATCTCGATCCTCGGGTCGAAGTTGTACGTCCCGACATCCGATGCGCACGTCGTTGCGCTGGATGTCAAGACCGGCAAGGTCATCTGGGATCAGACCGTCGCCGATCCCAAGCAGGGCTACCGGATGACCGGCGGCACGCTCGTCGCGCGCGGCAAGGTGATGGTCGGCACCACGGGTCGCGCGCCCGGCGGCAACGACATCGTCGGCCTGGACGCCGAGACCGGCAAGGAAGCATGGCGCTTCCACACGATCGCCCGGCCTGGCGAGCCCGGCGGCGAGAGCTGGAACGGCCTGCCGCTCGATAAGCGCAACGGCGGATCCGTGTGGATTCCCGGGAGCTATGACCTGGTCCACAACCTCGCCTTCTTCGCGCCGGGAAATACGTATGACACGGGTCCGTTGCGCAATCCGATTAAGCAGCCAGGCATCACGAGCGACGCGCTGTATCTCGACTCCACGCTCGCGATTGATCCCGACACCGGCAAGCTCGAATGGCACTTCCAGCACCAGGATAATGGACAGTGGGACCTCGACTGGGCGTTCGAGCGCCAGGTCATGCAGCTCCCGGTCAACGGCCGGGTGGAGCGCGTCATCGTCACGGCCGGCAAGCAGATGATCTTCGACCTGATGGAGGCGGAGACCGGCAAGTACGTGTCGTCCATCGATCTCGGCCTGCAGAACCTCGTGACGGCCATCGACCCCAAAACGGGCGCCAAGACGACCGACCCCAGTCTGCTGCCGGGTGACGGAACGACGAAGATGGTGTGTCCGCACGTCAGTGGCGGACGCGGTTGGATGCCCACGGCGTTCGACGCGAACAGCAAGCTGCTCTACGTCCCAATCGTCGAGGCTTGCATGGATCTCGTGCCGGTCGGCGAAGGCGAGCGCGGCAGCTTGTCTTCAGGCGTGCGGTGGACCGTTCGCCCACGGCCGGACAGCGACGGGAAGTACGGACGCGTCCATGCGGTGAACGTCGAAACGAAGAAGACTGTCTGGGTCGAGCGCCAACGCGCGCCATTGACGACGGGCACGCTGGTGACGGCCGGCGGCCTGGTGTTCGTCGGGTCGCTCGACCGGATGCTGCTTGCCTACGACGCGGCGAACGGCACACCGCTGTGGAAGACACGCCTCAACGACGTGCCGAGCTCCGCGCCGATCGCCTTCTCCGCCAACGGTCAAGAGTACATCGCTGTCATCGTCGGACCTGGCGGCTACCAGTCGAACAGCTATGACGTCCTGGTACCGGAGATCCAGAATCCACCGGATCATGGCGCTGCGATTTGGGTGTTCGAGGTTCCGAACCGGGCGCCCAACCGGAGCACACGGCAGTAGCGGCAGGTCTCGATCGAGCGACGGACTCCTCCTCGAAGCGAGAGGGGACCACATGGCCCGCTCGCCGGGCTACCCGCGACACCGGCAATCTAGTACACTCCCCAGGTGCTAGAGCTTCAGGAGGTGCCTGACCCGCACTTCCCTATCCAGGGAGGAGCCATGGCGTCACTCACGAAACCATCGCGGCGTTCAGCGCTCTTCCTCGCGCTCTGCGGCGTGATCGCCGGGCTGGTGTTCATCGTCCTTGGTGGCACACCGGCCGCTCAACAGAGTCCACCTGGCGACTGGCCGAACATCACCGGAGGCGACACCGCCACGCGGTATTCGCGCGTCGACCAGATCAATGGGTCGAACTTCAACTCGCTGAAAGTGGCATGGGAGTGGCGTGGCGAGCGTGACGCCGGCGTCAATCTCGGCGGCGAAGTCAACCCGCGCGGCCTGCCGATCTACGTGGACGGGATGTTGATCACGGTGTCCGGCCCGCGCCGGACGATCGTGTCACTGGATCCCGCCACCGGTAAGACGCTCTGGACGTTCCAGGAACCGACGACGGGGCGACACGAGTACTCGATGCGGTCGAACCATGGCAAGGGTGTCGCCTATGCCCAACTGAACGGCCGCGGCGTCATCTTCATCACCACGCCGGCGTTCTTCTTACACGCGCTCGATGCCAAGACCGGCAAGCCGCTCGAGAAGTGGGGCGCCGGCGTTCCCATCGACGGCTTCCCGAAAACGGGATCGGTCGACATGGTGAAGGACCTCATCGCGGACTGGGAGCCGTGGCTGAACGCCAGGCGGCCGTACAACCCGAACGCCGGCATCCCGCTCGATCTCGGCTACATCACCAGCTCCTCGCCGCCCATCGTCGTCAACGACGTCATCGTCGTGGGGAACTCGGCCGAGCAGGGGTATCACCAAACCCGGCAGGAGAACGTGCCGGGCGACATCCTTGCGTATGACGCGAAGACCGGGAAGTTCATGTGGAAGTTCCACGTGATTCCGCGGCCGGGCGAGCTCGGACATGAGACGTGGGAGAACGACGCGTGGCGAACCACGGGTGACGTGTCGTCGTGGGCGCCGCTCTCGGCGGACCGCGAGCGCGGCATCGTCTACATCCCGACCAACTCGGCGACGATCGACTACTACGGCGGCTTCAGACCCGGTGACAACCTCTTTGCCGCGAGTTTGATCGCGCTCGACGTGAAGACCGGCAAACGCGTATGGCACTACCAGTTGGTCAAGCACGACATCTGGAACTACGACACGCCGACGGCGCCGGTGCTCCTCGACGTCAACGTCAACGGGCGCAGGATTCCCGGCGTCTTCCAGGCGACGAAGCAAGCGTTCGTCTACGCGTTCAACCGGCAGACGGGCGAGCCGATCTGGCCGATTGAGATGAAGCCAGTGCCGCCGTCGAAGGTGCCTGGCGAGAAGGTGTCGCCAGTTCAGCCGCATCCGACCAAGCCGAGGCCCTTTGAGTTCCAGGGCCGAAGCGAGGAGCACCTCATCGACTACACGCCGGAGATCAAGAAGCTGGCGCTCGCCGAGGCGAAGCGCACCGAAGCGCTTGCGCCCTTCTTCGCGCCACCCAACCATCGGGGCAACCCAGAGAACGCACGACCCACGCACAACTGTCCCGGCGGCGGCGGTGGTGTGAACATCACGGGTCCGCCCGCGGCGGATCCCACGACGGGCGTCATGTTCATTACCTCCACGGCCAACTGCTTCCGCCTGCAGGTGGCGCCGGCGAAGGACTACGACACGCCGCAGATGACCGGCAAGACGGTCGCGCCGTGGGCCGCGCCGCACGCCGCGAGCGTCGGCGGCACCCCCCCGCTGCCGGCTGACAGTCCGCTGCGCGGCATCCCTTCGATCTTCAAGGGCTACCTGGGGCGCATCACCGCGATCGACATGAACACCGGTGAGCATCTCTGGGTGATCCCGCACGGCGAGACGGCGCAGGAAGTCCAAGACGCGTTCCGAAACAACGCACTCATGAAGGGTCTTCAGTTCGAGACGAACCTTGGACGCATGAGCCACGCCGCTCTCATGGCCACGCCAACGCTGCTCTTCGCGACGGGTCAGACCGCGGACAACCGTCCGTACCTCTTCGGCATCGACAAGAAGACCGGTAAGCGCGTCGCGCACGTACCCACACCCGCTCTCGGCCAGTACGGCCTGATGACGTACCTCCATCAGGGCAAGCAGTACGTGATCCTGCCCGTCGAAGGCGGGTACACGGCGATGGCATTGCCATAACATCGCAAGAACGCATTGTGGAAAGCGGCCGGGCTTTCCTCGACGCCGCGCACCCGGCGTGACGGGGCTGGCGTGGGGCCTGGACGGCCGGGTCGGAATGGATCTCAACAGGGAGGTGTCGCTCACGCACCGCCTCGTCGTCTCGACCGAACCACGTGAGCGCAGGCTAGAAAATGGCGTCATCGCACATCGTGCGTTCCGCGCTCGGCACCTTCGTCGTGAAACTCGTCGTGGCCGCCGCCGCGCTGGCGATGGCCGCGTCTCGAGCGGCGGCGCAACCACCGTGGGTTCCGGGCACGATTACCGGGATGTATGACGCGTGTGTCAACGACGCGGGACAGGTCGCAGGGTGGCGCCGCCTGCCTCGCAGCGACGGCACGTTTGTCGACCGCGCGTTCGTCCGGACATCCGGCGGTGGCTTGGTCGACCTTGGCGCGATTCCCGGTGGAAACGGCACCAGTTACTCCGGACGGATCAACAACCGAGGCTACGTCGCGGGCATCAGCACCAGCCCGCTTGTCGGACTCGGGTATCCATTTCATGCGTTTCTCTGGAAACCGAAAGGTGGCCTACTGGACTTGGGCGTGCTGCCGTCCAGCTTGGTCGCACCAAACAGCTTCGCCTTTAGGGACCGTCAGGTAATAACTGATTAGATTAGCGACGGCGGCGGTGTGAAGCGGGGGGGCAATCGTGTAGTTCCAGTCGCCGTGAAACTCGTGTCGCTTGAGCTGGACGGTGGCCATTTGCGCATCGCTGACGGTGACGCCGTCAGGATAGCGCCGCCGATCGAGTTCCGATCGGACG
>VFZL01000051.1 GCA_016871175.1 Acidimicrobiia bacterium | reverse complement strand
GGCGCTCGCCGGCGTTGCCGGCTCGCGCTGACTTGAAGAACGCAGAGCCCCTACCCGGTCCCACCGGCGTCATTCTCCAGTGACGACTGGTTCGAAGAAAGCCGGCAGGTCAGGAGCACCTCGAGGTTGTCGCCGTAGTAGAGCAGGTTCGGCGGGTTCTCAGCCACGCGGCCGGGTCTACCGGCCCCAGCCATGGTTAGTCAAGTCAGTAGTTACTGAAAGGAGGGTCGTACAGGTCGCAGGCGCCGGGCTGTGGCGGCTCGACACGAGCCGGATCTCCATCGGGGGCAGAACCGACCGCACCGTCAGTTCTCACGAGCCGTCGCTGCAGGTCGGATTCGTGTACCCGTGACAAGTTCCGTTGCCCTTGCGGCCAGGACGCCGAGGGCCACCGGTCCACAACCTGGAACCGTTGCATCCCTCGCGGGTTTCCTGCTACAAGAAGTGCCGCTGCCCGAGGTCATCCACCCGCACCGAAAGGAAGGCGAATCATGAGCCGTCCATGGCTGAAGCTGGCGAGTGCACTGGCAGGGGCCGTCAGCGTGGCCGTCCTCTTGACCATGCCCCAGCATGCAACACTCTCTGCGCAGAGCGGAAGGGAGGCTACCGCGTCAGCGTCTGCCCCCAAGACGCCTTGGGGCGAGCCGAGCCTGGAGGGCATCTGGACCGTTGAGCGGCTCGTTCCGCTCGAGCGACCGGCGGGCGTCACCGCGCCGTTCTACACAGACGAGCAGGTGGCTAAGCTGGACGAGGAACGCAGCGGCAAATCCGTCTTCGGTAACCACGTGCGTGAGAAGCGCGGATCGGAGGCAGACGTCAGCGGCGCGTACAACGCCGAGTTCACGTCGCAGAGACGTACCGGCAAACGGACGGCCATGATCATCGACCCGCCGGACGGCAAAGTGCCGGCGCTGACGCCCGAGGCGCAGGCGCGGCAGGCGGCCCTCCGCGAGTACCAGGCGGCGCTCATTCAAGCGACCGATGCGTGCAAGAGCGGCCTGCCCGGCTGCAAGTACGGCCCACCATCCCCACGGCTTCTCGAGCCGCCGACGATGTATCCCGTCGTGGCGATCAACCGGGCGTACGGACCGGAAGATCGCGGCTTGGGCGAGCGCTGCATGGGCGGCGGCCTTCCCGACTTCCGCGGCGGCTTCACCGGCAATCATCGCCAGATCGTGCAGTCGCGCGGTGCGGTCACGATCTTCTACGACACCGGTCAGGGACAAGGGTTCATGCGCACGATACCCGTGACCGATCGTCCGCATCTCCCAGCCACTGTCCGCCAGTGGTGGGGTGATTCACGGGCGCGGTGGGACGGCGACACGCTCGTCGTCGACGTGACCAACTTCAGCACCAAAACCGAGCTTCAGGGATCGCGGGAGAACCTGCACCTCGTCGAGCGCTGGAGGCGAAGTGGGCCCACGTCGCTCGAGGTCACGGTGTTGGTCGAGGATCCGACCACGTGGACGAAGCCGTGGACCGCGATCCAGGAGTTCGAGCTGCAGCCCGCTCGCGAGAACCGCATCTACATGGAACCGCGCTGTCACGAAGGGAACCACGGATTGCCCGGTATCCTGGCCGGTGCACGCACCCAGGAGGCTGCCTACGACCAGAAGCGGGGGCCGCATCCTGCGAGCTACTGCCTGGCCGCCTGTGCCGGACCCGACGCCGAGGATCGCGATCCGCTCGCACTCCGATGATCAGTGGGAGTCGGCCACGACAAGAGGACGGTCGCGGCGAAACTGATCCGCTCCCCGGATCAGCTCCTCACGACGTGGGTCGTCGCGGCGGCGCGTGTACGGGCCGATGACGCGAACTTGGAGGGTCTCATGACGAGCGCACGGATGACACACACCGTCCGGCTGGCTGCGGTTGCCGCCGTTACGCTGATCGCCTCGGCGGCCACGGTTCGAACCCAGGATGCGAGGGCGCCGCGGAACGCCGCCGAGTTCGACGCGATGTTCAAAGAGATCAACAACTGGCGCCGCTGGGGCGCCGACGACGAACGCGGCACCATGAACCTGGTCACGCCGGCGAAGGTGCGCGAGGCAGCAGCCCTCGTCCGCCGCGGCATCACCGTGTCACTCTCGCACAACCCGATGGCCGACGTGAGCGTGGACAACCCGGCCGGCGCGTTCAAGCACACGATGGGCCCGTCCCGACGGACGGACACCTACGAGTTCACGTATCACGGCTACGGCGTCAGCCACATGGACTCGCTCTGTCACTTCATCTGGAACGACCGCCTCTACAACGACATCCCGCCCTCGTCGAGCACGGCGCAAGGCTGTGGCAAGCTCGGCATCCAGAACCTGAAACGCGGCATCGTCACGCGTGGCATCCTGCTCGACTTTCCGCGTTTGAAGGGTGTGCCGTACCTCGAGCCGGGAACGCCACTCTACGTCGAAGACATCGAGGCGTGGGAGAAGCGGGCCAAGGTGAAGGTTTCGTCCGGTGACGCGATCTTCGTCCGCACCGGGCGGTGGGCGCGCCGCAGCTCGCTCGGCCCCTGGCAGATCTCCGCCAGCAGTGCCGGACTGCACGCGTCCGTGCTGCCGTGGATCAAGGCGCGTGGCGTGGCGTTGGTCGGCAGCGACGCCGCGACCGACGTGATGCCGTCGCGGGTCGACGGTGTGACACAGCCCGTCCACACCATGTTGTTGGTCGGGTTCGGGACGAACATCTTCGACAACATGGACCTCGAAGCGCTGGCCGAGGCCGCCGCCAAAGAGAACCGCTGGGAGTTCATGCTGACCGCCGGTCCGATTCCAGTGGACGGCGGCACGGGCTCTCCTCTCAATCCGATCGGCGCTTTCTGATGTCGCCCGGGCGCCAGGGCTTCAGCTGGTCCCTCGTCCGAACCAACGCTGGAGACGGCTCGCGCCGAAGTGCGTCTTCTCCGCGACGAGTGCCTCGGACGGCACCTGAAACGTGCCGGTGGGTTTGGGGCCCGTTGGCGAGGACAAGCTGATTCTCGGCGCGAGGCTCAGCGCCGCCGCGAATGAGTTCGCGCAGTCCCACGACGACGGGCTCCTGTGGAACGATCGGCCCGATCTGCCCCTCCTCGAAGACGAACGGCACTATCCGCAGCGCTGGTTCAACGCGAAGGAAGAGTCCTTCATCGACCGGAGCGTGGCGCGCCGGAAGCACTTACTGCGGGAGCGCGAGGCGAGACTCCAGGAGATTGCGAAGCAGCAAGAAGAAATCGCGCAACAACAGACCGAGATTGCCAATCAACAGACGGGGCGCGCCAGATTGCAGCGGCGCGCGGCGTGGGCGCTGTCGGTGGCGACCGTCATCCTCCTCGGCCTCCTGGGATGGGTGGTCGTGCAGACCCGTGCGCTCAGCCTGGGCAATTCCGGCCTGCTGGCGTCTGCGGCCGAGGCCGCGGCCGACGCCGGGCTGATCGATCGGAGCCTGCGCCTGGGCGTGCTGGCAGCACGATCACCATGGCCATCTTGGCTGCATCCCTCGGACGGCGCCGCGGCGCCGGTCGTGTCTCTGGCGGCCAGTCGCAGCCGGTTGCTGGCGCTCTTCACCAACGATGCGCCGGTCGCGTCTGCCAGCTTCAGCTCTGACGGCGCGCAGGTGATCATGGCCGCGGGCGACGCGGCCCACCTCAGGGACGTCGCGACCGGAGGACGCCTGCTCGAGTTGAAGCACAACGGAGGGATCGCGCGGGCCAGCCTCACCGCCGACGGTGCGCGGGTCCTGACGGAGGGAGCGGGAACCGTTCGCCTCTGGGGAACGGCGACCGGCCGGCCGGTCGCCGACGCGATCGCGCACGACCACGACGCCGTCGGCTGGGCCGCCGTCAGCGCCAACGGCATGCGGCTCATCACGGCATCGGGCACTTCTGCCCGCGTGTGGGATGCGACAACGGGCAAGCAGATTGCCGAGTTGCGACACGATGATCAGGTCGAATCCGTCAGCGTCAGCCGCGACGGCACGCGCGCCGCTACGGCAGCCGGCACGACGATCTCACTCTGGGAGACCGCCACCGGCATTCGTCTTCACGCACTGAGACACGACGACGTGGTGGGCTCCACCAGCTTCAGCCACGACGGCACGCGCGTGCTCACGGTGGTGGGCGAAACGGCCAGACTCTGGGACGCGGCGACCGGCAAGCGCCTGCTCGCGCTGAAGCACGACGAGGAGATTGACGACGCCAGCGTCAGCCCGGACGGTGGGCGTGTCATGACGCTTGGTGGAACCGCCTACCTCTGGGACGCCGGGACGGGCAGGCGCGTGCGCGAGCTGAAAAGCGAGGGCGGCGTTTGGGTCTCGGCCAGCTTCAGCGCCGACAGCCGGCGCGTCATCACACGGTCGAACCAAACGTTCCTCTGGAACGCCCTCGATGGCAGCGCCATAGGCGAGCTGACGAACGATGCCGAGGTCAGCGACTTGGGGCAGGCGTCCGACTTCAGCCCCGAGGGCGCACGCGTGATCACGGCGGCGGGCAAAACGATCCGCATCTGGGATGCGGGCAGCGGCAGGCAACTGGTCGAAGTGAAGCAAGATGCCGAGGTCGGCTTCGCCGGCTGCAATCTCGTCGCCGAGCTGGGACAACCTGCCGACAGCGAGGCTCTGTCCCCCATCGTCAGCCCCGACGGCACGCGGGTTGTCACGACGAAGGGCGCGACGGCGTACCTCTGGGATACCGCGACAGGCAAGCAGACCAGCGCGCTCACGCACGTTCACGCGGTCGGATCGGTCGCCTTCAGCGATGACGGGACACGGGTGCTGACGGCATCCGGCAGGTCGGTCCACTTGTGGGATACCGCATCGACCAGGCAGACGGGCGAACTGAAGCACGACGACCTGGTCGAGGCCGCCAGCTTCAGTGCTGACGGCAGGCGCGTCATCACGGCGGCTGGCACCGTGGCACGCATCTGGGACACCGCCAACGGGTCGCAGACGGGCGAGCTGAAGCACGCTGACCTGGTTGATGCCCCCAGCTTCGTCGGGGTCGCCGCCTTCAGCCCGGACGGTACGCGGATCATTACGGCGGCCGGGACGTCGGCCCACCTCTGGGACGTCGCGACTGGCAAGCGCGTGAGCGAGCTCATCCACGACGACGTGGTTGAATCCGCCACCTTCAGCCCGGACGGCCGACGCGTGAGCACGGCTGGCGAGGTGATGGCCCGGCTCTGGGACGTCGTGACTGGCCATGAAGTGGGCAGCCTGAACGTGAATGGCGACGATGTGGTCGAGGCCAGCTTCAGTCCGGACAGCCGGCGCGCGATCACGATATCGGAACGATCGGAAGTCGCGCCAGACGGCACGCGAGCCAGGACGGCCGGCGGGCCGGCCCGGCTCTGGGACGCCACGAGCGGCGAGCACCTGGCGGAGCTGTCGAATGCCGGCCCAGTGAAGTCCGCCAGCTTCAGTCATGACGGATCGAGGGTCGTGACGGGTGGCGGATCCGTCCGCATCTGGGATGCGGCGAGCGGCGCGCAAGTGGGCGAGATCAGGAACGACGAACCGATGGACTTCGCAAGCTTCAGCCCGGACGGGCAGCGCCTCGTCACGAGAGCCGAGTTCTTCCTCACCACGGCCCGCATCTGGGATGTCCAGACCGGCAAACCGTTGGGCGAGTTGACACATGATGCCGGCATCTCCATGGCCCGCTTCAGTCCTGACGGCCGGCGCGTGATCACATACGCTGGTGGCGTCCGCCTGTGGGACGCCTCCTGGCCGGCTCGCGCGCGCAACGCGGGTCTCGTCGGCGAGGTCTGTTGGCGCAAGCTGTCCGGGGAGGCGCGGCGACTCACGGAAGCGGACGTCCGCGCGAGCCGGGTACTGGCTGCTCAACGGATCGGCGAGGACGTGTGTGAAGGCATCCCCCCAGCCGGCGCACCATGAGACCTGTGTCGCGCCAGAGGCGCGGAGTCGTCCACCCAGGCGGAAGGACACGGCGGGTTCACGATTCAGGAGCCCGAGGTGCTCGAAATCCTTTGGCGCCGCGTTCCACTTCTTGAGCTCGGCGATCGCCGAGAACGCCGGCTTGATCGCGAAGAGACGCTCGAGCGACGCGTGCGCGTCGTGATCACCGAGCTACGCTTTCGCGGCTGCCGTGAGCAAGTGCGTCCAATAGAAGTGTGGCATGCCCACGCGCTCGCACGGTGCGGACGTACCGCTGGCTGTCGCCGTCGTCGCCGAGCGCGCCAACGCGATGGTCTCGGCTTTCCCTGCTTTCGGGTATGCGCTCTTCAGGAACGCGAGCCGGCGAACTCGAAAGATTCTTGTCAAGACCCGCTGGCGCGATTCATACTCAGGGCGCCATGGCTGCGAAATCCGGCCCTACCGGGCCTCCTTCGTCTGTTCCCACCGCATCTGGAAGTCCGCAACCTGTCGCGGTACCGACATCCGACTCCTCTAGTACACCACCAACCGTAAGGGAGTGGACGCCGGGCCCGGTCGAACTGTCGACCGACATGACACCAGAAGGACGCCGCGAGCGGCATCGGCGAGAGACGTTCGAGCGTCTCGTCAAGGCCGCGCGCGAGATCATGTTCAGCCGCGCCTTAAATGACATCACGATTCAGGACATCACCGACGCAGCCGACGTCGGCAAGGGCACCTTCTTCAACTACTTCCGCTCGAAGGAACACGTGGTGTCACGGGTCCACGAATACAACCGTCGTTCGGTCGAGCGCGCTGTCGAGCAGGCGCGTACGGCTCCAGGGTCGTTCCGCGATGCGGTGGCGTCGATTCTCCTGTCGGGGCTGTGTCCCGCCGGCGGCGAGTGGCTCACGTATCAGACCAACACCATGCGCGCCATCGCGCTCAACACGGAAGTCCGGGGGCTCGTCTCGCAGGAGATGATCAAGACCCGCAAGGCCCATGAGACGCTGATCGCGCTCGCTCAAGGTCAGGGGACCGTTCGCAGGGACGTGTCTGCGGCCGATTTGGCCATGATCCAGCAGACATTCCTGGCGGGCCTGACAGTCGTGCTCTGGATCCACGGCACGATGCCCACCCCCGAGTTGGTTGCCAAAGTGGCGAGGAACTTGTACGCCGTTTTTCAACCGCCTTCGAGTGCGGCCGCCGCCGGGATGTCACCCGATCCCCCGAAAGCGAAGGCGGAGCGGCCGGTTCGTCAGAGGAAGGCCGTGAGAGCCAAGTCTCGAACGGCAGCCCGAGGGTCCCGTCGGGGAAGATAGGCCCGTTCTCCCGGTGTAGGGTCAGTCTTGACCCCAATGTCATGGGATTGACAGCGGTTGAGCCACACCCCACTGTACCCTGACGCTCGTGTATCTGAGCCCCGCGAGCCGGGGTCCGGGGCAGAGCCCCGGGTGATAAAGGAGTCTCTGGCGATGTGCTGTCATTCGCGCACTCGGGATCTCACTCTGGTGGCTTGGATGGTGCTGACCGGTTCGGCGCTGGCGGCCGGCCCGGATCAGCGCTTGCTCGAGGCCGCGAAGGGCCGGGACGCCCAGACCGTGCGCGCCCTCATCAAAGAGGGCGTCAACGTCAACGTGACGAGAGCCGACGGCGCGACCCCCCTCTTCTGGGCCGTCCACTACGACGATGCGGAGATGGCGGACCTGCTCATCCGCGCCAAGGCGAACGTCAATGCGAAGGATGAGCACGGCGTCACGCCGTTGATCCTCGCGTGCGAGAACGGCAACGCCGTTCTCGTCGACAGGTTGCTCGCCGCGGGGGCCGATGCGAGGCATGCGCAAGCCAACGGGCAAACGGCGCTCATGACAGCGTCCCTCAGCGGTCGCGTCGCCATCGTCAAGGCGCTGATCGCGAAAGGGGCGGACGTCAACGCGGCGACCATCGAAACTGGCCAGACCGCCCTGATGTGGGCGGCGGCCGAGGGACACGCGGATGTGATGCGGGAGCTCATCGCCGCGAAGGTGAACGTCCACGCGAAGTCGAAGATCGGCTTCACATCGCTCCTTTTCACGGCGCGCAACGGTGACATCGCCGCCGCCAGGCTGCTGCTCGGGGCGGGCGTCAATGTCAACGAGGCTGGCGGCGACGGCACGCACGCGCTGCCGCTGGCGGTGGTCAGCGGGAACCACGAGTACGCGCTCTTCTTGCTCGAGCAGCGGGCTGATCCCAATACCCGCATGGCCGGCGTCACGGCGCTGCACGCGGCGGCGGGTCCAGTCGACATGTGGCTGCGCCCGTGGTTCCGCGAGCGGATGGTCGACTACTCCCGCAACGCGCGGGGACTCGAGCCGGCGACGCGCGTCACGCTCATCAAGGCGCTGATCGCCCACGGCGCGGACCTGAACGCGCGGATCACCACGTCCACCGGCGTTCAAGGCTGGCTCACGTTGAAAAACGGCGCGTTCGAGCCATTCTCGGTCGGTACGGGCGATCTCAAGGGCGCAACACCGCTCTGGGTCGCGGCGTTCGACATGCACGGGGGCATCTACGGCGGCTCGATGTTCACTCGGAGTACCAACGAGTCGAGCGTCAAGCCGGACATCGTCAATGTGCTGCTCGAGGGTGGCGCTGATCCGAACCTCACCACGGACGACAAGACCACGGTGCTGATGGCCGCGACGGGGCTGGGACACGGAACGTACTTGCCCGGTCAACCACGCGGCGCGAGGACACCCGACGCCGAGGCCACGGTGAAACTGCTCGTCGAGAAGGCCAAGGTCAACGTCAACGTGACCAACGAAGCGGGATTCACGGCGCTCCACGGCGCGGCATTCAAGGGTCTCAACGAGATCATCGAGTACCTCGTGAAGGTGGGCGCGGACATCGACGCGCAGGACTACATGAAACGCACCGCGTATCGCATGGCTGAAGGGTCGAAGCAGACCTTCCAATTCCAGGAATGGCCGGAGACGGCCGAGCTGCTGAAGAAGCTGGGCGCAGACACGGCGCTCGGCATCTCGGGACGCGAGCAGGAACGCCAGCGTGACGCGCGAGGGAATGCCGTCAACAACCAGTAGGATCAACAGTGAGGCACCGCGTCATGACACCTCGGTCCCCTCTGGTCGCGCTCCTCGTCGCGGTGGGCCTACTGACGCTGGCGAGCGCACACGCGGCGCGGGCGCAGCAGACGCCCACGCGGCGCGTCAGCGTCAGCGCGGCGGCCGCACAGGCGACGTGCGGTGCGCAGGCGGTCACCGCCCCGCACACGCCGCTCGATCGATCCCTCGTCGACACGTACTGCGTCGCCTGCCACAACCAGAAGCTCAAGACGGCCGGGCTGACGCTCGACACCGTCGACTTCGCGCAGCCGGGCGCGAACGCGGACGTGCTGGAGAAGGTCTTACGGAAGGTCAGCACCGGCCAAATGCCACCGGCTGGCCGGCCGCGTCCCGATCGCGTGACGGCGGAACAGTTCTCCCAGGCACTCGCGTCCGCACTGGACCGCGCGGCCTCGGCGTCGCCCAACCCCGGGCGGGTCGCCGTCCACCGCCTGAACCGCCTCGAGTACGTCAACACGGTGCGCGATCTGCTCGCGCTCGAGATGGATCCGGCGCTGCTCCCGGCGGACAACGGCGGTGTCGGATTCGACAACAACGCCGACATCCTGTCGATCACGCCCGCGCTGATGAACCGCTATATGTCGGCCGCGACGAAAGTCAGCCGACTGGCGATGGGCGATCCGACCATCCGTCCCGCCACGCAGCTGTACAAGGCCTCCGACTGGGCCACGCAAACCGGTCGCGGCGATGAGGACCTGCCCTTCGGCGCACGTGGCGGCTTCGTCGTGCGCCACGCATTCCCGCTCGACGGCAACTACGAGTTCAAGGTGCGGCTGCAGCGTAACTTCTTCGGCGGCACCATCCGCGGCATCGACGATGAGCACCAGGTCGAGGTGCGTGTCGACGGGGCGCTCGTGCAGAAGTGGCAGGTTGGGGGCAAGTACAAGGGCGCGGATCCCGGCATTCTGATCGCGATACCAGAGGATCAGAGATACGAGCAGGAGCTCCACGCCTACCACCTCGACGCCGACAAGGACTTCAACTTCACGCTGCCGGTGAAGGCGGGCACACGCGTGGTGACCGCATCGTTCACCGCGCACCGCGCCGGCGTGGACGAGATGGTGCCCCTCAGACCGCGCTCCATCAAGAGCTCGAACTTCGACGATGCGAGCGCTCCAAGCATCGGCACGATCGAGATCTCTGGTCCGCATGCAGCGAAGGCGCCGGAGGAGACGCCGAGCCGTCGCCAAATCTTGGTGTGCCGTCCGACCTCCGTGCAGGACGAGGAGCCCTGCGCACGCCGGATTCTGGCCACTCTCGCTCGACGCGCCTATCGTCGTCCGACCACGGAAACGGACGTGAAGGAGCTGATGCGGCTCTATACAGCCGGTCGTCAGGATGGCTCATTCGATGCCGGGATCGGCCGCGCGGTCGAGGGCCTGCTCTCCATGCCAGCGTTCCTGTTCCGCCTCGAGCAGGATCCCGCGTCGGCGGCGCCTGGGCAGTCTTACAAGATCAGTGGGCTGGAGCTCGCCTCGCGGCTGTCCTACTTCCTGTGGAAGAGCATGCCCGATGACGAGCTCATCGACCTCGGCGCGCGTGGTCGGCTGCTCGAACCAGCCGTCCTCACGCAACAGGTCAAGCGGATGCTCGCGGACGCGAAGGCAACGCGGTTCATGAACGACTTCGTGAACCAGTGGCTGACCATCCGCAACCTGCAAGCGATGGAGCCTGACCCGAATATCTTCCCGGACTTCGACGACAACCTGCGCCAGGCAATGCTGAAGGAGACCGAGCTCTTCTTCGAGAGCCAAGTGCGCGACAACATGGGTGCGCTCGATCTGCTGACGGCCAAGTACACCTTCATGAACCAGCAGCTCGCGCGACACTACGGGGTGAGCAACGTCTACGGCAGCCACTTCCGTCGCGTGCCGGTCAGCAACGATGTCCGCTCGGGTCTGCTCGGACACGCGAGCGTGCTCGCCGTGTCGTCCTACGCGCACCGGACGTCGGTGGTGATCCGCGGCAAGTGGATTCTCGAGAACCTCCTGGGCACGCCGCCGCCGGCGCCGCCGCCGAATGTTCCGCCGCTCAAGGAGAACGACGGGAAGACACCTCCGAAGGCGCTGCGCGATCGCATGGAGCAGCACCGCGCGAACCCGGTGTGCGCCTCCTGCCACGCCCGGATGGACCCGCTCGGCTTCGCGTTCGAGAACTTCGACGCGATCGGCAAGTGGCGGGACAAGGAAGACGGCGTCCCGATCGACGCGACCAGCACGCTCGTCGACGGCACCGCAGTGGCGGGACCGGCCGGCTTCCGCCAATTGCTGCTGGACCGAAAGGGTCAGTACATCGGGACCCTCGTGGAGAAGCTACTGTCCTACGCCATGGCGCGCCAGGTCGAGTACTACGACCAGCCAACCGTTCGCCAGCTGGTCCGCGACGCAGCGAAAACAGGATACAGGTGGCAACCGTTGATCCTCGCGATTGTGAACAGTCAACCGTTCCAGATGCGACGGGTTCAGGACGAGCGACCGTCGAGCGCGGCCGCCCAGTGAGAGCAGCGCCTGCGGCCACGCCGCAGCAAAGACCTGCGTTCGGCGTAAGTTCGCGCTGGGTGTCGGCCAGCGCCAGTGCGTGAAAAGAGAACAGAGACCATGATAATCACCAAGCTGCACCTCCCCCGCCGAACGTTCCTGAAAGGCGCGGGCGCCGCCATCGCCCTTCCGCTGCTGGACGGCATGGTCCCCGCCCTGACGGCACTCGAGAAGACCGCGGCCGCGCCCATCAAACGGATGGGCGTCTTCTACGTGCCGAACGGCATGGCCATGTGGTCCTGGTTCCCCAAGAACGAAGGCCCGCTCGGCGAAATGCCGGCGACGCTGAAGTCGCTGCAGGCGCTCAAGGAGCACGTGCTGCTCATTGGCGGCTTGGGCGACGAGGCGGCCAACAAGATCCCGCGCTCGGGCGACCACGCGCGCTCGGCGGGCACCTTCCTCACCTGCGTCCCGTTCAAGGCCATCACCGACGCCAACGTCATCGCCGAGACGACAATGGACCAGGTGGCGGCGAAGATGTTCGCCAAGGAGACGCAGCTGTCGTCGCTCGAGCTCGGGATCGAGTCGGCGGACATGCTCGGCACGTGCGATTCGACGAGCTGCGCGCTGACGAACACGATCTCGTGGAGCAATCCCACCACGCCTCTGCCGATCGACAACGATCCGCGTTCAATCTTCGAGCGGCTGTTCGGCGCGAGCGGCAGCACCGATCCCGCTGCGCGCCTTGCGCGAATCAAGCGCGACCGCAGCATCCTGGACGTCGTCAATGAGCAATTGCGGCGGCTGAACACGCGGCTTGGACCCACTGATCAAGCGAAGTTCGAGGAGTACCTGGAATCGGTCCGTGACGTTGAACGCCGCATCCAGCGAGCGGAGGAGCAGAACTCCCGCGAGCTGCCGGTGGTCGACCAGCCGATGGGCATTCCGATCGACTACATGGAGCACGCCAAGCTGATGATGGACCTGCTGGCGCTTGCGTACCAGACCGACCTGACGCGGATCAGCACCTTCATGCTGGCGCGAGAGGTCAGCGGGCGCGCGTATCCGGAGATTGGCGTGTCGGACTCGCACCATCCGCTCTCGCACCACCAGAACGAGGCGGCCAAGCTCGAGCGGCTGCACAAGGTCAACGAGTATCACTTCCGGCAGTTCGCGTACCTGGTCGAGAAGCTGTCGAAGACGAAGGAAGGCAATGGAACGATGCTCGACCATACGCTCTTCCTGTATGGCACCGGCATCAGCGACAGCAACACGCACTTCCACGACGACCTGCCGATCGCGGTCGTCGGTGGCAAGGCCGCCGGCATCACGGGCGGGCGCTACGTCCGCTACAAGCAGGGTACGCCGCTCGCGAACCTGCACGTGACGATCCTCGACAAGCTCGGCCTCCATGTCGACAAGTTCGGCGACAGCACGGGTAAGCTCGACGACCTCGGCGTCAGGAGCCTGTCGGGCGTTTAGGCACGCGAGGAGGTTCCGCTCCAGGCGGCTGCTCGGGTGAGCCGACTGGGGCGACCAAACGGGTCAGCCGGTGGCGGCACTTTGCCGACTGCGCGGTCCATTTGCGGTGCGAGACGACCGTCGCTACAATCGCGCCACCGATGTCACGGCAGACGCTTCGCATGATCGCCGCAGTCGTCATCGCGATCGGCCTGGCGCTGCCGTTCACGACACCGGAAATTGCCGGCATCGCCACGTGGAAGATCGTGTTGGGTGTGGTCGGGCTGGCGCTCTTCATCGCCGGCAGTCGCAAGGACTCCGAACCCCGAAACGAGGGAGGAGCGAACTGATATGAGAGTCACGCGCACATCGGTCGCTTTCGCGTTCGCAAGCGCGCTGCTGACGGGACTCGTCGCCCTTGTCTCCGCCCAGCAGGCGCAAGACCACGCCGGACAGTACGCGATGCCGGACATCGTCTTCGGCGCGCAACTGTACGCGGCGCAGTGCGTCACCTGCCACGGCGCGAACGGCGACGGCGTCGGGAACGTGAACCTCCGAAGCGGACCGCTCCGCCGCGTCACCACGGACCGCGAGCTGCAGCAGCTCCTCGCCACCGGCATCCCCGGGACCGGCATGCCGCCGTTCAACTTCACCGCGGCCGAGCAACAGGGCATCGTTGCCTACGTGCGGAACATGAACGCGCTGGATACGGTGAAAGTGAAGACCGGCGACGCAGCACGCGGGCGCGCCATCGTCGAGGGCAAGGGTGGCTGCCTGAAGTGTCACATGATCAACGACAAGGGGTCGGTGGTCGCACCCGACCTGACCGACGTCGGGGCCACGCGCGCTCCCAGCATGCTGGAGCGCCACCTCACCGATCCCTCGGCGCAAATGATGCCAATCAATCGGCCGGTGAAGATCACCTTGAAGGACGGCAAGACGGTCAACGGCCGTCGCCTCAACGAGGACACGTTCTGGATCCAGCTGATTACCGATCAGGGACGTCTCGAGTCCGTGTCGAAGTCGGACATGAGGGACATGCAGATCGGCACGACATCACCGATGCCGTCGTTTAAAACCACGCTGACGGCCGACGAGATGTCGGATGTAATTGCGTACCTGTTGACGCTTAAAGGATAGGCCCATGCGAAGTCGTGCCCTGTTCACGCTGAGTGCAGTCCTGGTTGCCGCGCTGACCTACCGTCTGGATGCGCAGGTGTCGTACGACCGGATCGTGAAAGCCTCGAGCGAGCCGCACAACTGGCTCACGTACGGCGGCACGTACTTCAGCCAACGCTACAGCGAGCTGAAGCAGATCGACCCGTCGAACGCGAAGAACCTCGAGATGAAGTGGATGTATCAGGCACCTGTGATGGGCAACTGGCAGTCCACACCGCTCGTGGTGGACGGGGTCATGTACGTCACCCAGCGCCCGAACGACGTCGTGGCGCTCGACGCGAAGTCAGGTCGCGCGTACTGGGTCTATCGTCACAACACGTCACCCGACCAGAAGGCGTGCTGCGGATCGAACAACCGCGGCGTGGCGATCCTTGGGGACACGTTGTACATGGGGACACTGGACGCCAAGCTCGTCGCGCTCAATGCGAAGACCGGCCGTCCACGGTGGATTGTCACCGTCGGCGACATGAAGGCCGGGTATTCGCTCACGCTTTCGCCGCTCGTCGTCAAGGACAAGGTGATCATCGGTGTCGGCGGCGGCGAGCTCGGCATCCGGGGCTACATCGCCGCGTACGATGCGCAGACGGGCAGGGAGGTCTGGAAGTTCTACACGATCCCGGGTCCCGGAGAACCCGGACACGAGACGTGGGAGAAGTGCCCGCCGAATCCGAAGACGTACTGCGATCCGGAAGCGTGGAAACACGGCGGCGGATCGATCTGGTTGACCGGCTCGTACGATTCGGAGCTCAACCTCACCTACTGGGGCATCGGGAACGCGGGCCCCGACTGGAATCCGGCGCAGCGTCCGGGCGACAACCTCTACACGAATTCGGTGGTCGCGCTCGACGCCGACACGGGCCGACTGCGCTGGCACTTCCAGTTCACGCCGCACGACGCGTACGACTACGACTCGGTGCAGGTACCCGTCCTGGCCGACATGAACTGGAACGGCACGACGGTCAGAGGGGTGCTGTGGGCGAACCGCAACGGGTACTTCTACGTGCTCGATCGGGCGACTGGCCGATTCCTGCTCGGCAAGCCCTTCACCAAGGTCAACTGGGCGAGTGGCCTCGACGAGCGCGGACGTCCGATCCAGACGCCACAACCGGAAGGCATGCCGACGTGGCCCGGCAATCAGGGGGGCACCAACTGGTACCCGCCGGCGTTCAGTCCACGGACCGGCCTAATCTACTTCTCGGTGTGGGAAGACTACGCGACGATCTTCTCGGGCGTACCCGCGCAGTACCAAGAGGGCCGAAACTTCGGCGGCGGGAACAACCGATCGTTCGGTCCGGTGCCCGGCGCGCCCGCGGTTCCTGTTCTGCGACGTGGGCCGATCAACAACTGGACCGAGGCCGTCGCGAACGGCGCGCTCGTCGCCATCGATCCGCGAACCGGCGATCGCAAGTGGAAGTATGAGATGACGGACGTCTCCGACAGCGGCGTCATCGCGACGGCAAGCGACGTCCTCTTTACGGGCGGGCGCGAAGGCTACTTCCAGGCGCTCGACGCTCGGAACGGCACCCTGCTCTGGAAGTCGAGCCTGGGCGGTCAGATCGTGACCGCGCCTATCACGTACGCGGTGGACGGCAAGCAGTACGTGGCGACCATCGCCGGCCAGGTACTTGCCGCCTTTGGATTGCGCGAGTAGCGCACGACACGGGCTCGCATGTCCATCGAGTTCCTGCGCCATCCGGGCCGCTCAGGTCCGTTTGGCGCACTGATGGACGAGTACGCCCGAGCGTCGGCGGACTTCTGCACGGTCGTCGAGGCGTTCGATCAGGCGCGGTTTCTAGCCAAGCGTGCCTCAACTGATCCGAATACGGTGTCTCCACGAGCGGTGTGCGCGCACGTGTGCGGCGCGGGGCACCGCTACGTCCACTACATCCGGAAGGCACGCGGCGTCGACTTCATCAAGGAGTACGATCTGGAGCCGTCGCGCATCGGCACGCCATCCGAGGTCCGGGGACTCCTGGCGGAGACGGTGCTGTTGATGGAAGAGACCGTCGAGCCTCTGCTGAACTTGAACGACGAAGAGGTCCAAGCGATCGCCTTCGTCGTCCGCTGGGGCCCGCGGTACGACCCAGAAATGCTGCTCGAACACGCCGTGTGCCACGTCCTGCGACATCGGCGGCAACTCGAGCGCTGGTAGGGCTGCAGCGATACTCGGCCTTCAGCGGTCAGCCTCACGCGATCACACCGTCACCCGACTCCGCGCCAGGGTTTCGCGCAGCCGCAGCCACACGACGATCGCCGCCAGGAGTCCAACGACGAGCGGCACCACCGGTGGCTCGCCGCGCTGGAGATGCATCATCGCCGCGCCCGCCATCAACACGGTAAGCCCTGCCGCGGCGGTCGGCGTCAGCACCGGAAGGATGTCGGTCGCCGCCGGCACGACCAGGCCGACCGCGCCCAGCACTTCAGCAGCGCCAATCAGTTGTACCTGCGTGTGGGAGAAATCGTTCGCCCACCCCATCCCGTTGGCCACCAGCTGATCTTTGGGCGTGATGAGTTTCATGGTGCCGGCGGCACCAAACGCCAGCGTTAGAAGGATCTGGAGAGTCCACGCGATTCTCTTCATGACGGGTCCTTTCAGCGGTGTGCGTGCGCCACAGGCGCGTTCCCGATAGGATGTCAGACGCCTGCAGGCACAGACGCGGTTCGCGTCTGTGCGCAACGCGGCATCGCCAACGTCTTTCGCGGAGGCATCGCGATGACCATCTCGGGTATAACCCAGGATCTGTATCGGCACATGGAGTGGGCCGATGCATGCGTCTGGCGCGCGGTCATGTCCTCGGATGCGGCGATGGCCGATGCGGCAACCCGTCAGCGGCTGCACCACATCCACGCGGTCCAGCGCGGGTTCTTAGCTGTCTGGCGCAACGAACCGTTCGACTTCCGCGCGGGCAGCTCTCTCGCGCTCGAAGAGCTGATGGCGTGGGGACGCGACTACCATCGCGAAGCGCTGCAGTGCGTGGCAGGGTTCTCCGAGTCCGAGCTGGATCGGCCGATTGTGTTGCCCTGGATGGGTTGGATCAAAGAACGCCTCGGCAAGGAGCCTCAGGCGCCCACACTCGGCGAGACCGTGCTTCAGGTCGCGTCACACAGCACGCACCATCGGGGCCAGGCGTTGGGGTCGCTCCGTACGCACGGAGTCGAACCGCCGCTTGTCGACTTCATCGCCTGGATCTGGCTGGGCAAGCCGGTGGCGGCGTGGTGAACAGCCTCTAGGTCGGACATGCGGACCACGGGAGCCGATCCCGCGGTCCATGTGTGGCTTATCGCGCCGGCCTCTTCGCGAGAAACGCGACCTGCGTGTCGTGCGTCGTCACGTCGAGTGGTGGGAGTGTGACGTCGAATCCGGCGCTGGCGAGCACGTCGAGCCAGAGCTGCCGTGTGAACAGCCCGTGCACGTGACGGTCGTGGATCATCCTCACCGCGCCGCCCTCACGCAACAGGCAAGCGAAGTGCACCTCGTAGACGCCGTCGGTCGGATCCGGGTCGAACGCCCACTCCTGGTACCGCATCGCGCGGCCATCCGCACCGTCTTCACCGCCATCATCCACGCATTCGGCGAAGGTCTCGGCAGTGCCGTCTGGAACGAAGAGCGCCACTCCACCCGGACGGGTGTGGACGTACGCGGTTGACGCCACCTGCCTGAGATCGTCGGCGGTGGTCATGTACTCCACGGCGTCGTGGACGAACACGGCGTCGAATTGCCGGCCGAGCCGCAACGTCCGCATATCACCGGCGATGTGCTCGCACTCGGGATTGATCGAGCGCGACACGTCGAGCATGCGTGGCGAGAGGTCGGTCAACGTACAGTCGAATCGGTGCTTGAGATAGGAGGCGTTATTGCCACCGCCACAGCCCAACTCCAGCAGCGTCCTGGCATCGGGACAGATGCTTTCGATCAGGCTCACATAGTCGGCAGCTTCCGCGGCGTAGTCCTTCCGCGCCGTCAGCAGGTGAAACCAGTCCGCGTACTCGTCGTAGATCTTCACAGGGTCCTCCAGTCAATCGGACACGAAGTTCGTCGCGGCGAACAGCTGCGCACACGACGCGTCAGGAGGACCACGGAGGCGAAATCATGCGGGGGCGCGCGGCACGGGGACATCATGAAAGAACACCGCCTACCCGTCAAGTTGGGCCTGATCGCCGTTCAACGAGAGTAGACTCGCGACATGCATCTGAAACCAACGATTTCCGCAACGTGCGTCCGAGTTGCGCTGCTCCTCTTCGGCGCGATCTTCGTCACGTCAAGGGTCAGTGCGGATGAGGTACGGGTCATGACGTCCGGCGGCCTGGCGGCGCCGCATCTCGCGCTCGTGGCGGCGTTCGAGCGCACAACGGGCTACAAGGTCGTCACCCTAGCAACGTCAGCGGGCATCGGACAAGACGCCATCGTGGCTCGCGTGCGCCGTGGCGAGCCGGTCGATGTGTTCATGAACAGCGACCAATCGATCCGCGAGCTGATCGATGACGGCGTCCTCGCGCGTCGGAGCCGCGTGCCCATCGCTCGATCGGGTATCGGCGTCGCCGTTCGCAAGGGCGCGCCAAAGCCCGACATCAGCACGGTGGACGCGCTGAAGACCGCACTGCTCAATGCCAAATCGATTGCCTACTCCGCGCAGGTGAGCGGCATCTATCTCTCGACGGAGCTCTTTCCGCGACTGGGTATCGCCGACCAGGTGAAGAGCAAGAGTCAACGTGTCGAGCGAGAGCGCGTCGGTGCCGTCATCGCGCGCGGCGAGGCCGAGATCGGCTTTCAGCAGATCAGTGAGCTCCTGCCCATCGAGGGCATCGAGTACCTCGGGCCGCTGCCAGCCGAGGCGCAACGCATCACACTGTTTTCAGCAGGGGTCTCCGCGAAGTCGGCGCATCCAGCCGCCGCCCGCGCGTTCGCCCAGTTCTTCCTCTCGCCTGAAGGCCTGGCCATGCTGAAGAAGTACGGAATGGAGCCAGCCACGACCGACTGACGAACGGCGTGTCGCACGCTCCGGCACTCGCGTCGCTTCGGCCTGTCGGAGCACGGGTCGACCCCGAGATTTGTGGCCTGCCCAATCGGCCTACGACCTGGGATAGCGAAGGGTCGTTCTGAGCGTCAGTGAGGGTGTTGAGGCCGAGCGGCGTGGGCGCGGCGGCGAGGCCGCGCCCAGCCGATGTTGCGACCAGCCTAGAACGAGAAACGCGCGCCGAACTGCACCTGGAACGAGTTCGGCAGGGTCGACACCGCGCCCGCGCCGCCGATGTAACCGGTGGGCTGGTTGAACGTCGCCGGCGCGAACTGGTTCGGTCCGAAGATGTTGCCGAAGTTCGCGCGGTTCGTGATGTTGTAGAACTCCGCGAACGTCTCGAGCTTCTGCGAGCTTCCGGGCACCCTGAACACGCGCGTCACGCGAGCGTTCGCGTTGATGAGCGGCTTTCCGCGCATCGAGTTAATCGGGAGCGGATTGCCATCACTGCCCAGGATACGGAGATTGCCGTCACCGCTGGGATTCGGCGCCAAGTTCTGGTCGTAGGGACGAGCCGACGCCATGACGAGCGACGGCGACACCTCGAAGCCCCAGGCCAGCGGCAGGACGCCGCTCACCGTCACGCGGTGACGCTCGTCGTACGGCGTGTAGCCACGTTCCCACGGCGCGTAGATGTCGCCGCCGGTGGCCGACGGGAACTGCGGCGCCGGTGAGGCGCGCCGCGTGCTGCCGTCGGTCTGTCCGCCCATGCCTCGCGCCCACGCCAGGACGTAGTCGCCACGAATGGCCGTCGTGGCCGAGAAGCGCTTCTCGATGTGCCAGATGAGCTCGTCGTACTGGCTCTCGTTCCACGACCCAAGGATGTTGACGATGCCCATTCTGTTCGCGTCCCCATAGACACGTTGCAGATCAGCAGCGAGGGGCCGAGTGCGACCGCCCGTCGCGTTCGGTAGGAGCGGGTTGATGTTGCGCGTCCGCCAACCCTTGCTGCCTTCCAGGTGCGAGTAGTCGAACGAGAACACCATGTCTTGCGCGAGGACGTGCGAGTAGCCGATCGCGTATTGGTCGGTCTGAAAGTCCTCGATGGCCGGGTCGTACCAGTACCCCTGCGTATTGCCACCGCGCGGAAGGTCAGCGACGTTCGTCGGCTTGGCAGGCAATGCGTCAACGCCGTAGCGGAAGCTCGCCAGCGGTCCGGTGCCGAACACGTTGCCCACTTGCGTCAACTGCGTGAAGAGCTGCGGCTTGTCCTGAATCGCCGCCGTGTAGTACGCGTTCTTGATGCCCATCAGGAAGTAGCGGCCAACACTGCCACGCATGACACGCTGACCATCACCCTTCATGTCCCACGCGAACCCGAGGCGCGGACCCCAGTTGTTCGTATCGGTCTTCGGCAATACGCCCCAAGGCGAGCCAATGGCACGTAGCGTCTGATACGTTCGGTTGTTCTCCCACAGGCCGTCACCTTGATTCATGTGCTGGTAGACGTCGTACCGAATCCCCGCATTGATCGTCAGCCTGGACGAGATGCGGAAGTCGTCCTGCACGTAGCCGCTGAAGGTCCAGTTGTTGTACGAGTCGTAGTTGCCGATCGGCTCACCCGTCCTGGTGATCTGACGCACCGCGCCGGGCGTCGCGAAGCCCTGCGGATAGAGCCCGTTGCTGTTGCTGATGATCGTCGATGGATCGTGGAAGAACGCGATCGAGCCCGGGCTGCCTGGACCAAACAGACCGCCGTTCTTCGGCAAGCGAGCGTAGTCGATGCCGAATTTCCACGCGTGTCGCCCCGCCTGGATGGACGTGTCGTTCCGGATCTGCGCCTTGTCGACGAAGTTGTACCAGTTCGGGAAGCCGCCGCCCGACGCCGGACCCGCGGTCACCGACGGGAACACAATCTTCTGAATCAAGCAGTCACCGCCGGGTAGATTGCAGGCGGGATACTGGTTGTCATGCGTCCAGCTCAACCACTGCGTCGTCACCTGATTCACCACGCGTGGGCTGAGAATCCAGGTCCAGCCGCCTGAGTAGTTGACGAGCTTCTGCTGGTTGCGCTCGAGTCGCGGGGCGTACTGCAGGAGCGCGGCACCCGTGCTGCCGAAGCTGTTGTCGAGATAGCCGTGCTGCCCGTTGTAGCGCGCGAACAGGCTATGCCCCTGCGTCAGGTTGAAGTTCACTTTCGCTTGCGAGAGCAGCTCACGAGCGGGCTGCGGCAACGCGCCGGTCGCCTTGACACCGACACCTAGAGAATCAAGATACGGATTCGTCTCGAGTAGCTGCAGCTCCCTGACGATGAGCGAAGACCGCGCCAACTCGACGTCCTGTCCGATGCGCTCGGCCGCGCCAAAGAAGAACGCCTTGTCCTTCACGAGCGGACCGCCCACCGAACCACCGAACTGGTACCGCTTGAAGGGAGGCTCGCCGAGCCCACGGTTCTCCGGCTTCGAGAAGTAGTCGATGGCCTGAAGATCCTGGTTTCGGAAGAAGCCGAAGGCCGAGCCGTAAGTCTTGTTCGCGCCCGACTTGGTGGCGACGAGAATCGATGCCGTGCCGCGCCCGAACTCGGCGCGCGCGCCCGACTTGAACACCTGGAACTCCTGAATCCCTTCCAGGCTGTACGACATCGCCGCGCCGCCGCAGTGATCTTCCTTGTTGTCGATACCGTCGACGACCATCGTCACGTTCTGGCCGCCGCCGCCGCCAATCGAGATCCACGTGCCACTCGCGCCCTTGGCCGACACGGTTCCGGCCACTTCACGCGCACCCGGCAGCAGTGTGACGAGCGCCGCCATGCTCCGATTGATCATCGGCAGCGCCACGACTTCCTGCTGACGAATCGAGGACGCGACGCTCGACTGGGTCGCCTCGACGAGCGGCGCCGATCCGGAGACCGTAATCGTCTCTTGCACGCTCGCCAGGTTCAGCTTCAGCTCGACGTTCATCGTCGCGCCGGTCAACACCTGGATGTTCTCCCTCAACTGAGGCGCGAAGCCGGCCAGCTCCGCTCGAACGGTGTACGTGCCAGGGTTCAATGCGGGCACGGAGAACAGCCCTTCCGCGTTTGTCACCGTGTCCCGCGGCACGCCTGTCGCCGTGTTCGTCACCGTCACCGACACGCCCGGCAACACCGCCCCGTCCGCATCGACGACGCGACCTGTAATCTGTGATGTCGCCTGCGCCCACGCCGACACTGGAATGAGCATCGCTAGCGCGACCGTTAGCCACCCTGTCTTCACCATCAGTCCTCCCCTACATACCGCTGCCATCAGAGACTCTGCTCCCCGCGCTTCCCTGCGCCGTCGAGGCCGATCCTCGCGCCCTGAGCGACACGTCACAATGGAACTCTAGGATAGTCTCTTCCGCCGTCAAGGGTGTCAACTAGTCTCAAGCCGACCGCTGGTGTCGCACACAGGATTTCCGGCCAGAACCACGGAATTGGTTTCTCGCGTGTCGACACGGTGCGGCCAGGCGCGAGCGCCCGAGTGGTCCGCGATGAAGGCGGGAATTTCCAAGGGGGGAGAGGCGTTGACGGTGGGTTTCAGGGTTCGGGGCCGTCGTAGACGAACCCTCGAACCCTGAACGTGTCGGAAGGCTACTCTCGCCCGTCGGTCATCATCTCCGGCCGCAAGGGGTGTAAGGGCGTCCAAGCGCCTGGACTCTTATAGAGCCACGTCCCCGAACCGCTCAACGCCAGCGCCACGTCGTCGGTACCGTTGCCATTCACTTCCACTTGCGGATGAAGTAGATGATCGCCGCAGGCCAGATCAAAAGGAGAAGGACGAATATCCCCCAGCTGACGCGAAAGCGCTTCTTGTAGTTCCTCATGGCGTTGGCCTCTCGAAAGGCCGTGAAGCGTACCGGGTTCTCGCGAGACCTCATTTCTTGGGAGGATGGGGTCTATGGGACGTCCAAGTCGGTGTTCGCCGGAGGGCGTGAGCGCGCGGTCCGGCTGGTGATGGAGCAGCGGCCGGCGCACCCGTCGGAGTGGGCGGCGCGGCAGGCGGTGGCGACGAAGCTGGGCATGACGGGCGAGACGCTACGGAAGTGGGTGCGCCAG
>VFZL01000050.1 GCA_016871175.1 Acidimicrobiia bacterium | reverse complement strand
GTTCGTCGGTTCGTGCGGGATACCAAGGCCGCTCAACGACACATCCAGGCCAGTGCGTTTCGACTCGATCTCGCGTGACACACGCGTTGCAAAAAATTGCAAAAAATTGCAACGGACGACTGCCAAGGGGTGCTTTTGAGTCCCGCGTGACAGTGAGACAAGACAAAAATGCTAGGAAATTCACTCGGAGGAACTGACGGACATTCTCCTATTTCGCTTAGAAGGCCGGTGCTCTATCCAGCTGAGCTACGGGCGCGTCGAGACCAGTGTAGCAGCGGCCCGTGTGCGGGTGTGATGGTGCGCTTCGGGCGAGAATCGTGCGGCGGCGACGACGCACCCGGCCCGAGGTGCTTACGCTCGCGCGACGAGCGGCGTCTTCTTGATCGGCAGCTCGCGCACGCGCACGCCACACGCGGCGAAGATGGCGTTTGTCAGCGCCGCGGCGAGCGGAGGCACGCACGGCTCGCCGAGCCCGCCGAGCGGCGCGTCCGATCGCACGAACTCGGCTGTGATGAGCGGCGCGTCCGCGAGATGGATCATCGGATAATCACGGAAGTTCGTCTGCACGATCCGTCCGTTGGCGATCGTGATCTCGCTCAGCAGCGCCGCCGACAGGGCGAACACGATGCTCCCCTCGACCTGCGCCTTCGCGCCGTCCACATTGACGACGTCGCCGCAATCGACCGCCGCGGACACGTTGAGGACCTTCAAGTGACCCTCGGCCGAGACCTGGACGTGAACGACCTCGGCCGCGATCGTGCCGAAGCTCTCGCAGATCGCGATCCCGCGCCCTTCGCCCGCCGGCACGGCCGAGTCCCAGTTCGAGATGGCGGCGACCTTCTCAAGGACGGCCTTGAACCGCGGCTGCTTCTCGAGGAGATCGCGCCGGAATGCGAACGGATCCTTGCCGGCCGCGTGCGCCATCTCGTCGATGAACGACTCCTTGAAAAAGCCGTGTTGCGAGTTCAGCACCGATCGCCACTGGCCGAGGCGGATCGAATGGTCGACGTCACGGCCCTCGGCATCCTGATCGGGAATGTCGTACGGCATCGCGACTGCTTCGCCGTTGCCGCCGCCCGTGTACGTCGAGTGCACCGCGACGGCACGGCCGCTGGCATCGATCGCCCCGACGTGTCTCGAGATCGCGGCCGGGCGATAGTAGTCATGCTGGAGATCGTTCTCGCGCGACCAGATCGTCTTGACCGGCGCCGGCGACATCGCCTTGGCGATGCGCGCCGCCAGATCGACGTAGTCGAAGGTGAAGGGAAGCCGGCGGCCGAAGCCGCCGCCGAGCAGATGATTGGTCAAGCGGACTTGGTCGACAGAGAGCCCGAGCGCCTTTGCCGCGACCGACCGCGCGTTCAGGGGATCCTGTACCCCCGTCCACACGTCTGCGCCGCTCGTGTCCACTCGCACAGTGCAGACCATCGGCTCCATCGTCGCGTGTGCGAGAAATGGGACGCGATATTCTGCCGCGACCGACTTCACTGCTCCACCGGGGACCGCCGGCGGCGGACTTAACGCGCTCTCGAAGGCCGCGAAGATCGACTCGGTCGACACCGCACCGTGGCCTGCGTCGTCGAACCATGGCTTGAGCGCGGCGAGCGCCCGACGCGCACGCCAGTAGCTGTCCGCGACGACGGCGACGGCCTCGTCGAGACGCACGACCGCCTTCACGCCTGGCATCCGCTCGGCGTCGCTCGGATCCACTGACCGCAGCCTGCCACCCTGGACCGGCGCGATCTCAACGGCCGCGTACAGCATCCCCGGCATCGACACGTCGATGGCATACTTCGCGGTCCCGTCGACCTTTCCGGGGATGTCGTGCCGCTTCACCAACGTGCGACGCAGCGCGAACGCCTCCGACGATTTCAGTCGGGGGCGCGTTGGTACTTCGAGCGCCGCGGCGGTGCGCGCCAGCTCCCCGAAGGTCGCCATGCGCGTGGACGCTCGGTGCACCACGCGGGATCGCTCCGCCGTGCACTCGGCCGCCGACACCGACCACGTCCGAGCGGCGGCGGCGATCAGCATCTCTTTCGCGGCGGCGCCGGCCACACGCAGGCCGAATTCGCCGGTGCCGCGAACCGCGGTCGACCCACCGGTGACCTGCAGGCCAAACCATTCGGCCAGCTTGAAGCTGGCGTAGTCCACGCCACGCGCCATCACGCCTGGCACATACTCCCCGCCGACCGATCGGGCGATGTAGCCGTTGGCGTACGCGTCGAGCGCGGGAGCTTCAGCGACGCGTACCAAATCCCATTCCGCCTCCATCTCCTCGGCGGCCATCATCGCCAGCGCCGTCGGCGCTCCCTGTCCCATCTCACAATGCGGAATCAGGATCGTCACGATGTTGTCCGGCGTGACCGTGATCCACGTCGTGAGCTGGCCCTTCGCTTCCGCATCGTCGGCCACGAGCGCGTGGCGGCCCGGCGCGAACGTGAAGCCGGCGACGCCGAGCAGGAAGCCGCCACCGGCGACCGTGCCGGCGCCGATGAAGGTGCGTCGCGTCCACTTGTTCATGACGCGCCTCCTTGTTCTCGCACGAGGTCATGGATGGCGCGCCGGACGCGCGCGAACGTGCCGCATCGACAGATGTTCGTGATGCCGGCGTCCACCTCCGCGTCGGTCGGATGCGGGTTCTGCGCGATGAGTCCGGCCACGGCCATGATGAGACCCGACTGACAGTAGCCACACTGCGGCACCTGATGGGCAATCCACGCGCGTTGCACCGCGTGCAGGGCGCCCTGCGGTGCCAGTCCCTCGATGGTGGTCACTGGCTTGTCGCCCACGGCCGAGACGGGGAGTGTGCAGGAGCGGACCGCACGCCCGTCCAGATGCACGGTACACGCCCCGCATGCCGCGATCCCGCAGCCGAACTTCGTCCCCGTGAGCCCCATTGCCTCTCGCAGCACCCAGAGCAGTGGCATCTCAGGTTCGACGTCGACGGTGTGCACGGTGCCATTGACCGTCAAGGTGATCGCCATGGTCGACTCCGATGTTCCGCCACGTTTGGTGTGGCCCGGCTCGCCGAGCGTTCGAGTGTCCGCGTCGGCGAGACTGCGGCTACTCCAGGACGAAGGTAATCTTCAATGTGAGGCGATACTCCACGATCTTACCCTTCTAGATGACGATCTTCTGATCCTGCACCCACGCGCCCTGCAGGTTCTTGAGCGTCTTGTTCGCGCGGGCAATACCTTTCTCCATCGCATCGTTGAAGCTCTTCGGTGACCCGGCGATGATCTCGGTGACTCGAGCGATGGCCATGTTCGCCTCCTGGTGAACGGGCAGGCCTCGGCCGCATTCGGCCGAGCCAGACACACAATAACCGCGACGACATCACCGCACAACGCGAACATTCTAGGGCGGCGCCGGCACCGGGGGAGGCGTGGATGGCTGTTCAGGGCCCCGAGGTCGAAGGGCTGCCACCGCATCGCGGCGGCTGCAGTCCTTGACGACGCCCCACTCGTGACCAAGAATCACAAGGACTTCCGAAGGATCCCTGGTGTTCCGACTAGTGGGTTCGTGAAGATTGAGGACTGATTCACGGCGCATGGCGTCTGGGAGATTGATGATGACTCGTTTCACAGGGCTCGTGCTGACCGCTTTGGTGGCCGTGTTCGCGTATGTCGCAGGTGTGCGCGCAGGCCAGTCGACCGGGCCGACCTACCCACGCGACATCGATCCGGGCTCGCGCAGCCGATTGCCGGTGGTCTCGCGTGAGATGCTGTCTGAGCTCGGAAAGGCGTTGTACGACAAGAATGTCGACGATGCACGCACCGGGCGCTCGCTCGCCGGGTTTCAAGGACCCAACGGCATCGTGCTGTATAGTCCGCGCATCGCAGAACACGATTTGAAGAAGAATGACTACCTGCGATTCGAGAGCCGGATCGGGCGGCGGACCTACGAGGTCGCGGTGCTCGTGACGGCGCGCGAGTGGAATCATCAGTTCGAGTGGGCCGCACACGAGCCGGCGGCGCTCAAACTGGGCGTGGAGCAGGGCGTGATCGACGTCATCAAGCATCGACGTCCGCTCACGGGACTCCGACCGAAGGATGCCGCGCTGATCCAACTCGGCCGCGAGATCTTCGCCAAGCGATCCGCTCACGCGAGCACGTTCGCGGAGGCGCTCAAGTTGTACGGCGCTCAGGATCTGATCGACGTGCTCTCCGTGATGGGCACGTACTCGAACATCGCCTTGCTGTTGAACGCATTCGATCAGCAGCTCGCACCGGGGCAGAAGCCGCTGCTGCCCGGCGCGTAGTCAATGGAGGGCGCTCATCGTGGTGCCCCCCGGCGTGGAGTAAAGGAGCGACGCGATGCGCGTGGTCTGGCGACGAGTGGTGTTGGCGATCGGACTCGGATCGATCGGCTGGGTAGCGACGGCACAACAGACTGCGGAGAAGCGACCGCCGAGGCCTGTCACGGCCAACTTCACTGGTGCCGTCGCGAGCCTTGACGCCTCGGACGTCAGCGCGGTGCGCTTTCAGTACGCCGCCGGCGCGAGGAGCTATTGGCACACACACGGCGGCAACCAGATTCTGGTCCTCGAACAGGGACGTGGTCGGATGCAGATTCGGGGGCAGGCGATGCGCGAGCTGCTGCCGGGTCAACCGGTTCTTCTGCCGGGTGGGGTACCGCACTGGCACGGCGCAGCGCCCGACCAGGGACTCGTGCAGATTGCGGTGAACGTCGGCGGCGCGACCTTCACCGGTCCGGTCAGCGACGAGGAATATCGCGGGGGGAAATAGCCCAACCGCACCCGCTGGATCTCGACGTTCCAGAATCTAGAAGTGGTGACCGGCAGGCGCCTCGCGGCGCTAGCCACTTGCCTCCCAGCGCCGTCTGATGCGGTCAGACCACCGAGCTGCATCCTCCTCGCGGTTGCAGTGCTGCGTGGCGAGCGGGAGGCTGTCATACGTGACATGCACGTCGCGACCGCCGGCCGCCGCCTCCTCGGTGTAGGTGATCGACCGACCGTCGTGCCACAACGTCCAGCGGACAATCGGTTCGCGCATAGAGGCCCACGCTCCAAGGGACGTACCGGGCAGATCCCTCCAAGATGGGCCAGTCCAAGGTGGTGCAGCCGCATGCACCTACGTCGCATCGTGTAAAAGTTACGCATATGCACGGCTCAAGCGCCGAGCCTGGGAAGGGCTGCGAACTCTGGTCTCACACCAGGCAGGGCGCCTTCAGGGGTAGGTAATGGTCACGGTGAACGCGAGCTGTGACTGGAGCCGTCCGGGATCCCAGACCTTCACGCAGTAGTCCCCTCCGTCCACGGCAAGGCTCAACTGCGGAGCGGAGCCAGCTTGTGCGATGACGTCTCTGGTCACCAGACACGCGCCGCCGTGACGAAGGCCGACCGCCAGGCCCACTTCGGCGGTCGGCTGGTCCGATGCACTCAGCCTTGCCGTCAACGAACCCGCCTGAATCGCGGTGATGAGCCGCCACACCGAGCCGTCCACCGGCAGGGTGCCCTGAAACGTCTCTGTCACGGGGCTCGATCGCGGAGCGGGTGTTGGCGCAGAGGCGTTCTGATTGTTGCTGCAACCGGCGGTTCCGAGTGCCAGAACCAGTAGTGCAGGTACGCTGTATTGCAGGCGACGGGGTGTGGACCGGGCCATGACCATCACGGATGTTGAATCCGGACGGCGAAGTTAGCCGCCTCGGTGAGCGCGCCGGGATCTGCGAGACTGACGCAGTGGATCCCAGGCGATACGTTCGTCGACAGCTGTGGGGCCAAGGCCGGCGCCGCTTGCGTCGAGCTCGAGACGTTGCAGTCCTCTCCGGCCGGAACACCCACGCCCAGCGTCAGCGTCGCTTCCACGGCGCGCCCGGAGGCCACCTGCGTCAAGCTGGCCAGCGTGTAGCTAGCCGTGTCCGAGGTCCTCACCTGAAACGAATAGAAGCCCGATCCTCCCGGGCTCAGCCGGCCGGCGAAAACCTCGACAATCTTTTGTGTCGTCTGCGTGGGGCTCTGCGGCGTGTCTGAGTCTCCACAGGCGCTCAGGGCGACCGTGGCGAACGCCAGCGCCACTGCTAGGAGGGGCAGACGGGCGGAAGAGCGAGGTTGGCGCAAGACGCGAGTGGTCACGGCCGTCACGGGTGTGCGATGAGGATCCGAAACATGGCCGGTGCCGTCAAGTTTCCCGGGTCTGACACCCTCACGCAGTAGATACCCGGAGCAGACGTGGTGGAGACCTGCGGTTCGGTGCCCGCGGTGACCAACGTCGGGCTGGATACCGAGCAGCCAGTGCCCGCGGGCGTGCCCCAGCCGAGACTCAGCTGCGCGGACGAGTCCGCGTCGTTCACGGTGAGAGCCGCCAACGTGATGTTTACGGTCCCGTTCAGCCCGACCGAATACGAGTAGAACCGCGTGGCTCCCATTGCGAGGGTGTTCTCCCAAGTTTCCGTCACCGACGGCGCATTGATCACGGGAGGCGCCTGTGTGGACGGACTAGTGGGCGTGTCATTTCGCCCGCAGGCCGACAGCCACAGGGCGAGCCACGCACAGAAGCCGATTCGTCCCATATTGTCAGAGCGCGCTCGGTGATCGCGGACACCCGCGGTGCGATACCGACGCGTGTGGCCCGAATCGCCGATCCGAAGACGCGCACACCTTGGCTATTGTCCTTCGACCTCGATGGACCTGTCCAGGCGTGGCCCCGCCGAGATAGAATTGCCGCTCCGGCGATCGACGCCGGCGGGTTGCCCCCAGGTTCGTGTCTCGCACCAAGCCTCGCACCGCGGCGTCCGATCGCCCAAGCGCTCACGTGCCGTCACGGGTGGTGGCGAGGCGTGCCCGTTCCTCATTGGCACGCGAGCGTGTCGAGGAAGCGCTGGTTCGCAGCGAGCGCCGGTATCGCGAGCTCGTGGACCACAGCCTGGGCCTGGTTTGCTCGCACGATTTGGACGGCCAGCTGCTCTTCGTGAATCCCGCCGCGGCGCGCAATTTGGGCTACGAGCCAGACGATTGGCGGGGCTGCAACCTACGGGACTTCGTCGCCGCCGAGCTCGTCCCCTCTTCGAGGAGTACCTTCGCCGGATCTCGGTGCAGCGCGAGGATTCGGGCTTGATGCGGGTCGTTGACCGCCAAGGTCAGGAACACGTCTGGGCCTATCACAACGTCCGGTCGGAGTCACCGGGGGAAGCGCCGTGCGTTGTCGGGCATGCCTTGGACATCACGGATCGCATCCGTGCGGAGCAGACCGCCCGGCGACATCGCGAGGAGCTGGAGCGGGCATACCGCACGCTCGATGACCGCGTACGCATTCGGACCGCAGAGCTCGAGGCCGCGAATCAACAGCTTCGGCAGGAGATGGCCGAGCGCCGTAGCGCGGAGGCCATGCGCCAGGCGGTGATGACGTGCGAACGCAACACGCTGACCTTTCTGGCCACCGCGAGCGATCAGTTGACGCAAGCGCCGGACTATGAGGCGACGCTCAAGACGCTGGCTCGCCTGCCCGTCTCGTTTCTGGCCGACTGGACCACGCTCCACACCCGGCGAGACGACGGCACGTGGGCCTGCCTTGGCGGGCGCAGCGTCAACACCGCGCACAGGTCACTCTTCGATCAGCTCTTGTCTCTCGAACCACATCCGCTCGACGACGAGTGCAGCCTGTCGCAAGTGACGCGGACACGCGACCTTCGTGTCGCCTCTTCCACAGACCCGGGCGTGGCGGGCTCGATGGCGCGGGAGCTGTTCGGCGCAGGTGTCCATTTGCCGTACCTGGAGCCGCTGCCGTGCCGCAGCGCGGTGATGGTGCCGCTGGTGGTCGACGATCGGGTGCACGCGGTGTTGACCCTGGCGTTCGCGACCCCCGATCGCTATCAGACCGCCGATCTGGTCGTCATCGGCGACTTGGCCCGGCGCTGTCAAGTGGCGCTCACGCAGGTGCGCTTCTATCGAGAGGCCCAAGAGGCGAATCGGCTGAAAGACGAGTTTCTCGCGACCCTTTCACATGAATTGCGCACGCCGCTCAACGCCATGCTCGGGTGGGCGCGTATCCTGCGAAGCCGGTCGCTCGACGAGAAGACCGATCATGCGGTCCAGGTCATCGAGCGGAACGCGGAGGCTCAAGCGCGGCTGATCGAGGACGTGCTCGATGTCTCGCGCATCATCACGGGCAAGCTGACACTCCGGGTCGAACCCGTACACCTGCCCGCGGTCGTCTCGGCTGCGCTCGATTCGATCCGGCCGGCCGCGGCCGCCAAGGGCATCCGCTTGATCGAACAGCTTGAGCCCTGCTCGACAGTCAGCGGCGATCCGCATCGGCTCCAGCAGGTCATCTGGAATCTGTTGTCGAACGCCGTGAAGTTCACGAACACCGGCGGGTCGGTCACCGTGGGGCTTCGCGACGTCGGAGACGCGGTGGAGATCGGAGTGAGCGATACGGGCGTGGGCATCCGTCGCGAGGTCCTGCCGTTCGTCTTCGATCGGTTCCGCCAAGCCGATCCGTCGACAACTCGCAGTCAAGCGGGGCTGGGGCTGGCGATTGTACGTCACCTGGTCGAGTTGCACGGCGGCACCGTTCGCGTCCGCAGCGTCGTTGGCCAGGGCACCACGTTCTTCGTCGAGTTGCCCGCGCACCGGAGCGCGCCCGCCGAAGTCTCACCAGGGCAGATGGTGCTCGGCGGTGGCCTGTTGCTAGGGACCCCCGACCAACCGCTTCGCGGCGTCCGTGCGCTGGTTGTCGACGATCATCGAGATGCGCGCGAGCTGGCGACGGCGGTCTTGCAGACAGCCGGGGCCCGCGTCATGACGGCGGCATCGACTCCCGAGGCCCTCAGCGTCTTCGACGCCGAGACCATCGACGTACTCGTGGCTGATATCGGGTTGCCGGGACAAGACGGGTACGACTTGATGCGCATCCTGCGCGCGAGCCGGGCTGGGGCAGGACTGGTGGCGGTGGCCTTGACCGGTTACGCGCGCGCTGAAGACAAAGCACGCGCCCTGGACGCAGGGTTCGATCGGCACATCGTCAAGCCCACGGAGCCGGCCGCGCTGGTGATGCTTCTCCGCGAGCTGCTCGACCTGGCGTGATGAGCCGGGGCTCACCTGGTTGGACGAACCCTCCTATATCGGCCGCTTGAGACGCTCCTGAAGTGCCTCGCGATAACCGCGGCTCATCGTCAGGCGCGTGCCGTTGCGGAGCACCACCACGTGTTCGCCGTTGAACGAGGATCGCAGTTCTTGAATGCGGTCTACGTTGACGATGGTCGAACGGTGCACCCGCACGAACAGGCGCGGATCCAGTTGAGATTCGAGCCGGTTCATCGTCTCTCGAATGAGGTGCGCCTGAGCGCCGACGTGCAGGCGGATGTAGTTGCCAGCCGCCTCGCACCAGTCGATGTCCGCGATCTTGACGAAGTAGATGCGCCCGCTCGACTTGACGACGAGCCGTTCGCCCGCGGCGATCGGTCCGGGCGACGTCGGCGGTCGCGCGGGCGCCGGTTGTGCATCTGGCAGCAGGCCGAGGATATGGCGCCCGATGGAGGTCGCCCGACGCTGGGCCAGGTGCTCGCGCGCGAAGGCGAGCGCGGAGCGGAAGCGCTGGGCGCTAAACGGCTTCAGCAGATAGTCGAGCGCGTGGATCTCGAACGCAGGTAGTCGTATGAATCGTGGGCGGTCACGAAGACGACGGCTGGCCGTGTGTCCCTGCCGAGTGCACGGGCCAAGGTGAGACCGTCCATCTCCGGCAGTTGGATGTCGAGGAATACCAGGTCCGGTGCCGTGTCCGCGATGGCGGCGGCCGCGGATCGGCGGTCTGCGCACGCGCCGACGATCTCCACGTCCTGCTCTTCACTCAGCAGAGTGAGCAGCCGGTCGCGTGAGACCGGCTCGTCTTCGACGACCACCGTCCGAATCTTGTTCATGCGACCTCCACCTGGCAGGGTTCCAGCTGCCCGGCTTCCGCGCGGTAGGGCAAGGCCACGGTCACCCGGAACCCGTTTGCGAGGTTCGCGAAGGTGAACGCGAAGGCCCCCGGGTAGAGGTGCTCCAACCGCGTGCGCGTGTTGGCGAGACCCACCCCGTTATTGAGAGCCGCGAGGCCATCGGGGGCGACGCCGAAGCCGCTGTCCCACACGTGCAGCACCAGGCGATCACCCTCCCGAGCCGACTCAATCGCAATCGATCCGGGGCGGCTGTGCGGCGCGATGCCGTGCCTTACCGCATTTTCGACGAGCGGCTGCAATAACAGGTTGGGCACGCTGGCATCGAGTGTCTGGGGATCGATCTGCAGACGGACGGTGAGCCGCGGTCCCAGGCGCGTTTGCTCGATGTCCAGATACTTTCGGAGGATCTCCAGCTCTTGCTTGAGCGGTACCTCCTGCTGCGCGGACGTCTGCAATGCCATGCGAAGGAGGTCGCCGAGCTGGTCGAGCATGGCATCGGCGGCATTCACGTTCGTCCGAATCAGTCCCGCAATGGTGTTCAGCGTGTTGAAGAGAAAGTGCGGATGCAGTTGTCGCTGCAACGACTCCAACTGCGCCTGGACCAGGCGGGTTTCGAGCTTCGACGCCTTCAGCGCTCGACGTTGAGACTCGCGGCTGTACGCCAACGCGTGCGCCAAACCGACGAGGAACAGGTACGTCATGAGCTACCAATCGAACTGCGTGAAGTACTCCGATCCCGCCCGTACCCAGAACGATCGCGACGGGGTCGGCAGCGGGCCACCGACGATATCGGCCAGGAGCGCACGAAGGGCGAACATGGCCGACGTGTGGACGATGCTGTAGGTGATCGCCCCGGTGCCGTGAACGGCGAGCTGTTGCCACGAGCTGGCGCGAGCCAGCTCGTGGCGCAACGCCAGGCGCATGATGAGTGGCGCGAGCAGCGCCGGCACGTACCAATACACCAGATTGAGAATCGGCAGTTGAATCCAGTGGCTGGGGTGCGTGGGCTCGCTGTTGATCCTCGTAATCAGCGCGCTCTGGACCGTGGACGAGATGCCGAACGCGGTCGCGATGCAGAACATCGCGCGCCGAGGAATCGGATTCGCCATAGTGGTCGGACCCATGTCAGCACTATTCAGCGAACGCATTGTGGAATCAAGCTGCTCGAGGCCGGTCGTCACCGTTCGTCCCGCTACCGCGGCTGTTGGTCCCAGCCAAGTGCGACGGATCCCATTTCCGTAGCGGCGGCGCACGAGCGAGCGCCACGATGCGGCAGGGAGCGCTTTCCATGCACAACGTGGCCACAGCGATCACGGTGCTTCAGCTGGCAATCGGGCCGGAAGCCCGCCTTTCCGACAGGCTCATCAGCGACATCGTGCGCGCGGTCTCGGCGGTCTGGGCACCCTTGCTGCACGTGGTCGTCGACCCTGCAGAAACCCCCACGTGCCACGGTGCCATCCGACTGTTGGTGCGCACCGATGACCGCCCGCCGCGTTCCGCGTCGTCCGCCGACACTTCAGCGGCCCTGGCTTGGATTGATTTCGTCGATGGCCAGCCGCAGTCGGTCATCACCGTGTCGCCCGACCGCGCGCGGGCGACCGTGAACCGTGCGATGGTGGCTGGCCGCTTGGTGTGGGAGCTCCCGGTCGTCGTCGGCGAGCGGCTGACGGCCGTCGCGATCGGTCGTGCGATCGCGCATAAGGTCGGCCACTATCTCTTGCAATCACCCGCTCACTCCCGCACCGGCCTCATGCGCGCCGGATTGGCGCCACGCGACCTGACCGAGCGTGACACGGCGCGCCTGCAACTCTCGAGTGACCAACGCGCGCGGATCGCTCAGCGTCTGGCGGCGCCAACCTGGGCCAATGCCGCGGAGCCCGAGGCCCAACTGTTGTGGTGAACGCGGCCACGGTCCCGACGGGATGACCGTTCGCACACCCGGACGCTGGAGGCCCGCCCGCCGGACGGTGTTCCGGCGACGTGGGGCTATGGCCTCGTGGGAGGCGTCGTCATGGCATTCTCAGCGATCGTCCGGAGATCGGCCCGCCACCAGTCATCTGAGCCGACCGCCTGCGCCTGATCGACGCCCACCATGAGCGAGTCGCCCGCGTCGATGCCACCGACGTCGAGTACCATCGCCGAAAACTTCGTTTCCTTTGGGTTGAGCGTGCGGCGGCCCGGCGCGACCTGACGGGCCTTCAGCCGTCGGTCCTTGTCAAAGACGAAGACCGTGACCGTGAATTGGTCGAGAGTCGTCGTCGTGACGTTCGTCGCGCCGTATGAGGAGTACCCACGGTCTGGCGTCGGTATTGAGCAACTTGACCTGGTCGAGCTTCACCGGTGAGCCAGGTGCGTCCACGACCGCCACCGGCGGCGCCACGGCGTGCGCGATACCGGCCATCGTCAGGGCGCAGACGATTCCGGCGCCGATCCTGCTGATCATGTCGCTCACCTCACGTTCGTGTCGCTGACCGCGTCGCGTCGCCACCCAGTCTATGTCCGTCCAACCGGCAGCACAAACACGTTGGCGGCCCTGATCGACCGCATACACCACAACGCTGCGGACGACTGACGTCCCCGGTGCCGGTTCCCGGCACCGACTCGAGTTGACGGCGTCGCGTCTGGGTTCTACGCTGTGGTCCGCGGTTGGGCTCGACCGCAGGGGCGTCGCCATGCCTGAAGTCTCACAACTCCTGCTGCTCATCGATGAGGCGTTCGATCACCGGTCGTGGCACGGGACGACTTTGTCCGGCTCATTGCGCGGACTGGCCGTCCCAACCGCCTGTGCGCGACCAGCCGCGGGGCGACACAACATCTGGGAGCTCATCGTCCACACCGCGTATTGGAAATACGCGGTGCGACAGCGGCTGACGGGAGGCAAGCGTGGGTCCTTTTCGGCGGGCGGCAGCAACTGGTTCGTGCGTCCAGTGAGGCGCAGGCGTTCCGACCGGAGTGCGCGCGGCGCTGCGACTTCAGCTCTGTCCAAGGCGCTCGCGGCGGACATCCGCCTGCTGGTCAGCGAACACCGGGCGCTCCGCGAGGCCGTCGCGCGCTTCTCCGACGCAGACCTCAACCAGAAGGTGGGCCAGGACACGAGGGCCTTCCTTATCCGGGGCATCGCGGCCCACGACCTCTATCACGCCGGTCAAATTCAACTCATCAAACGGCTCGTCCGTCGCCGATGCGACGCGCTGGCGACAAGCGATCGCGGGCTCGTGCCCCGGGCGGCGACTCGCCGCACGACGCGGACCCGGCGCCGTGACGAGGCTCGCGCGCGAGGAGTTGAAGGTGGCCGTACTCCGCCTTTCGGCGGCGGGCTGACGTATGACACGATGCACAGCCGCGTCGATGTCCAGCGATACGGCCCCTGCCGAATGGCGAATCCCCTCGCTCTCCGCGGACGAGGTTCACGTGTGGACAGTGTCGCTCGACGCCGACCGGGACGCCGCGGAGTCTCTGATCGGGTGTTTGTCGGGCCACGAGCGGCACCGGGCTGGACGGATGCGCCATCCTGATGCCCGTCGCGCGTTTATTATCGGCCGCGCCCGGGTCCGCCAGATCTTGGCCGGCTACGTCGCCCAGCCTCCCGGTGAGCTCGACGTCGTGACCCGAGTCGATGACCGTCCGGTGCTGGCCGGTGCCCCGGCGTGGTTCGATTTCAGCTTCAGTCGCTGCGAGGGTCTCCACGCGTGCGCAGTCACCCGCGGCCGACGCGTGGGGATTGACGTCGAAGCGTTCGCCATCGGTCCGTTGAGCGGCGAGGGCTCCGCGGCGCTTGAGGCCAGTGCGCGCGACACCGATCTTTTGTCGCCCGAGGATCTCGTCTGGCTCTCGGTGCAGCCCCCGGATCGGCGTGCGGCCTGCCGCGCTGAGGTCTTGACGAAGAAGGAGGCCCTGGCGAAGGCGATCGGCGGGGGCCCCATGCCGCTCAGTGGCTTCGTCGTGCCTCGCGACGGTGACGGCCCGGTGACCGTCGCGCGACACCGGCCGGGGCCCTGGCTGGTGCGATCGTTCTCGCCTGCACCGGGCATCGCCGGCGCGATTGCCGCGGAAGGTGAGTGGCGGCTGACGCTGCTGCACTATCCGTCGTGAGCCATCATTCGACGGCAGGATCGAGCGGTCATCGCAGTAGTATGATCGTCGCCCCGCGGAGCGAGTGGGCTGGCCAGGGGTGAAGCCCGATCGGAAATGAGGCAGCACATGAAGGGACGCGACTCTCGCCGGTCGGTGACCCGGCGGCACTTCCTCAAGGAGACTGTGACCGGCGCCGCGGCGACCGCCGCGATCACCGCCGGCACGGTATCGGCGCAAACAGCCCCTGAACCATCCCCAAGTGGCGCTGGCATCAAGATTCCGCCGGAGTTCGGCGCCGCAGCCACAGCGGAGGGGAGAGACCAGGTCTTTCCCATGAGCGGCGCCGAAGTCTTCGCCAAGGCGTGCAAGGACGAAGGTGTCGCGGCGCTCTTCTGCTGCCCTGGGAATTACACGGTCACCCACGCCCTGGCGAACGCGGGTATTCCGACCTACGGCGGTCGTCACGAAGGGTCGATGGCGCACGCGGCGGACGCCTTCATCCGGAGCACGGGCGAGCTGGCCATCGCGTCCGGCACTGAGGGGCCGGGCTTCACCGACATGATCTGCGCGATCGCTGCGGCGAACGCCGCGAGGACGCCGCTCCTCGTCGTCGCCAGCAATATGGCGATCGCGCAAGAGGACACTGAGGCGGGCATTCAACTCGGGTATCAGCAGCCGACCACCGAGGGCTTGCGCAAGTACGGAAAGCGGCTCATCACGCCGCGTCGCGTGCACGAGTACGCGGGCTACGCGTTTCGACAGTTGAAGAGCGGCGTGCCGAAGCCCGTACACCTGGACTTCCCGTCCGAAGTGGCATCCGCGAAGTTCAAGGACTCATCGGAGCTGGAGTACTTCCACAACAAGTCGCATTACCGCACGGAATCGCGTCCCGCCCCGTCGTCCAAGGACATCACGAGGGCCATCGATCTGATCAAGGCGTCCCAGCGGCCCATGATCGTGTCGAGCAACGGCGTCTTCTATCGTAAAGCCTGGGACGCGTTGAAGCGCTTCGCCGAGAAAGCGCAGATTCCGGTCGTCGAGTCGGGCGCGATGAAGGGACAGTTTTCCGATGCGAGCCCGCTCTCGGCCAATGCGGCGCCCTCTGCGCTGGCGAGCGCGGACCTGGTGCTCCTGGTCGGTCAGCACTGCATGCCGGCGGTTGGGGAGTTTGCGTTCGGTCCGGACGCGAAGTTCATCCGGATCGACCAGCAGCATGAAGACATCGGTCGCAACATGCCCATCGATCTCGGCATCGTCAGCTGCGAGCTGGCGGCGCTCGAAGCCCTCGCCGAGCTGACGCCGAAGATGACGCACGTCGCGTGGGTGGCCGAGATCGCAAGCGCACGCAAGAAGTTCGAAGATCAGAATCTCGAGTACTACAAGACCGCGCTGACGTACACCGACGCGGTCCATCCGGCGGTCATCGCGAAAGAGCTCGGTGACTTCCTGTATCGCGGCAAGCTCCCGAAGGAGCAAACCACCATCGCTTCGGGCGGATACGGCATCGCTCGCTACGTGCGACGTGAGCTGCGTGGGTTCCGTCCCGGCCAGATCATGAATGGCGCTTACCAGTACGGCGCGATCGGTCCGGATGTCGGCTATGCCGTGGGCGTGGCGGCAGGGGTGCAGCTGGGCGCTGGTCCGCAGGCCCCGTACCGCGGGCATCCCATCGTCTGCATCACAGGCGATGCGGGCTTCGGATACACGGCGATGGAAATCGACACGATGGCCAAGCACCGCCTGCCCGTGGTCGTCATCGTCTACAATAACAACGCCTGGGGCACGTGGGTGCAGGCTGCCGACCAGCCACTGGCGTTGCCAATTCACCTCTTCCAGGAGAACCTGCGGTACGACAAGCTCGCCGAGGCGCTTGGCGGTTTCGGTGAGTACGTGACGACGCCAACAGCGTTCAGGCCCGCCCTCGAGCGTGCCTACGATCTTGCGGCGAAGGAGCGGAAACCCGTCGTGATCAACTGCCAGGGGAAGAAGGAATTCTGGGATCGGCAGAGGTATCCGCCTGGGTCGCTCGGCAAGATCGAGCCAGGTTGCATGTCGTACTACCATTAACGCTCGCGCGCGCACTCCTCCATGCGCGCGCGGCCGCTCATCCCTGCCGTTGCACGAACCTTTGAGCCCACGAGCTCCGCGTGAACCCCGGACCCGCACAGAAGGGACCTCTCGGTCGCACCGACGCCCGGTGGATCACGCGTCGGCCCTTCGGGACGCGGTCGATGCCACACTGCAGACGTACGCGGATCGTGGCGTGTTCCGCGGCTTCAGCGCGACCGATGCGTCAGGCGGTCTCCGGCACTACCGCTTCATCTGGTTGACTCGCCGGCCAACGAAGGTGACCTTGGCGCCACAGCGCCGACTGCTGACGTTCGTACGGATCTTTCCGGACGTCGCGCGGACTCCCGGCGTGGCTCCCGCGTTGAAGCGTGCGCTGGCGAGGGTGTCGGACCGCCCGACCCCGGCCCACAGACGATTGGATGCGAGGCGCGGTACAATGGCGACCCGCAGCGACGGCGAGGATCTGTCGCTGCGCCTGACGATCGCGTCGGGCACTGGCGTTCTCGCCGTGAAAGCGGCGCTCGGCGTCGTCAACGATCTGTTCCAGTTGCTGCACGAATGCTATCCGGACTACTTGGCCACGCACTTCGGTATCTCCGACGAGTGACACTGCGCGGGCTGGCGGCGATGGCGCTGGTCGTCACCGGGGTGTCGCTGGTTCTTCCCATCGCGGTCAGCTCGCAGGGTGGCTCCTTGTCGGCGACGAGCCCGCGCAAAGGCGGCAACGCTGAGGCGGCCCGCCTGATGGCTCCGGTTGCCGACTCTGCCGACGCCCGGGCGGCCGGACGACGGACCTATCAGCGCTTGTGCAGCCGCTGTCACGGTGTCGAGGGCAAGGGTGACGGAGGCGGCGCCGGCGCTGGCGGTCAGCCTGCCGACTTCACCGACGGGACCTGGATCTTCGGCGGGTCGGCCGGTGAGATCTTCACCGTGATTCGCGACGGCACGTCCGCGGACATGGAGAGCTATGCGGAGCGCATTTCCGAAACGGAGATGTGGAATCTCGTGCACTACATCCGAAGCCTGGGGCCGTCTGCCGCGCGGCCCTGAGAGTGGTCGCCGGCATCGCGCCACCTGGCTTCATGCCATCAGTCATCGCGTCACCTTGATGCTTCCGGCTGGCAGCGCCATTACGCGGCTGCGCTGGTGGCGGAGCATAATGAAACAGACCCCGCGAGCCAGGCCCGCGCGCGCCGCTGAGGGGTGGGCGTTGGCCGGGGAAGCAGGTCGGCGGTGGGCTGGACCTGTGGGCGGGTAGGCAGGTGGATTAGGAGCTCGGACGCGTGAGTACGCCTGAGGCGTCGGGTCGTGCGACGGTCGCGCGGTTGATGCGCGAGATCGAAGACGAGGTGCGTGAGCAGCGGCGCTCGCGGCTGATTGCTCGCGGTGCGCCCGACGACTACCGCGATGAGGCGGTGTTTGCCGTCGTCGAAAGCGTGCTCCGCCGCGCTGTCGAGGAGCGCGACGGCCAGGCGCTGCTGATTCCCCAGCTGCTCGACAGTGACACGGACTGGGAGCTTCGGTTGCCGCTCGAGCTGAAGTCTCATCGAAGGCTGACGGGCCCCTTTATCCTCTTCGTCAAACGACGTCTGCTTCTGCCGATCATGCACTGGCTTTATGAGTACAGCCTCGAGAACTTCCGGCGCCAGGCACGTGTCAATCGCATCCTCTTCGCTTCGCTCGAGGAACTGGCCATCGAGCACGGCAAGCTTCGCCTGCGGCTCGGACTCGAGGACGATGCTGAGGACCATGGCTCGAAGAGTTGACGCGCGGCCCGACCGCGACAGGCGATCGTGAATGAGCAGCCCGTCCCTGCGCCTCTGCTGTGTGGTGCACCGATTCGGGGCGGACATCGCCGGAGGCTCTGAAGGACACTGCCGCGCCGTCGCCGAACGGCTCGCAACGCGCCACGACGTCACTATTCTCACGACGACGGCCAAGGACCACGTGTCCTGGCGGAACGAGTACCCGGCAGGTCAGGCCGACGTTGGCCGACTGCACGTCCATCGTTTTCCGGTGGTCCGGCAGCGCAGGATCCGCGAGTTCGCCGCTCTCTCGGAGGTCGTCTTCGCCGGTGACGCCTCACCAGACACACAGATCGAGTGGTTCCGGAGAAACGGCCCCGAAGTGCCGGATTTGCTGGCGCACTTGGAGACGCACGGGCACCGCTACGACCTCGTGCTGTTCTGGTCGTTTCGCTACTACCAGAGCTTCTTCGGCGTGCCGATCGTGGCGGACCGCGCGGTGCTGGTTCCCACGGCTGAAGAAGATCTGGCCATTCGGATTGGCGCCCTCAAACGATTCTTCTCGCGGCCAGCAGGCATGGTCTACCTCACGCCGGAGGAACAGGTACTCGTCGAACGGCAGGTGGACGGGCGCGTGCCGCCGTCGTGCATCATCGGGTGCGGGCTGGAACCGCCTGCCGCGCACGATCGTGCCGCACTGGCCCCGGTCGGCGTGACGCCGCCGTACGTGCTGTACCTCGGTCGGATCGATCCCAACAAGGGGTGCGAGACGCTCGTGCGCTTCTACATGCGTTGGGCGGATCGTCTCCCGGCCGACGGCGGGTCCGTCGCCCTTCGGCATGCGATTCCACTCGTCATGGCTGGTCCCCCGAACATGCCGATCCCGTCGCATCCCGCCCTCCGGGCGCTTGGGTACGTGGATGCCCCAGTACGCGAGGCGCTGCTTGGGGAAGCGTCCCTCCTTGTGGTGCCATCGCCGTACGAAAGTCTCAGCATGGTGCTCTTGGAGGCCTGGAATCACGCCGTCCCGGCGCTCGTGAACGCCCGTTGCCGGGTGCTCGAGGGGCAAGCGCGGCGCGCCGGTGGTGCGCTGGCGTACCGCAACTATGACGAGTTCGCCGTCGCGCTGGACCGTCTGTTGCGCGACGTCTCAGTGGCGCGGCAATTGGGTGCGGCCGGCCGCGCCTACGTTGACGAGACCTATCGCTGGCCGCACGTCATGGAGACGCTCGAGCGCTTCCTGGTCTCGCTTCGTCAGCCCGTGCGATTCGCTTGACGGTCCCCGCGAAGTCCAGCGCCCGTGAACCCCCAAACCCGTTGAACCCCCGAACCCCCGAACCCCCGAACCCGCTAAACCCGATGGTGGTTCCCGCCCGGCTTTGGGACTAGAATGTGCGGACGCGGGGGCCGGCCGGACCGTCTCACGTGCCTGGCCGGGCTCGACCGGGAGCAGTTGCTGCCGTCTTCGGTGGGAGAGGCGCCGAGGGCGGCCGTGTGGCGGGAGTCGCCGACTGAGCCTTGACTCTAATGCCGCTTGCCGTATAGTCCTCGACACAAGGAGCGCTTCGTAGATGCAACACTGGCTTCGTACAGTAGGAATAGCGGCGGTGGGAGCCGCCATCGCGGCGTCGCTGTCGTGGATCTCCACCCCGGTGTCCGGGCAGGGGTCGACCTACAAGGCCCCCCGCGCCATCGGCACGCCCAATCCCGATCTCAACGGGATTTGGCAGGCGCTGAACACCGCCAATTACGATTTGCAGACGCACATTGCCCGTCCGGCGATGGCCCTTCGGCCAGGTCCGTACGGTCCGGTCCCCGCGGCTCCGGTGCTTGCGTTGGGCGCGGTCGGTGCCGCGCCCGGTGGGCTCGGCGTGGTGGACGGCGACGAGATCCCCTATAAGCCGGAAGCGCTGGCCAAGAAGAAGAAGAATCAAGAGGAGTGGCTGACGTCCGACCCGGAGATTAAGTGCTACCTACCGGGCCTTCCTCGCGCCACGTACATGCCGTTCCCCTTCCAGATTCTGCAGAGCTCGAGAGCGATCTTTTTTGCGTATGAATACGCCGGCGCAACGCGGAACATCTACCTGAAGGATCCGGGACCACCGCCTGTCGATTCCTGGATGGGCCAGTCGGTCGGCCGATGGGAGGGCGACACGCTGGTCATCGAGACGCGCGGGTTCAACGATCAGACCTGGTTCGATCGATCCGGCAATCATCACAGTGAACAGCTGCAGGTCGTGGAGCGGTTCACCCGGACGGCGCCAGATCACATGCAGTACGAAGCGACGATTACCGACCCGCAGGTGTTCACGCGTCCCTGGAAGATCAGCATGCCGCTCTATCGCCGGATTGAGCGGAACGCGCAGCTGATGGAGTTCAAGTGCGTGGAGTTCGTCGAAGAGCTGATGTACGGGATGTACCGCAAGAATCCGTTGCCTCGATGAGCCTGGTGGGGCCGGGTAGGAAGCAGGTGGGGGTATGCGCGGAAAGTTGACCATCGGCGTGTTCGCGGCGTTCGTGGCGTCTGTGCTCCTCGGGACGGCCGATCTGAGCGGTCAGGCTTCTGGTGGGCGAGCCCCCGTCAAAGCGACCGGCGGACCGCGCACCCCGGATGGACATCCGGACTTCCAGGGTGTCTATGATCTGGCGACCCTGACACCGCTGGAGCGGCCAGAGGCGTTGGGGACGTCGCTCACGATGACGACCGAGCAGGCCCGAAAGCTGGAGCAACAGGTCGCCAGCCGCCGGGACGTGCTCAACCGGCCCAGCGACGCCAACCGCGGTGCGCCCCCGATCGGCGGCGACGGGTCGCCGGGTGCTGCCGGCAACGTGGGCGGCTACAACAACTTCTGGATCGACAACGGCGACGCGTACTTCTCCATCGAAGGCCAGAAGCGAACGTCTATCATCGTCGACCCGCCGAACGGCCGCATGCCGGAGCTGCTCGCCTCGGCCCGCGCGCGCAACGCGGCACGCCTCATTCAGACGACGTCAGACGCGAGCGAGGACGAACACGACCCGGGTCTGGAGAAGGGTGCGGGCGCGTACGACGATTCGGAGCGCCGACCGCTGGGCGAACGCTGTCTCATCGGGTTCGGATCGACGTCCGGACCGCCCGCGTTGCCGGTCCTGTATAACAACCTGCATCAGATCGTCCAGACCAAGGACACCATCGTCATCATGAACGAGATGGTGCACGACGCACGCGTGATCCGCATGAACGCCCAGCATCTGCCGCCTACTGTTCGGAAGTGGATGGGCGACTCGGTCGGCCGCTGGGAGGGCGACACGCTGGTGGTCGACACGACGAACTTCACCGACAAGACGCGCTTCCGTGGCTCCAGCGACCAGTTGCACATCGTCGAACGGTTCTCGCGGCTCGATGACAAGACCCTGTTGTACCGGTTCACGGTGGAGGATCCGTCCACGTGGGCGCGGCCATGGACCGGGGAGTACACCTGGCCAAAAACGGATCAGCTTCTGTACGAGTACGCCTGTCACGAGGCCAATTACGCGCTGGAGTACATCCTGCGCGGGGCCCGCCAACGGGATCGCGAAAGATCCACTGGACGCCCCGGCAACAGGTAGTAGAATAGACAGCGCGGGAGGAGACGAGGAAAGAATGCGTAGAACACGATTCGTCCTGGCAATGGGAACTGCGTTAGTACTGTCATTCGGCGCGTCGATGCGGGCGCACCATGCATTCGGTGGCGAGTTCGACGCCAATCGGCCGGTCCTCCTGAAGGGCGCCATCACGAAGGTCGAATGGGTGAACCCGCATGCGTGGATCCACATGGCGGTGAAGGAAGTGACGATCGCGGGTCAGAAGCAGACCCCGAAGCCCGGTGAAACCTGGGCGGTCGAGGGTGGCACGCCGAACACCTTGCTGCGTCGCGGCATCAACCGCGACACCGTCAAGATCGGCACCGAGATCGTGGTGGATGGCTATCAGACGCGCGACCACACGTTGACGCGCGCCAACGGCCGCAATATCACGTTCCTTGATGGCCGCAAGCTGTTCATGGGCTCCTCGGGCACCGGCGCCCCGCGTGACGGTGCGGACGCCACCGAGCCGCCGAAGTAGAACATCCACTCAGCGACACAGACTCGCGGCAGTCAAAAGGCGCTCGCGTCAAGCGAGCGCCTTTTCTTTTCGGTCCGCGTCAAGCGAGCGCCTCTTCTTTTCGGTCCGCGGCGCGTTCTTTCCGCCCTGTCCGGCGACTGCCCCGCAATCCCGCTGACCCATCCACTCTGACGGCTGTCTGACGGTCTCCTGACGGGTGCGTAGACGAAGACGACGTCTAGCAATCGCTCGTTCGGCGCGGCTAACATAGCCTCTCGAGTCGGAGAGGCAGAGAGGGTCCATGCGAAATATCGAGCGCCTTGTTCTCTCGATCAGTGTGGTGTCGGTTGTCGGCTGCGGCGGAGCACCTGCGCCGCCCTTCAAGCTCGTGTCCGACACCAAGACGTTGATGAACTCAGTCATCGAGAAGGAGGCCAACGTCGTCTGGGAATCAGTCGGCACGATTGCCACACTCGAGGGTGTCGAAGAGAGACGACCGCAAACCGAGGCTGACTGGCAACACATCCGGGACGCCGCGGTCACGATCACCGAGAGCGCCAATCTGCTGATGATGTCACCGCATGCGAAGGACGACGAGGAGTGGATGGCCGCGAGTGTGGGCCTCATCGACGAGGGGCAACGGATGATCTCGGCGATCGACCGCAAGAGCACTCAAGAGGTGTTCGACGTCGGCGCCGACTTGTACGAAGCATGCGTACGGTGCCACCGACAGTACATGCCGGGTGTCGCGATCATGTATCGGCGGTAGTTCGCCCGAGGGCCGACATCGACGGCATGCGATTCCAGCACGAGCCGCGTGAAGGCTGGCGGGCGCTCACGTGCATCTGCGCCAGTCCTTGCTACCCGTGGGCCCGCGTCGGCGGCGTCGTCGTACGATTGGGCCGTCGCGCTACACGTCGGCCAGTGTCAGCGCCCGTGGCGTGGTGCCGTCCAGGTCCGTGAACCCGTATTCTCGCGCGAGGTCGGCCACCACCCGCACCTGTCCCGTGTGGCGTATCGCGCTGTCATCCGCCGCCAACGCGACAACCGCGCGTCCGGTGAATTCCGGCGATTCAGAGTTGCTCAAGTCGAGCCATTCCGCCGCCTCCATGACTTTCTCCGTGCGGACGAGCCCTGGGTACAACGAGACGACTACAACACCGTGCGTCTTCAGCTCGACCGCCATGTCCGCTGTCATCTTGTCCGTGGCGGCCTTCGCGACGCCGTAGGCGACATTGCCAATGTGCTTCTGCGCCGCCCAGTGGGAGATATTCACGATGAGCCCATGGCGTCGAGCCACCATGCTGCGGCAGGCGAGCTGACTCGCTCTGTGGTGGGCCCGCACGCCCGCGGCGAACATCGCATCCCACCGCCACAGCGGCTGGTCCCAGAACGGTTTGGCCCAGGTGAACTCACCGTCCTCGACCATGTGGTCATAGCCACCCCACACCGCGTTGACGAGGATGTCGATGGAGCCGCGCGACTCCAGTGACCTGCCTGGCGATGTGCGGACCAGCTGAAGCTTGAGAGAATGGCGCCCTCGGGCCACGGAGGGAGCCATGAAGAAGCCCGATTCACCGAAGAGCAGATGGTCACGATTCTCCGGGAGGCGGATA
>VFZL01000049.1 GCA_016871175.1 Acidimicrobiia bacterium | reverse complement strand
TGGCGCGTGCCTCTCACGCTGCTCTCAGCAGTGGGCATCTCGTACGTCGTCGCCGCGTTTGTTCCTTGTGACTCAGGTTGCCCGAGCGTGGGCTCGCCGTTGCAGGCGCTCCACAACACCGTTGGGGCTGCCGGCTACCTGTGTGGCGGGATCGGCTTATGGCTGCTCGGCAAGCCGCTCACGCACGCTGGTCGACCAATTGCCGCCACACTCGCTCGAGGCGCCGGGGTTGTCGCCATTGGCGGCCTCATGGCCATGGGCTCACCTGAACTCACTGACGTCCGTGGGGCCATCCAGCGGCTCGTCGAACTCGGAGCCTTCGCGTCACTCCTCGCGATCGCGAGGTGACGACTGCCCGCTGCGCGGCGATGCGACTCGCGCTTCAGACCGCTACGAAGAGACTTTCCACGCTCGATGACCGACGCTCCGGTCCTGCTGCCGACGTCACAAACCGCCCTGCGACGCGGGCTGGACCAGTGGCTCGAAACCGAGGACTTGCCCCCGGCCGAGCGCCGGCTGAAGCATCCCGGTGTCGTCGCCATACCGAACACGGCGAGGCGTGACGTGTTCAGCTCGTTTCAGCCATCGCGCGGCTGCGGACGATCGAGGCAAAGGTCGAGCCATCCGGATTGGGTTCGGTGAGCGTAAACTGTCTCGAATGTGGCGAGCTGGGCCGCGACTCGCGATTTTGCTGGCCGGTTGGGGTGCCACTAGCTGTATCGGGGGCGAGGCGCCTGCACCGCCAGCGTCCACGCCCCGGGCCGACGTCGAGTGGTTCGCAGACCACGCGCAGGCCGCCGGTCTCGACTTCACCCACGTCAACGGCATGACCGGGCGCTTCTACCAACCCGAAATCATGGGTCCCGGCGTGGGGCTCCTGGATTACGACAACGATGGCGACTTCGACGTCTACCTCGTCCAGGGCCAGATCTTGGGTCCCGGTGAAGCCGGAACTGATCGCGTGTTCGGGTCGGAGAGCCACCCGCCTGTGCCGCTCCGGGGTCGGCTTTTTCGGAACGAGCTGTCGTCGGCGTCCGGCGGCACCGTCGACCTGCGCTTCACGGACGTGACGGACGCGAGCGGGATCGACGCACGTGGCTACGGGATGGGTGTCGCGGTCGGGGATGTCGACAACGACGGCTGCGTCGATCTGTTCTTGACGAACTTTGGACCCAATCAGTTGTTTCGCAACAACTGCGACGGTACGTTCAGGGACGTCTCACGTGCGAGCGGCCTGGGGGACACCGGATGGGGTGTGTCGGCGTCGTTCGTGGACATCGACCGCGATGGATGGCTCGACCTCTTCGTCGGCAACTACCTCTTGTACAGCCTGGATCGCCACGTCGCCTGCTTCGGTGAATCGGGGCTCCCCGACTACTGCCCGCCGGAGCGACACCGACCGCAGCTCTCTCGCCTGTATCGCAACCGCCGCAACGGCACCTTCGCCGACATCACGGTGCAGGCCGGGGTGGCGCGCGCATTCGGTCCCGCCCTGGGTGTCGCCACGGCGGACTTCGACGGGGACGGCTGGATGGACATCTTCGTCGCCAACGATCAGCAGGAGAACCAGCTGTGGATCAACGGGCGCGACGGGACCTTCACGGACCGCGCGCTGCTTTCGGGTACCGCCGTGGGCGAGTCCGGGACGGTCAAGGCCAACATGGGCGTGGATGCCGGCGACTTCGACAACGACGGCGACGAGGACCTCTTCATCACGGAACTGGCGGGACAAGGCGCCACGCTTTACGTGAACGACGGATCGGGCCTGTTCGAGGATCAGGGCGCCCGCACGGGCATCCGTCTGGCGACGCTGCCGTACACCGGGTTCGGGGCCGGCTGGTTCGACTACGACAACGACGGCCGCCTGGATCTCCTCGCGGTGAACGGTCTGGTGACGCAGGACCTCGAGGCACTGGGACCGCAGAATCCGTTTCCGCTCGCGCAGACGAACCTCCTGCTGCGCAACCTCGGCGGCGGCCGGTTCGAGGACGTGACGCGGCACGCGGGGGCCGTGTTCGCGCTGTCCGAGGTTAGTCGGGGCGCGGCGTTCGGCGATCTCGACAACGACGGCGACGCAGACGTCGTCGTCGCGAACGACCGAGGGCCCGTGCGGCTCCTCGTGAATCACGTCGGCGCGGCGCAGCCGTGGCTGGGGCTCCGGCTGGTCGACGCCGACGGCAAGCGCGATCAGCTGGGCGCGAAAGTGGCGATTGTCGGGACCGACGGATCGACGCTGTGGCGCCGGGCCCGCGCGGATGGAAGCTATGCGTCGGCGAACGACCCGCGCGTGCTGGTGGGGCTCGGCGGTTCCGGCTCGGGATCGTCGGTCGCGCCACGACGGGTTCGGATCACCTGGCCCAGCGGCCGCGTCGAGGAATGGGCGGATGTACCGGTCAATCGCTACACGACCCTGAAGGAAGGCGGCGGTCGATGAGCCGTGGGGGTCGCCGTCTCGGGCGGTGTTTGTCAGTCGTGGTGATGCTGACCGCGTACCAGCACGTCGGGTTGACAGGGGCGCAGCCCGCTCGGAATCCTCCACGCTATGCGGATGCGATCGAACCACTTCTCGCCGAGCACTGCGTAACGTGCCACCGACCGGGTGGCCTCGGACCCTTCAGCTTGATCGGGTACGAGGCGGCGCGCGAGCGTGCGGCGGCGATAGCGTCGGCGACGGGCCGTCGAACCATGCCGCCGTGGAAGCCAGTTGAGCCGGTCGGCGTGTTTCAAGGAGAACGCCGTCTCACAGCCGCTCAGATCGATCTCCTGGCGCGGTGGGCCGCGGCTGGCGCACCCGAGGGTCCGCCCAGCACGCGCTCCGCCGTACCACTCGATGCCGACGGCTGGTCGCTCGGCCCGCCCGATCTCGTCCTGACACTGCCCGAGCCCTTCGTCGTTCCAGCCGGAACGACCGACGCCTACCGCAAGTTCGTCCTGGCCGTTCCGATCGACGAACAACGGTGGATCCGGGCGCTTGAAGTGCGTCCAGGATCGAGCGGTGCGATTCACCACGCGCGGGTCATGGTCGATACGACCGGCGGCGCGCGACATCTTGACGCCGCCGATCCACTGCCAGGGTACGACGGGTACATGATGGACTCCGCCGAGTTCCCGCACGGGCACGTATTGGGTTGGGCACCCGGGAAGATGACCGTCGCGCAGCCGGATCGGCTCTCTTGGCCGTTGGCGCCCGGCACTGATCTCGTGGTGCAGCTGCACGTCCTCCCGCGATCCGAACCCGTCAGCGTCCAGCCCGAGCTGGGCCTGTACTACGCGAAGGCGCCTGCGACACAGCAGCCGGTCGCGATGCTGCTGAACGCGTTGACCATCGACATCCCCGCCGGCGATGCGCGTCATGTGGTTCGAGATAGTCTGCAACTCCCAGTTGCGGTGGACGTGCTCTCGATTTACCCCCACGCTCACTACCTCGCGAAGGAGATCCACGCAACGGCCGCGCTCCCCGATCGCAGCGAGCGGACGTTGCTCCGTATCGATCAGTGGGACTACAACTGGCAGGATGAGTACCGGTACACGACGCCGGTGCACCTCCCCGCGGGTACGCGTGTCGAGATGCGTTACGTGTACGACAACTCGGCGGCCAACCCCCACAACCCCCACCACCCGCCCCAGCCAGTTCGCTCGGGCCCGAAGGCAACCGACGAGATGGCGCAGTTGATGCTGCAGGTGCTCACGGTCGGCCCAGGTGACCGGGACACCTTGATAAGGGCCCTCCGCGCGGAGAGCGCCCGCGACGACGTCGCAGCCCACGAGGCGAGGCTGCGGCGCAACCCGGACGACTACGAGAGCTTGACCGCCGTGGCGGTGCGGCATCTCGAGGCCGGCAAGATCGACGCCGCGCTGACCGCGCTTCAGGTGGCAATCCGCGCTCGGCCGGAGTACGCGGATGCCCACTACAACCTGGGCGCGGCGCTGTTCGCCCGGGGTGCGGTCCGAGACGCCATCGCAGCCTATCGGAAGGCAACCGAGCTCGACCCGGCCTACGCGCAGGCACACAACAACCTCGGGGTGCTGCTCGAAACCGTAGGCGACCGCACCGGCGCGATCGTCCACTATGAGCGGGCGATTGCCCTCCAGCCGCGCCTTGCGGATGCCCACGAGAACTTGGCGAGCGCGCTGCTCGGCAACGGACAGCTGGGCGAGGCTATCGACCACTTCGAGCGTGCACTCGCCAGCGAGCCACGTCGAGCCACGTCGCGTGCGGGTCTCGCCCACGCGCTCACGCAAGTCGGCCGACGTGCGGACGCCGTAGCGGACTATCAACGGGCGTTGGCCGTCGACCCAACGTTGGCCAGCGCGCTGCTCGGTCTCGCATGGCTGCGGGCTACCGCCCCGGAGCCGAGTCTCCGCAACGCCGACGAAGCGCTGGGGCTCGTCCGGCGAGCCGCCCCTCTTCTCGGCGAGAATCACCCTGCCGTCCTCGACACGCTCGCGGCCGCGTACGCGGCTCAGGGACGGTTCGACCGGGCGGTTGACTCCGCTCGACGGGCGGCCGACCGCGCCCGTGCGCATCCTGAGCTGGGGCTGCGCGCGGTCGACGTCGACGAACGTCTTCGGCTGTACCGCGCGCGACAACCGTATCGACTACCCCAATGAACGGAATCCGCCAGAGCGCTTGCCTTCGAGCCGCGGTGTTGAGTGTTGTCGTCCTAGGGATCGGCTGCACGCCGTCGCGCGACGATGAGGCTCGGCGGACCGTGACACCCGGCGCGCAGACGGCAACGCTGGAGGAGGCGGCGCGGCCGGTCGCGTTGCCCGATATCGCGCGGCTGCCCGTCTCCGTGCAAGAGCAGGTGCGCAGACGGCATGACGCACTCGAGCAGGCGATCGCGCGCCGAGCGCCACGCGAGGAAGTCGGCCAGGCGAATGGCGACCTGGGCCTGATCCTCATGGCCGCTGAGTACCTCGAGGCGGCCGAGATCGCGTTACGCAATGCGCTCTCGCTCGCGCCACACGACCCTCGGTGGCCGTATTACCTCGCGCAGCTCTTCGTGGACAAGGGGGACCAGGCGAACGCCATGCCTTTGTTCGAACGAGCCTCGACACTTCGGCCCACCGACGTGCCGACCCTGGCGTGGCTCGGTCACGTCTACCTCAATCGCGGGCGCCCCGAAGATGCCAGCCGGGCGTACGCGAGGGCGCTCGAGCTGCAGCCTCAGTCGGCCGCGGCACGAGCGGGGCTGGGGCGCGCTAGGCTCGCGCTCGGGGACACGGCTCCGGCAGCGGAGCACCTGGAGCGTGCGATCGCACTGGAGCCTCAGGCGACGAGCCTGCACTACCCGCTGGCGATGGCCTACCGGCGCCTGGGCGACCTGCAAAAGGCGGAGAGGCACGCTCGACAACGCGGAAACGGCGAGCCGACGCTGGTCGACCCGCTGATGGAGGCCTATGCGAGCACGCTCGACAGCAGCCTCACCTTCCAAAACCGCGGGCTGCGGTCCATGCAAACCGGTGACTTCGCGGCCGCGGCCGCGTTCTTCCGCCGCGGACTCGCCTTGGAGCCTGACAACGCAGCGCTCGGGCACCTGTTGGGCACCGCCTTGCACCAGGTCGGACAGGTCGAAAGCGCCGTTGCCCAGTTCGAGGACGTACTACGGCGCTCGCCTCGGTACGCGCGGGCCCACTTCAGTCTGGGGGTGATCTTCGTGTCGCAGGAACGTTACGTGGAGGCGCTGGCTCGCTTCACCGAGGCCGTCAAGGCCGAGCCTGATTATCTCGAAGCACGACTGAGTCTCGCCGCCGGTCTCCAGGCGATGGGACGGCCGGACGACGCACTCTCGCACTACGAGCACGTCATCAAGACCGACCCTCGCCAGTTCGAAGCGTGGGTGGAAGGCGCCAATGTGCTCCTCCGATTGCGACGCTATCAGGCAGCCGACGCGTGGCTCACCGAGGCGAGTCACATCCACCCCGACAGGCCTGAGATCCTCGAGCTCCGCAAGAACCTGCCCGCCCCGTCGCGACGCACGCACGGGCCCCGCTGATCAGAGGCCCGAGCATCGGTCAGGGTTCGAGATGGCCAACATCGGGCGGACACACGGCGGTCACACGGGCCCAGGGCGGGCGCTTCGGGGTGCAGCTCCTGGCGCGCGCTGGGTCGGCCGCCTCCGGGCTTGGGCTCTGTCCGGAGCGGCTTGGGTGATGGCGGCCTGTGGCGGTAACCCGCCCATCTTGGTTGGCCCCCTTCCGCCGGACGCGCTGCTGGCGCCGCCCGAGCTCGCGGACACGACGTGGCTCGAGGTCCGGCGCGCCGCTCAGTTCAACACCGTCGATCGCTTCGGCGTGGACCACAACTTTCAATTCGTCGATCGGGTCACCGACAGTCGCATCACCTTCCAACACCGCATCGTCAGCGACGCCGGCAGAACCTACAAGGGCGTGCACTACGACCACGGCAACGGACTGGCGGTGGCCGACGTCGATGGTGACGACCTGCCTGACCTGTATTTCACCACCCAGGTCGGTCGCAATCAGCTCTGGCGCAACATGGGGCGCGGCCGCTTCCAGGATTGGACCGAGCGGGCGGGCGTGGCGGTGCGCGACCGCGTCAGCGTCGCCGCGTCGTTCGCCGACATCGACAACGACGGCGATCCCGATCTCTACGTCACGACCGTTCGCGGAGGGAACGTCCTGTTCGAGAACGACGGCAGCGGCCGATTCCGCGACATCTCTGCGACGTCCGGGCTTGGCTACGTCGGGCACTCGTCGGGCGCGGTCTTCTTCGACTACAACCGCGACGGGCGCCTCGATCTGTTCCTCGCCAACGTCGGCAAGTACACGACCGACGAGATCGGTGGCGAGGGATACCGGTACCACGTCGGCATCGCCCAGGACGCCTTCTTCGCCCACCGGTTCCCCGCGCTGGCCGAACAGAGCGTGCTGTTCAGGAACGACGGCGGCAACCGGTTCCTCGACGTGTCCGCTGAAGTGGGGCTGCAGGACAGGCGATGGTCAGGCGACGCGAGTCCTTTCGATCTCAACGAGGACGGCTGGATCGATCTCTACGTCCTGAACATGCAGGGGGATGACGAGTACTACGAGAACGTCCAGGGCCGACGCTTCGTCGCCCGGGGCCGGGAGATCTTTCCCAGGACGTCCTGGGGCGCGATGGGAATCAAGGTCTTCGACGTCGACAACGATGGGCGTCTCGACGTCTTCATCACCGACATGCACTCCGACATGAGCGAGCGGATCGGTCCCGATCGCGAAAAGCTCAAGTCGAACATGCGGTGGCCCGCGTCGATGGTCGGCGACGCCATGACGAGCATTTGGGGCAACTCGGTCTTCCGCAACGAGGGCTCGGGACGGTTCCGCGAAGTCTCCGACGAGATCGGTGCCGAGACCTACTGGCCGTGGGGGCCGAGCGTCGGCGATCTCAACGCCGACGGGTTCGACGATGTGTTCATCGCCACCGGCATGAACTTTCCATTCCGGTACGGCATCAACTCCGTGCTGTTAAACAACCGCGGTCAGCGATTTCTGGATGCGGAGTTCCTCCTGGGCGTCGAGCCACGCCGCGGAGGGGTGCTCGTCCCCTGGTTCACTCTCGACATCACGGACCGGGTTGGCTGGCAGACGATGATTCGCGAGACCGGCTACACGGGCATGCCCCGTGCCGCGACGGTCATGGCGGCACGCGGATCGCGCTCGGCCGCGATCGTCGACCTGGATGCGGATGGCGATCTGGACATCGTCACCAACGAATTCAATGCTGCGCCGATGGTGCTGATGAGCAACCTGGCGCAGACGCGACAGCTTCGCTATCTGCGCGTGAAGCTCGTCGGCACGACGTCGAATCGAAGCGGTCTCGGCGCGCTGGTCCGCGTGACGGCGGGAGGGCGCGCCTACACCAAGGTTCACGACGGCAAGTCGGGCTACCTGTCCCAGAGCGCGTCCCCGCTGTACTTCGGCCTGGGGGACGCCTCGTCGATCGACAGGGTCGAGGTGTTTTGGGCTTCGGGTCAGACGCAGATCGCGCCGGGACCGATCGCAGTGAACACGCTGCTCGAGGTGACCGAATCACGGTGACCGGAGGAGAGGCGGCTCAAAGAGCCAGGCGGCCCCCGACCATCATGTCGGCGAGCTTGAACTTGCGCGTGATCTCCACGTCGCCCAGCTTCGTCGTGAAGACGACTTCCTTGTCGTCGGGGCTGATGCCATCGCCCTTCGGGAACAGAAACTCGATTCGAACGGACCGTGTTCCCTCACGAGCCAGGCGGATGTCCTGAGGCGCGATGGGTGCCTTCCGCCCCGCCTTGAGGGCCGTCCTGGCTCGTACCTCGTCGATGGTGCTCTTCGCCGCGACTTGCGTCGGCATTCCGGCGACCGCCAGTGTGTAGAGCGGCCAGTCCTCAGCCAGCTGGCGCTGCTGATCAGGTGAGATGGGCGCGTCGGGACGGACCTGTCGCCGGACCAACGCTTGTCGAACGGGCAACGCACTGGCCCAGACGACGAACACATTCACCCGCCGGATTCGCTGAAACTCATCGTCGCCGACGTCACCGCCCCTCGCGGGTCTGTCACCACCGCCACCGAGACCGGCGCCGCCTCCTTGAAAACCCTCGAGCGGTTGCTCGCTGAGACGTCCCAGTACAATCGTGACCTTCTTCGCCCACGGCGAGTCGATGAACATGCGCTCGACTTCATTGGGCGACCAGCGCGTGAAGTCCTTGTCGAGCCAGAACTCGGCAGCGGACGGCGCGGCCGCCACGAGGAGCGCGACGCCGACGCCGACGATTCCAGCGAGCATGCATCGCACGTGCTGCCTCCGTGTCGAGTCCCGGTGAGACGATAGCACCCGTCGGCGCCCCCGGCCAGAGTGATTAGTCGGGGCTCTGCCCCGAACCCCGGCTGTGCGTGCCGAGTCCGCTATGCGGCTGGCTGTTTGCGCCACCTGTGCGGATCCGGTACGATCCCGCCCTCGTTCGGGTCTGCTGCTGCCGCCTTGGGAGAACAGAGGGGACGCGCAATGGGAGGTCGAGTGGCCTGTCGTCGACGAGGGACGGCCCGGGCGTGGACCGTGCCGGTGGCACTGGTCGCCACCGCACTAGTGGGCGCGCCACAACTGGCCTCTGACCCGCTTTCGACCCGCTTCGCCGCGCAGGCGGACCGCACACCGTCTCGACCGCTGCCGACCCAGTCCGCCGGGGCGTGGTTCACCGATCGCGCACGCGAAGTGGGCCTCGACTTCGTGCACTTCAACGGTATGTCGGGCGAGTTCTACTTCGAGGAGATGATGGGGTCCGGCGCCGCGCTGCTGGACTTCGACAACGACGGCGACCTCGACGTCTATCTGATTCAAGGGCAGATGCTGGGCGTTGGCCGGACGCTGGCCGATGCTCTGATCCCCCCCAGGTTGCCCTTGCCGCTGTCAGACCGCCTGTACCGAAACGATCTCGAGGTGCGGGCCGACGGCACGCGCACGCTCCGGTTCACCGACGTCACCAGCGGGAGCGGCCTCGACGTGCGATCGTACGGCATGGGCGTCGCGACGGGCGACTTCGACAACGACGGCCGGATCGACGTGTATCGCACCAGACGCGGGCCGGGTCAGATGTTCCGCAACAACGGCGACGGAACCTTCACGGACGTCAGCGCGCGGACTGGCACGAGGCACCCCGGGTGGAGCGTCTCGGCCTCCTTCATCGACATCGACCACGATGGATGGCTCGACCTCTATGTCGGCAACTACGTGGACAACGATGACACTAAGAAGTGCTTCAGCGCGCTCGGCGAACGGGATTATTGCGGTCCGCAGGGTTTCAAGCCGATGCCGGACCGCCTGTATCGGAACCGCGGGGACGGGACGTTCACCGATGTGACCGCCACGGCGAACGTCGCGCGCGAGTACGGTCCGGCGCTGGGCGTTGTGGGTGCCGATGTCAACGGCGATGGCTGGACCGACATCTACGTCGCCAACGACATGCGCGAGAACGTGCTGTGGCTCAATCAGCGCAATGGCACGTTCAAGAACGGGGCGTTGCTGGCCGGGGTGGCGGTCAATCAAACTGGCGCCGTGGAGGCCGGGATGGGCGTCGACGCCGGCGACGTCGACAACGACGGCGACGAAGACCTCTTCGTCACGAACCTGGGCACACAAAAGAACACGCTGTACGTGAACGACGGCTCCGGCCTGTTCGAGGACCGGAGCACCTTCTCACGGCTCGGACGTCCGAATCAGCCGAACACGGGGTTCGGGACCTTGTTCTTCGACTACGACAACGACGGCTGGCTCGACGTCCTCGTCGCCAACGGCGCGGTCTACACGAAGAAGGCGCTCGCGGCCGCCAAGGACCCGTATCCCCTCCACGAGATCAACCAGCTGTTCAGGAATCTCGGGAACGGCACTTTTAAAGAGGTCACGTCTCGGGCAGGGGCCGTCTTCGGCCTCTCGGAGGTCAGTCGTGGTGCGGCCTTTGGCGATGTCGACAACGACGGCGACATGGACGTCGTCGTAACGAACAACAGCGGTCCGGTGCGACTCCTCATCAACGACATCGGCCATCGCAGCCACTGGCTTGGGCTCCGGCTGGTGGGCGGCAAGCCTGGGCGCGACATGCTCGGTGCGCGGGTTGGCGTCTATCGTGGTGAAGGACCGCCGCTCTGGCGGCGTGCGCGCACCGACGGCAGCTACGCGTCCGCACAGGACCCGAGGGTCCTCGTCGGCCTCGGCCGATCGACGACGGTGCCGCGGGTTCGTGTGATCTGGCCGAGCGGTCGCGTCGAAGAGTGGACGAACCTCGCGATCGATCGGTGGCGAACGCTGACAGAGGGTACAGGTCGGACGGAGAAGGGGGCCCGGTAGGACCATGCGGTCGTGTCTGATCCCCTCGTTGGTACTCTTGCTGGGCCTCGCGAATCGGCCCGTGGTCGAAGCACGTGCCGTGCAACAGGCCAAAGGTGTCAGCGCGCCGGCACAGCCACCGGTCGCGCTGCCCGATGTGAGCGCGTTGCATCCCGCCGTTCAGAAACAGATGCGAGGGGCGTACGAGTCGCTCGCCCAAGAGCTGCGCCGCTCCGCCCGATCGCCGCGTGATCGCGGCGACATCGTGGGCCAGATGGGCATGCTGTTCATGGCGACACGGTTTTTCGACGAGGCCGCACGCTGTTTCAACGATGCGGAGCGATCGTCGCCGGCGGACTTCCGGTGGCCCTACTACCGCGGACACGTCCACAAGAACGGCGGCGAGTTGTCCGCGGCGGCGGAGAGCTTCGAGCGCGCTCGACGCCTTCGTCCCGACGATCTGGCCACGCTCGTCTGGTTAGGCCGCGCCTACCTCGACCTCGCGCGGCCTGCCGATGCGGAGGCGCGGCTCCTGGAGGCACTCTCGATTGGGTCCACGCAGGCGGCTGTGCGATTCGAGCTGGGGCGGGTCGCGATCGCCAAGCGTGACTACAGACGCGCGATCGAGCACCTAACGTCGGCGGCGACGCTCGACCCTGAAAGCCTGGCCGTTCACTACCCACTCGCCCTGGCCTACCGCGGTCTGGGCGACCTGGAGAAAGCGACGCACCATCTGGAGCGTCGAGGCGCCCAGGGGAGCCGTCAGACGTCGGCGAGCGCCTCGGTGCCGTTCCCGGACCCGCTGCTGGCGGCGCTCTCAGGGATTGTTCAGACGCCTCAGCTCTATCGCGAGCGCGGGTTGGATGCTGCCTCCGTGCGGAACTGGGCCGAGGCCGTGAAGCACTTCCGTCTTGCCGTAGAAGCCGACCCCGCCTATGCCGCTATGCGGGTCAATCTCGGTTCCGCGTTGGAGCAGATTGGCGATCCGCGTAGCGCGCTGGCGCAGTACGAGGAAGCCCTCCGCCTCGAGCCGCGTCTTGCAGAGGCCCACTTCGGCCTTGCCGATCTGCTCGAGCGTGGCGGACGGGATGCGGACGCGATCGAGCACTACCGGGCCGCCGCGACCGCGCAGCCGACATTTACCGCGGCGCATCTGCGGCTCGCGGATGCGTTGCGGCGCACTGACCACCTCGAGCCCGCCTTGGACCACTACCGTCACGCCCTCGCCCTCGAGCCTGCTGATGCGGACGCGAGGTTCGGTGAGGCGATGGTGTTTGTGCGCCTCGAGCGGTACGCCGACGCGCGCGACCGTCTGGCCCAAGCGATGCAGATCCTGCCAGACCAGCCGATGTTCCGACAGGCGCTGGCACGCGTGCTCGCCGCCGCACCAGACGATCGCGTGCGGGACGGGGCACGCGCCTGGAAACTGGTAGAAGACGTCAGGAAGGAGCAGCAGCATCCCGGTGCCTTCGAGACGCTGGCCATGGTGCTGGCGGAGTTGGGGCACTTCGACCTCGCCATCGATTGGCAGCGCCTCGCGATGACGGCTGCAGCCCGCGTTGGACGACCCGACGTCGCCCAGAGGATGGCGGCTTCTCTGGCGCTGTACCAGGGCCGTCAGCCCCGCCGCTCGCCTTGGCGACTCGACGACCCGGACCACCGGCCCGGCCCGCCGGTGAATCCCGCTCTGCTTGCCCAGGCCCCGCCGAAATAGTCACACCCGCCGTGGACTTCAAATCCACCGCTCCACCGCGCTACCTTTTTTTATTCGGGTGTGGCTCGCCCTTCGATGACGTAAAAGCCGTTGCCTGCCCAGAATTGACCTGCTAGAGTCCACCATTGTGAGAGCGATGTAACTAGGGACCAGCACGCGAAGATCGGGGATGAAACGGCGTTACACGGGTCTCGGCGAAATGAGTCTAGAGGGCCTTCCTTTAACTGATCCGGGGAGAACCTATGCACTGTCGATTGCTCGTTCGGTTGGGAATCGCATCCGTCGGCGTCCTCTTCTTGCTTCCCGCGATCGCCGGGGCGCAAGGTACGATATCGGGTCTTGTCGCAGACGCGTCGGGCGGCGTACTGCCCGGCGTGGTCATCGAAGCGGCAAGTCCGGTACTCATCGAAGGCACGGCCTCCGCCACGTCTGACGGCTCAGGCCGCTACACCATCGTCAACCTCCGACCTGGCGCGTACACGGTCAGCTTCAGCCTGGAAGGATTCAGCAAGCTCGTACGCGAGGGCGTTGTCCTCGTCGGTGACGCCACCGTGCAAGTAAATGCTGCGATGATGATCGGAACCGTCGAGCAATCGATCACGGTCACGGGCGAGTCGCCCCTGGTCGACACCCAGGCGGTGCGCGCGCAGTTCGTGGCGACGCGCGAGATGCTGGATGTTTTGCCCGGCGCCAATTCGTTCGCCGGCCGGGCCCTGCTGATTCCTGGCGTGCGCAACACGGGCATGGGAGAGGGACAGTACTGGCCGGCAATGCACGGCTCGACATGGCGCGATGCGCAAACGACTAACGACGGGATGCGGTCGAACGTCGTCATCGACGACGGGCAGTGGCAGATGGGTTGGGAGATGAATCAGGCCGCGACGGCCGAACTGGCGTATGAGGCCGCCGGCGCGTCCGCCGAAGTGCAGACCGGTGGCGTGGTCCAGAACGCGATTCCGAAAGAAGGCGGCAACACCTTCGCGGGCACGTTCCTGGGGACGTTCGGTCATGAGCGGCTGGCGAGCAGCAACGCTGACAAAGCCCAGCGGCTTGCCCTCGGCGAGGTCAATAGGCTGGCCCACAACTACGACTACAACCCTGGGTTCGGAGGACCGATCAAGCGCAACAAGCTGTGGTTCTTCAGTTCGTTCCGCCGGCGCGAGGCGAAAACGTTCGCGGCCGGCTCCTACTTCACTGGAGAAGGCACACCGGAACAGCGTAAAAAGAATGGATTCCCTGCGGCTGGCGAGCAGGGCTACAACTGGAACTTCGCCAACAGCGCGGTGGTGCGCCTGACCAACCAGCTCACCGAGAAGCACAAGTGGCGGCTCGGGTTCGAACGCATCATAACCGCCCAGCCCATCAACGACACCGATCGGACTCGTGCGCCGGAATCGGCCAACCGCATTCCACAGCCGCTGGGATGGCAGGCCAATGGCCGGTGGAACGCCACGCTGACGAACAAGCTCCTGGTCGAGGCCGGGTTCTCGACGCAATACAACAAGTGGCGCCGCGAGCAGTTCGAGTGGAATGAGGGCAAGAAATCGGCGTACCAGAACTTGGCGGACGGAACCTGGTCCGGTGCGTTCTGGATCACGGGGCACCAGCCGGAACGGAGCAGCTACTTCAAGAGCTCGGTGACCTACGTGACCGGTTCGCACAACTTCAAGGCCGGCCTCGAGAACCGCTGGGGCCATCTTGGCCTCGACCAGGGGCCGATCTTCGGTGACGTGCGCACGTACTTCCACTTCAACGGCGCGCCGATCGCTCTGATGGTCCTGGGGACGCCGTTGGGGAACTTCAGAGGCGATATTAACTTCGACACGGGGATCTACGCCCAGGACAAGTGGACCGTCGGCAATTGGACACTCAATCTGGGTCTGCGTGTCGATCTCTTCAAGTCCGGGGTCCCGGCACAGTCCGCTCCAGCCGGCGCGTGGGTACCGGCGCGCGAGTTCCCGGCCTTCCCGGCCGCACGCTGGAACACGATCGTCCCACGTGTAGGGGTGGCGTACGACGTGTTCGGCGACGGCCGAACAGCCTGGAAGGCCACGTTCCACAAATACGTGTCGCAAGAGTCCACGACGCTCGCGATGGCTCGCAACCCGATGTCCAGCTTCACGTGGTCCGCCAGGCAAGAGTCCCGATCCTGGAACGATCTCGACGGCAACGGGTCGGCGGTAGCTGCCAATGGGCGCATCCAGTACGAGGAGGTTGGGCCGTCGCCGAACCAAAACTTCGCGACCATACGCGACGCCGCGAGGCTGGACCTCGACAGACGGCCCGGTCACTGGGAGTTCAACACGTCGATTCAGCACGAGCTGTTCACCAGAATCTCGGTCGGTTTCGGGTACTACCGGCGCGATTACCACAATATCTGGTACGAGGACAACGTCGCGCAGGATTACTCCGACTACACACCGTTCAGCATTACTGGGCCGACCGACGCGAAGCTCAGGGACTTCAGCGGCCAGCGCATCCCGTTGTTCAACCTGAATCAGAACGTGTTCGGGAAAGTCGACCGGCTGGTCAAAACCGGAACGGCACTCAATCGGCTCTACAACGGCGTAGAGTGGACTATTCAAGGGCGGCTGAACAACGGTGCGTTCTTCGGGGGCAGCGTCACCACAGAACGGACGTTCGAGAACACGTGCGACGTCGACAACCGAAACCTTACACTCTGGTGCGACTACCCACGGCCGTTCCTGACGATGTTCAAGGCTCACGGGATGTACCCGCTGCCGGGCGGCATTCTCGCGAGTGCCTTCCTACAGGGGTATCCAGGACCGGACATCTCGGCAAACTTCAACATCACGAGCGCGATCGCCGGTCAACAGCTCAATACCCCCGGCGGGACGATCGCAATCGATTTGCTCCCGCCTGAGGTCTACTTCCTCCCGTATCAGCGGAAGGTGGATCTCCGCTTCATGCGGCGGTTCCAACAAGGGCGAGTCCGCATCGCGCCGCTCGTCGATATCTTCAACCTGCTGAACGCCAACACCGTCACGGCCGTCAACCAGACGTGCTGCAGCTCCCGGTACATGGACATCACCGGGATCATGCAGGCGCGCTTCGCACGCTTCGGCGTAGAGCTCGACTGGTAGCACACGGCTCGTCAGAACGCGTGAATCGACGCACGCCGGCCTCCTCGGAGGCCGGCGTTTTTCGTTAGAGGGCAAAAGAGTTCCTGCGGCGTCAGAAGGGAAGTTCCTGCGGCGTCCACGGCCGCCGGGACGGCAGTCCGCGTTCGTAGCGACTGAGGTTGTCCGCGAGACGCTGCCCGAGATCAGCGTCCGCCCCGCCGCCCTGCTGCGCCGCGGCACACACGTCCCGCTGCACCGCTGCCGCCGCCGCATGCTGTCCGGATTCGGCCAGCGCCATCGCGTACGTTTCGCCAACGGCCAACCCGTCCCCAGCACTTGACTGCCGCCGCTCGAGCAGCGCCTCCGCCATCATCAGCGCCTGTCGCCCATTGCGCACCTTTTCGTCGGGTGCGGCGGCCATGAGCCGGGCCAGCGCCCGTTTGAATGCCGGTCGATCCGGGAAGGTGCGGATGCCATCGGTCAAACGGTCCCGCGACTCCGCATACCGATCGACGAGCGCCAACGTCATCGCGTATCCCAGAGTGGCATCCGGGTGTAGTGGCTCCATCTTCAGGGCCGCCGCGTACTGGACGAGCGCGTCGGCCGGGCGCCCGGTCACGGCCAGGAGCCGCGCGACCGCGACGCGGGCCCGTGAGTACCCGGGCTCGTGCTCGAGCGCGGTAGAGAGCTGGGCGATTGCCGGCTCCATCCGACCGCTTCCGGCCTTGATCATGGCGAGGTTGTAGTGCGATTCACGGGATGCCGGGGCCGCGCGAACGACCTGCTCGAATTGCTCCTCGGCGCCGCGCAGGTCACCCATACGGAACAACGCCGTTCCGAGCCGGTGGCGCAGCGACGGATTGTCGGGTGTCAACGCCAGTGCCCGCTCGAAATACGTCGCCGCAGCACCCCAGTTGCCGCCGGCCAGCGCTTCGCCGCCGCGGAAATCGAGCGTGAGCGCTGTCTCGATCCGCCCCTCGACCTGCGCCATCAGCGGATCGTCCGGGCGCGGTTCGACATCACCGCGGCGCGCGAGATGGGTTTCGGCCCGAGTGGTGTCGCCAAGGCGCCGATAGGCGAGCGCAAGCGGATAGTGGATCGCGGTCGCCGCCTCGTCTCGCGCGAGCGCCTCCTCGAAGGCTTTCACGGCTGCGCGGTCGTCGCCGCGCTCGAGCGACACCCGACCGACGCCGAACCAGGCGGCCGCCGACCGCGGGTTGAGGGCGATGGCTCTGTCGAAGTGCGACGCGGCCTCGTCGGTGCGGGCTGACGCCAGGTACGCCTCGCCCAGCCGCACGAGTGTCGCCACATCGTCGGGCGCGAGCTGTCGCGCCCGTTCGAAAGACGCGACCGCTTTGTCGAGCGGACCCCGTGTGCGGTACAGATGCCCGAGGAGGTGCGGCCATCGACGGTCGCTGGGTGCGAGCGTCTGGGCATTCAAGTAGTACGGCTCCGCCGTCTCGAGCTCACGGAGCGCCATGAGGAGGTGGCCAACCTCCCCATACGCCGTCGCCAGCCGTTCCGGCGCCGCAGTCCGATCGGCGATGGTGGTCGCCAGCGCGCCGTACGCAGCACTGACGCGCTGTTGAACCGTCGACCCCATCGCGTCGAGCTCGGGTCTCGGCACCGACTGCAGCCCCCGACCATCCGGACCAGCGAGCAGCACACTGCTCGAGGCGACCGGGGTGTCGTGGGGAGCCGAGCATGCGCCCGACAGGAGCACGCACGACGCAGCGACGATGAGCGGCGACCGCTGGAGCGTCATTGATCAACGACGCTGACCGGTCGCTTGTTTCAGCGTGGTCCATTGGTCGAGCTTCACGTCAGACCACTCTTCCAGCTCGCCGCTGGGCCACCGGACGCGCACCACGGGCGGCGTGGTTGACTGGCCGAGCCCAATCAGGACCCGCGGGTCGTTCGCCGAGGCGTAGCTCCCATCGCTGTGCACGCGGCGCCAGAGTGACCGTCCGTCTCGACGTCGGATCTCCACGCGCGCTCCCAGCATGTCGCGACCGCCAGATCCGACCAGCCGCAGTCCGATCCAATGCGCGCGGTTGCCGATGTTGTTGACGAGCAGCCGGACCGGTCCATTGAGATTGCCGATGAGGACGTCGATGTCGCCGTCGTTGTCGATGTCACCGAACGCCGCGCCGCGGCCGGCTTCGAGGACCTGGAAGGCGGCCCCCGCCTCCTCGGTGACGTCAGCGAGCCGTCCGTCGCCGGTGTTACGGAAAATGCGATTGCGCTCGTCGAAAGGAAAGGGGTCGTCCGGTCGGCCAGGCTTGGGGTGGAGGGCCCCGTGTACCGCGACGATGTCGAGCCAGCCATCGTTGTCGACGTCGACCCAGGCGGCTCCCCACCCGGTGTTGCCCATGCTGTGTGAGTGCAGATGCGAGGCCATGCTGCGATCATTGAAGATGCCAGACCCGTCGTTGAGGTACAGGTTGTGCCCCTCGTTCGGCAGGTGCGTCATGACGAGATCTTCGTCGCCATCGTTGTCGAAGTCGCCAGCGTCAACGCCCATGCTGGCTTCGGGCTTGCCCTGTTCGTTGACCGCAGCCCCCGACAAGAGCCCGGGGCTCTTGAACGTCCCATTGCGCTGGTTCAGCCAGAGCAGGTTCGCTCGACCATCGTTGGCGACGTAAGCGTCCATCCAGCCATCGTTGTTGAAGTCGGCGGTCGCGACGCCCAGGGCTGGGCCGAACGCCTCCGACGCGATGAAGGCCGTCGCCGTGACGTCAGCGAACGTCCCGTCGCCACGGTTGCGGTACAAGCGATCCGTCTGCCGATCGTAGTGCTCGGGGCCGCAGTAGCTCCGGCGATCCGACAGCACAGTGCACTTCCGGTCCGACGCGAACTCGTAGCGCACGTAATTGCCGACGTAGAGATCGAGCCAGCCGTCCCGGTCGTAGTCGACGAACGAGGCGGAGATGCCCCATCCAGGTGCGTCGATGCCGCTCGAGGCCGACACTTCCGTGAACGTCCCGTCGCGATTGTTACGATACAGCCGATTGCGCCCGAGGTAGGTCAGCAAGAGATCGACCCAGCCGTCGTTGTCGATATCGCCCGTGGCGATCCCCATGCCATGCCCCCGCCCGTCGATGCCGCTCTGGTCGGTGACGTCGGTGAACCGCAGCGTGCGCGTGCCGTCGGCCCTGACCTCCAGGTCGTTCCGATACAGCCGGCTCTTGAGCGGCAACGGTCCCACTGGCTTGAACATCGCGTCGCTGAGCGGCTTCCCGGAGCCCATCATCTCGCCCTGGACGAGGAAGGCATCGAGGTCGCCGTCGTTGTCGTAGTCGAGCAGGCCGACGCCAGGCGGCATGATCTCGGGGAAGTAGAACTCGCCAGACATGCCGTTGAAGTGCACGAAGTGAAGACCGACCTCGTTGGCGCGATCGGTGAACCAGTCGGACTGCTGGCCTTCGTCCGAACGCGAGCTGTCGATGACGGGTGTGGTGTTGCCGCGTTCGGCCCCACCAGGAGGCGACGTTACTCCCGGGCGCTCGGCTGCACAGCCCGCGTAGAGGAACGCGACTGACAGCAGTGCCGTCACCATCCGCGCGATCGGCGCAGCGTCAAGCAACAACGGTGGGTCAGTATACTATCGAACCCAGCGCTCGCTTGAGTCGCGAGGGACTTCGATTGACCAGTCAGCCGACGGTGTCCGGGCGATCTAGGTGCCCCGGGGACGCCGAGGGAGGGCAGGGGCTGATGCGTGCCCGACAGGGGCCGATGCGTGTGGTGGCCGTGAGCTGCGTGCTGACCGTCACGAGTGCCTGCACGCCGTCCGGCGAGGACGCTCGCACGATCCCGACGCAACGGGTTGCCCCGGTCCCTGCCGCCGACTCGACCGTGCAGCCAGTCCCGGTGCCGGACTTGTCGCGACTGCCGGCGTCGGTGCAAGCGCAGATACGCGATCGGTACGACGCACTCGCGCAGAAGTCCGCGTCACGCGACACATCGCCACACGACCTAGCGCGGGCACACGGCGACATCGGCCTGATCTTGATGGCCGCTGGATTCCATGCCGCTGCGGAGACTGGTCTGCGAAACGCGCAGGCGATCGCGCCGGGCGAGGCGACATGGCCCTACTACCTCGGGCAGTTGTTCCTGTTGACCAACGATCGCACGAACACATTGAAGTCATTCGAGCGGGCTCTCGAGCTCAGCCCTCGGGATCTGCCGACGATCGTGCGACTGGGTGAAGCGTACCTCGACCAAGATCGACCCGGCGATGCGGAACGGCTGTTCCGGCGAGGGCTCGAGATCGAGCCGCGCTCGGCGGCGGTCCTCGAGGGGCTTGGGCGCGCGGCGCTGGCGCGCGGCGACCAGGCGCAAGCAGCACGGCATATGGAGCAGGCGCTCGCGCTGGACGCGTCAGCCACGCGCCTGCACTACCCCTTGGCGCAGGCCTATCGCAGCCTCGGCGATCAGAGCAAGGCCGACACGCACCTGCGGCAGCGTGGCGACGGCCGACCCGCTCTCTACGATCCGCTGATGCAGGCGTACTACTGGCTGCTCGACAGCTCCGAGGCACACTACAACCGAGGAGTGCTGGCGATGCAGGCGGGCCAATGGGCCGCGGCGGCGGACCTGTTTCGCAAGGGGCTCGCGCTGGAGCCGGAGAGCACGACCTTGCGGCACGGGCTGGGCCTGGCCCTGTACTGGATGGGGGATGGCAGTGGTGCGGAGAAGGAGCTCACGGCAGCTTTGCGCCAGACGCCCGATCATGTCGAGAGTCACATGAGCCTCGGCGTGCTGTTCGCGGAGCGGAAGCGCTTCCGCGACGCGTTGGCCCATTTCGCTGCGGCGTCGAAAGCGGATCCAGGCCGCGCGGAGGCACAGGTGGGGCAGGCTGAGATGCTCCGCAATCTCGGCGAGCTGGCAGCCTCCGTCGCGCATTGGCGTCGCGCGGTGGAGCTCGACGAGACCAACGTGACGCCGTGGATCGAGGGCGCACGGGCGCTCGTTGCGCTCGACCGGCGTGAAGAGGCGCGCACGTGGCTGGCCCGCGGGCGCACGGTGCACCCCGAGCGCCCCGAGCTGCGGGATCTCGAAGCAGCAATGGCAGCGACGCCGCCACCCTCGCGGGCTCGCTAGAGCGCACTCGCCGGGGCGCTACTCTTCTCGAACGACGAACGTTGTGTTTGTCGCGATTGGGCCAGCGACGACCTGCCGCTTGCCGGAGGGCCACGCGACGCGAATCTCGTCTACGGTCGTCGCGTCAGCCAGCCCGAAATACAGCGGGATGGCACTGTGTGAGAGATAGCCCGACTGCCCATCGTGCACCTTCACGTACGACCTTCCGCCGGCGCGAACGGTCACGGTGGCGCCAAGTCCATCACGATTGGAGGTCGTGCCGACGAACGTGACGGCCAGGTACCGGACCGGTCTGCGATCGGTGAGGTTGCTGACCAACACCATCGGGCCGTCGTGGAACTCGTTGGTGACGATGTCCAGGTCGCCGTCGCCGTCGAGGTCGAAGATCGCGGACGAGCGGGATCCGACGGCGCCCCACACCGTCGCGGCGCCGAGCACCCCGAGCCGTTCACAATAGGCGTTGCCGCGGTCGGCGGCCTGACAATCGATCGTGAACCAGGGCTTGGCCGTGCGTCGATCGCGGCGCGGCTCGACGCCAAGGATGAACTCGCTGTCCAGAAACGCCCTACCTCGGTTGTTCAGGAGCACCGAGTTGACGCCATAGCGGAACGGAAAGTTCATGCCCGACGCGATGAACAGGTCGTCGAAGCCGTCGGCGTTGAGGTCGCCCAGGCTCGGTCCCCAGGGCCAATACGTCTCGACGCCGGCCGCATCAGACACCTCCGTGAATCGGCCGTTGCCGTCGTTGCGAAACAGCGCGTTGCCGAAGATGCTGGCGCCTCCAGACAGCAGCCTCGACTCGGGCCACTGCATGCGAGCCTTGTGCTTCTCGCGCGCCGGACCGATGTCCTCACTCATGTCCGAGTGCATGTCCGTCAGCAGGACGTCCAGGTCGCCGTCGTTGTCGTAATCGAAGGCCTTGATGCCCATCGACCCCCAGGGTGTCTTCGGAAAGACCGCGCGGCTCCGCTTCTCGAAGTAACGGCCGCCGACGTTCTCGTAGTACTCGTCGTGCCCTTGCATGTTCAGGACGTAGAGATCGAGCCAGCCATCGCCGTTGACGTCGAGCGGGCTCGCGTCACCGCTCCACCCGACGTCCACCAGCCGCCGTTCCTCCGTGACGTCGACGAACCGGTTGTTGCCCCGGTTTTCGTAGAGAATGCTCCGCTCGTTGCGCTCGTGCGGGTGCAGGTGGCCCTCGAAGGCGTTGCTCAGTCCGATGTGGTACCCGCCCGGGCCGATGGCGTCCGACGTGTAGCGACCGACGTTGCACACGAAGAGATCGAGCCGACCGTCGCGGTTGTAGTCGAAGAAGACCGCGCCCGAGGAGTGACCGGTGTAAGCCAGCCCCGACGCGGCGGTGATGTCGCGGAATCGCCCGGTACCGTCGTTCTCGAACAGGACGTTCCCACCCCGAACGGTCGTGACGAAGAGATCGGCGTCGCCGTCGTTGTCGACGTCGGCGAACGAGGCGCTGACGCTGACCTTGCTGGGCACCCCGACGCCGGCCGTGCGGGTCACGTGGTCGAACTCGCTGCCACCGAGATTGCGCCAGAGCTCGTTGCCGCCGAGTTGATTCACGAAGTACACGTCCAGCCGGCCGTCACCATCGACATCGGCGACCGCAAGCCCGTTCCCGTGGTCGTAGTGCACGAGCTTGTAGGCCTTGCCTGAATCGTCGGTGGTGCGGTTCACGAAGGTGATGCCGCTCTCGTGGACGCGATCGACGAATCGAAAATCATGGAACACCTCGAATCGGCCCTGCGTGCCGAGCTGAGCCTGCTCGCGCTGGCGCAACCAGGGTGGGTCGAGGATCTCGGCGGGATGCGCGACTCGGGGGAGCGCCGGCCTGCCGGCGAGATCGCGAAGCTCACGCACCAGCGCCGCACGGCTGTCCGCGACCGACACGTCGAACACGCCCCTGATGCGGCTGTCTCGGTCGACCACCGCGAGGTCCGCGCGCGGGAAAATCGGGTCACTGCCTGCTGGTGGCTTCTCCACCATTTGGCGAAACCCGTGCTTGGCGAGCTGCCCGATCTGATTGGGCCGCCCGGTCAGGAACGCCCATCGCTCCAGGTCTGCGTCGGCGCGGCGAGCGTACTCCATCAGAACCGCTGGCGTATCGTGCTGCGGGTCGAGGCTGATGCTGACAAAGCGCACATCGTCCCCCCCCGCGGCGCTCTGGAGCTCACGCTGGATCCCGCGCATCGCTGCGACGACGTCGGGACAGATCTCGCGACAACGTGTGAACGTGAGATGGGCGACCCACACCCGTCCAGAGAGCTCGGCGGAGCCGTAGCGGGCGCCGGCCTGATCCGTGAGTGAGAACGAGGGAAGCTCGATGGCGGTGCCCGCGGCCAGAAGGTCTCGCGCCGTGGCGCCCTCGTCAGCGGCAGCGCGGACCGCTGGCGGGGACCGCGATGGTGAGGGCGCATCGCTGCCACCGCAGGAGACCACGGCCACTCCCCTCGCGAGCAGCACTGCGCCCCAGAGCGCCCCGAGTCGCCTGCTTACAGGCATCGCCCACCTCCCGACACGCGCATGATCGGGTCAAGGATAGCGGATCCGAGGGCCACGCGGGTCAGCGACCGGTACCTTCCACCAGCGTCGTATAGCGGTCGACCGGCACGTCGGTCCACTCCTCGGTGCGACCGCTCGGCCAGATCACACGAACCCCGGACGCCCTCGCCGATGTCCCGAGGCCAACGACCACGCGGGGATCGTTCGACGACGCGTAGCTCCCATCCGATCGCGCACGGCGCCACAAGGGTGGGCCATCGGTGCGAAACACCGCCACGCGCGCCCCGACCATATCCCGCCGTGTTCGGCCGCCCACGAGCCGCAGCCCCAGCCAGTGGTGGCGGGTGCCGATGCCGTTGATCAGGAGCCGGGCCGGACCGCCGCTGTTGGTGATCAGCACGTCCTCATCGCCGTCGTTGTCGATGTCTCCGAACGCGGCGCCGCGGCTCGTTTCCGTAAGGGCGAAGACCTGCCCGGCACGATCGGTGACATCCTCGAATCGCCCGTTGCCCAGGTTCCGCAGCAACTGGTTGCGCTGCTGGTACGGGAAGGGATTGTCGGGCGACCGTGCATCGAGGTCCTGCTTGACCAGACCATTGACCGCAAGCAGATCGAGCCAGCCGTCGTTGTCGACGTCAATCCACCCCACTCCCCAGCCGGTATAGGGGCGGCTGGCCGCAGTCACGCCCGAGGCCATGCTGCGGTCCTCGAACAGCCCATGCCCATCGTTGATATAGAGCGTGTTCCCCTCGCGCGTCAGGACCGTCGTGATTAGATCCTCGTCGCCGTCGTTGTCGACATCACCGGCGTCGACACCCATATCGGCCTTCGCGACACCGGCGCCATCGAGCGCGACACCGGCGGCGAGCGCGCGGTTGGCGAAGGTCCCGTCGCCGCGGTTGATCCAGAGCTGGTTCTCGCGCTGATCGTTGGCGACGAAGATGTCGATCCAGCCGTCCCCGTTGAAGTCGGCCGTCGAGACGCCCAGGGCCGGACCGAACTCGCGGTCCATGCCGGCCGCAGCCGTCGCGTCGAGGAACGTGCCGTTGCCCCGGTTCCGGTAGAAGCGGTCCCGCTGCGGGCCGTAGCGCGCCGGCGCACAGTAGTCCTCTTGTCCTGACTCCATGAAGCACCGGACGTGGGTCTCGAGCGAGTACGTCAGGTAGTTCCCGACGAATAGATCGAGCCACCCGTCGCGGTCGACGTCCACGAACGCTGCCGAAACGCCCCAGCTCGTGGGGCTGCCGGTGCCCGTCTGAGCGGACACGTCGGAGAACGAGCCGTCCCCGTTGTTACGAAACATCTGATTGCGCTGGAATCCCGTGAGGTAGAGATCAATCCAGCCGTCGTTGTCGAAGTCGCCCACCGCGACGCCTTGGCCGTAGCCGCGGGCGACGATCCGACTGGCGTTCGTGACGTCAACGAATCGCAGCGTCCTTGATCCGTCCGCGCGGATTTCGAGGTCGTTGCGATAGAGACGACCGCCTGCGGCCACCTCCGGAGTCGCGCCCGTGTTGGGAGCGTGACCCGGATTGAGCGTGCCCCCCTGCACCAGCCAGACATCGAGGTCACCGTCGTTGTCGTAGTCGAACACGGCGGCGCCAGACCCGCTGATCTCGGGCTGGTAGAACCGGCCGCTCATGCCGTTGATGTGGATGAAATCGAGACCGGTTTCCGCCGCGCGGTCAACGAACCAGTCCGCGTCGCCGCGACCGGCTGAGCCAACCCGCTCATCCGGTGCGTCCGCTGGCTCAGGTCGGCGATCGCTCTCCGGTCTGCAGCTGACGAGCGTGGCGGTCACAACCAGCAGTACCGAGATCGGCGTCACTGACCTGAGGCCCATGGGGTCTGCGGCGGCGCGAGCATATCACGACGCCGCGCCGCCCTCGTGCCTCGTCGCTGACCGGCGAGCGCTCGAGGACGCGGACGCGGAATGCCCCGCGCGACACGTACACGAACGACCGGGCGACCGAGCCGGCCGGAGCCGCCGACCACGAGGACGGAGTGTGGCTCGCGCATGTCCCCTCTCCATCGTTCTAGAATCCGCAAAGCGCGGTCCGTGGAGACTTCCGGCAGAATACCAGAGGCTAGAGTTTCGAGGATCACGGTGACCTCGTCGAGACACCACATCAAAGCCCCAGCCAGTCATCCACACGCCGAGCACCACTATGGAGGGCGCGTGGGCTGACTTCAGGCGGCCGTGTCGGGGCCAATGACGGCATCGTGTCCACGGCCAGCCTGATCGTCGGCGTGGCGAGTGCGCAAGCAAACCGTTCAGCCGTGCTCGTCGCCGGTGTGGCCGGACTCGTCGCGGGAGCCATGTCGATGGCTGCCGGCGAGTACGTCTCGGTCAGCTCGCAAGCGGACACTGAGCGCGCCGATCTGGAGAAGGAGCGCGCGCACATCGAGAGCGACCCGAGCGCAGAACGCGATGAGCTCGCCCCCCGCTAATGCTGCCTACGATCTTCATCAACAACGATCGCGGCGAGCTGGTGATCGCGAAGCTGTCGCCGCAGGGGTTTCACGAGATCAGCCGCACGCAGTTGATCGAGCCGACCCATCCCTACTCGCGGCGGCGCGAGCTCGGCGCCGTGCACTGGTCGCATCCCGCCTACGCCAACAAGCACGTCTTCGTGCGCAACGACAAGGAAATCCTGAAAGCCTCGCTGGCGAAGGAGCAGTAGTGTTTCGGTTG
>VFZL01000048.1 GCA_016871175.1 Acidimicrobiia bacterium | reverse complement strand
CTTCTGACGATGGGGTTGTCGACGGTGGCGATTGGATTGCTCCCCACCTACGAAACGATTGGCTTGGCGGCACCCGTGCTGCTCGCGCTGTGCCGGTTTGGTCAGGGCCTGGGGCTCGGTGGCGAGTGGGGCGGCGCTGTGCTGCTCGCTGTCGAGAACGCGCCGCCGGAGAAGCGCGCTTGGTACGGGATGTTCCCGCAGCTCGGCGCGCCGGTCGGCTTCTTCTTCTCAGGGGGCGTCTTCCTTGCGCTCTCCGCGATGCTCAACGACGAGCAGTTCTTCCGGTTCGGATGGCGGCTCCCGTTCCTGGCCAGTGCGGCCCTCGTTCTCGTAGGACTTTACGTGCGGCTGACGATCACCGAGACGCCCGTGTTCGAACGCTCACGTCGAAAGCACGCACAGGTCAGGGTGCCCGCCTTCACGGTGTTCGCTCGGCACACGAAGATGCTGGTGGCCGGCACGATGCTCTCGCTTGCCACCTTCGTCCTCTTCTACCTGATGACAGTGTTCACACTGTCCTGGGGAACCACAGCGCTCGGCTTCAACCGGGAAACATTCCTCATCATGCAGCTCTTCGGCATCGTCTGTTTCGCGTTGACAATCCCGATGGGCGCGCGATTAGCAGAAGGCGGTCGACGTCGGACGCTGATTTGGGTGACGGTCGCGATTAGTCTGTTCGGTCTCGTGATGGCGCCGATGTTCGTGGCTGGCGCGACTGGTGCGCTGCTGACCATGGCCCTCGGGCTCGCGCTGATGGGTCTGACGTACGGACCGCTTGGCACGACCCTTTCCGAGCTGTTTCCCACTGAGGTTCGCTATACGGGCAGCTCGCTGACGTTCAATCTCGCGGGGATCTTCGGCGCCTCACTCGCTCCCTACATTGCGACTTCGCTGGCGACCACTTACGGTCTGCCCTACGTCGGCTACTACCTGACCGGGTCCGCGTTGCTGACGCTCGCCGGACTCGCGATGACACGCGAGACCAAGGGGACGGAGCTGGTGTAGGGGACACGTCTGACTCATCTCGTCGCGTCCGCAGAAATCCGATACAGCTTCGTTGCCGTACGGATGTAGAGGCTGCCGTTCGAGATCGCCGGCGTCGCCAGCGTGAACTCGTCGAGCGGGTTCTGACCAATCACCTTGAACTCCGCTCCCGCCTGGATCACATACGTGGTGCCGTCCTCGTTCAACGCGAAGATCTTGCCGTTATACGTCCATGGTGAGGCCGAGAACATACCGCCGTCGGTGGCGATCCGCTGCCGACCGTACACTTCACTTCCGGTCTTCGCATCGGCTGCGGTGAAGAAGCCCCGGTCGAGCAGCATGTAGTATGTGCCGCCGATGACGAGTGCGGACGGATAGGCGGACGCGAGCGTCGGGTGCGACCAGACGATGTAGTCATTCGAGCGCTGATCGCCCGTCGGCGTGATGTCACCCGTGGCACCCGGGCGGATCGCGAACACGGGTCGCTTCGGGTCGGATGTGTATCCAGAGCTGACATAGAGCAGGCCGCCTGCCGCGATCGGCGTGGCCGCGTGAATGGACGTGAGGCCCGCGAGCTCCCACAACAGCTTGCCTTCCGTGTCGTACGAGCGGACGCGTTTGCTGCCGGTGGTGATGATCTCGGTTCGCTGGGCGTTCTGCCAGACGAACGGCGTCGCCCAGTTCGACTTCTCGTCCCGTGGCACGCGCCAGAGCTCTCGACCCGTTTTCGCATCGTACGCGGCGATGAACGACTGCGTGTCGTTGTCGTTGACGACGTAGAGGCGACCGTTGTGGAGAGCTGGCGATGCGGCACCGCCCCACCCCATGCGGACGGGCAGCGCGTCCATCGGCTTCGACCAGACGGGGTTGCCGTTGAAGTCGAGCGCGAACAGGCCGGCGTAGCTCAGATACACGTACAGCCGTTCGCCGTCGGTCACCGGCGTCTCCGACGCCACTGAGTTCTTGTTGTGAACCGCCTGCGTCGGCGTGGCCGTCTTGAGCACGCGCTCCCACCGAACCCTGCCGGTCTTCGCATCGATGTCGTAGACGACCCATCGATGTTCTGCCGGCGTTCGATTCACGTCCTCGCCCGTCATCGGACCGCCAAGCGATCGCGAGACGTACTCGACCGGCTTGCGGAACGTATCGACAGGCTTCGCGACGTCGATCGCCGTGACGACGAACACGTGATCTCCCCAGACAACCGGCGAGCTCCACCCTCTTCCCGGGATGTCGGTCTTCCACGCCACGTTCTCCGTCGTCGACCATCTATCTGGAAGCGAGGGGTGATCGGCCGCCACCCCGTTGGCGGCGCCGCGGAACGCGGGCCAGTTCTCGGCCCGCGCTCCAAACGGCGTGGCGACGAGCGCGACCGTCAAGGCGAGTAATAACGCTGGTCTCATGGAGTGCCTCACGCCCACGATGTCCTGGTCTACCTGGCGAGCGGGTCGGGACGCAGCTGGAACTGGTAGACCTTGCTGGTCTCGCCCTTCCCGGTCTCCATGTGGAACGGCGCGCGGCTCGAATAGGTGGCCCAGATGCCGCGACCCTTCCAGCCCGTGCTCGGGTTGTCGATGCGACCATCCATCCACTTCGTGTAGAAGCCGAGCGGATACGGCACGCGCATCACAACCCACTTGCCGTCCTTCAGCGCCAAAAGCGCCTCGGACTCGTTGCCGGTGTTGATCGGCGTGTTGGCACCGAGGCCGAGCGTGTCGAACTGATCCACCCACGTGTAGTAGCTCGACTCCGCGCTGCCCGACGCCTTCACATTCTTGAACTGTGGCAACGGCTCCGTGTGGAAGGTCCAGCCTTCCTTGCAGTGCTGCCCGGTGGCCTTCGGGCCATTGAGGGGACCCCTGCACTTGCGGCGGTCGAAGCTCGCCATGTGCCCGCTGGCCATCGCCGCCCAGACGACACCATTGCGATCGACGTCCATGCCTCGCGGGGAATAGCCCTCCAGCGGCACGCCCTTCTCGTTCATCGGCGGCTCGAAGACCTCCGACAACGCCGTCTCGGAGGGATTCGCTCCCGGCGTCAGCCGGATGATGGCGCCGGGGAAGCCGAGTGCCGAGCCCCACACGGATCCGTCAGGCGCTGGCGACACGGCGTAGAACGCCTGCGGGTAGCGCCGGTCTTTCGTTGGATCCTGCGGCTGGTTCGGCTCGGTCCATGCGTCACGCTTGCCGTTGCCGTTGGTATCGAGGATGACCGGTGTCCAGCCCTGCGACTTCTCCTCGTCTCCCGTCTCGTCGAACATCTTCGTGTTCAACCAGCCGACGACAGGTCCGCCACCACTGGTCCACAGCGTATGGTTCGCGTCCTCGGCGAACATCAGGTGGTGCGTGCCAAAGCAGGTGCCGATGTGCGTCAGTTTCTGCGTCTTCGGATCCCACACCGCGAGGTGACGACCGGCGCGCGCCACCGGGAACTGCTTCGCCGACGGATGGCTCGACCCTTCCTTGCAGACGGCAGGGTTGTCCGGCGGACGGACCGCCGACGTCAGCCACACTCGACCCTTGTGGTCCATCATCGGGTTGTGGACGTTGTTCTTGCTTGTCCAAATCGGCTCGTTCCCGAAATACGCCGACGGCTGCGGCATCTGCGCACCTGACGCGACCGGCGTATTCGGGTCGCGCACGGTCAGCGGGATGCGGGTCGCCTTGTGCGTCTTCGGATCGAGCACCGGGACGTAGTCCGCGCTGAGCTCGAGCGCTCCGTACACCGGACCGCCGGGATTGAGTTTCGGATTCCGTCTATCCGTCGAGACGACGTCGTGGAGGTAGGCCTTCGGGTCGGCCCAGTCCCACATGGTGATGACGACGTTGCGTTCGAGCCCTTGCGGCCGCGGAGGCGCGGGCGGAATCTCGCCGTCCTTGATCCGCTGAGTCCAGTCCGCGAACATCTTGAGCGCCGGCTGACGACCCAGGTTGTTCAGGCCGCCGTTCATCTGACCTCCGGCCTGACCCGACTGAATGCGGCGATCCCACGCGGCCGCCATGTCCGGGAACTTGCCGAGCGCTTCCGGAATTTCTCGTGTCGCCTTGTTGCCGAGCTGGTGGCACGCCAAGCACCCCCCGCTCTTGACGGTCCGGATCCAGTCGGCCTGCACTTTGATGGTGGGCGAGACGAAGTTGCCCTCCGGTCCACTGCCGGGGAACTCCTTCTCCTCCGGCATCCGCATCAGCGAGAACCAGTAGCCGCCTGGATAGTACTGTGCGGCCGCCGCCGCGTTTGGTGCCACCGTCGCGGTCAGGTTGAGCACCTTGCCCGGCTCGGACTTGACCTTCGGCGAGTCGACCAGCCCATAGCCGCGGACCCACACGTTATAGGTCGCCTTCGGCATGTCGGGAATGAGGTACCGCCCACGGTCGTCGGTGACGACGATCCTCGCGAACTTGGTCGGCAGGGCGGTGGTTTCCGCGATCACCCAGACGCCTGCTTCGGGCCCTTTCGGTCCGGTCACGACGCCACCCAGATCATCGGCGTCTACGCTTACCGCGGCGGGTTGCTGGGCGCGCGTGACGTCGGAGGCGGTCACGAACAGTACAGCCAGACAGGCGACGCTTAGGCCAGCGGCAGACAGCGCTTTGAAGCTCATCACGTGCTCCTCGGGAAAATACACGAACCAATTCGGAAGCTTACGCTGCCATCAGCCGTTGTCAATGGCTGATAACCCAGGCGCTCCGGCGAACGAGCCTAGTTGGCTGCGCCGAGTGCGGCCAGGGCGCGGTTCCGGGTCGCCTCGAACGCGGGCCTGTCCGTCAGAGGCACCGGCTCGCCAGGGGGCATGGCCTGGTGCACAGCCATTGGATTGACGAACTGCCCATCCTTTCGCACGCGGTAGTCGAGGTGCGGACCGGTGGCGAGCCCGGTCGCGCCGACCCTGCCGATCACGTCTCCTTGCTGAACGCGGTCGCCCGGCCGAACGGTTGCCGCCGAAAGGTGCAGGTACTGGGTCTCGAGACCGTTCGCGTGGCGTAGGTGCACCATCTGTCCCGCGCCTCGGCTGTAGCCCGCGGACACCACGCGTCCGTCGCCGACCGCGACCACCGGAGCGCCCGTCGGCGCGCGATAGTCGATCCCGAGGTGCGGGCGAGGCACGCCCAGGACGGGGTGGAGCCTGCGCTTCGAGAAGTGTGAAGTCACGATGGGATCGAACTTCAACGGTGACTTCAAGAAGAAGCGCTTGAGCGATCGGCCGTGCTCGTCGAAGTACTGGGGCGCGCTACCGACAGGCGTGAAGCGGATGGCGCTGATCGTCCGCCCCGCGTTGACGAGCTCCGCGGCTGCGATGGGACCATACCCGGTGAACCCATCCCCCTCCTCCTCGTCAGGGAGCGCGACGCTTGGGAGCGCTCGGTCGTCTGGTTCCGCACGGAACTGCTTTTCGATGACGAGGCCGAATCGGTCGCCCGGCTGCACATCGGTGTTGAAGTCGACTTCGCTGCCCAAGATGTTCGCGAGAGCCAAAGACAGGTCGACGCGCTCCCGTGCTCGTGACATGGCGGCGAACAGCGCGGGTGCCTGACGGTCGATCGCGCCGGCCACAACGGCGGTCTCGGTCCGTTTGGTGATCGCGTCGACGGCAGCCACAAACGCATCTCGATCGTTTCTTGTGACGGTCAACACGCGGTCCGCGTCGATCTCGTACTCGAAGCGTCGCAAGGCACCATCGATCGCCTGGACGAGGCGGTAGGGGCGATTGTGACGGAGCGCACGGACATCGAAGACCGATGTGATTTGTGCCACGAGCGCGGCGACGTCGCGCTCGGCAACTGCATGCGTACGGAGCAGCGATGAGAGCGTCGCGCCGCGAGTCACCCGTGCCACCAGCGTGCGCATCTCCGAGGGCAGGCTGATGTCGTGGCCAGATCTGCTGGCTGCCGCCGCCGGCTCGTCGGGGGAGGATCGATCGGTTGCGCAGGCGGTGACGGCCATCGTGACGGCTGACAGCAGCCCCAGGTGGGGAGTCTTCACCGCCGCGCGCCCTGCGAACATCCGCGCATTATACGCACGGCGACAGCCGGCGTCTCAGGGCCGCACGCACCGGCGCTGCCTACATCCACCGAGGTCGCTGCGGGTTCCGGACCGCGGCTGATTCAGCGCGGACAGGCCACCTGGGTTGGGCGGCGGCGCCACCCGATGCCCCCGTGCTGGACGTGGTAGATTACTGCGAAGGTCGTGGATCAAAGGTCGCGACGAGGTGTGTTATGAGAAGCCGTTTGTTGCGGGCGTGTGCGGTGTCGATGGGTGTGGCCGCGGCGGCCTGGATGGCCACGCACGGGCTGCAGGCACAGGGCCGGGCGCCGTCCTCTTCGGTTCGGAGCGCGAAAGCCATCCCCCGGACGGCCGACGGGCATCCCGATATCCAGGGCATGTACGACGTGGCGACGATCACGCAGCTCGAACGGCCCAAAGAGTTCGGCACACGGGCCTCGCTGAGCCCAGAGGAGGCGGCGGCACTCGAGAAAGCCGAGCAGGATTGGAAGGATTCAACGCTGAAACAGGACGTACCCGATCGCGACGCACCTCCGGTCGGCGGCGAGACGAACAAGCCGCCGACGTTTCTCGCGACCCTGTTCAGGGGCGGTGGCGGTGTGGTGGGCGGCTACAACACGTTCTGGCTTGCCGGTGGATCGCAGGTCGTCAAGGTCGACGGTCAGTACCGAACGTCTATCGTGGTGGATCCGCCGGACGGTCGCATTCCTGAGATGAAGCCCACGGCGCGCAAGAAGCTCCAGGAGCGACTGGCGGCGCGCGTCGATCCGAGCGCGTCCGAGAGTGCCGCGGCCGGCCCGGCGACCGCGTTCGACAACGTGGAGGCCCGTCCGCTTGCCGAGCGCTGCCTTCTCGGCTTCGGATCGACATCGGGTCCCCCGACGCTGCCGAACTACTTCTACAACAACCTCAAACAGATCGTGCAGACCAAGGACACCATTCTCATCCACGTCGAGATGGTGCACGACGCGCGCATCATCCGCATGAACAAACAACACCCACCGAAGACAGTGCGCAAGTGGCTGGGGGACTCCATCGGACGATGGGAGGGTGACACGCTGGTCGTCGACACGACGAACTTCACGGACAAGACGCTGTTCCAAGGTTCAGGTGAGAGCCTGCGCGTCACCGAGCGGTTCACGCCAATCGACGGCAAGTCGCTGCTGTATCAGTTCACGGTGGACGATCCCGACACCTGGGAGCGTCCCTGGAAGGGCGAGTACGTCTGGAACGCGACGCAGGAGAATCTCTACGAGTACGCCTGCCACGAGGGCAATCACGGCCTCGTGAACGTGCTACGCGGCGCGCGGTTCAACGACAAGAAGTAGCAACTGACGCTGAATCGCGCACACGTATACTGAGCGCCACGAGAGGCGGATTCCATGCGCTCCTTCCCGTCCTTCCGGCTCGTCCTGGTCGGTGTCGTTCTCGCGACTGCCGCTGGCGGCACGCTGACCGGTCGCGCGCAGCAGTCGCGCACCACGCCCGCCGCCGGCGACTGGCCGATGTATCGGCGTGATGCCGCAGCCACCGGTCACTCGCCCCTCGCCCAGATCACGCCGAAGAATGTGGCGACGCTCGCAGCGGTCTGGACGTTCAAGATTGACGCGGCGCCACCGGCGGCCGGCGCGTCAATCAGCACCGCGTCCAGCGCACCGCCCGCGGCGAACTCACAAGTCACGCCGATCGTTGTTGGCGGCGTGATGTACCTCCCTGCGACCAATCGCGTCGTCGCACTGGAGGCCCACGCCGGGAACGAGATCTGGAGCGCGCCGGTCACGGGTAGCGCTCCCTCGCGTCGCGGTCTCGGGTACTGGCCCGGAGATGGCGGCGCGCCGCCCCGGGTGTTCGTCATGGCCGCCTCACGGCTCGTGGCACTCGACGCGAAGACCGGAGCCCTGGTCACGAGCTTTGGCACGAACGGCGAGGTTGAGATCGGAGTTCCGTACAACTCGGTGCCGGGTGTCTTTCGCAACGTCGTCGTGGTCGGGGCCAATACGCCGCCGCGGACCATTGGTGGCATCGGCAACCCGCGGGCGTTCGATGCGAGATCCGGCGCCAAGCTCTGGGAGTTCAGCTCCGTCGCGCAGCCCGGCCAGCCGGGACATGACACCTGGGCCGGCGAGAGCTGGAAGGGCCGGCTCGGTGCGAACGCCTGGCCGTTCTACTTCAGCTATGACGAGGCGCGCGGATTGCTGTTCCTCCCGCTCGCGTCGCCGATTCCAGGCTGGTACGGCGGCGACCGCGCGGGCGCGAATCTCTACGGAAACTCGGTGGTGGCGGTCGACATCCAGACGGGTGCGTACAAGTGGCACTTCCAGACGATCCATCACGACATCTGGGACCACGATCCGCCGGCCTCTCCGTCGCTCTTCGACCTGCGGCGTAACGGTCGGACCATTCCGGCGCTCGGCCTGACGACGAAGTCAGGATATCTGTATGTCTTGAATCGCGAGACCGGCGAGCCCTTGCACGGCGTCGTGGAGAAGCCGATGCCGCGGAGCGACGTCCCAGGTGAAGCGACGTTCGCCACGCAGCCCATTCCCGTCAGGCCCCCAGCGCTCGCGCGCGTCAGTTTCGCACCGGAAGATCTGGTGAGCGCCTCCGACACCAACGCCGAGCACGCACGGGCCTGCGCCGCGCTTGTCGAGAAGGTGGGCGGCGTTCTGAACCGTGGTCCGTTCACGCCGTGGGGGTTCAAGGCCGAGGGTGCCGCAACGAGGTCGACGTTGCTCTTCCCCGGTGGCGTCGGTGGGGCGAACTGGGGCGGAACGGCGTACGATCCCGCGACGGGCTATCTCATCGTATCGACGCAGGACGTCGGTGCGCTCGGATCGATCGAGAAGTCCAAGGCGGGTGCGCCCCTTCCGTACGACAAGACGACACCGGGACGGCCATCGTTTGACGCGCGCGTCGGCGAACAGAACTGGCCGTGTCAGAAACCACCGTGGGGACGGTTGACCGCGGTCAACGTGGCCACCGGCGACATCGCGTGGCAAGTGCCGCTTGGCGTGACCGACGCGTTGCCGACTGACAAGCAGCGCACCGGTCGACCGCTGCTCGCGGGCGCCATTGCCACCGCAAGCGGGCTGCTGTTCATTGCCGCGACCGACGACAACCGGTTCCGCGCGGTCGACACGAAGACGGGCAAGGAGCTCTGGGTCGCGAAGCTCCAGAAACGCGGCAATGCCAATCCGATGACGTACGAGGCAAGAAACGGAAAGCAGTACGTCGCCATCGTCGCGTCGGATACGCTCGTCACGTACGCGCTCCCGAAATAGGTCCGTAGGTTCAAGTGTTCATGGGTTCACGGATTCGCCGACGGGCTGGAGTGAGTGCGCTTAGTCTGGCCGTCGCACTTCTGACGTGCGGGCGCGGCGTGTCTGCTCAGACCCTCACCGGGACCATCGACTTCCACGCGCACGGCGACCCGGATGGCACGCCTCGCAAGATCGACGTGATCGAGCTGGCGAAGCTGGCCAAGGCGGCGGGTATGCGCGCCATCGTGCTCAAGAACCACTACGAGCCGACCGCATCGCTTGCCTACATCGTCCGGAAGGAGGTTCCAGGCATCGAGGTGTTCGGTGGGATTTCCCTCGACCTGACGGTGGGCGGCGTGAACCCGGCGGCGGTCGAGTGGATGACGAAGATTCGTGGCGGCCACGGCAAAGTCATCTGGCTGCCGACATTTGATTCCGAGGCACAGGTCAAGGCACAGGGGCAGAGCCGTCCGTTCGCGCCGGTCACGCGGGATGGCAAGATCCTCCCCGAGACACTCCAGGTCATCGCGCTCGCCGCCAAGCACGACCTCGTACTGGAGACTGGCCACTCATCGCCCCGTGAGTCGCTGCAGATCATTGCGGAAGCCAAGCGACAAGGCGTGAAGCACGTCCTGGTGACGCACGCGATGACGACTCCCGGTGGCGCCATGTCGCTCGAGGAGATGCGAGAGGCCGCCAAGCTCGGCGCCTTCCTGGAGCTCGTGTACTCGCCGTTCACTGATGCGCAGTTGCAGAAGACCGCCGACGTCATTCGCGCGATCGGTGCCGTCTCGTTCGTGTTGTCTAGCGACCTCGGTCAGCCTCCGAATCCCCTGCACACAGATGGCCTGCTGGCGATTTACAAAGGCTTGATGGCCAAAGGTATCTCGGCCGCCGACATCGACGTGATGTCGCGCAAGAACCCAGCGCGACTGCTTGGTCTCGATCGCTAGCCGCCCGCACGGTCGGCACCTAGCGACAACGCGCGCCGAGCCTGCCTTCGCCGCCGCAGTAGGCGACGTCTTGCAGCTGCACCGAGATCCCGTCCGGATCGCGAAACATGAGCTCCTCGGTCGGCGGATCTGAATCCCTTCGCCGCCGCACCGACGCCTTGATCCCGTGGTCCGCGAGCCGTTTCACCACGTCGGCAGAGTCGAACCCTTCGACACCCAAACAGAAGTGATCGATCCGGCCCGCCTCCTTGCTCGCCGAGAACGCCAGGAACTGCGGGCCGTTACCGAACCCGAGCACTGGCACCACCTTCCTGCTCCAGTCGGCCTCGGTTCCTTGGTTGTACTGCTCCCGCAGACCGAAGACGCGCCTGTAGAACGCCACCGCCCGCGGCACGTCCGCAACGGCGATGGTGAAATGATTCAGCGTCTGCACGGGAATCGGCGGCGGCCCGGGGACGATGGGCGCCGGCTTGTTCGAGCAGCGATCGCCGAGCGCACCCGACCCGCCGCAGTAGCGCGTGTCCTGGATCTGCACGATGACGTTCTCGGGATCGGTAAGCTTCAACTCGGCGACGGGCGGCGTCGAATCGGCCCGCATGCGGATGTTGCTCTTGATTCCGTGCGCCACGAGCATCTTCGCAACGCGCTCCGCATGGAAGCTGTCCATACTGAAGCCGAAATGATCGATCCGGTCGCGACCTTCACGACGTCCCGCCCCCTGCGACAGTGAGATGAACTGGGGACCGTCGCCGATCGCGAGCATCGAGACAACCGGCTTTTTCCAGTCGGCCTCCACGCCCTGTACGCCGGCGAGTGGCATACCGAGCACCCGCTGGTAAAAGTCGAGCGATCGTTGAAGATCAGACACGATCAGGTGGAAATGGTTCAGGCCGCGGACCGGGATGGGTGCGGGACCGGACTGCGCGATGGCACGCGGCGCGGCGAGCGCCCCGGCAACGCCCGCGAGGAACGCCCGTCGGCTGAAATCGATCGTCTGCGGCATCGGTGTGATCCTCCGTTAGCGGCTGCAGTATAGGCTATCCCCCTATGAGCTCACGCAGACTCTCTCGTCGCGAGATGTTGACACGCACGGCCGGATTGGCCACGGCAGTCGCGACGGCCGGGGACCTCCACGCATCGCAGACACAGCCCTCTGGCGCCCGGGGCAGGGTCGTCCCATTTCACGTCGACATCCCACACGCGCGCATAGTCCGAATCATGGCGCGCGTCCGCGACGTCGAGTGGCCCGACGCACCAGAGGATCCCGATCCCTGGGCCTATGGCACGAGCCTGCCGGTCATGAAAGACCTCGTCCAATACTGGCAGACGAAGTACGACTGGCGCGCTCGCCAGGCGCGAATGAACCGGATGCCGCAGTTCAAGGCGCGCATCGAGGACTACGACATCCACTTCGTCCATGTGCGCGGATCCGGGGCGAATCCGCGTCCGATCATCTTCAGCCATGGGTGGCCCAACACCTTCCTGGAGTTCGCGAAAGTCGTCGAACCGCTTGCGCATCCCGAGAATCACGGTGGACTCGTGGCGGACGCCTTCTCCGTCGTGGTGCCCTCGCTCCCCGGCTACGCGTTCTCGTCCAAGCCGCGCAAACCGATTGGTGCGCCCACGACGGCCCGTCTGTGGAACACGTTGATGACCGACGTGCTCGGCTATCGCGAGTACATCGCGCAGGGAGGCGATCTCGGATTCACGATCTCGCGCGAGATCGGCTACATCGCCGAGAACTGCAAGGCGGTTCACTTGAATCACCTCCTCGGGATCGGCGCGCCGTCGCTGACGCCGGAGGAGAAGCTCGCCGAGACGACGCGCGCGAATTGGACGCGCGTCGAGGGCGCGTACATGGCGATTCAGAGCACCAAACCCCTCACGATTTCGTACGCGATGTCGAACAGCCCCGTGGGGGTGGCGGCGTGGGTGCTCGAGAAGATTCGCGCGTGGTCGGGCCTGCAGAACGGCGACCTGTGGTCCGTCTTCACGCGAGACGAGGTCCTCGACAACATCATGCTCTTCATGGTCACCAACACGTACGGGACCGGCGCTTGGTACTACGCTGCGTCGCGGACCGATCCGTCACCGCCCCGCGGCAAGCTGGAGAAGCCGACTGGATTCGCGGAGTACCCCGCGCACAAGAGCAGCGTCGGGATGTGGCCGCGCAGCTACGCCGAGCGCAACTACAACGTCGTCTGGTGGAGCACGCCGCCGGCTGGGGGGCATTTCCCGGCCGATGAGGTTCCTGAGCTGTTCATCGAAGACATTCGAGGCTTCAATCGGCATCTACGCAGCCTGGGCGTGTGATCAGCGGGCCGCCTCTCTCGACCTCGAGGAAGGCGACGGTGTCGGGCACGCTGGAGTCGTATACTCGGCGCATGAGACTCACCAAGCTACTCGCGCTGCTGTGCGTGTCGGCGCTCTTCATCGAGATGCCTCTCGGTACCCGGTCCAGCGCGGCCGAGGATGCGCCCATCCGGACTGATGCGGGCCTGTTGCAGGGGGCTCGAGGCGAAGACACGAGCGTTCGCGTGTTCCGGGGCGTGCCCTTCGCCGCGCCGCCGGTGGGACCGCTTCGATGGAGGGACCCGCAGCCGGTCGCCAAGTGGGAAGGCGTCCGTCAGGCGGATCAGTTCGCAGCCGTCTGTTCTCAGCCACCGCGCAGCGGCGTGTCGGCGCTCCTGCCCACCGCGCCCCGGCTCACGCCGCCCAGCGAGGATTGCCTGTATCTGAACGTCTGGACCGCGGCGTCGTTTTCCGACGCGCGACTGCCGGTGATGGTCTACTTGCCCGGCGGCGGATTCACGACGGGCGGTGGCAGCGGATTGGTATTCGACGGCGAAGCGCTGGCCAAGAAAGGCGTCGTGCTCGTGACTATCAATTACCGACTTGGAGCGTTCGGGTTCTTCGCCCATCCCGAGCTCACGCGGGAGTCCGGACGCGGTGCGTCGGGCAACTATGGGCTGATGGACCAGATCGCGGCGCTCAAGTGGGTCCGGCAGAACATCGCCGCATTCGGCGGCGATCCCAACCGCGTCACCATCTTCGGTCAGTCAGCGGGATCGGCCTCCGTGCTGTATCAGATGGTCTCACCGCTCGGACGCGGGTTGTTCCATCGCGTTCTTGGCCAGAGTGGCGGCATTCGTCCTGGTCCGATGATGTCGCGCGCGAAAGCGGAGGAGGCGGGCCTCGCGTTGGCTCGGTCCCTCAGGGCGACGACTCTTGGCGAGTTGCGAGCCGTTCCCGCGGCGGACCTGCTCAAGGCGGCCTCAGGGACGGGGCCGATTCTCGACGGCTGGCTGATTCGCGAGGAGCCCGAGGAGACGATGCGGAATCGACGGCACAATGATGTGCCGCTCCTCATCGGTTCCAACAGCGAAGAGTCGAACGTGTTGCTGCGCTCGCCGGTGCCCATGGCGAGGTTCCTCGCCGACTCCAGCGCGCAGTACGGTCGGCTCTTCACGACGTTCGCCTCGTTGTACCCCGCGGAATCCGAGGCGCAGGCGCGCGCCTCCCAGGCTCGGGCATTCGACGATCGCTACGCGTGGGGAATGTGGGCGTGGGCCCAGTTGTATGCGGTCGCACCCACGTCTCGAGCGTATCTCTACTACTTCACGCGTAGTCCTCCCGCCGATGCGCCGATTCCAGGCGCGGCGCACGACGCGGAGCTCTATTACGTGTTCGGCAACCTCCGGCTGTTCAAGCAGCAGTGGGGCGATTGGGACCGCAAGCTGGAAGGGATCTTGTCGTCGTACTGGGTGAACTTCGCCGCGACGGGGGACCCGAACGGGATGGGATTGCCACCGTGGCCCGCGCATGCGACGAGCCACAGCGACCGCGTGATGATCATCGGCGATACCGTTGCCATGGGGGCGTCACCGTTGGACCCCGCCAAGCTGGCATTCTGGCAGGAATCTCACGCGGCGGCGATGGCGGCTCATTGACCTCGCCCTTCACCAGAGCCATGACGCCCCTCTTCCTCGGCCGAGTCACGGCGTCCTCTGGAGACCGCTCACGCAGGACGATCGGCTGAGCCAGCGACCGCGCGAAGAGCTCCCGCACGGCCTCGTCAGCGCCTTCGAGATCGGGGTCTCCCGGCGACAGATCGATGGTGCCGACCACGGACCGCGACGGGCCCGCCACTCCAGTCTGCCGTGCCGACGTCACCAACTGGTCGAGGAGCTCGCTGACGCTCCACGCGCCAGTGGCTCCCACACGCGCTCGAGCTGAAGAAGATGACCGGTGCACAAGTCATCGTGTCAGAGCGCGAGCGCGGGCTGCTGGAGAGCGGAGGCGCGACAGACTTTCGGTTCGCCAAGACGCCGGGCATGCGGTTCGACCCCGTGAAAGTGGACCGTGCGCTGAAGGACAAGGAGACCATCACGCTCGGTGGGGTGACGCTCACAGCGCACCTGCACGCCGGACACACCAAGGGTGCGACGAGCTTCACCTTCGACGTGCGCGAGAACAACAAGGCCTACCGCGTCATCATCGCTAACATGGGCTCCATCAATCCCGGCGTCACCGTCAACGGCATGCCCGGGTATCCCGAGATCACCAAGGACTATGCGAACACCTTCATCGCCCAGAAGGAAATGAAGATCTACGTGTGGCTGGCATCGCACGCGGGCCAGTTCCGGATGCACGAGAAATACAAGCCGGGCGACGCTTACGATCCGAATCGCTTCTTCGATCCCGACGGTTTCGTCGAAGCGGTCCGGCGACTCGAGAAGGCGTACCTCGATCAGCTCGCCAAAGAGCGCGCCGGTGCTCCCCGTTGAGCGCGCCGGTCGAGTCCGCCGGCGTCATTGAGCGCGTGAACGGGCCCGACCTAGTCGTGGCGGACCAGGACGCCCCCGCATGGCTGGACATCAGCGCCGACGCTCCCGCCGCACGAACGCGGCGGCTGGTGGCCGCCATGCCGAGAGTAGGTCGCGAGAGCTGAGAGCTGAAGAGCTGCAAGCTGAGCGCTGAGGTGAGATACTGTCGCGATGGCGGGATGCGCCTGGCCTGTGACCGCGATGGGCGTCGTGGGGTGGTTGGTCGCCATCACGCCGACCCTGCCACTGCGCGCCGAGAAGCCGCCGTCGTTCGCGGACCGCATTCACGCCCTCTCAGAGCCGCCCGGATACTTCGACACCGACAACCTCATCTCGAACGAGTCTTCGTACCTCCACGTGATTCCGGACCTTCTCGAGCAGCGCCCAGCCGGCGGCGTGTACATCGGCGTGGGACCTGATCAGAACTTCTCGTATATCGCACGTGCGAGACCGGCCGTTGCCTACCTCGTCGACATCCGTCGCGATAACCTTTTGCTGCATCTCCTGTTCAAGGCGCTCTTCGACGCGGCGCCCACACGTGTCGAGTACTTGTGTCTGCTCATCGGGCGTTCGCCGCCGCCAGCGGAGATGCGCGCGAAGGACCTGACGCTTCCCGAAGTCATTGGATGGGTGGAGCGCGCCACGCGGAGTGATCGCGAGGTGCTGCGGACGTCGGTCGAGAGAAGGCTTCGCGCACACGGCGTACCGCTCTCACCGCAGGATCTTCAGACCATCGCTCGTTTCCACAGCGAGTTCATCGAAGCCGGATTGGAGTTGCAGTTCCGCAGTCACGGTCGGCCGCCGAATGTCTACTACCCGACGCTGCGCGCGCTGCTCATGGCCACTGATCGCGCGGGCCGACGCTGGAGCTACCTCGATTCCGAGGAGGCCTACCGCTTCGTGCGCATGCTGCATGGGCAGCACGCGATCATTCCCGTGGTCGGCGATCTCAGCGGACCCCATGCCCTCAAGGCGATTGCGGCCGAACTCCGAGCCAACCGAAGCGCGCTGTCGGTGATCTACGTCTCCAACGTCGAAAACTACCTGTCGCGTGGCCGGCGCTTTCGGGCGTTCGTGGAGAACCTGCAGGCGTTGCCGCGTCAGCCGCGTGCCCTGCTCATTCGATCGATCTTCGGCGGTGGCCCAAGCGTATCGGAGGTGCAATCGGTGGACGATCTCATCGCGGGCGTGGCCGAGGAGCGGTACCGGAGCCACGGCGACATCATCTATCGCAATCGGCGCTGAGAGAGATGCCATCCCTTTACGGCACCGGTTTCATACGGGTCGCTCGTGGAACGGCCACGACGGTCGTGGCGTGCGCCGCGGTGTTGCTCCTGCCTGTGTTGAGCGGCGCGTCGCCCGACGGCGTGCCGGCGTGGCAGGCGGCGGCGCGAGTGGCGCCTCAGGCATTGGCACTGGCGCTCCCGATGGGATTCGTGATGGCCACGGTGTTCTACGCGGCCGGCACGCGGATGTCCGCGCGCCTGGCGATGGCGACACTGCTGGTGTCCGCGTTCATCGCTGTCGCTGCCTCGGCGAATTTCGCGCTACTGGTCCCCTGGGCGAATCAAACGGCCAGGGCGCGCGCTGGCGTCGCCCCCGAGCCCGACGAACTGTTCCCCAGCCAGCTCCGCCGCGAGCGCGAGGCGGCCGCTCGCGCGGGCGACGGAGGTCGCGTCCGTGCCCTCGACGTCTACTTTTACTCGCGCTGGGCGTTCGCGACCGCGTCAATCGTCTTCGCGGTGGCCGCGCTCGCGCTGACAGCCGGTCGCGCTCGGACCCTGCTCTCTCTCGCGTGTTCCATGGCCGTCGTGATCGCCCTGTACTACGTGGCGTGGCGCATCGCGCTCTGGTCGGCCCTCTCCGGCCGCCTGGCGGCGTGGGCGGCGACCTGGATTCCCAACACCGTGGTCTTGCTGGCGGCGGGGATCTTCGCGGCCAGACGAGGGCCGCATCGCGGGAGCCGCGCTCGTGTCGGTCCGAGACCGTTTCGCTCGAGCACCGTGCAACCGCGCCAAAACGCCGGAGGTCGCCGTCGAGTCCGGCGCCTGGGCCTGCCGGTCACCAGGCAACACGAACGCCGGAGTTGAGCACGCGGCCCTCCAACGGCGCCCAAGCATCGACGGTCCAGCTTCCATCTGACGCACGGCGTGGTCGTACCAGCGGATCATCTTTCGTCTGACGCACGTCGAACAGGTTCTCGCTGTTGGCGAACAGGCGTGCACGACCCACGCGCCGCTCGATGAGCGCCCCAATCAACAGCTGTGGCCGTCCGGTCGCTCGATACGGATTGTCCTCGAGCGTCTGCCGACCCACGTAGTACGCCTCGATGCCGAATCGCCCCGTGCGCTCCGCCTCCCACATTAGGTTGAGCGATGCCGTGTGCGTCGGCGTCAAGGGCACCTCTCGTCTCGCGCCATCGTCGAGGTCGGCTTCGGTCGATCGCGTCCAGGCGTGTGTGGCGAGCGCGATGAACGCGCCGGCTCGGTAGCGCGCCAACAGCTCCGTCCCCCAGCTTCGCGTGGGGCCAACGGCGTTGACGAGCGAGAGACTTCCACCGAGCTCGCGCAACCGGACTGGCTGACGCACGTGCGAGGCGAACGCGGTGGCCGTGACTTCGAGGGCTCCCAGCGTCCGCGTCACGTCCACCGATCCGCCTCGCGCCCGCTCCGCGCGGAGATCGCGGAGGGGGGCCAGGCGCGAGAAGCCGACCTCCTCGGTCTCCTCGGTGAATGGCGTCGGCGCGAAGGCACCCGTGCCCGCCGACACGCGCAGGATCCACCCGTCGCGCGGTCTCGACAGAAGTGACACGCGCGGAGTGGCGAGCGCGCCGTACGCCGAATGGCGATCGATGCGACCGCTCAACGAGAGAATCACGCGCTGACCGAGCACGATCTCGTCCTGCGCGAAAGCGGCCGGTGTCGAAAACGTGTACCGAAACGCGGGAAGATCCTGGGGCCGATAGCGATCCTGCTGGAAGGCAGCGCCGGCGACCCAGGTGTGGTGACCGCGTGCACCCTGGAACGAGGTCTCGCCGAATCCTGTCGAGCGAATGCCTCGCTCAGTGTGGAGGCCGAACGCCCGCCGCTGACGCTGTCGCATCACCGAGCCGCGCACGGACACGACGACACCTCGCCTCGTCACGTGTCGAAAGGTGACGCCACTATCCAGACGCCGGCTCTCCAGCCGCTCTCGGAACGGGAAGCCGTCCGGCGCCAGTCGACCGTTCTGAGTACCGCCGTGTCGATCTTCGACCGTGACTCCGGCAGTCGCAAGAAGCGTCGTGCCTCGGCCGTTCTTGAAGAACGCGCGCGGACGCACGTGTCCGCGTGCGTACGCCGGGACGTCGGCCCAGCCGTCTGCGTCCAGGTCGCGTGACGTTTGGCCGTGATAGCCGCCGAGCAGGCTCCAGGACCATCCAGCCGCGTTTGGCGCCCGCGCCAGCCAGGTCGTCACATCTCGTCCCTGCTGTGACGTCAGATTCAGCAGGACCTGCGCTTCGTCCTCGCGGGGACGTCGCGAGACGAGGTTGATGAGGCCGCCGAGCGCCGAGGCGCCGTACAGCGCCGACGCAACGCCTTTGATGATTTCAACCTGCCCGAGGTCGAGCGGCGGCACCTGGAACAGGCTGAGCGAGTCCGCTTGTCCTCCGTAAAGGGGAAGTCCATCGGCGATCAGTTGCGTGTACCGCCCGCGCAGGCCCTGAATGCGCACGTTGCCTGCGCCGAGCGAGGGCGCGGTCGTCTGCCCGCGGAGGCCCGTCGTCTCGCCGAGCAACATCGCGACGCTGCCCGGGGTCATCAGCGCCTTCTCCTCGATCTCTTCCCGATCGATCACCTCCACGCGCACGGGCTGATCCTGCAGGCGTGTGTTCGTCCGCGTCGCGCTGACGAAGACTTCCTCTTCGAGTTCGGGTAGCGGCTCGAGGGAGACGCTCACCACGGTGTGGCCTTCTGTCGACGCCCTGACGGTCAGCGCGACAGGAGCATACCCAGGGGCCGTGACTGACACCTCGATGGCCGTCGAGCCCGACTCGGAGGTTGTCGTGAGCGTGACGCGTCCCTCGCGGTCCGTCGTGCTCGCCCGGCCATCGCCCGACACCGAGGCTCCCTGCACCGGCCGCCCTTCGGCCGTCACCTCAGCGACAATGGTGACGACTTGTGCGGCCGACGGTGTGCGCGGTGCGGAGAGTGAGAACCCAAGCGTGAGGAACGTCAGGACGATGACACGCACCGGCGCCATTCTACGGTGCGCGACCGGACATCCACGGCGGCGCGCCACTCGGCCGGAGGGCACTGCTCTGACGGACGGGCACTTGCGATCTCTCGCGGTCGCTTCAGATCGACTGTCCGCAGCCACAAGAGAAGGCGTCTGGAGTCTCTGGCGCGTTAATCGTCTGTGCTTCTGCGCATCGCCTTGACGCGGCTCCGGCGCTTCTTCGACTCCACGCGACGCTCCTTCGACGAGGCGGTCGGACGAGTCGCGCGACGTTTCTTCGGCGCGACCGCGGCCTTCCGAAGCAGCGCGACCAGTCGTTCGCGCGCCGCCTCGCGGTTCTCGAGCTGTGAACGGTGCACGCGGCTGTCGATCACAAGGACTCCCGCGTCGTTGATGCGCCCTCGCGCGAGCGTGCGCAGCCGACGCTTCATGGCGTCGGGCATGGATGCAGCCGAGACGTCGAAACGCAGTTCGACCGCCGTCGCCACCTTGTTGACGTTCTGACCTCCCGGACCTGAGGCACGCACGAAACGTTCGTCGATCTCGCTTTCGAGGATCGTGATGCCTGGAGCAATCGTGATCATCTGATGGTGATCGGGCCGGCGGGGATGGACGCTACAGCTCCCGGAGCGCGGACGGGATCGGCAGTCGCGCGGCCCGGAGCGCCGGCAGCAGGCCGCCTACCAAGCCCATCGCGAGCGCGTAGAAGAGGCCGAGCGCGAGCAGCTCGGGAGTCACGCGAAACGCGAACGCGACTTGACTGAACGTCTGGAAGTTCATGGTCGACGTCTGGTAGCCGTTGAAGCCCAGGAAGGCGAGCGTGCCGCCGATGAGGCCGCCGATCGCGCCGAGCACCAGCGACTCAGCGAGGACGGAGACGAGCACCGAGCTCGTCTCGAAGCCGAGCGCGCGCAGCGTGGCGATCTCCCGCGCTCGAGTTTCGACTGCGGTGTACATCGTGAGCACCGCCCCGAAGACCGCGCCAAGACCCATGAGCAGCGCGATGCCGAAGCCGATGGTTTGAATCAGCCGGCTGAGCGCCTGACCTTGGCCGGCGTAGTACTCGTTCTCGCGTCGAATCGAGACACTCAGCTGAGGGTTGGCGGTGAGCCAATCCCGGAACGTGCCGAAGGCTTCGGGCGATTCGAGCCCGGCGAGCACCGACTGGTAGCTGTTCCCGCGTCGGTAGACGCTTTGAATCATCCGTGCGTCGGCCCACAATTCCGTTTCCGCCACGCCACCGTCGGCTTCGAAGATGCCGACCACCTGCCACTTGTTCTGTCCAGAGACGACGGTGTCGCCAACGTTGAGGTTGACGAACTGGCCGCTCGCGCCGCGGCCGGCGATCACTTCCGTGGTGCCGAACTGGAACAAGCGTCCGTCGACAATCGAGACTTCCGGCCGCAGCGTGATCCCGGATGGCTCGATGCCGCGCATCGGCACGTTCGCGGATTTGTCCGGCGCGCTCTTCTTCGGCAGGTCGATAATCACGTACAGCTCGGCCGATGCGAGTCCGCTCTGCCCATCGCGCGTCATGCCGGGCGCCTGCTTGATGATGTCCGCCTCGGTGCCCGAGACACCGCTGGTCAACTCGCTGTCGGCGCCGCTCCGCATCACGAGCGCGCGACCCCGCGAGCCCGTCCCTTGCATCGCGGCCGAGAATCCAGACGCGATCGACAGAACCGAGACGAACACGACGACGACACCCGCGATGCCGACGATGGCCACGGCAGACGAGCTGAGGCGTGCAGGAATCGTCCTGATGTTCAGCGCCATAACGGCCAGGGTTTGCTTCAGCCAGTACATATCGCGATGCCTCAGTGGCGTCGGAGCGCGTCCGTGATCCGAAGACGCATCGCGTTCACGGCCGGCACCATACCCGCGAGGACCCCCATCGCCGTCATCAAGCCGACGCCGACCCAGACGTCTCGGGGCGGCAAGACGAAGATCGCCATCAGGCCGCCGGTCGGGTCACCGCCCTGCACGATCAGCCACGCCAGAGCGAGGCCAACGCCGCCGCCCAGAAACACGATGAACAACGACTCCGCCAGGACGAGCGCGAGCACCGCCGGCCCGGTGAAGCCGAGCGTCTTGAGCACGGCAAGCTCCGCGGTCCGCTCGCGCACCGATTGCGCCATCGTGCTTGCGGCAACCAGGCCGAACATCACCAACACCACCGTCGACACCGCGACCATGATGGCGCCGATGTCCCCGACTTGACTGGCGAAGCCCTCGACGAATCCCTTCTCCGTTGTCGTCTTCGTTTCGGCGGACGAGTTCTCGAACATCGCATCGAAGATCCGGCTCATGTCGACCGCGCGTGAACCGTCCGCGATCTTCACGATGTACCAGCCGACCGTTCCGTCTCCCAACTGACGGTTCTCGTCCAGGTAGTCGTACCGAAAGAAGAACTGCGTCTTGTCGACGCCGTCCTCACCATCGTAGATGCCCCTGATGTTGAACTCCCACACGTCGCCCGACTTCGGCTGGAAGATGGTGCCGACGAGCGGTACACGATCGCCGATCTTCCAACCAAATCGATTCGCGAGATCGCGCCCGACGATCACGCCCTGCCGATCCTCGAGCCAGGCCTTCATCTCATCCGGTGAGAGCTTGTACTCCGTGTAGATCTTCATGAACGGCTCAGGAACGACGGCGATGTTGGCGAAGAAGTTCGCAGGGTCCTGATAGATGCCGTTGAACCAGGTGTTATGGGTGACGATGTCCACCCCTGGGACCGTCTCCAGCCGCGTCTGATACGAGTAAGGCAGCGGCATGATGAGCGTGATCTTGTTGATGAGCACGAGGCGATCGAGACCGGCAATCTCGACACCGAAGGCGAACGAGTTGCGGAGCGTCATCAGGATTCCGAAGAGCAGGAACGCGATGAAGATCGACAGGAGCGTGAAGGTGGTCCGAAACTTCCGCCGCCAAACGTTCCTCCAGATGAGCGGGATGAACTTCATGCTGTCATGCTCTCGACGAGCACCCCTTTCTCGAGGTGCAGGATCCGCTTGGCACGTTCCGCGGCGTGCGGGTCGTGGGTGACCATCACGATCGTCTTCCCGTAGTCGCGATTCAAGATCTGCAGCAGGTCGAGAACCTCATCGCCCGACTTGCGATCGAGATCGCCCGTGGGCTCATCGCAGAGGAGGAGCGTGGGGTCGGTGACGATGGCGCGCGCGATGCCCACACGCTGTTCCTGTCCACCGGACAACTGTCGCGGGTAGTGCTTCAGCCGATCCTCGAGGCCCACCACTTTCAGCGCCACGGTGGCGCGCTTGATCCGCTCCGAGCGCGACAGCTTGGTGAGCAGCAGCGGCAACTCCACGTTCTTGAGAGCGGTGAGCGCGGGCATCAGGTTGTACAACTGAAACACGAAGCCCACGTGGGCGGCTCGCCATCGCGACAGCGCACCGGCGCCCAGCGTTCCGATCGAAACGCCGCCAACTTCGATCAGCCCTTGGCTCGGCTGGTCGATTCCACCCAGCATGTTGAGCAGCGTCGTCTTTCCGGAACCCGACGGTCCCATGAGCGCAAGGAAATCCCCTTCGGGAATGTCGATGCTGACGCCCTTGAGCACGTCCACGCGCTCCGCCCCCCGTGTGTAGAACTTGTGCACGTCCCGAACCTTGACCAGCGGCCCCTCTGTCGCCATACCTACCTGCCTACCCGCCTGCTTTAGGGACCACCGCGAGCCCGGCCGAGATGTTCGCTGCGGGCGAGACGATCACTCGCTCCCCGGAGTTCAACCCGTCGAGCACCTCCGTGCGGTCCCCATCGACGCCTCCGACGGTGACCGCGCGTCGATCCACGACACCATTGACGACCACGAACGCGTATGAGGTGTCGTTCTCAGTCTTGATCGCGCCTTTCGGGACCAGCATCACCGGACGAGCGCTTTGCTGAGCGGCTACCGTTGCCTCAGCCTCTTTCAGGAATGTGACCTTCACGCCCATGTCCGGCAGGATGCGAGGGTCCAGCTTCTCGAACCCGATTCGCACGAGCACGGTCGCCTTCTGACGATCCGCTTTCGGAACGGTCGTGATGACTCGAGCCGGAATCTGCCAGTCCGGATACGCATTCAGGACCGCCGCGACCGGCTGTTTGTCTTGAACTCGATTGATGTAGCTCTCGTTGACGTCGACTTCGATCTCGAGCGAGCGCATGTCAACGATGGTGCAGATGCCGGTGCGGGTGAACCCCCCGCCGGCCGACACCGGAGAAACCATCTCGCCCGGCTGTGCGTCCTTCGACACGGCGATCCCGCTGAACGGGGCCCGGACCACGGTATTGTCCAGGTTGGTGCGCTCGACTTCGATCTGCCGCTCAGTGACCCGAACCTGTTCGCGCGAGGCGTCGATCCGAGCGACGAGCGAATCGACCTGAGCTTGAGCCGTGTCCAGCTCAGCGGCGGTGACCAGCTTGTCCGCCACCAATGTCTGCGAGCGCCCGAGTACCACTCGCGCCTCCGCAAGGCGGACCTCGCTCTCCCGGACCGACCGGCGGGCCGCCTCGGCTTGCGCTTCTGCGAGCGCGAGAGACGCCCTGAATTGCGCATCGTCGAGCCGAGCGAGGACCTGGCCCTCCTTGATGGCCATTCCCTCCTCGACGTTCACCTCCATCACCTTCCCCGTGATCTTGGACGACACCGTGGCTCGGCGGCGGGCGGTGACGTAGCCCGAAGCATTCAGTACGGCAGCTTGAGCGCCGACGGCTCGCTGCACGACGGGAGCGGTTTCTACCTCAACCGGTCTCGGCCGCGAGGCGTACCGGGCGCCCGCCGTTCCCACGGCGCCAAGGACCAGCAACACCACGATCCACTTGAGCCACTTGAGCCAGGGTCGTGTCCGGCGTTCGGCCGGACGCTCGATCTTGAGCGCGGCCAGTTCGTCCTTCAGGTTGGGCATGAGTCAGTTACTCGGAACAACCCGCCGGCCCTTCGAGTTGCTCGCGGGCAGACTCTTGGTTCGACGCGAACCCGGCGGGACGGGTCCCTCTGTTCCCCTATTTTGCTCTGGGTCCCCGTTCCCGGACCGGGAAACCTTCCGCACGCTGGACTGGCCGAAAACCACGGCCGCCATTTGACTTTTGCACGGAAAGTGCGGCGCGGCCGTTGTTCACGATGGGACCTCGCGTTAGCGTCGTCGGCCATGAGCGGCGGCATCGCGTGGGCGCACGGCGATCGTTTCCACGCCTGAGTTGAGCAGTCAAGAGCAATTACTGGGAAGCGGCCAGCCGACATCGATGAAGCCTGGGCGGCACTTGTGGGGCTTGCGACCGCTGTCCCGCGAGGGCTGTCCACGGAGCATCACGATATCGTTCGCCGCTTTCTGGACGATGCCTGGGGCCAGGTGCTGGGGCTCCTCGTGCCGTCCGCCGGGGGCGACGGTCGAGGGCGCATGTCGGCGGCGCACGTCGACAGCCGGGTCACCCGCGCGCTCACGGAGATCGATCGGCGCTACGCTGATTCGCAGCTCAAGCTCCAGAAGCTCGCGCGGCAGTTGGCGGTGTCTCCGTCACACCTCACGCAGCTGCTGAAGGCGGCCACCGGTCGTACTTTCGGGGCGCATCTGCATGCCCGTCGGATCGCTGAGGCGCGCACCCTTCTCGTCGATTCCACGCTCAGCGTGAAGGAAGTGGCCAGCCGCGTGGGCTACGCGACGACGACTCAGCTCGATCGTCACTTCAAGAAGGGCGTCCGGCGACTGCCGTCCGAGTACCGCGCACCGATGCGGCAAGCAGCAGGGGTTCCCGACGGGTCGCGTCGACGCGACGTGGTCAGGCACGGCCGTGCCACACAATCGACGACACATCCACAGGACTGACCATCAATCAGCGGTTCTCGTCGACGTCAATGGCCTATGCTGGTCGGGTGAGCGTCAGAGTGCCGCTCACCGATTGGTAACCAACAGCAAAGCAAGGGGTGTGGGAGGGGAAAGACGACAGGGCAGCATGAAGGTCTCAGGGTTGAGAGGGGAGTCGATGTGGCGAGGGGTTGTGGTGGCGCCCGCGCTGCTGCTCGGGGGGCTCTTGGCAAACGTCTCAGCGCAGACGACGGAGGGTCGAGACGTTGCCGGTGACAGCCCGCAAACGCTCGCGGCCACGGTCGCGGCGGGCCGGTGGGGTCGGTTCTCGACGCGCATCACGGTACGGCGTCGGTGGGTTACAGCGTCCGGTGAACCGATCGACGCGCGGGTGGCGATGAGCGGGTCAGAAAGCACACGATCAGACCGCACGGAGGGCGGTGACAGGGCGGAAGCCAGCGAGTACCTGCTGGAACGTCAGAAGACCGGCAGCGGTTGGAAGACTTCCATCACGGTCGTCGCCGGGACTCGGCCGGTCGTGCACACGCCCTTGGGGAAGGCTTCGCTGGCCGAGCCGCCGTCGATTGCCCGCATCTGAAGACAGCGAAGACGGATCGGGACCGCTGTTCTTCGACGCTGCGGGCACGGAAGTGCTGCCACGATCGAGCGCGGCTCGGGAGCGCTTTGTCGGTGATGGCATGGGACAGCCGGTGGACCGCGGATTCGGCCGTCGGTGGCCCGCCATGCCAGATGGAGCTGCGGAGCTGGACGGTCTGGATCTCGAGCTGGTGGATCGTGTGACGGACATGCCGGGTCCACGGCAGGCCGAGGGGCGCGAGTGGGTACAGTCTTTCGTGTTCACCCCGAACCGCGCCGCCGAGCGGCGCCAAGCGGCCCAGCGCTCGCTCGGCCCTCGAGCCGGGTGGGTCCGTGGATTCGGGCAGTACCTGCGCCACGCCAACGGCAAGCACGTCGAAGTGCTGCTTGACGAACAGCACGGCGTTCCTGTGGACGCCAACGTCGTCGAGGACGGCCACCTGCGCTCTCATACTACGTATCACTACGAGCGCGCGACCTCCGGAGCCCTGGTCAAGCGAAGCGTCCGAATCGAACGCGCCATGCCGCCGGGGCCAGGTGCGGATGCTGCGGCATCGGTCCATGCCGTGACGGACATCAGTTTCAGCCGGGTTCGACTCGACGTCGCCAGCCTCGACGGGACGAAGGGAGGTCGGTAATGCGTCACCTCTTGATGTCGTCCCTTCTGATTATGGCGATCGCCGCGTGGTGGGCTCCTGTCGCAGCCGCACAGGATCGCCCAGTGGTGTTCGTCCACGGGATCAACTCCAACGGCGGGAGCCGGTCTGGAGCGGCGGCTCGCCTGCGAGCGAAACTTGCAATCGTCGCCGATCTCCCGAATCTGTCATCCCGCGCGTTGTACGAAACGCAAGCGTCACAGTTGCAGCAAGCCGTCGCACATCGTGACGCGTTGCTCGTGGCCGTGGGACACAGCAACGGTGGCGTCGTCTCGCGTGAGCTCAGTCGCCGACGACCGGTCTCTGGCATCGTGACACTCGGAGCACCCAATCAGGGCGCGCCGATCGTCAGCAACCTGTGGGCCATGTCATGGTTCAACGACCGGTGTGGGTTCCGGAAACTCTGGCCGCTGGGTTCCGGAAATTCTGGCCGGTTGATCGGCGGCCCCAAGTGAGGTGGGGTCGTCAAGTCCGCGGTGCTTGGTCCGCATCGACGGCCCGTCGAGCGTGAG
>VFZL01000047.1 GCA_016871175.1 Acidimicrobiia bacterium | reverse complement strand
CGTGACGTCGGGCTCACCGTCGACCCGACGGAGCGTCCTAACGCCGACCCCCACGAGTGTTGCCACGTCCCGTTGGTCGTGCCCTGCCTGCCGCAGGACCTGTATCGCGTGCCGCGTGAGCATGGCGATCAGCCCTTCCCTCGCTGCTTGGTGCAGCGAGTGTCTGCGCCGAGGGGGTCAGCTCAGAGCGGCCAGCATTTCCGGAAAAGGAACGGTCAGAATTTACGGAACCCGCAACTGACACCCCCGTCCGCGGTTCAGCTGTTGGCAGCCGGCCGGCTCGATGCCCTGGACAGCGTCGCGCGGAATCCGCTGAGCATCATCGGAGCCGCCTTCAACAACCGCCTCCTTTTTGGCGGGTTAGCCGGAGAGCCCGACCAGACACACGGCGCCCTCAACCCGTTCCAGCATCCGGCGCAAGAGAGCGTGGCGCTCCTGCTGCTCGACGCGCACCGGCTGCTCGATGACGATCCGTTGCGTGGCGCGGTACGCTTCCAGTCGGCCGTGCTGGAGCAGATTCCCGTCTATCGGAAGCTCTTTCGCGACGCGTTTCCAGCGGAAGCCGCGATGTCGCCTGGGTGCGTTCCCGAGTCTGCCCCAGTAGCCGGCGCGTGTGACAACCTCATCAACAACGTCACCGTCCTTCGCGCCACGGCTACCTTCATGCGCGCCGTGGTCACCCGAGACACCCCTTGGGATCGGTTCCTTGCTGGAGAAAACAAGGCACTGACGCCTGCGCAGCGGCGCGGCGCCCGATTGTTCTTCACCTCCGCTCGGAACGGCGGCGCCGGGTGCTACACCTGCCACAGTGGCCCGATGCTGAACAAGCAGGTGAACGACCCCGACGTGGCCGGCATGGGTCAGTTCGTGGAGCAGAACTTTTATAACCTCGGGCTAGGCGACCACCCAGTCCAGGCGCTCAATCGAGCGGCGAGGAGTGATCCCAACCACCTGGATGAGGGCCGCCGCGAAATTACGTTCCGCGACAGCGACGCCTTCAAGTTCCGCACGCTCACGTTACGGCAGATCAAGGACGCCAAGTTCTACTTTCACAGCGGTTCGTTCACGAGCGTCAAAGACGTGGTGCGATACTTCAACGCCGGCATGCCGCAGAACCCGAGGTCCGGCGCGGCCAGCACGCTCACGCGCCGGTTCACATACCCCCGCGGGCCTGGCTCGCCGCGCGGCCTGGGTCTGAGCGACGCTGAAGTGGAGGATCTCACCGACTTCATCGAGAACGGCCTCTACAATCCGGCGTTCGTCCACTTCGATCCGAAATCTCCGACGGACACGATTAAGCTGAACCCGCGCGACGTGACCTACTCAGTGTGCCGTCCCGACCTCGCGGCGCTCGGCGCCGTCGACGGCCGGCCAGGCAGCGGCGCAGCGCCGGATAACGACGATGCCCTGTCGCGGCGCGATATGGGACTCGAGTTCCTGGACGTGACCCCGCAGGTCAGCACCGTGCTTATGAGCTCGACGCGGAACCGCGGACGGCGGGAGGACGTGTATCGGATCACGAACACCAGCTCGTCGATCGTGGACACGCATCTCCTCATCATCGCCCGCGGCCTCTCCTTCGACATCGAGATGGAGAACGCCAGCGGCCGGACGCAAGCCGGGGATCCGTATCTCCGTGTGTTCCTCGACGACGGCGTCCTCCTCCCGGGCCAGAGCATCGTCCGGAGGCTGAGGTTCAAGCCGCGTTCCCACGCGCCGGTCGGCTACTCGCTCCAGCTGCTCTCTGGCCAGGGCAACCCGTAGCCCAGAGAGGCTGACGACAGCCTGATTCTGCGTGCCACGCCCGAGACCTTGCCGACAAGCAAGGCTTCGGGCGGCCGCATCCTGTCATCGTTCGTCAAAACCCTGGTCGACGCGCACGGCCACCGCGAACCCCTGAACCCTCGAACTCATGACAGTGTGAGAGGTGTGCAAGCGCCGTGTTAACAGAGTGTTAACTCTGCGCTTCGCCGGCTTATCGTCGATACGCTGTGGTATCTATCTCTAGGTGCGGCAGCGACGGTGGACCGTATCGCTGGAACGCCCGCGCGTGAGTCGAGGACCCACAACCCTTCGCAACGCGCCGACCTTGCGTTTGATCGCGCTCATCGTTGTCATCGTCGGGTCCGCCTCACACGCGTTCGCACAGGCCGACCCCGAGCACCCGGGCGAGGCCCAAGCCGCAAGCCCGCGACCGGCAGTCCGAGAGCCGCTCCAGGATCTCGGCCTGATCCACCGAGGCAGCTCGAATACGCTGGTGCAAGAACTCTGGCTCTTGGGTCGCTATCACGGACAGCTCCACCGGTCCGATGGCGACGATGCGAGTGATCAGGATTGGGAGAATCGGCGCTTTCGCGTGGGCGCCCAGGCACGGCTGCTGCGGAACTTGACGCTCCACGCGCAGATGGTCTCTGGCAACGATCTTGAGCCGTTCTACAACGGCTTCACCGAGCTGTGGGCGGGTTGGCGGTTTCATGACGCCCTGGTCTTGACGATCGGCCAACAGAAGCACCGATTCACGCACGATCGTAATGTATCGAGTCGCTACATCAACTACCTCGAGCGGGCGCTCCTGACCAACATGTTCGACGAGGACTACACGCCGGCCGTCACGCTCTCCGGTCGGCGTGGACCGTGGAACTACTACGGTGGCATTTTCTCTAACAAGGCCACGCGGAACATGAAGGCGACGTTCACCGACCTCGACTCTGGCTACTCGCTCCTCGGGTCGGTCACGCGGGACATTGGCGAGTACATCGGGAGTGACACCGCGTTTCTGTCGATCTCCTTCGTGCACAGTGATGCGACAAGCGATGCGACCAATCTGAACCGCTTCGACAACGGCCTCGCGGCTGCATTGATCCTCACGCAAGGCAGAACGTCGCTCGTCGTCGAAGGGACGGTCGGCACCGGTAGCGCCAGCGGCAATGCCGTGGGTATCAACGTACAGCCGAGCTACTTCTTCACTCGGCGAGTGCAATTGGTCGGCCGTTATCAGTTGGCAGGAGGGACCGAGATGGGCACTTTGGTCGCTCAGCGGCGGTACGAGCGCGAGGTAGGGCTGCGCACCGGTGACCGCTACAACGCCGCGTACGCCGGCCTGAACTTCCACGTGGCCGAGCACCGGGTCAAGCTGATGTCCGGCGTGGAGTACGCACGCCTAAGCGGCCGAAACGCCGTGACCGGATCGGTCGCACTACGCCTGTTCTGGGGGCCGCATTCGAGAGGCCCGTTCCCGATGCCATCGGTGCTGGGACGCTGAAGCACCAGCCGGGCCACCGGCCTCCACACCAAAGCTCGGGTATCCTGTTGCACCTGACGGTCCGCTCAGGCATCGAGTCCGACCTCGCTGGAATGCAAGACCTGGCTGCAGCCGGAAGGTCTGACTGGAATCCTGTGTCGATGATCGCGATCGACGATACCTGGTCGGCCGTGCGATACAAGTACGCGCCTGGCCTCGACCGACGTCGACGCGAGCGGCAGTCGCAGAGCGTCGTCGACACTGACGGAACCGTGGTCGTCGACCGCGAGAAACGCGTCGTGACGCCGCTGAAGGACTTGCAACGGCGGTTCGCACGGAACGCGGCAGCGCGGTCGGCATTCGAGGCGCTGCCGTTCAGCCATCGCAAGGAATACGTGGTGTGGATCGCGAGGACAAGAAGGCCGAGACGCGCGAGGCACGAGTGGTGAAGACCGTCGACATGCTCGCGGCGAGCAAGAGGAGTCCGTCCGATCACTGACGTGGCAGACGTTCGTGCCATGAACACGTGATCGCCAACGAACACGGTCGAAGCCGGCCATCAGCCAGTTACTGCCCCGACCTCCACCCGCGCGTCGTAGAGGCCGCTGCCGCCCCCCCAGTCCGTCGGTTCCTCGGCCGTGAGGATGTTCACTGACCGCCTTCGTCCGGCGGCGTCCGTCAGTCCACCATACGGCATCCACGCGACACCGGGCCGTACGCGATCGGAGATGCGGCACACAGCACGCACTTCGCCGCGCTCGTTCCACACCCGAACGACCTCCCCTGGTTGCAGCCCCCGCTCCAGGGCGTCGTCTGCGTGGATCTCGATCGGCAGCTCGCCTTCGCCGCGGCGATGGCGATCGATGTGGCCGTAGCTGGAGTTGAGGAAGTGTAGAGCCTTCCCGGTGATGAGCTGCAGCCCTTGGCCCACCGCGATATCGCCGGCCGAGGGCAGCGGATCGAGGCCCGCTTCGTTGAGCGCGTCAGACCAGAGCTCGGTCTTGCCCGAGCGCGTCGGAAATCCACCGTTGGCGAACGGTCGCCAATCATCCGGGCAGCGCAGCCGGACGTGTCCTTCCTCCCACAGCCGCTCGTAGGTGATTCCTTCGAGCCACGGGTGTCCACTTCCAAGGGCCGCGCGGATCATCGATTCGTCGCTCTCGGAGAGCCACGGCTCCGTGCGCCCAAGCGCCGCCGCGAGTCGACGAAAGAGCTCCGTGTTGCAGACGGACTCGCCGCGCGCTGGAATCGCCGGCCGGTTCAGCGCCAGGTAGAGGTGCCCCCAGGCCGGTGAGAGGTCGAGGTGTTCGATCTGGCTCGTCGCCGGCAACAGGTAGTCTGCGAACCGCGCCGTCTCCGTGAGGAAGAGATCGTGGACGACCGTGAAGAGATCCTCCCTGCGCAGTCCTTTCTCGATTCGAGACTGATTCGGCATGGACACCATGGGGTTGCTGCCGTACAACATCAGGGCCCGGACGGGCGGACGCAGCGAGTCGTCGCAGAGGTTCTTGCCGAGGTCCCGCATGTTGAGCGTCCGAACGCCCGGTCGGTACACTTCTGGCATCAGCACACGGTCCATGGCGAGGGCGGCGAAGTGGAGGGCGTGGGTGGAGCGCGCCAGGCCACCGCCGCGATGCCGCCAGGCACCACTGAGCGCAGGCAAGCATGCAAGCGTCCGGAACTGCATCGCGCCATTGCGATGATGCTCGATGCCGATGAGCGGCCTGATCAGCGATGGTTGCGTCGTCGCGTACTCGCGCGCAAAGCGTTCGATCTCGTCGGCCGACACTCCGGCCAGGGGCGACACGGCCTCGGGCGAGTACTCGCGCACGCGGTGGACGAGCGCGTCGTAGCCCACCGTGTGCTGCGTGACGTACGCGGTGTCGACAAGCCCGTCGCGCACCATCACGTGCATCATCGCGAGCGCCAACGCGGCGTCGCTGGACGGCTTGATCGCGAGATGCCAGTCGGCCTCGGCCGCGGTGCGGGTGCGAATCGGGTCGACGACCACGAGCTTGGCGCCGCGGCGGCGTGCCTCACGCACGTACGGCCAGTAGTGCAAGTTCGTGACGATCGTGTTCGTGCCCCACAACACGATGTAGCGACTGTGGACGATTGATTCCGGATCGATCCCACTGCCCGTCCCGATGGTCGCAGAGAGACCGGCAGCAGCGACCGCACCGCAAATGGTGCGGTCCAGCGCACTACACCCCATCGAGCCCAAAAGACGACGATCGAGTGATGCTTCCTGGATGATCCCCTGCACGCCGGCGGAGCTGTACGGCAGGATGGCCTCCGCCCCAGATTGCGCGACGATAGCCTTCCATCGAGACGCGATGTCCGCCAGCGCCTCGTCCCAGGAGACGCGGACGAACCGTGTGTCGCCTTTCGGCCCGACGCGCTTGAGCGGATGCAGGACCCGATCGGTGTGGTACACGCGCTCCAAGTAGTGATTCACCTTCGCGCAGAGCGTCCCTCGCGTGAAGGGATGCGACGGGTCGCCCCGCAAGCGCGTGGCGACCTCGCCCTGTACGTCGACAATCCAGCCGCACGTGTCGGGACAATCGTGTCCGCACGCGCCGCGGATGCGAGCGATCCCCTGGTCCATGTCCGGACTATGGCACTCGCCGCGCGAACCGTCAAACGAACGATGGTCGAGGCGCGCCGTACGGAGCGCGCGATCCACAGACGTCACGTGACAATCTTTTTTATCTATATGTTGTGTCTCGACTATCTATTTGCCAGAAGATCCAGATGGCCGGTAGATTTCGTGAGTCAACGCGCTGGGACCCATGGCACCGAGCACCGCGTAGACAAGAAGCACCGACTCATGTGGCGGGTGTCGACATTGTGGACTGTGCTGGTCGCCGCGATCACCCTGTCGATTGACCGGGTCGGGCGCATCCTTGCGCCGCTGCCACGACGATGAACCAGTCGCTACCACGGCGATCAGGTTCGCCGACGATGACCGCGTCGCGCACCGGCATGACCAGTAGGGCGTTGGCGCGAGCGGTGCGTGAGCACCTGTTCTTTCTGACCGGGCATCATCCCTACACGGCGTCCACGAACGACGTGTATCTGGCTGTGGCCCACGTCGTCCGCGACCGACTGTTCGCGCGCGGCGGCGAAGCCATCGATGCTCTCAGCTCGAACGTCGAAGCCAAGCGCGTGGCGTACCTCTCGGCCGAGTTCCTCATGGGGCCGCAGCTGGGCGCCGTCGCACGCGACCGAATGGGCGACGTCGGTGGGGCAGGGCCTCGCCCTCGTGATGGGCGTGTATGGACTGCTGACGGGACAGCTCAACCTGTTGATCATCGCCACTCTGGTGCTCCTCGGAGCCGGCGCCACCCAAAGCGAAGAGCGCACGCGAGCGGTGCTGGAGGCACGCCGCTTGGGGGACGCGTGCAATCGCCACGTGCTCGCATTGTCGGAATCGGACCGGTTGAGCACCGTGGTCCGCCACCTGCTGACGAGCTATCAGCCCGACTTCCCCGTCATGCGTGGTGCTGAGCTGGTCGGTGTCGTGCTCCGGACCGACGTGCTGCGGGCGCTCGAACGTCGGGCCGGCGACGTATCGGTCACGGACTTGATGACGACCTGCCCCCGGCTCACCGCGGATCAGTCGCTTGCGGACGCCCACGCCATACTGCAGGACCTCAACGCACCCGTCGCCGCGGTGCACGATGTGCGGGGTTCCTCGGGCTGGTGGGTCCGGAAGATCTTCGCGAGGCGCAGGCCCTGCTGCAGTTCTTGACACACCCAATCCGGCCGGCCGGACGGCAAAGCCTTGCATACGAGGCAGTGACCGGACGGGGGCGCGCGTGATTGCCATCCTGACGACTCTCGCCGTGGGGCTCGGCCTGCTGGTGCTTGGGGCCGAGCTCCTCGTGAGGGGCGCGTCCCGGTTGGCCGCTGCGGCGCGACTCTCGCCGCTCGTGATCGGACTCACCGTCGTCGCCTACGGGACCAGTACACCTGAGCTGGCCGTCAGCCTGGATGCCGCCTGGCAGGGAGCGTCGGACCTGTCGCTCGGCAACGTCGTGGGCTCGAATATCTTCAACGTGCTCTTCATCCTCGGCCTCTCGGCCGTCGTCATGCCATTGCTCGTCGCGTCGCAGATGGTGCGCCGCGAAGTGCCAATCATGATCGCGACGTCGTGTGTGCTCCTGGCGCTCGCCGCCGACGGTACCCTCAGCCGACTCGACGGCGCGCTGCTCGTGTGTGGCCTCGTGGTGTACACCATCGGCGCCATCGTCTCGAGTCGCCGCGAGACGGCCGACGTGCGAGCCGAGTTCGCCGAGGCGTACGGCGGTACGCGCGGCCGGCGGCTGGGGCACGCGGGCCTGGTGCTCCTGGGCCTCGTCCTGCTGGTTGTCGGCACGGAATGGGTGGTCGACAGCGCCGTCGCCTTGGCCCGTAGCGTGGGTGTCAGTGAGCTGGTGATCGGGCTCACGGTGGTCGCGGCCGGGACGTCTCTTCCCGAGGTCGCGACCTCACTCCTGGCGGCTGTCCGCGGCCAGCGCGACATCGCGGTCGGCAACGTCGTCGGCAGCTGCATCTACAACATCCTCGCCATTCTCGGCATGTCGACCCTGGTGGCGCCCATGACCGTCTCGACGGCGGCGCTGTGGTTCGACCTTCCCGCCATGGTCGGGGTCGCACTGGCCTGCCTTCCCATCTTTCTCACCGGGGCTCGAATTACACGAGCCGAAGGCGTGTGCCTGCTGGTGGCCTACGCGGCGTACACCGGATATCTCCTTCTCGACGCCTCCGACCACGAGCAGCTGCCGCTGTACCGCACGGCGCTCACCGTCGTGTTGGTGCCGCTCGCGATCGTCGCTCTGTTGGAGATGCTGCGTCGCGCCCGGTGGAGCACCCGCCTTCAGTAGCCGACGACATGAGGAAGGTTGCCGTCTTCTCGGTACTCCTCGTCGCCGGCCTCGCGATCAGCCAACTGGCCGATGGGTTACCTAGCACCGTGATTCGCCTGGCGACCACAGTGTGCCTGGCGTTCATCATGATCCACGTCGGCTACGAATTCGACATCGACAAGAGTCGACCTCGTACGTACGCGTGGGACTACTTCGTCGTTTTTACCGCCGCCGCCTTCCCGTGGGTCTTCGTCGCGCTGTATTTCGTCTTCGTGCTCGCACCGCCGGAGCTCTGGTGGCACCCTGACCTGTGGAAGGAGACGTTGCTTCAGGCGCGGTTCGCCGCGCCTACCAGCGCCGGTGTGCTCTTCTCGATGCTCGCCGCCGCGGGACTCGCGGCCACGTGGGTGTTTCGCAAGGCGCGCATCCTGGCGATCTTCGATGACCTCGACACGATCTTGTTCATGATCCCGCTGAAGATGCTGCTGGTTGGCAACCGATGGCAACTCCGGCTGGTCATCGCCTTTATCGGCGCGCTGCTCGTGCTCGCTTGGCGGCACCTGCACCGCCTGACGTTCCCTATTGCGTGCCGTGGGTGATCGCCTACGCGGTGTTGATCTCGGCCGCGAGCGAGGCCATCTACATTGGGAGCTCATTGGTCGACGCGACGATGCCGGTTCACCTCGAGGTGCTGCTGCCAGCCTTCGTGTGGGGCCGTGTCTTGGCTCGCCCAGCGGGAGCCGACCCGCATCGCGATGATGCCAGGATCGGCCATCAAGAGGGTCCGGAAGATGCGTCGGAACAGCGTGTGTCTACCATCATCTCGGGCCTGTTCATGCTCTTGGTCGGCCTGTCGATGCCACGGTTCGACGCTGGTACCGCGGCGGGAGTCGCATCGCTCCTGACCTTCGACGGCGTCTCACCAGCCGTGCTGGCGGCCCGGCGGGAACTGCCTGGTCGGTGGACGCTCGCCTGGCACGTGCTTGCCGTCACCGTCGTGGCCAACCTGGGCAAGATGTTCCCGGTGTTCTGCTACCGGCGCGAGGCGACGCCGCGTGAGCGACTCGCCGTGGCCATCGGCATGTGGCCACGTGGGGAAGTTGGAGCCGGCGTGCTGCTCGTGTCGATGTCGTACGGGATCGGCGGCCCCGCCCTCGCAGTTGCCGTGCTGTCGCTCGCCATCAACTTGCTCCTGGCAGGGTTGTTCATTGCCCTTGTCCGGCATCTGGTGCGCCGGTGACGCCGATTGGATCAAGGGATCGACAGTTGGACACACCCAGTATCGGCGCTGAGGCGATACAGCGGGGCCGGGCATCAAGAGAGGAAACTGCCGTAGAATGCGCGCATGTCAACCAAGACCTCGCGACGAGGGTTCATCACAGCGCTCGGCGCTGCCGCCGCGGGAGCAACCGTGAGCGCGCAATCGACGGCATCAACAGGACGCGTTCGAGGCCTCGACCACGTGGCGCTGCCTATGCGCAACACCGACGCGATGCTGGCCTTCTATCGCGGGCTGGGATTCACCATGACCGAGTCCAAGGCAGCTGTGTCGGTGCACATCAGCGACACACAGATGATCAACTTCCACCGCCCCACGCTGTGGCAAAACACGACGTTTACGCTGAAAGCGCCCGCTGCCACCCCGCCCTGCGGCGATCTGTGTTTCGTCTGGGACGGCACCGCTGCCGCATTGAAGACGATGCTCGACGGGCTCGGCGCGAAGGTCATCGAGGGGCCGGTTCAGCGACAAGGCGGACGACGCACGGCCGGCTCGAGTGTCTACGTGAGGGATCCCGATGGTAATCTGCTCGAGTTCATCATCTATGCCTAGCGATCGGCCGCCTTGCCGCCGTGGCTGGACGAGCGAGTGCGAGTCAGGAGCTGTCGGGAGGTGCCTTGGAGATGGCAGCCTAACCGTTAGCTAGTTCGTCGTCGCTCGGATGATGGTGTCGCCCTCACGGAGCTGGGACGGTACGTCCGTGCCCTCAAGCACCTGGCCAAAAACGGCGTACTGTCCGTCGAGTTCGGAGCGAACGTAGAGAGTGATGTAGATCTGGCTGTCCGCCTGCGCGGGCAGTCCCCTGTGCGCTACGCCGACCGCCCCAGCGCGGTGCTTCCGCTTCTCGCTGATCTCAGACACCCCGATCGGCGTCCCGCTCGACGCGGCCACACCGCGTCCCCATACGCTTCGGGTGGATTCGTCGCGGGTCTGCGGGTCGCCGAATTGGACGACGAATCCTGGGAGGGCGCGGTACACGCGCTGGCCGTCATAGAACCCCGATTTCACGAGGGACGTAATGTGCGCCACAGTCCTTGGCGCCTCGAGCGGATACGTCTCGATGACGAACGTGCCAGCGGAGGTCTCGAACCGGATACGCGGCGCGGGCCCCGATGACGGTCTGGCGGGCTGCGCACCAGCCATGGTGACGGTCACCGGGCCGACGGCGACAGGCACGAGGATTCGGGCGATGCGCATCCAGAGAGGATGCCCCATGGCCGCTTCCTGCCTCACGCCGTCCGTTCGGCGCGGTGCGGCGCTGCGTCCTTCGAGACCCGTGTGACACCGCGCTGCGGGCACTGCGGCCTGAGCACGCATGCACTGCACTTGGGATACACGGGCCGGCACACGTTCTGGCCCCACGTGACGAGATAGAGATTGATGTACGGCCACCATCTCGAGTCGGTGGCTTCGTAGAGCGAGAGCTCGGTGTCCTCTGGTGTCCGGGTCCTCACCCAGCCAAGGCGGTTCGAGATCCGATGCACGTGGGTGTCGACGCAGATATTTCGCTGGCTCTTGAACGAGAGAATCAGCACAAGGTTGGCGGTCTTCCGACCCACGCCTGGGAGAGTGGTCAGCTCCTCCATCGTACCAGGCACTCGACCCCCGAACTTTTCGACGATCATTCGACAGGCAGCTTTGACGTACCGCGCCTTGTGGCGATAGAAGCTCACCGGGTAGATCAGCCTCTCGATCTCCCTCACCGACAGCGCCGCAATCGTCTGTGGCGTCCGTGCGCGTCTGAACAGGCGCGTCGAGGCCGCTAGCGTCGTCGCATCCTGCGTGCGGGCGGAAAGGGCTGTCGCGATCAGCACCTGAACGGGGTCTTCTTCCTGACTCTCCGCGATCTTCTCGACGGCAGGAAGCTCGAGTCCGGTGATCGCGCGCGCAAGCGACTCCATCACCCATCGGACATGCTGTTCTCGGGGACACAACGACCGCGTGCGACGAGTGCCGCTCGGGCGTGGATGCACGCGCGAGGCCGTGCGCCCGCTGGGACCGGGGGCCCTCCTCGCGCTCACGCGAGGACCGGCGTGAGCGGCGCCTGACCGCGAAGGACGGCGATGGCGTTACTCGCAGCCAAGTCGGCCATCGCGGTGCGCGTCTCTGTGGTGCCGCTCCCGAGATGGGGGACCAGCAGCACGTTCTCCAGGGGAAGGAGATCCGGGTGAACGATCGGCTCCTTCTCGTACACATCGAGTGCCGCCCCGGCAATCAGCCGTTCTCGGAGGGCCCAAGCGAGCCCCTCCTCGTCGATCACCGGACCGCGAGCCGTATTGATCAGATATGCCGTGCGTTTCATCCGCGTGAGCGCTTTTCGATCGATGAGATGAGTGGTTTCGGGAGTCAGCGGAACGTGCAGTGACAATATGTCTGACGTGTTCAGCAAGCGGTCGAGTGACATCGGCTCACCGGGAAACGCGACCTCACGCCGGCTGTAGTATGCCACGCGTACGCCGAAGGCCCTCGCACGCTCGGCGACCGCCTTCGCAATGCGGCCCGCACCAACCAGACCCAACTGCTTGCCCCGCAGTTCAGCCCCCAGCATGAAATCGAAGGCCCACCCCTTCCATTCGCCTCGTCGGACGAGACGATCGCCTTCCGCCAGACGACGGGTGATGTCGAGGATCAACGCCCAAGTGAAGTCCGCCACGGACTCCGTCAGAACGTCGGGCGTGTTCGTGACCACGACTCCACGCGACCGGGCATGGGTCACGTCGATGTTGTTATAGCCTACTGCCACGTTGGCGATGATCTTCAACCGATCACCGGCATCGATTGCCGCGCGATCCATCGTGTCGGTCAACATGCAGACGACCGCGTCCTTGCCCGCCAACCTGGCTCTGAGCTCAACTGGGTCCATGGCCAGCAGCCCCTCGAAGAGCTCCACGTCAGCCGCCTCACGCAGCTTCGCCAGCACCGACGATGGCAAACGGCGAGTCACAAGAATGTTCATTGGTCGTTGGTCATTCGATTAATGACCATATGTTTGGCAATAGCCGCAGTGGTTGCAGCGGACAGTCGGTTCGATGAGGCAGGCGCCGTCGTCGGCGCTCCGTGAGAGAGCGAAGAGCGCCTGGCTGGGGTGCAGTCGGGCCGCGGTGGTCATCGGAGAGACATCAACCATGGCCAGTCCTCCTGCGCCGGGAACCGGATGCCCTTGCACGCGGGCGATCGCTTCCCGTACCAGCCCGCGCAGCTCGTCCTCTGTCAGCCCCATCGCACATCACCTCGCTTGTGTTGGGCGGTCGGATTCCACATCAACCCGATCGACTATCCCAACGATTGCGGCGTCAACCGGCGCGAGTTTTCGACCCAGCACCTGGGCGGCCGCTCGCCCTTCGACCACGAGCAACACCGTGTCGTTGACGCCAGCCCCGACCCCGTCGACCGCCAATAAGACCGGACCGCGCGGCGCATCGTTCTCGGTCAGCGGCTGCACCAAGAGCAGCTTGGCCCCTTCGAACTTCGGGCTCTTCTGCGTCGCAACCACATTGCCTACGACACGTCCCAGCAACATCTTCTGCACGCGGGGCTCTGCCCCGGACCCCGGCTCCGTCGCTGTGCGGCCCCACGCCCCACCCCGCTCTTCCGCGGCCGCGCCGTACGCGCCGCCGCCCCGCGGTCCTGGTGACGGGCTCGTACTGCTCGTCCGGCGCCGCGTGGCGGTTCAAGCTTCAATCCCAAACCTTCGAGCTTCAACAGTTGATGGAGTCCACGATCCCAACGATTCCCGCATCGACAGGCATCTCGACTGGATGGAACGGGAAGCTCGCTTCCTTCCCTCGCACGAAGAACACGTCCTCTCCCACCCCAGCTCCGACCGAGTCCACCGCTACGAGCGGCTTGCCCACGGGCGCGCGTGAAGGCGTCAGCGGCTGGATTAGCAGCAGCTTCGCCCCAGTCAGGTTCGAATCCTTCGGTGTGACAACGACTGTACCGATGACGCGGGCAATCTGCACGTGGAATTCCCGGATCGATGTCAGGGCTCGGAGGTTTCTACCGAATCCACGATGCCGACGATGGCGGCGTCGACCGGGCAGTCCTTCATGCCCGCCGCCATGCGGGCCGAACTGCCGCTCACGATCAAGACGGTCTCGCCCACGCCCGCATCAACGGTATCGACAGCCACCAGATACCCACCATCGACCGTGCCCTTGGGATCGACGGGTCTGGCGAGCAGCAGCTTGTTGCTCTCCAGTCGTGGATCCTTGCGCGTGGCCACGACCGTGCCGACGATGCGCGCGAGAATCACGTGAGCCGCTACACCTTGGCGGCGCTGGACTTCCCGATGGGCAGCGCCTCTTCCAGGTTGGCGTGCGGTCGTGGGATGACGTGGACCGACACGAGCTCGCCCACGCGTCGCGCGGCCGCCGCCCCTGCGTCGGTGGCGGCTTTGACGGCAGCAACATCGCCGCGCACGATGGCCGTCACGTATCCGGCACCGATCTTCTCCCAGCCGACGAGCGTAACCTTGGCGGCTTTCACCATTGCGTCGGCCGCCTCGATCATCGCGACCAGGCCTTTCGTTTCGACCATTCCGAGCGCCTCACCCATTCGGATCTCCTTCGACGTGGTCACCCTACGGCGTACCCGTCGGCGTCTGCCGCAGACACCCACGCGAGCGACCGCCCGCGACCTATGCCAGATTCTTGATCGCGTCTTCGATCAACGCGGAAAGCTCGCGGTATGTTAACCGAATTTCCCGATCACCCCAGTCGCTCGGTCGGTCAACCCATCCGGATCCCGCGACGAAATCCGGGACCAGCCGCAAGCCGCTGCCCGCCGGCGCCTGGACGACCTGGCACACGGCCGCCCCGTCGGGTCCATCCGTCGGACCGTCCGCACAAATCGGGGCAGGCGCCTTGATGCCATAGTTGCCGCGCAGCTGCTGCAACCGCTCGACCTCCTCGCGCGCGATGAGGTTCTCTCGACCCAGCTGGCGCGCCACAAGGCTGATCTTGGCGAAGTGCTCGACTGTCTCCATCTTGTAGTAGGCCGAGAACAGGTCGGCACCGACCGTCAAGGCACCATGGTTGGCGAGGAGCATCCCGTCGTGTGCCCTGACGTACTTGCGCACGGCCGCCGGGAGCTCGGCCGTCGAAGGCGTCGCATACTCGGCAATCGGAATGCTCCCTAGCGTCGTCAACACCTCGGCGAGGACGGCTTTGTCGAGTGCCATGCCAGCCACGGCAAACCCTGTGGCGGTTGGCGGGTGGGCGTGCACCACGGCCCGCACATCAGGTCGCTGACGGTACACCTCGAGGTGCATCAGCATCTCGGACGATGGATCACGAGCGCCCTCTATCTTCTTCCCGTCGAGGTCGGTGACGCACATCATGTCTGGCGTCATGAAGCCCTTGCACACGCTCTTCGGGGTCATCAGAAGCCGGTCGTCACCGATCCGAACGCTGATGTTGCCGTCGTTCGACGCGGTGTAACCCCTCGCGTACATCCGCCGGCCGACTTCGACGATATCGGCGCGAAGCGCGTCGACAGCCGCGTGATCGAGGGTCATGCCGTGCGGCCTCGCGCGGAAGACGACTCGGTGCGATCCGGCGGGTAGGCGTCCCGGCACCGCGTTGAGCAAAAGAAGACGGTCTCTCCACCTGTCGACAGAGTAACCGCTCGATCGGGCAGTACGAACGTGCCACACACCGGGTCGCGCGCCATCGGGACGCTTCGTGGCGTCCCCTGCTGCGGTACACTGGGCGACCGCCCGCCCCGCACACCGTCGATGACGCCATCCATCAATCGCCAAAATGCGCGCGCGATGAACGCGATCAGCACAAGCAGCAGGATCGAACGTAGCATTACCCACCCGACTTCGCGCCGGTACCACCCGGATGTGCCGACCGAAGACTGTCGAGGGCGCGCTTCGCCGAGAGCCCTTCAGGGCTGTCGGGCGCGAGTTGGAGCACCTGTTGCCACGCCGCTTCGGCGCCTTCCAAGTCCTGTTTGCCAAACGCTTTCACGATGCCCATGTTGAGCAGCGTCTTCAGGTGCTTAGGATCGGCGGCCAACGATTTCGCGAACTGTTCGAGCGCTTTGTCTGGCTGATTCGTGTAGTAGTACGACACACCGAGATCCGTACTGAGGTTCGGATCCTTCGGATCGAGCTTGAACGCGTCAGAGTACCAGCGAATCGCCTCGTCGTAGCGCTCCGCGTCGAAGTACAGGTTCCCGAGCTCGGTTCGAGGTCTGGCGTTTGACGGCTCCTTGTCGGCGAGCGCCTCGAGCGCCGACACTTTGGCCATATCGAGCCGTTCGGCGCGCGCGTTGGTTTGCGGGGCCGCAGCGGCCGACTCAGCGGATGCCGACGCGCCGGAGCGGACCGCCGTGGCCTGTTGGGAGCCGATGATCCAACCGGCCAGGAGACCGAACAGCACGCCAGCGATGGCGAACGCGATCGACTCGGGCTTCATGACAAAGAATCATCATAGCAGGAGGGCGAGATACTCCCCCACCACGGTTTCGAGCCCCACGAAGAGCGCGCGCGACATCAACGCGTGACCGATGGACACTTCGTCCAGGTGCGGGAGCGTGCGAAACAGGCGGAGATTGCCGAGGTCGAGGTCGTGCCCGGCATTGACACCCATACCGAGGGATGCGGCGAGCTCTGCTGCAGCGACATACTGGGCGAACGCCGCATGGGCCGACTCGAGCCCGCGCTCGAAGGCACGTGCGAACGGCTCGGTGTACAGCTCGACGCGGGATGCCCCAACCAACGCCGCCACGCGCACCGCCTCCGGATCGGGGCCCACGAAGAGACTGACGCGTATACCGAGGGCACGGAGGTCCCCGACGACGTCGGTGAGACGGGCCGTTTGTGGACCCGATCGCCAACCCGCCTGACTCGTGATTTCGCCGGGAACGACCGGCACGAGTGTGCACTGATGCGGGCGGACCGCCTTCACCAGGTCGATGAGGTCCGGTCGGGGGTCACCTTCGACGTTGTACTCGACGTGGGGATGCCGCACCAGCTCCTCGACGATCTCGTGCACGTCGGCTGACGTGATGTGCCGCTGATCGGCACGTGGGTGAACGGTGATGCCGGGCGCACCGGCTCGCACGCAGACGCGCACCGCGTCAATCACGCTCGGCACGCGGCCGCCACGTGAGTTGCGCAGCGTCGCCACCTTGTTGACGTTCACCGACAGCCGAACCATATCCTGTTAACCGAGCTCCTGTCTCACGACGTCGACGATTTCCTGCGCCCACGCGTGAATCTCGCCCTGATCCTTCCCTTCCAGCATGACGCGTAGCAGCGGCTCGGTTCCGGAGTAGCGGACCAGTACACGCCCCTGCCCATCGACGCGTCGCTCGACGCGCGCAATGGCCTCGGCGACGGCGGGCACCGCGGCGAAATCCGTCTTCTCGCGGACCCTGACGTTCAGCAGCACCTGCGGATAGCTGATGAGGTCGGATGAGAGGTCCGCCAAGGTCCGGCCTGTGAGCACGACTGTCCGCAACACGTTGAGCGCCGTGCAGAGACCGTCGCCCGTAAAGAGGTAGTCGGAGAAGATCACATGACCGGACTGTTCCCCCCCGAGGGACAGCCGGCGCGCCATCATCTCTTCCATGACGTATTTGTCACCGACGGCGCACCGAACCGCTTGAATGCCGGAGGCCGCGAGTGCCAGCTCCAACCCGGTATTGCTCATCACGGTGGCCACGATCGCGTTGCCATTTAGCCTGTGCTCTCGCTGCAGTTGACGGCCACACATCAACAGGACCGCGTCGCCGTTGACAACGTGACCAAGATGGTCCACGAAGATGGCGCGGTCGCCATCGCCGTCGAACGCCACGCCCAGGTGACTGCGGGTCTCCAGTACCCTCTTCACGAGCGCCTCCGGGCGCGTCGAACCGCACTCGAGGTTGATGTTGCGCCCGTCAGGTTCGGCGCCGATCACGTGCGTCGTGATGCCGAGGCTTCGAAACAACCCCGGCGCGACCGGTGTCGTGGCCCCATTCGCGCAGTCGATCACCACCGTCAACCCCGCCGGCAACGCCACACCCTCGAGCACGACCTTCAAGTGCTCGAGATACTCTCGGACCAGGTCGCGTCCTGTGACATCGACAGGGGCACCGTCCCGCGCCTGCCACGTCTCGTCTGACACGATGCCTTCGATCGTCCGTTCGACCGACTCGTTGAACTTCTCGCCACGGCCGGAGAACACCTTGATGCCGTTGTCCTCGAATGGATTGTGCGAGGCAGAGATCACCACTCCCGCGTCGTAGTCGCCCTCGCGCGTGAGGTAGGCAACGGCGGGCGTGGGCACCACGCCGACACTGGTGACGCGAGCGCCCTCGCCCGAAGCCCCGTGCGCCAGCTCACTCTCGATCCAAGTACCCGATTCACGGGTGTCTCGCCCGATCAAGAGCTGTGTGTCGCCGGCCGCCCTCTGGGGGAGCCCGCGGATCAGCGCGGCGCCCAGCCGTCGAACCGTTCGCGGATCGAGGGGGAACTGGCCCGCGATACCGCGTACGCCGTCGGTGCCGAACAGTCGCAACCGCCTATCGGGATTTGTCATTGGCTATCGAAATATGAACCGTCGCTGGATCGATCCGCACGACCCCCACAGCGGCCGGAGTCTCGACCTGTACCGGCAGCGTGTAAGCCCCAGGGCCCAACCCTCGGAGATCGACCCACGCGACCACGTCCGACGCGTCAGTCCGGCTCACGCCGGCCCGCGAACCGCGCAGGAATACTGCCACAGACGGCGGCAAGGCTTGTCCCATCAACGACGGACCGAGGCCGCGCAGATGCACGGGGGACGCTCTGAACGTGCGCTCGCTGGGACCCGGAGCGATGGGAACCGTCACGGACACGCTCCGCGGCGCTCGCACCCGCACTAGCGGGTTGAGCACGCCGACGTTTACGGTTGCTGTGACTGATGCGGTTGCACCCTCCACTGCGATAGGTTCGGTGAGCACCTCTCGGGCCGTCTCGACGGCTGATGCCGGACCGGCAATCTCGACCTCCGACGGCGCAACAGTGACCGAACCCATGACGAAGCCCGGTGCCGGATTCCCCTCGACCGAGGGTGCGACCGGGACCTTTCTCGTTGCCGACGCCTCGAACTCGAGTGCGATGGTGGCCGGTGTGATCTGAACGACTTCGATGCCGAACGGCGCACGCACCTGCTCGGGAGTGAGCTGGAACAGCCGTCGGCCGGCGCGAGCATGACGCAAATCGATCACGGCAATGATGTCGCTCGGCACCGTCAGCGCCAGCGCTCCGGACGTGCCGCGCACACGGACGTCCACGAGCGTTGGTGGCTCGTCTATCAGTTCGAGGTCGGGCGGGAACTGCTGCAGCTCGAGCGGGACTCGGAGGCCGCGCTCGACGGTGTCCTCTCCGGCGACGGCCATCCAGAGCGCGATCGCGATACCGATCGAGACGGACTTGAGCCCGACGTGCCCGAACGGCCACGGAAGCCTCATCGGGTGGCCTCCGCACGGAGGGGCATCCTCATGCGGCTGCGGTGAATCACCATCGATCGCAGTCGCCTACGAAGGTCGTCAACCGAGAGCCCCCGCTCGATCGCGCCGTCAGACGCGAGCGAGATGCTGCCGGTCTCCTCGGACACGACGATCGCCACCGCATCGTTCTCCTCGGTTAGACCAATCGCCGCGCGGTGCCGGGATCCGAGCTCCTTCCCCAGTCTCGGATTGACCGTCAGCGGAAGAAAGCAGGCGGCCGCAGCAATTCGGTCCTCCTGAATGATGACGGCACCGTCGTGGAGCGGCGAAGACGTCTGGAAGATGCTCAACAGCAGGTCGTACGTCATCGTCGCGTCGAGTGGAATACCGCCCTCGACGTAGTTCCGCAGTCCAATCTGTCGCTCGATGACGATGATCGCGCCGATGTGCTGGGAGGACAGCATGCCCGTCGCCACCACGAGCTCTTCGATCGATTCTTCGGCCGATTCCGCCTTGGCGAAGTAGCGAAAGAACGGCGCACGCCCCAGGTGGGCCAGCGCCCGGCGAATGTCGGACTGGAACAGCACGATCAGCGCAAAGACGATGTATGTGAGGAGATTGCGGAGCAGCCAGTTCACGGTCTCCAGGCGCAGCCAGCGCGATCCGTAGAACAACACGATGAACAGGCCTCCGCCAGTGGCCATCTGCATGGCGCGAGTGCCACGAATCAGCTTGAGCACTTCGTAGACGAGGACCGCCACGACGAGAACGTCGAGAAGATCCCGCCAATCCATTGCGGGGCGCCCCAGGAACTCGGTGAGCCAGTTCATCGTGTCTTGCCAAGGTAGGGGGCGGAGGTCGTCTCAGCCCGTCGCACCCGCCCGGCGGATCATCTCTGCGACCCGGACGACCTGCACCAACTCTTGTACGGCGTGGACGCGCACGATGTGCGCGCCGACGAGCACGGCGGTGCTGACAGCCGCCGCGGTCGCCCAGTCGCGTTCGGGAGCCGGGCCATCCCCGACGGCAGCCTGTAGGAACGACTTGCGAGAGGGCCCCAGGAGCAGAGGCCGGCCCAACGCCCGCCCCAGCTCGGGGCATCGCGCTAACACACCATAGCTGTGCTCGGCGCGTTTGGCAAACCCGATTCCCGGATCGACGATTAGACGATCGCGTGAGACCCCCGCGGCGATCGCACAGTCGATACTGGCCTGTAGTTCGGTCGCGACCTCCCCAACGAGATCGTCGTACCTCGCTTCCGCGTACATCGAGGCGGATCGTCCGCGAGTGTGCATCAGAATCAGCCCTGCGCCGGTTCGGGCGACAACGTGCGCCAGACTTGGCTCGTAGCGCAAGCCACTGATGTCGTTGACGAGTGCGGCGCCGGCATCGACGGCACGAGCCGCGACCTGCGGCTTGTAGGTGTCCACCGACACCGGAATCGTCACGCGAGCCGTGACCGCGCGGATCACGGGGAGCACGCGCGCCAGCTCCACGTCCGCCGGTACGGGCGTCGCACCCGGCCGCGTCGACTCCCCACCGATATCAAGGAGATCCGCGCCAGCCGCCTCCATCTGAAGAGCCAGCGCGACCGCGTGCTCCACGTCCGCCGACGCACGGTGACTGTCGATGACGTGCGCCGCGTCCGCAAAGGAGTCTGGGGTGACGTTGAGGATGCCCATGACCAGCGGGCGCTCGCCAAGAAGGAGCGTAGACCCACTCTGGGCACCGGCTAAAGGGACGGCGAAGTGTGGGCGCTGGGGAAATGACCACCCCCTAAGGTTGTCGATAGGCCTATTCCTGCGTGACCGGCTTGTTCAAGGCGGGCACGATTGGGGCGCGCTCCGGCTTTCGCGAGCGAGCCTCGCCCTCGGTGGAACCAGCTACTGGCGTGCGAGCCGCCGCCGGTCGCGGCTCGTCGATCGTCAGCCCCGCGGCGAGACGCCGAACCTGTTCGGCGTCCAACACCTCGCGCGCGAGCAGCTCGTCGGCCATCGTCACAAGGATCCCCTTGTGCTCGGTGAGCAGCTGTCGAGCGCGGTCGTAGTTGGCGGTGACAAACCGCTTGACCTCATGGTCGATCTGCAGCGCAGTGTCCTCACTGTAGTCCTGATGCTGCGCGATCTCACGGCCGAGAAAGATCTGCTCTTCCTTCTTTCCAAAGGTCAGCGGACCCATCGCGTCGCTCATGCCCCACTCGCACACCATTTTCCGCGCGAGCTCCGTGGAGCGCTCCAAATCGTTGCCGGCCCCTGTCGTCAGGTTGTCCATCGTGATCTCCTCGGCGATCCGGCCGCCGAGCAGAATGGCAATCTGATCCTCGAGGTACACTCGAGAGTAGTTGTGCTTCTCGTCGACTGGCAGCTGCTGGGTCAGGCCGAGCGCCATGCCGCGCGGGATGATGGTCACCTTGTGGATCGGATCAGCGTGCGGCAAGAGCACCGTCAAGAGCGCGTGCCCCGCTTCGTGGATCGCCGTGATGCGCTTCTCGGCTTCGCTGATGATCATCGAGCGGCGCTCGGATCCCATCAGCACCTTGTCCTTCGCGAACTCGAAGTCGTGCATGCGCACGACCTTCTGGTTGTACCGCGCCGCGTTCAGCGCCGCCTCGTTGACGAGGTTCGCCAGATCGGCGCCCGAGAACCCCGCGGATCCTCGTGCCAAAACCGCCACATCCACGTCGTCGGCCATCGGGATCTTTCGCGTGTGGACGTGGAGAATGCCTTCACGCCCCTTGACGTCCGGCCGATTGACGACGATGCGCCGGTCGAAGCGACCGGGCCGCAGGAGCGCCGGATCGAGCACGTCGGGCCGATTCGTCGCGGCCACGAGAATGACGCCCTCGTTGGACTCGAAACCGTCCATTTCGACGAGAAGCTGGTTCAGCGTCTGCTCGCGCTCGTCGTGCCCGCCACCGAGCCCCGCCCCACGATGACGACCGACCGCGTCAATCTCATCGATGAACACGATGCACGGTGCGTTCTTCTTGCCCTGCTCGAACAGGTCACGGACGCGTGAGGCGCCCACGCCAACGAACATCTCGACGAAGTCAGATCCGCTAATGGAAAAGAACGGGACATTGGCTTCACCGGCCACGGCGCGTGCCAAGAGGGTCTTGCCGGTGCCCGGGGATCCCATGAGCAGGACACCCTTGGGAATCCGGCCACCGAGTTTCTGGAACTTCTGCGGTTCTTTGAGGAACTCGATGATCTCTTGAAGCTCTTCCTTCGCTTCGTCGACCCCGGCCACGTCCTTGAACGTCACCTTCTTCTGCGAGCCAGACGACAACTTCGCCTTGCTCTTGCCGAACGACAGCGCCTTGTTGCCGCCGCTCTGCATCTGCCGCATGAAGAACACCCAGAAACCGATCATGAGCAGGACCGGTGCCCACGAATAGAGCAGCGACGCCCATGGGCTAGCCGTCGGATCCTTCGCCTGAACGACCACGCCACGCTCGATTAGCTTGTTCACCAGGCCTTCGTACTGCTCGGGGACGTAGGTCCGGAAGGTTTCGTTGTCGGTGGTGACGCCGGAGAGCTCCTGGCCGGTGATTACGACGTTCTGAATCTTCCCGGCTTCGGCGGAAGCCATGAACTCGCTGAAACCCTTCTGCTGCTCCTTCTGCTGCAGTGTGGTCGAGACATTCCAAATGAGCACGCCGACAACGAAGAGCACCGTCCAGAACAACAAGCTCTTTAAGGTCGAATTCAAGCCGGGCCTCCCCAAAGCCTAAGTGTCAATGTTAGCATGGTTTGCGCAGAGTCGGTCACTCGAAAATCCCCCGAGACGGCATGACCAATGACCCACACGATCCTGTCGTGCTCGTCCACGACAATAGGCACGAAATCTCGCGCGTCGCGCGGAACCTTCCGGTCAACAAACAGGTCCTGCAGCTTCTTTCGGCCCGTCGACGCCGAGAGGACGATTCGGTCGCCGGGAAGCCGCCCACGCACCGACCAGATAGCACCAGACCAGCGATCTCCACGAACGACAACCGTTTCCTGATGTTCCGACGCGTTGTCTGACCCCAGCGGCGCTGAAGCCACTGCGGCCGACACTGTCCCCCGGACCTCAGCCACACGAGCCTCGCCAGGGATGGGCAGCGGATAGCGGAAGAAGTGCGCGCTCCCTTCGACCGTGCGAGCCCGCTCTGCATCGGGTCTAATCGTTAAGACGGCGCAGTCGGCCCGGCGTTCCCAGCGATGGCCGGGAAAATCGACTCGGCCTCGAAACTCGGGCGCGCAGCACGCCAGAGCACGGGTCACGTGTTCCCAAGTGATGGACCGACCGCCTGAGGCTCGCTCCAAGATGTCGCGAAGCGCGGCCCGGGCCACGGCCGGGTGCGCGCGACGGACCGCGTCGATCGCCACGCTCCACTCCGGTCCGTCGCCCCGTACCGCTCGGTTGAGCAACTCGCGCGCGGCGGCATGCAGCCATTGCCATTCGTCGCGCGCCCGGTCCGCATGCTGACCGAGAATCGGCACGATGCGGGGGTTGTACGAACGAGCCAATAGCGGGATGAGCTCGCTGCGAACGCGGTTGCGCGGAACCCGCACATCGGCATTGGACGGGTCCTCGCGAAACGCGAGACCGCGATCGACGAGAAAGGCGCGGATGTCCGCTCGCCGGACGTCGAGGAACGGTCGGACAAAGGGACCACGGCGCGGGGACATCCCCGAGATACCGCGGGATCCGGCGCCACGGATGAGGCGTAGGAGCACGGTTTCGGCCTGGTCGTCGAGGCTATGGCCCAAGGCAATGCGATCGGCGGCGAGTCGTTCCGCCGCGGCACCAAGGAAGGCATAACGCGCGTCATGCGCCGCGGTTTCGATCGAGCAACCTCGCTCGGCTGCCAGCCGGCCCACATCGCCCTCGCCAAGCTCGATAGGCAATTGAAGAGACCGTGCGAGCTCGGCGCAAAAACTTGCGTCGGCCGCCGCGTCAGGGCGCAGCCGGTGGTTGAAGTGCGCGACGCCGACCATCGTCACGTCACCACGCTCGTGGAGCGCGCGACAGATGTGTGTCAGCGCCACCGAATCCGGACCTCCGGACAGCGCGACGATCACGCGATGCTCGCGCCGGATGAGATCGTGGCGACGAATCATCGCTCGAACGTGTTCGATGAGATCCATGGCCTGCCAGGCCGACGGCGAAGGTGGGCCGGGTAGGACGGCCCGCCATGCCGGGCCTATCCGCCCCAGAGTGGTGCCGGAGGACGGACTCGAACCGTCGACCCCGCGCTTATGAGACGCGTGCTCTCACCAACTGAGCTACTCCGGCCGGATTTGTGAGTTTATCACGCCCCAGCGGTGCTGGTCGCGGGCGTGCCACCGTCATCACACGCCGCAATGATCGCTGCCGCGAGCCAGGGAATCATCAGCTCGTGGTGGCCGACGAGCGAGTATCCCCGACCAATGCCTGCCGTGGGTCTCGTCACCACGTTCGTCGTCGGTCGATAGCCGCGGATGAAGTCCAGGTTCACGGTCGTGAGTCCATCGAGCCCGATGCCCCGATTCCGAGCCAACGCCACGGCCTTGAGGAACACCTCGGGTAAGACGACGGCGGATCCACAGTTCAAGTACACCCCGCCCGCCAGGCGAGCGACGTTGGACACGAAGTATCGGAAGTCACGCAGGCTCCCCGCCCCGAGTGCTTCTCCCGATGCAGCCGGGTGCATATGGGTGATGTCGGTGCCGATTGCCACGTGGACGGTCACCGGTACGCGAAGTCGTGCCGCGGCGGCCAGTACGCTGTACCGACCGAACGCCGGCTGGCTGCGGAGCAGAAACCCGCCGACCGCCTGGCCCAGACCGAGACCCGCCGCCACGCCGTCGTTGATGGCGCCATTCACGAGTCGCCCCGTCTCCTCCGCCAGGCCGAACTGTCCTGGCCCAAGCGCCGCATCGACGTCCTCCGACGTCGCGCCGGACCACGCGATTTCGAAATCATGAATGACGGCGGCACCGTTGGTGGCGATGGCCGAGACGAGACCGCGCTCCATGAGATCGATGAGGACGGGCCCGAGGCCGACCTTTACGACATGCGCACCGAGGCCCCACACGATCCCGCGGCCCTCGCGTGCCGCGCGGGCGATGGCGTCCACAACCGCGATGAAATCCGCAGCCGCCAGCACCCTCGGCAACCCCCGGAGGATCTCAGCCACCGATGCGTGGGGGCGGCTCGGCTTCGCGAAGTCCTCTACCTTCGCCTTGCTCGGGCGAGAGGCGAGCGGATACGTGCGCACGTCGGAGAGATCGAACTCTTCGTAGGAAAACACGCTGGTCATTGGTCGTTGGTCGTCGGATTAGACAATCAGCATCGCATCGCCATAGCTGTAGAACCGGTAGCGCTCGGCCACCGCGGTTCGGTACGCCTCTCGGATCGGCTGAAGACCGGCGAACGCACATACAAGCATCAGAAGCGACGACTTGGGCAGGTGGAAATTGGTCAGCAAGCCGTCAAGCACCCGAAACCGGAACCCCGGGTAGATGAAGAGATCAGTACACCCGCTCGCGGCGACGATACGACCAGCGTTCGCCTGCGCCACCGACTCGAGTGTGCGCGTCGTCGTCGTCCCAACCGCGATCACGCGACGACCCCCAGTGCGAGCGCGCTCGATCGCCGCCGCTGCGCGCTCATCGATCTCGAACCGCTCTGCCTCGATCCGGTGGGATTCGACGTCGCCAACTCGCACCGGCTGAAAGGTGCCGAACCCCACGTGGAGCGTGATCGACGCGATCTCGATGCCTGCCGCACGCAGCGCGTCGACCAGCTCCGGCGTGAAGTGCAGTCCAGCCGTCGGCGCTGCGACCGATCCTCGGTGTGCGGCGAAGACCGTCTGATAGCGCTTGCGGTCCTCCGAGTGGTCCGCTCGCCTGATGTAAGGCGGAAGCGGAACGTGGCCGATCGCGTCTACGATGCGTTCGACGGATCCCCCCGGCTGCGTCCACAGACGCACCAGTCGGCGTCCGTAGGCACCGCGGCCGACCACTTCTGCAGACAGCGCGCCGTTGCCGAACTCGACGCGGGCCCCCGGCTTCAGCTTCTGGCCAGGATGAACGAGCGCGTCCCAGACCTGCTCGGCTGCCTGTGAATCCGCAGTCTCAGCGTTCACGCGTGCGATGAGGAGACACTCGACTGCGCCACCGCTCGGAACGCGGTGACCAAGCAGCCTCGCTGGAAACACGCGGCTGTCGTTCACGACGAGAAGGTCACCCCTCCGCAGCAGCCGTGGAAGATCGCGGATGCATGCATGCTCCATCACTCCGGTAGCTCGCGACAGTTGGAGGAGACGGGCGTCGCTCCGGTCGGGCGCCGGAACCTGCGCGATTAGGTCTACCGGGAGGTCGAAGTCGAACTCGCGGACGAGCATCTGCGATTCATAGTAGTGCAGGCGGGCCGCTCAGTGGTACGGCGGGAAAGCCCGAAGCTGTGCCTGACGCCAGTCGTCGGCGAGGAGCGACCAGAGCACCTGATCCATGTACTCGCCGCTCCGGAAGAAGGCTTGCCGGAGCACACCCTCTTGCACGGCGCCACGCTTTCGTAACGCCGCGTTGCCGCGTCCGTTGCGCACCACCGCACGCGCCTCGAGCCGATGCACCCCTAGCTCGTCGAACGCGAACTGAAGCGCCAGGCGCGCGCTGCTGGTGAAGAGACCTGTACCCCACAGCTCCTGAGCGAGCGCGACACCCCACTCGGCCACGCGGAATCCGCCTTCGAGCGCCCGGAATTGAATGAGCCCCACCGCCGTATCCGTGCCCGGACCAAGAATCTCGAGACAGACGTTCGTACCGGCAGCGCGCTCACGATGTGCCCACGCGATGAAACGGTCGAAGCCCTCGACAGTGGATGGCGGCGGTGAGATGAACCGCGTGACGTCGGCGCGGCTCATGGCTTGAAAGAGGTCGATCCCGTCTCCGAGACGTAGCTCCCGCAGTGCCGCGAGTCCGTTCTCGAGACGAGGCAGACCGGATCGCCAGTTGTGGGGGCGCCGACGCTCGGTGAACGATGCGGGCGTCGTGCCGTGTTCGGATCGCAGCGCGACGGTAAGGTCAATTTGACGAGCTCGAGTCATCGGCGTGGTTCCGCGTCAAGGCCGCAAAGTGACGCGGGTGCCCCACACGATGTTGTCGTCGTCGATGGAATCGGAGCACGAGGTGTTCAGGCCGTCAGCGGTTCCCCAGACGATGTTGTCGGCATCTTGTTGCTCTGTGGAGCATGCCGATCCGTCGTCGCCGAATCCCCGCTCCGCGAAGACGCCAACAGTTCCGACGACTTGAGCCGAAGCCGCGCTAGAGGCCAGTATGACGAGCGGTGCCGAGAAAAGTGCGGTGACGAGGGGAGACAGATGTCGCTGATACACGCCCAGCTCCAGAGATGGATTGGCGGGCATTCGGTTCGCGCGTGGTGCGACCGAACTTCCGCTGTCGAGTTTGGACGTTGCGGGTTCCGTAAATTCTGACCGTTCCTTTTCCGGAAATGCTGGCCGCTCTGAGCTGACCCCTTCGGCGCAGACACTCGCTGCACCAAGCAGCGAGGGAAGGGCTGATCGCCATGCTCACGCGGCACGCGATACAGGTCCTGCGGCAGGCAGGGCACGACCAACGGGACGTGGCAACACTCGTGGGGGTCGGCGTTAGGACGCTCCGTCGGGTCGACGGTGAGCCCGACGTCACG
>VFZL01000046.1 GCA_016871175.1 Acidimicrobiia bacterium | reverse complement strand
CCACCTTGAACGGGGGGCGCTCGCCGGCGTTGCCGGCTCGCGCTGACTTGAAGAACGCAGAGCCCCTACCCGGTCCCACCGGCGTCATTCTCCAGTGACGACTGGTTCGAAGAAAGCCGGCAGGTCACCAGCACGCGCGCGAATACCGCGTCTACGGCGGCATCGTCTCGATGGTCGCAGCGTACCGCCGTCACGCCTCCAGGACTGTCCTGGCCTTCCGTTGCCGAGCGGCCAGTGAGAAACACGGCGGCTCCGGAGATGGCCAGCTCGCGAGCGATGCCGAGGCTCACGCCTCGCGTCCCACCAGCGACGATGGCCGTCTTGCCCGAGAGACGGGGATGTGATGTGTCCATCGGAGTGTAGTGTGGCGCAACCGAGGCCACAGCCTCGCCCGCAAGCGCGCGCTGGCGGCCTGGTTGACCGAGACGTTAGACCCGCGCGTTCACCGGTTGGCCCCTACTGCGCGACGTAGTCCAACGCGACCTGCAATGGGTAACGCTTCTGGACAGGCGGCGCGAACTCGTCGGCCGGTGAAGGAATAGCCTTGATTTCCAGCTTGGTGCCCGCCGGAAGCTCGATGGGCTCGGCCAACCAGTAGCGTCGAAACCACGACGGCTGAGGGGCACGCAGCTTCATGATCGTCACGCGACGGTTGTTGGGGAGCACGGCATCGATCGTCGCCTCCCTGTAGGTCTGATCGAAGCTCGGTCGTAGCGCGAGGACGCGAGCGCCCGTCTTCAGCGCACCCGTGAAGCTTACGGGCGCGTTGGATGTTGCCTCCGGCCCCTTCATCTCGACCGCGTCAATGCTCTTGCCGGAGAGTGGTGCGTCGGTGAAGTAGAGGCCGACCGTCGACTGATCGGACTTCGCATTCTGCTCGTCTTGCCACGACTTCTTGTAGTGAATCCTGAGCTTCAACGTCGCGCCCGGCGCGAGTTTGAAGCCGGTGCCGTTCGGCGCGGCGATGGCTTCTGCGCCTGGCACCCAGAGCCCGAGAACGGGACCGTTCTCCACCGAAATCACTGCGTCGCGCACCATCGACGCATCGCTCGGCTGGATGTCGATTGCCTTCACCCACTTCTCTTCCTTGAGGCCCGTAGGAATGGTCACTTCGACGTCATCTTCCTGCGTCCCGAGCGGAAGCTCGTGTGGCTTCGGCATCTTCGCCTGATGATCGGGCGGACCCGAGCGCCACGGGGCCGGCGGTGCAACCTCAGGCACTGTTTGGTTCCCAATCGGACCATTTGGTGTTCCACCGGTCGCCCAGGTCACGAGGATATCGAGCTCGCGCGTCGTCAGGATGTGCCCGCCCTTCACCTGCGGCCCGGTGGGATCGGCGTACCAGGGTGGCATTTTTTGACCGACGAGCTGCTCGCGGATGGACTCTGCCCACGGCATGGCGTCTTGATAGGTGAGCAGAGACATCGGCGTCGGACCGCCAGGGTAGTGGCACCGCGCGCACCGATCGCGCAGGATGGGGAACACGTGCTCCGTGTAGTTGTACTTCGACGTGATCGCCTTGTGCGCTTCCGGGCTCGGCGCCCAGACCCCCACGATGGCGATGCTCATCCCCAGCGCCGTGAGCGCCCACACATGTCGACGTGCGAATCGGCCGGCCGGCTTAGCGAGAGGACCCATATGCAGCCTTGATGTTCTCAAAAGCGGAGGCAAGCGAGTTGAAGGCCTCGGTGATCTTTTCCTTGTTGCCAAGGTCGCCGTAGAAGTCGAGATCCCAGGCCGCGATCACGAGTTGGCGCACGGCGGCGTTGGCGTGATTCTGCTTCGAGTCCGGGAGCTGACTGACCTGGTCTCCAATCGCCAGCGCGATGTCCTTGCTGAGGAGCGCCGGAATGTAGACGTAGCCGTACTGGCCCTCCGTGATCGCCTGCCGCACTTCCTGCGTTCGCTGCTCGAGCAGCTTCAGCAACTCCGCCGGAGAGGTGGGCAGGTTCTCGACGAGTTGCGCCGCGTCGGTCCGCGAGAGCGTCGCTGCGCTCGTGTTCTGCGGCACCGATGCGGAGGCGGTGATTGGCGCGCCCTCGGACGTGGCAGGTGGTGGCGGTGGAGCGGGCACACTTGGCGGAACGACGGCAGCGGCGGCCGCACGAGCTGGCAGCGCAGCCGGGACTGCCGCGGTGGCCGTCGGTTTCGGTGCCGGCGGCGTTGACAGCGGCTCTTTCGAGTAGTCGATGAAGACGAAGTCGAAGCGCTGTTCCGGCAGTTTGGTATCGAACTTGACTCTCGCGGCGAGCTTCACGGGCGTGGTCTTCGACGGCTGCGTCGGCATGCCTTTGATCTGCGCGTCGAGCGTCTTGCCGTTGCGCGACACGCTCATGGGGAACGACGCGGTCTCCTTGCCGGCTTCCTCGAAGAACACCCGTCCGCTGAACTTCTTGGGCGACATTGGCTTCGTGAAGTTGTCGTAGAAGTACATCCGGAACAACCCAGCGCTGGGGTAGGTTCCCTCGAGATGATGCCACTTATCCTCGGCCATGAAGAACGAGCCCCCATAGCGGGGGTTGTGATCGCCGTGCGCGCGCAGCGCCGTGTTCAGCTTCCGTGGACTGCCGTTGGCGCACTTGCCGGGGTCCGGCAGCTTCTCGTCTGGCTTGTCGCCGCATGTCCAATACTTCGCGACGATCACCTGCACCAACTCGCGCTTGTCGATCGGGCACGAACCTTTCTGGTCCTTGATCACGACCGCGTGGTTCGGACAGGACCAGGCCGTGTCGAGACGAACCGGCTCGAGCACCATCCCGCAGAGCCGGCATTTGCCTGGCTTGACCTCGACCACTTCGGCGTCCGAGGCCATCGGACAGACGTATGAAATAGGCGTCAACTCTTGTTGAGCCGCGTGGACGTGGGAGTGCCAGGGCGATTCGGGCAGCTGTGCCACGAGCACTGTGGCGATGAGCCCAGTGAAGAGAGAAGAGAAGCGGACAGGCCTCAAGCGCATAGGTTCATTTTATTACCGATCGGCTCGTGCAGCGCCGCTTAGCCGTGGCGGGTCGTCAGATCAGCGGCACGCCGGGCGAGGGCCAAGACACGCGCCCCCAGCGTCGCGAAACGTGGGTCATCGGTCTGGCCGCGGACGTAGCGGACGTAAATCTGCTGAAGGACCACCGCCAGCTTGAACACCGCGAAGGTCTCGTAGAAGCCGATCCCGCGGAGATCGCGTCCCGAGGTGGCGACGTAACGTTCGAGCACCGCCTCGCGGCTGAACCATCCCGGCCGGTCGGTCACCGTACTCAGCGCGTCGTGGATGGAAGATCCGTGGTCTCCAGGCGTCCGGATCCAGTAGCTCAGGAAGATCCCGACGTCGACAAGCGGATCGCCCAGCGCGCACATTTCCCAGTCAAGGACGCCGACCACCTTCGCCGGATCCAAGGGATCCAGGATGACATTGTCGAGCTTGAAGTCCCCGTGGACCACAGCGGGGCGCTCGGGATCTGGCGGAATCCGAGCCCGCAGCCAGGCAGCGACCGTCTCCATCTCCGGCACCTCGTCGGTCTGTGCCAGCGACCAGCGGTCTCCCCAGCCCTGGACTTGGCGTGTCATGAAGCCCGCGGGCCTCCCCAGCGAAGAGAGGGGCGGCGCCCCGGCCTCCACCGCGTGGAGTGTCGCCAGTGTGTCGACGAGCGATCCACTGATCCCCGCGCGCACGGCCTCCTGCCCCGCGACGCCTACGGGCTCCTCGTGCCGGATCACCATGCCGCGTCGTCGCTCCATCACGTAGAAGACCGCGCCGACCACAGCCGTGTCTTCGCACAGCACGAACGGTTGCGGTGCCAACGGGAACCGTGGGTGTAGCGCGCTCAGCCAGTGGAACTCGCGGGCCATGTCGTGCGCGCGCGGAGGCACGGGACCGAGGGGTGGGCGTCGCAGCACCAGGCCGACATCCCCGAAACGCAGGAGGTAGGTCAGGTTCGAGTGCCCTCCGCCGAACTGTTCGACGACGATGTCGCCGCGTAGGGCGGTGGGCCCGTAACGGGCAAGGAATGCATCCTGTTTTAGCAGCGCGTCCCGGAGGTACGCGGTCAACGCGCCCCAGTTCAGTGCCTCACTCTCGCGGACCGCGCGCGTGTCGTTCGTCACGGGCCCAGTAGACTATCATGCGCTCCCATGACCAGCCGTGCTGCCGACCTCGCCGACCGCATTCGCGCATTCATGGACGCGCACATCTACCCGAACGAAGCCGCCTTCGACCGGGAGGTCGCCGCAGGCGATCGCTGGCAGCCGACGTCAATCGTCGAGACGCTCAAGGCACAGGCGCGCGCAGCCGGGCTCTGGAACCTCTTTCTCCCCGACAGCGAGTACGGCGCCGGCTTGACGAACGAGGAGTACGCACCGCTCTGCGAGTTGATGGGACGGTCGCACGTGATGGCGCCCGAGGCCTTCAATTGCTCCGCGCCGGACACGGGGAACATGGAGGTGCTCGTTCGCTACGGAACGCCCGCGCAGCGCAGGCAGTGGCTCGAACCGCTGCTCGCCGGTGAGATCCGTTCGTGTTTCGCCATGACCGAGCCCGCGGTGGCGTCGTCCGACGCAACGAACATCGCCGCGCGCATCGAACGCGAGGGCGACAGCTACAAGGTCACGGGTCGCAAGTGGTTCATCTCCGGCGCCGGCGATCCTCGTTGCCGGATCGCGATCGTGATGGGGAAGACCGACCCGGGCGCCGAGCGTCATCGTCAGCAATCGATGATCCTCGTGCCCATGGACACGCCGGGTGTGAAAATCATCCGGATGCTCTCGGTCTTCGGCTATGACGATGCCCCGCACGGTCATGCGGAGATCGTGTTCGATGGTGCACGGGTGCCGGCCACCAATCTGCTGTTGGGCGAGGGCCGGGGCTTCGAGATCGCGCAGGGGCGTCTGGGACCCGGTCGGATCCATCACTGCATGCGGCTCATCGGCCTCGCCGAGCGTGCGCTCGAGGTGATGTGCCGTCGCGTCAGCACACGTGTGGCGTTTGGTCGTCCGCTCGCCGATCAAGGGACCATCCGCGCCGACATCGCCGAGTCGCGCATGGAGCTGGATCAGGCGCGCTTACTGACGATGCACGCCGCGCGTTTGATGGATACCGTCGGGAACAAGGCCGCCCGCAAGGAGATTGCCATGATCAAGGTCGTGGCGCCGCGCGCGGCGCAGCGTGTGATCGATCGGGCCATTCAAGCGTTCGGTGCCGCCGGCGTCAGCGATGACGTCTTCCTTGCGCGCGCCTGGGCGCACGCGCGAACCATTCGACTCGCCGATGGGCCGGATGAAGTCCATCGCGCGGCAATCGCGAAGACGGAGCTCGCCAAGCACACGTCGAGTCGAGCAAACGTGTGATGGGGGAACGCATGATGACGATGCCCACGCGACGGACGTTTCTGTGGACCGCTAGCCTCCTGGCGTTTGGCGCGCGGGCTGACCGTGCGCAGACCAGACAGGTCAAGACGTTGGCCGGCACCGGCGTCGCCGGCTATGCGGCCGACATTCCCGACGCGCTGAAGACACCTGTCAACAATCCCTTCGGCGTCATCATCGGCCCAGACGAGGCGCTCTACTTCTGCGAATACGACACCGGGCGCGTCCGTCGGATGGATCTGCGGCGCAACACGGTCACGACGCTGGCTGGCACCGGTGAGAAGGGGTACTCGGGTGACGGCGGACCGGCGACCAAAGCCGCTCTCGCTGCGCCGCATGAGCTTCGCTTCGATCGCGACGGCCATCTGTTCATCGTCGAGCGAGACAATCACATCATCCGACGGATCGATGCTCGTACGGGCGTCATCTCGACCGTGGCGGGTACGGGTGTGGCGGGTTTCAGCGGCGACGGTGGGCCGGCCACGAAAGCACAGTTCAGGCAGCCCCACAGCATCGCGTTCGACGCGACCGGGCAGCTGCTCGTGTGCGACATCGGCAACCAGCGCGTGCGGCGGATCGATCTGCAGCGCGGCACGGTCTCGACATTCGCTGGAACGGGGGACAAGGGACCGACGCCGGACAACGCGCCCATCGACGGCACGGCGCTCAACGGTCCCCGGTCGATGGACGTGGCGCCTGACGGCACGATCTACCTCGTGCTGCGCGAGGGAAACGCGGTTTTCCGGCTGGATCCGAAGCAGGCGAGGCTTGCTCGCGTCGCCGGTACCGGCGCAACCGGGTACTCGGGTGACGGCGGACCTGCGTTGGCGGCGACGTTCAACGGGCCGAAGGGGATTGCGTGGTCGCCGGACCAGAGCCTCATCGTGGTCGATACGGAGAACCACGCGATTCGACGGGTCGACCTGAAGGGCGGCACGATTGACACACTCATTGGCACGGGTCAGCGCGGTGACGGACCGGATGGTGATCCGCGTCAGTGTCGGATGGCGCGACCGCATGGCGTGTGCCTTGCGGGCCGCCGCGTCATTGTGGGAGACAGCGAGAACCACCGGATCCGCGTACTCGAGTGAGCACATCGGATCCGGCGGCTTCGACGGGGGCGTTTGAGGCTCGGGGGAGACCGAGCGACTCGGGTTACCGCACGAACGCCACGGGCGGCTGGCTCTGCGTCGAGCCACCGGGTCCGATCGCCGTCACCGTCGCGAGATACGAGCCGCTTGGCAAGGCGGTGAAGAACGACGATCGATCGACGATGATCAGCCCTTGCGCATCGGGCGTCGGCTTACCGAGGTCGGAGGTCGCGAGAGGCGTGGCCGTACTCGTGTTCGCGCCCGCCTGGTGGATTCGCAACTCGTAGCGCGTCACGTTGCCGAGGTGATCGCTCGATGCTACGAACGACACGTGTCGAGGTGGCGTCGTCGTGGGCGCCGACACGGTGACCGTGATCTCCGACGACCTCGTCGACAGGCCGTCGGCATCGTACGCAACTGCGGCGATTGTGTAGGTGCCGGCGCTCGTCCCCGACGTCGACCACGGGGCGCTGTACGGCGCGGAGGAACTGGTCCCACGGACCGCGCCGTTGATCAGGAAGTCCACGCGGCCCATCCGGCCTTCGGGGTCGCTGGCGTTGGCGGCCAGCGTAATGGTGGCTCCCGCTGTGAACGATTGCCCGGCTGTAGGCGACGTGAGCGTGACCGTGGGAGGGCTATTGGGAGCTCTCACCGTGACGGACACGCTCGATTCCGCCTGCCCGCCGTCGAGGTCAATCGCTCGGGCCTTCAAGGTGTGGGTCCCTGCCGGCGCTTGCGACCAGCTGTACCCGAATGACGCGGTGTTGTCAGCGAACAGGAGCTGGGCACCCGCGTAGAACTCGACGCGGCTGAGACGGCCCTCCGGATCGCTGGCGTCGGCCGCCAGAGTGATGGTGGCGGGTGCCGTCCACGACTGCCCAGCGGTCGGCGAAGTCAAGGTGACCGTTGGTGCGGCGTTTGAGACGTTGGCGGTGACCGCGAAGTTGCTGACGGTTGCCATGGTCGACGCGCCGGCTCGAGCGCTCGTTACGGCCAAGCCGACGTACACCGTGTTCGGCATGTTCGAGATCTCCTCCGAGTCGAAGAGCGTCCAGCTCTGGCCGTCCGACGATCGGTACGCCTCGAACAGCTGACCTCGTCGAATCAGCCGGACCCATCAGGGAGCCGAACCGGATCCTCCGTTTGTGACCGATGCGCTCGCACTGCTCGTGTAGCGCCACTCGAAACCGTACCCGGCGATGGCACCCAGACTTGTGTACGCAAACGCGGCGTCTGGAGACAGCGACGCGCGCACCATCACGCCGGCTCGGCTCATCGCATCAGCGGCCGTCACCGATGCCACGCGCGCGACGAGGTCCACATTGCCGCTCACGGTCTGATACACGAAGTGGAACTGATCCGAATTGCCCCCGATGTTCGCGCCACCAGCGAGTATGGTGTAGGTGTTGTTGGCCCAGTTGGCGCCGCCCACCGGTGAGGGTGTTCCGATGTCCGCCCCCTTCTGGCCGTTCGGCAGCGCGCTCCAGAAGCTGACGCGCGACAAGACAGCCTGTGCCCGAAGGCTGCTCGAGCGCGCAGACACTGCGATGCCGGCGTACACGGTCTGACCCATGGACACCGTCGCTGTGTGCACTGTGTGCCAGGTGGAACCATCGCTCGACGTGTAACCGGTCAACGTCGATCCGGACCGTCTGAGCGCGATCCAGACGGGTGGAGACCCCGAACCCCCCGATGTCACGTTGGTGCGAGCGCCTGTTGAGGTGCGCCTCGACAAGCCCAGGACGTTGTCTCCGCTCGTGTAGGCGAAGGCGTTCCTGGCGTCCGGGCTGAGCGACTCGCGAAACATCACGCCCACTCTCGACTCTGGATCGGCGGCGGTGAGCGCGTCGACGCGCGCGAAGATCGTCGCGTCGCCGCTCAGTTGTTGATACACGAAGTGAAATTGATCCCGACGACCTCGGATGCCGACTCCGCCGGCGTTCACCGTGAACACACCATTACCGTATGTACTGCTTCCCGTCAGCGCAGGGCCGCCTATATCGGTGGCGACCCACGGCGCTGGAACCGGCGATTGTGCTATGGCTGGGTTGGCGACGAGAAGACTGAGGCACGCGAGTACCCCCATTCAGCACACGGCTGCACTGCGAGCGGACAGACATCATCAAGACCTCGTGACTTGAACTGACCGCGAATGACTTGGGGGTGCTTGGACGTTCAGCGATTGCTCTGTCGTCTCGTTAAAGCTCTGGCGTAGTCGATCTCTTCTGCGTCTCGCTGTCGTGCCATGGACGGTTCCTGCTCGTGCGTTCGACGCGTTCGACTGACCACAACCGTGAGAGTGCTTACAGATTCGCGTGTCACATCGATCGTAGGCAGAGCGCTCGTTGAACGTGTGCTCGATCCGTCAATCACTTGCGGAGTTGTGGCACGAGGATCGGAAGCTGCAGCGTGCCCTGAGCACGTTCACGCGGAAGGGTCGATGGACCTCCCCTCCCATCACGCTCTCGCGCCTCAAGAACAGGTCCAATGCGGATTCTTGTCTGCCGTTCGACGCTCGCCTTCGCGCTTGCGTTACTCACCGGACTGCCCGCCACGGGTGTCGCTCAAGTCGTCAACCCCACGATCATGTAGTTCACGCCTTCAGCCGATCACAGCCGGCTCGCGAGTGACGGCACCGCATGGGTGACACGCTACGATTTCGCCTTCTACCAGCCAGGCGCCTCCGCCCCCTTTCAGGTCGCATCCCTCGGGAAGCCCTCACCAAGCGCCGATGGCCAGATTCGAGTCAGCCTCTCAACCCTGCTGCTGCCGTCACCGGGCATCGTCTACGAAGGGCGTGTGATCGCGATCGGACCGGGCGGCAACACATCGAGCGCCGCGTCGAACACCTTCATGTTCGCGCCGCCGTGTAGCTATGGCGTAACGCCCGCATCGCAGGCGATTGGGGCCGGAGGATGGAACGGCTGGGCGGACGTGTCCGCCGGGGCCGGTTGCTCCTGGACGGCTGTGTCGAACAGCCCGTGGCTGTCTGTCACCGGAGGCGCCAGCGGTTCGGGTCCAGGCCGTGTGTCAATCACTGCCAGCGAGAACACCGGCACAGCGCCCCGGACCGAATCCCTCACGATCGCGGGCCAATCCATCTCGATCACTCAAGCCGGCGTGGCGTGTACCTTCGGTGTGTCTCCGGTGAGCCTGACCGTCCCGGCATCAGGTGGCTCCCCGTCGTTGCCCGTCACCGCGTCGACCGGCTGCACGTGGACGGCGAGCGGGGGCGCCCAATGGTTGATGATCACCGCCGCGACGGGAACTGGGACTGGATTCGTCTCGCTGAGTACGGCTGCCAACACGACGACGGCACAGCGCTCGGCATCGTTGCTCGTGGCCGGCCAACCCGTCTCAGTCACTCAAAACGGCGCCGCCCCGTGTTCCTTTGCCGTGTCTCAGACGACGCAGTCGTTCACGGCGGCGGGTGGGCCAGGGACGCTCTCCGTGACGACGGGAGCCGGCTGTGTGTGATCTGTTGCGACGGATAGCCCGTCGTGGATTTCGGTCTCCTCCTCGGGAGGCACAGGCTCCGGTGCAGTGGCCTACAGCGTCGCCCCGAATGCGCTGGCCACGCCGCGAAACGGCGCAATGACGGTCGCCGGCCGCACCGTATCGATTGACCAGGCGGGCGTGTCGTGCGGATATACCGTCACGCCGACGTCACTGACCCTACCCGGCAGCGCGAGTGCCAATAGTCTGGAGGTCACGGCCCCGGCAGGATGCGCCTGGTCCGCGGCCAGCGACAGTCCGTCCTGGTTGCAGGTGACCGCCGGCACTCCGGGCAACGGACACGGGTATCTGTCGTTCGCCGCAGCGGCCAACCCTCTCGTGACGCCCCGCACGGCCCGGTTGACGGTCGCGGGCCAGATGGTGACGGTGACGTAGGCGGCAGGCTCGTCGTGCACGTACCGCGTCTCGCCGGGCTCGCATGATGTGCCGGCGAGCGAGAGCCCGGTCAGCGTCGCGGTCACGGCTCCCAGCGGCTGCGCGTGGTCTGCCTCGAGCAACCTATCGTGGCTCAGGATCACGGCTGGCAACCCCGGCAACGGGAACGGGTTCCTCGCGTTTACCGTCTCGGCGAATCCGCAGACGACGCCTCGCACGGGCACGCCGACGGTGGTGGGGCAGAGCGTGACGCAGGCAGGCGCGGCCTGCGCATACGTCGTGACGCCAACGTCGCACACGATCGCCGCGGGTGGCGGCAGCGCACTCGGTTCTGTGACGACGACGACCGGATGCGCGTGGAGCACCACGAACACGACGTCGTGGCTGACGGCGAGCGGCGGCCGCAACGGGACCGGCGACTACACGGTGACGGCCACGCCGAACACGGGCACATCCTCGCGTTCGGCCGTGGTCACGATCGCAGGCACGGCGGTGTCGGTGACGCAGTCGGCCGGCTCCTCTTGCCAGGTGACGGTGGCTCCCAGCTCGATCGCTGTCGCGGCTACCGGCACCGGCACCAGCACGGTATCCGTGACCGCCGGGACGGGCTGCGAATGGACCGCATCGAGCAGCGAGGCGTGGCTCACGATCAGGAGTGGTGCGTCAGGGAGCGGCAACGGGACCGTGACGTTCCGTGTCGACGACCACGAGGAGACGGTGACGCGCACCGCGACGCTGACGATCGGTGGTCAGACGGTGACGGTGACGCAGGCCGCAGCGCGGCTAAAGGGTCCGAAGCGGCTCCGCTTCATCTCGACACCGTAGTCCATGAACGTCGGATGCGACCGACTCGGCTGAGACCGAGCCCGTCGCGTCTTCGCTTGCTGAGCCTCCGCTCTCGGCACGCTCGACTCTCGGCTCTCGCGTGCCTTCTCCCTGCCTGTCTTCCGCCGCGGCGCCTACGCTACACTGCGAGCGGGAGACAACGATGCGCAGCTTTGCTCCACGGCGGATCGCGCTCGGTGGCGCGTGTATCTGCGGCGTGGCCATTCTGTCCGCTCAGGTACCTGACCGGCGCCCACCCGATCGCGCGTTGCCGTCGATTGTGGCCACTCCCAACCCCGCGGTGGCGGCCCTCGTCGCGCGGCTCGAGCTCGAGCGCTACAAAGCCACGATCAAGGGTCTGACGCAGTTCGGCGATCGCCGCCAGGGGACGGAGCGCAACCGGCGCGCGGTCGACTGGATCGAGGCGCAACTGCGCAGCTACGGTTGCCCCACCGAGCGGTTGCAGTACACCTACGTGCCGCCGTCGCCAACCCCCACGACCCCGGTGCCAGCCGACCCCAACGCTGTGCCGCGCGCGGTCGGCGGGGGCCGGCCGCGCGGGGTTCGCACCCCGACCAGTGTGAACACGGATCCGACGAAGCAGCCCAACGAAGCACTCCGCACGCTCAACGAGGAGCCGAGCATGCCTGGTTTGCGGGAGGAGGTCTACTGCACAAGAGTCGGGTCCCGCTATCCCAACGAGATGTACATCGTCTCGGCTCACATGGACGGCCACGGGTGGGGCGAAGCGGCGAACGACGATGGGTCCGGTACGGCGCTCGTGATGGAGTTGGCGAGAGTCTTCAGCATGCCCGACGTCAGCACGGAGCGGTCGATCCGATTCGCGCTGTGGAACAACGAGGAGACGGGGCTCAACGGCGCCAGCGCGTACGTGGCGCAGCGACAGGCGCGGCAAGGCGTCGAGGATCCACCGGGGTCCGGACGCTATCCCGAGCCGATGTGGCTCGGTATGATCCAGCATGACATGATGCTGTTCGATCACGGGATGCCGAGGCCTGACGGGTCGATCAGCCCGGAGCAGCGGCCTGAGGCGGACGTCAATATCGAGTTCCAATCCTACGCCTCCCGCGCGTTCGAGGCCCAGCAGCTGGCGTGGTTCCTCCACGCCGCGAACGAGAAGTACGCGACCGACTACCCGGCGCAAGTGGGTCCGCACATGACAAATACCGACTCGACGCCCTTCATGAACCTCGTGCCCGCGATCAGCGTGCGCGAGAACGAGCGCGGTGTCCACATCGGATCGGGTTGGGATCCCCAATGGCATCAGCCCACCGATCTCTTCTCGACTTACAGCGACAAGGATTTCCGCCTCGGTCTGAATGCCGCGCAGACGACGCTCGGTGCCGTGGGGGAACTGGTGGGTGTGGCGGTCGCACCGCGCTGACCGGTCGGTCGACGACATCGGCCATGTGGCTCGCGATTGCCGTCGCGTCGCTCGGGCTCCGTCACCGGAGCCCGCCGGATCACTCCAGGGTATCGTTCGTCCCGTCGGTCGGCGCGCTTACGGAGTTCTGACGCCGGTGGTCGGCAAGGACGCCCCAGAAACTTCGAACCTCGATCTGCCATCTGCAATATCATCGTGGGCTCAGGAGAGTGCCGTGATGAAACGAGTCATCGTTTTGGGGGGGCTGGTCGCGTCGGGAGTGCTATCGATCACTCTTGCCGCGTTTCAGCAGCCTGCTGCGCCGATGGTGGTCGAGGTCGACAAGATCAAGGACAACCTGTACGTCATGAAGGGCGGCGGCGGAAACAGCGCCGTCTTCATCGGTACCGAAGGCGTGACCGTCGTCGATACGAAGAACCCTGGCTGGGGCAAGCCCCTGTTGGAGAAGATTCAGTCGGTCACCAGCAAGCCGGTCATCCGGATCATCAACACACACACGCACGGCGACCACGTGAGCGGCAATGTGGACTTCCCGGCGAACGTCGATGTCGTCGTTCACGAGGTCACCAAAGCCAACATGGACGCCATGCGCACGCCGAGCGGGTTGAACCCGCCGCCAGCGGGGCCGACCATCTTCCAACGGAACGAGGGCCGAGGGCTGCCGAAGCAGAATTTCAAGACGAAGATGACCATCGGATCCGGCGCGGATCAGATCGACCTCTACCACTTTGGCCCCGCCCATACGGGCGGCGATGCGTACGTGGTGTTCCGCGCACTGAAAGTCGTGCACGTTGGCGACACGTTCGCCAACCGCGATCTTCCGCTCATGGACAAGAACAACGGGGGCAGCGGCGTCGAGTTCGCGAAGACGTTGATGAAGGCGTCAACTCAATTGAAGGACGTAGAGATGGTCATCAACGGCCACAACCCCACGACCACGACGATCGCTGATCTGCGGACGCAGGCCGCCTTCGTGTCCGATTTTGTCAAGTTCGCGCAGGCCGCCAAGAAGGCCGGCAAGACGCCTGACGACGTCGCGTCCACCTGGAAGACGCCCGCCAACTACAAGGGCTACGCACCACCGCAAGCCGCCCGTGCGAAGTCCAACGCGCAGGTCGTCTTCGATGAGACGAAGTGACAGGGACAGTGAGCGCCAGATGCGGTGCTCACTGTCCGCCCGCGAGGGTGCGGCACGGGGCCCCGTGAGCGGGCGAGCCGGAGAGCGGGGCGGAGCCCCGATTGATTGATGTCTCCCGAAGAGATCGTCGAGCTGACGAAACGGCACACGCTGTTCGAGTGGTCGGCTCAGCAGAGCGTCGATCCGATAGCAGTCAGTCACGCGAAGGGCTGCTACTTTTTCGCCGCTGACGGGCGACGGTTCCTGGACTTCAACAGCCAACTGATGGCCGTGAACATCGGCCACGGCGACGAGCGCGTGATCGCGGCCATGCAGGCCCAGGCGCGTCGTGTGGCGTACGTCAACCCGTCGCTGACGACCGAGGTGCGGGCGCGGCTCGGGGCGCGGCTGGCCGCGATCACGCCAGGAGACATCGACGCCTTCTTCTTCACGAACGGCGGTGCCGAGGCCAACGAGAACGCCATCAAGATCGCGCGCGCCTACACCGGCCGCCACAAGATTCTGGCGAGGTACCGTTCGTATCACGGCGCGACGGCCGGCAGCATGACGCTGACTGGCGATCCACGCCGGTGGGCGAACGAGCCGGGCATGTCGGGCGTGGTCCACGTGCTCGACCCGTACCACGGCATTCAACGCGGGTGGGATGATGCCGCCACCTCGCTCGCGATGGTCGAAGAGATCATTCAGCTCGAGGGTCCGAGCACGATCGCCGCGTTCATCGTCGAGCCCGTGGTGGGCACCAACGGAATCCTGATTCCTCCATCGGGATACCTCGAAGGCTTGCGTGCGCTCTGCGACAAGTACGGTTTGCTGCTCATCGCCGACGAAGTCATGGCCGGCTTTGGACGGACTGGGCGCTGGTTCGCGGTCGAGCATTGGAACGTCGTGCCGGATCTCCTGACGATGGCGAAGGGATTGACAAGCGCGTACGTCCCCCTCGGAGCCGTCGGGATGCGGCGGGCCATCGCGAACCACTTCCAAGAGAAGGTGTTCTACGGCGGGCTGACCTACAGCGGTCATGCCGTGGCGTGCGCGGCGGCGCTTGCCACGCTGGACGTGTACGAGCAGGACGATCTCATCAACAACGCGCGACGCATAGGCGACGTGATGGCCCGGCTCCAGCGTGAGTTGCTGGATCGACACCGGTGCGTGGGGGCGGTCCGCAGTCTCGGCCTTTTCGGCATCGTCGAGCTCGTCAAGAGCCGCACGACGCTCGAGCCGCTGGCCCCGTTCAACGGCACATCGCCCGAGATGCGGACTCTCGCGCGCGAATTTCGACAGAACGGCCTGTTCACGTTCGTACGCTGGAACACCTTCTTCACGAACCCGCCGCTGTGCATCACCGAAGATGAGCTGCGGGAAGGGTTCGGCATCATCGACCGCGCCCTGGCCGTCGTCGACGGTATGCTGAGCCAGGACTAGGTTTTCCAAGAGTCGACCATGAGTTCACTGGCTCACCCACGCGTCGCGGCCGCCAGCGCGGCCGCCGTGCCGTACTGGATTGACGGCCGACGAGTCGCGCCACACAGCGCCCGAGTCGGCCGCGTGATGAACCCGTCCACCGGCGATGTGCTGCGAACCGTTCCGCTGGCCGATGCCGCTGACGTCGACACGGCCGTCCGCAGCGCCCGGGCCGCGTTTCCTGCCTGGCGTGCGACGACCCCGCTACGACGCGCCCGGATCATCAGCCGATTCCGCGAACTCCTCGATGCGCACCAGCAGGAACTGGCGACCCTCATCAGCGAGGAGCACGGCAAGGTGCTCCTGGACGCGATGGGGTCGGTGCAGCGCGGGATCGAGGTCGTCGAGTTCGCGGCGGGCGCGCCGCATCTGCTCAAGGGGTCTTTCTCCGAATCCGTCGGCCGAGACGTTGACGCATACTCCCTGCAACAGCCCGTGGGGGTCTGCGTCGGCATCACACCCTTCAACTTTCCGGCGATGGTGCCGCTCTGGATGCTGCCGGTGGCACTCGTGTGCGGCAACACCTTCGTGCTGAAGCCATCCGAAAAGGATCCGTCGGCGTCGATTCGGATGGCGGAGCTGTTGAAGGAAGCCGGGCTTCCCGATGGCGTCTTCAACGTGGTGCACGGCGACAAGGAAACCGTGGACGCGTTGCTGGCACATTCCGACGTCGACGCGGTGTCTTTCGTCGGGTCGACGCCCATCGCAAAGTACATCTACGCCACTGCGGCGGCTCGAGGAAAGCGCGTGCAAGCGTTGGGGGGCGCGAAGAACCATGCGGTGGTGCTGCCTGACGCAGACCTGGCGTTCGCCGCGGACGCCGTCGTCGGCGCGGCATATGGCTCGGCGGGCGAGCGTTGTATGGCGATCTCCGCGGTCGTCGCCGTGGGCGAAGCCGGAGACGCGTTGGTGTCGCAGATCGCCGAGCGCGCGCGGACGCTGAAGGTCGGGCCGAGTCTCGAGCACGGTATCGATATGGGGCCGGTCGTCACGGCGGAGCACCGCGCCCGGATCGTCGGATACATCGATGTGGGTGTGGCTCAGGGCGCCTCGCTCGTCCTCGACGGCAGGGGCATCACCGTGGCCGGTTACGAACGCGGATTCTTCGTCGGGCCCACACTGTTCGACCGCGTGACGCCCGCCATGACGATCTACCGTGACGAGATCTTCGGACCGGTGCTCGTCGTCGTGCGCGCCGAGTCGCTGGACGAAGCGATTGCACTCGTCAATGACAACCCCTACGGCAATGGGACGGCGCTGTTCACCCGATCAGGCGCTGCGGCGCGCCAGTTCGAACAGGACGTCCAGGTTGGGATGGTCGGCATCAACGTGCCGATTCCCGTGCCGATGGCGTTCTACGCCTTCGGCGGATGGAAGCAGTCGCTGTTCGGGGATCTGCACCTGCACGGCCTAGAGGGCATCAAGTTCTATACCCGGACGAAAGCGGTGACACGTCGCTGGACCGCCGACCCAGCCGTGAGTCCACACCTGCCGACGCTGGGGTGAACAGGGAGCTGAAGGCTGAGAGCTGACGGCTGACGCGTCGCGATCGGAGTACAATCTTCCCTCGAGAGGATCACAAAGCATGACTCGCATGCGTTCCGCGCCTGTGGCGATCTTCGGCTGGCTGGTGGTCGCGGCGTTCGCAGCAGAGCCGCTTCAGGCGCAACAGAAGACGAATTGGACCCCTCCGAAGACTGCGTGGGGTGATCCGAGCCTCGAGGGCACCTGGACGAACGAGACGATCACCCCATTCGAACGACCGACGGCGCTTGGCAACAAGGCGTTCTACACGCCCGAGGAGGCTCGTGAGCTCGAGTCGAGCGCGGCGAAGCGTCGCGAGGATTCCGATGGCGCGCCAACACGGCCTGGGGACGTCGGCGCCTACAATCAGGCCTGGCTCGATGCCGGCACGAAGGTGGTGTCCACCCTACAGACCTCCCTCGTCGTCGATCCACCGGATGGCCGCGTGCCGGTGACCGCTGAGACCGTGGCGCAGAAGAAGGAATACGACGAGCGCAACGGCGAAGCGCCTGAGTTCATGAGCCCCTGGGACCGGTGCATCACGCGCGGTGTGCCCGCAGGCACGTTTCCGGCGGGCTACAACAACGCGTACCAGATTCTTCAGTTTCCGGGCTACGTCCTGATTCACTACGAGATGATTCACAACGCCCGGATCATCCCGCTTGGCGGCCGTGCTCACAAAGCTCCCCACGTGAAGTTGTGGGACGGCGACTCTGTGGGTCGCTGGGAGGGCAATACGCTGGTCGTTGACGTCACCAACTTCAACGGCAAGGGCTGGATCGGCACGAGCGCCGCCACGGGGCGCATGCGCGGCGTCGTGCAGACCGAGGCCGCGCACATCGTCGAGCGCTTCACGCGCGTGAGCGAGCACACGATCCACTACGAGGTCACCATCGAGGACCCCAAGAAGTACACGCGTCCATGGACGGTGAAGGTGCCGCTCGAGCGAGACGACTCGTATCAGTTCTTCGAGTACGCGTGCCACGAAGGCAACCACGCAGTGGAACACGTCCTTCGCGGCGCGCGAGCTGGCGAGAAAGCAGCCGGCAGCCGCTAGCGCGCTCCTCGGATGGTCTTCATCGTTTTCGCGCCCCTCGCGTTCGTCGTGCTGACGCTGAGCAAGTGGCCCTGGAAGGTCGCGCTCCTCGCAGCGCTCGTGATCGGGCTTGTCGCGGACCTCGGGCTCGACTATTTGGTTGCGGTCAGGCGCTGAACATATCCTCGAAGACGCGGTAGTGGTCGCCGTTCATGCCGAGCGACCGATAGACCGCCTGCGCCGCCGTGTTGCGCGTGTCGACGTACAGCCTCAGTCCACCGGCGCCTGCGGCCTGCGCCTGCTGCCGCACGGACACGTAGAGGGTGCGGAAAACCCCGTGGCGACGGGCGGCGGCGTCGACGTGCACCGACTGGATCCACCAGACCGGCCGATTCCGCCAATCGCTCCATTCGTACGTGATGAGGAGCTGTCCCACGACCTGACCGTGCTGCTCCACCACCCAGAACGCTCCGGGCGCTCGCTCTTCGAGGACCGCTTGCACACCGGCTCGGACGGTCTCGGCGTCCAGTCGAAGCCCCTCGGTCTCCTGGGCCATGGTCAGGTTCCCGGACACCAGGACGTTCAAATCGGTCAGAATCGCGCGTCGCACCTGCATTTTTCGAGACACCTCGCTGGTTCCGATCGGCCTTGACCGGCACCCTGAAGCATGTGCCGACGAGGCCGATTTGATCTACACTTTGGCGGGGTCGACCCGAGACCTTTGATAAGGGGGCGTCAGATGCGGAATTCACACTGGGCCGCACGATTCGTGCCGGCCATCGCGGTAGCGGTGGCGTTGTCGCCGACCGTCTATGCCGGTCAAGCCAAGCCAGCGGTACCCGCGAAGGCCTCGGCCGCCAAGGCGAAGAAGCCGGTACCGAGAACGCCGGATGGCCGTCCGGATTTGCAGGGCGTGTGGGACTTCGCCCAGCTGACGCCCTTTGAGCGCCCGGACGCGTTCGCAGGCAAATCGGTCGACGACGTGAACGTCGAGGAGTACGCGCAGGAGCGCGCCCAACAGTCCAATAAGGATCGGCGCGACGGCTCGGCCGCGCAGGACGTCGAGCGTGCGTACAACGACTTCTGGTGGGACTTCGGCCACCGCGTCGCCAAGCAGACCTCGCTCATCGTCGAGCCGGCCAGTGGCCGCATGCCGGCGATGACGCCGGCGGCAGAGGCGCGCGCGAAGAACCGGGTCCAGAAGTACGACCACCCGGAGGAACGTCCGCTGGCCGAGCGCTGCATCCTGGGCTTCAACTCGGGGCCGCCGATGGTGCCGAGCGCCTACAACAACAACATGCAGCTCGTGCAGACCAAGGACACCATCATGATCTTCAACGAGATGGTGCACAGCGCCCGCATGGTCGATATGACCGGCAAGCCGCGTCCGCCGGCGCAGATGAAGTACCTGACGGGGTATTCCACGGGGAAGTGGGAAGGCGACACGCTGGTCGTCGAGACCACGAACTTCCAGCGGGATGGCCTGTTCCGCATGGCCTCCGCCAACATGAAGCTGACCGAGCGGTTCACCCGCGAGGACGGCGACACGCTGCGGTATGAGTTCACCGTGGTCGACCCGGAGGTGTACACCGCTCCTGTCAAAGTGTCGATGCCGATGGTGATCTCGGACCAGCAGATGTTCGAGTACGCGTGCCACGAAGGCAACACCGGCATGGAAGGCGTGATGCGCGGTGCGCGATTCGGGGACAGACAGAAGGCCAGCACCAACAACAATCAGCAGCAGTAGGCTGTGCCCCACCTCTGCACGCGGCGCCGAGGTGGGCCCTTCATCTTACGTGCGCGACCGGCCCGACGACTCGTCGATCCGGCCGCGCGCCGTTCCTTTTTCCTCTGCAACCAGCGCCGCTCGCCCTGACAGGAATGCGTCCGCGGGCGTGGTTTGCAGCAGGCGTTCTACAACCGGGACGAGTGCGTTATCCTTGACCACGAGCAACTTGTCGGCCTGACGCCGATTCAGCACGACATCGACGAGCGTGGTCGTGTTCGGCTGGAGCAGCTTCGGTTCATTGGGCCTGCGGTTGGCTTTCGGATCGAACGCGACGAACCGGCTGGTCTCGTAGCGGACGTCCGGCAGGGTACTGGTGCCGGTGATCTCCAGCATCAGAAGGGCGTCTTCGGCGATGAGTCGATCCCAGAACTCGTGGAGCTCGCCGCAGTTCATCATGAACACGCGGTGGAACGGCTCCTTCGAGTGGCGTGTCACGTGCCCCTCGAAGTGCTCGTCGAAGAAGACGGTCAGCTCCCGGTGAGCACGGCCGTCTCGCGTCGCGACGTAGAAGTCGATGTAGTAGTCCTCGACGATCGTGTCGACGTCGTCGCGCACGCGGAAGAAGAACTGCTGGTAGGCATCCCGCCGCTCTTTGGGCATCAGCGTGTAGTTCTGCTCACACGTGGCGGTGAAGGTCTGCGCCATCTGGGAGTAGCTGGCGAGATCGGTGACCGTTCTCAGGCCGTCCACCGCCAGCGTGCCCGGACCGTGCGTTGACGCGAAGCCTTCCTGTTTCGGATTGATGATGTTCCCGTGATTGAAGCCCGCGAACACGGCGAACGGGATGTCGTCGTACTTCGTGTGATCCCACCAGACGAGCTTCGTGCCCGATTCGCGAAAGTCAAGCGAGCACCCACGCGTGTTGAGCGATGTGCCTGGAATTCGTACCGTGCCGTCCGTGCCCGGCTTGGCGCGTTGCGGAAGCAGCTTCGCCTCCACGCCACCGTACGCCTCGCCTGTCGCAAGAACGAACGGGTAGCAGCGTTGGTGCTCCGGGCGCTCGGGCTGAAATAGGTGGTCTTGTCGTGTAGGTCGTAGCAGGAGAGCTCCCATTGAAACGGACTGGCCGGCTCCAGTCCCTGCAGGACGGCTCGTCCCGATTCCAGGAAGTCCTGCTTGTGAGAGTGGCTGTTGAAGAATGTCGTGCGGAACTTGGCAAGGAACGATTGACCCAGCGCAGCGAGGTCCGATCCGAAGTTCGCCGGCGCGAAGCACAGGAGTCGATGCACCGGGCAGGGGACATCCACGAGTCGGCGACGCAGCGTGCGCTGCGCGTGGAGCGCCAGCCAGGCACGCACGACCAACGAGCCCGTGCTGTGGCAGGCGACATCCACGCGTTCGTCGCCTAGTCGCGTCCGATGGTCCGTGTCCAGCTTGTCCGCGAAGTCCCGGAAAGTGGCGTCGTCGTCCATGCTGCTGTAGTCGAGTTAGAACACGTCTTCTTTCCTGTAGATCCCTCGAGAGACGAAGAACGCGGCGAGGCCAGTGAAGCTGGGCGAGCCGTCTGAGTAGCCATGAACGATCAGGAGTTTGGTTGCCACGATGCCTCCGTGCTGCCGGTGTGGGCAGTAGAGGATAGTCGTTTCTGGGCCCTGCTGACCAACCTGAAGAATCGACTCAGATCGCCCGCCCCTTCGGGGCCAAGCTTGGATAGAATCGCCACGGGATAGTGAGCCGGGAGGGCCCTATGTTACGAGCCGGGATCACGGCGACGTTCGTGGCCATTTACGCCGCAGTGATGCTGACGAGCGCCGAGCCCTCGTCTGCGCAGATGGCGGCCACCGCCAACGCGTTTCTGACCAGCCTGACGCCTGCGCAACGAACCCAGGCGACCTTCGCCTTCGATGGGGATGAGCGTACGCACTGGCACTTCATTCCGTCCGAGATGTTCCCGCGCAGGGGGCTCACCATCAAGGACATGAACGAGACGCAGCGCCGCGCGGCGCACGAGCTCCTGAAGAGCGGTCTCAGTCAACGTGGCTACCTGACCGCGACCGGCATCATGGAGTTGGAGAACGTCCTCGATGCCATCGAGTCGGCCGCGCGCCAGGCCCGCGGCACCAACTCCGGCACGGCGCTCCGGCGCGACCCAGAGCGCTATTACTTCTCGATCTTCGGCGCGCCGTCAACGACCGGCACCTGGGGCTGGCGCGCGGAAGGTCATCACGTGTCGCTGCAGTTCACCGTGGTCAAAGGCACAATGGTCGCTGCGACGCCCACGTTCTTCGGCGCCAACCCCGCGGAGGTGCGCGACGGCCCGAGGAAAGGGCTCCGCGTCCTCGGTGCCGAGGAAGATACGGCTCGTGCGCTGGTCGAGTCGCTCGATGCCACGCAGAAGACCCGGGCGATCCTCGCGCCGGAAGCGCCGAGCGACATTCAGACGATGAACAAGAACGACATCACGGCGCTGACGCCCTCCGGCATCATGGCCGACTCGCTCACGGCCAAACAGCGCGAGCTGTTGATGGCGCTCATCGACGTATACGCGGGCTTCATGGCGCCAGACTTGGCGGCCGCGCGCCTGGCCAAGCTGAAGAAGGCGGGCGTCGAGAAGATCGGCTTCGTCTGGATGGGCCCGACGTTGCGCGGGCAGAAGCACTACTACCGCGTGCAGGGTCCAACCTTCCTCATCGAGTACGACAACACACAGAACAACGGCAACCACATCCACTCGGTGTGGCGCGACTTCGAAGGCGACTTCGGCCGCGATCTGCTACGCGAGCATCTCAAGAGCGATCACTGAGCACGCGAGGCCGCGGATGTCGGCGTAGGCCCGCTCGCGCTCCTTGCCGCATCATCGGACTGACTGGGTCGTTGGCCACTGGCGGCAGGGCCCTCCCCCCGCCGCCAGCTGGACGCTCCCACCCGCGCTCGGATTCCAAGGTCCCCGCGTAGGTGTGGCCGTAGACGCCCTAGTTCGTCTCGATGCGCCGAGTGGACGGCCCGCCGACGAACGCCTGGTGCACGGTCGCGGGGAACCGCTGTCCGAGGTCGGTCGTCATCGGCAGCAACTGGATCATCAGGAGGATGTCGAGGTTCGCCGACGGATCGATGCGGTACATCGAGCCGTACGCGCCGCCCCACCCGAACGACCCGGCCGGATCGAGATTGTTGGCGCCCACCTGGTCGGTCGTCTCGAACCCGAGGCCGAAGCCGAGTCCGTTCGGCGAATGGAGCGTGCCCACCTGGTTGTGGCTCATCAACGCGACCGTGCGCGGTGAGAGCAGGCGGACGCCGTTCGATGCGCCGCCGTTTCGAATCATCTCCAGGAACTTCGAGTAGTCACGGATAGTGGAAAGGAGACCCGCGCCACCCGCAAAGTTTCGGCGCGGCCCTTCGACGTAGTTGCCCTGTCCACGTGGACCTTCTGGCGCGCGCTCGAGCTTCCCATCGACCGACCGGTAGACGGCCGCGAGCCGCTCTTTCTTCTCCGTTGGAAGGAAGAAGGACGTGTCTCGCATGCCCAGCGGTTCGAGGATCCGCGCGCGAAGAAACACGTCGAGCGACTGGCCTGACACTCTCTCGATCACGCATCCCAGGATGTCGGTGTTGTAGCCGTACACCCACGCTTCTCCCGGCTGCGCGACGAAGGGGAGCGATGCCAGGCGCTCCATCGTGTCGCACACCGTTTCGCTCTTGTCAGCGGTGTACCAGCCGAAGCCGGCCGCAGGCCCCAACTGCTTCGCTTCATATTGCGCCGCCACTTCCGGCTGCGTCCCGTAGGAGATGCCCGCCGTGTGCGTGAGTAGATCCTTGATCGAGATCGGCCGCTTGGCGGGAACGGTCGACACGCCGCTGTCAGTCTTCACGGCGACCGTCGTCTTGGCGTATGCCGGAATGAATCGACTGACGGGGTCGTTCAGGCCGAGGCGTCCTTCTTCTAGCAGCATCAGGACACCCGCGCTGGTGATCGCCTTCGTTTGCGACGCGATGCGGAAGATGGTGTCGGTCGTCATCCGTCGGTTCGCTTCTTTGTCGGCCCAACCGACGGCGCGCTCGTAGGCGGGTTGTCCGTCGCGAAGTACGAGGGCCACAGCGCCCGCCACGCGGTTCTCGTCGACGTAGCGCTGGAGCAGCGCATCCACGCGCTGCAGTCGCTCCACAGAGAATCCGCTGCGAACTGTCTCTCGTGTCGCCGTTGCAGGCCGCGCGGCCGGCGCCGCGGAGGGCCTTGGTGCTGGCGCGGGTGCTTGCGCGCTCAGAGTGAGCCCACACAGCGCCACGGCCGGCAGCACGAACGTCAACGTACGCATGACCAACACCTCCCTTTCGTTAGTCGGGGCTCTGCCCCGAACCCAGGCTCAGTCGCGCCCGGCGCAACCGCCCCGCTGCACTCCCTCGCGGGCGCTTTGCGCGCCACCGCGACTGTGACAGCCGTCACAGGGTTCCGGCCGCCGCATCGCGGATCCGTGACGCGGCTATGCGAGCGCTGCCTTGTACAACGCGAGCAGTTTCGTCCAGGCCTTCTCAGCGTCCGCGCTGTTGTAGATCGGTTTACCACCCTCTCCGGCGGGCATATCCGGCATGCACCACCCGTGCAGGCTCGGGTACACCTCGATCTCGGCGGGCATCTTCACCGCGGCAAACGCCTCGCGCAGCTTGTCCTTCGTGTCGGGCTGCTGCGCATCGTCGTTCGATGCCACGGCGACGTACATGCGGCCCTTCATTTGTGGCACGAGCGTGTGGGGGCTGCCGGGGTTGTTCGTCACGAGGCCGCCGCCGTGGAACGAGGCGCCGGCGCCAACGCGCGCGGCTTGTGAAGCCATCGTGCGGAACACCAGCGGGCCGCCCATGCAGTACCCCTGCGTACCGATCTTCTTGCTCTTGTTCACCTGCGGCTGTGCGTCGAGAAACGCCACAAACGCCGCAGCGTCCCTCTCCGCCGCGCCGGGCGCGCCGATACTGCCCATCAGCGGCCCGAGCCGCGCGCGGTCCGCCTGGTTCGTGAAGCTGAATTTCGCGGGGTCGAGCCCCTCGATTGGCATCTTCGAGACACGGTAGAACGGGTTCGGGATGAGCACCGCGTAGCCATCGGCCGCCAGGCGCTTGCCCACCTCCCGGATCGAGGGACGGAGGCCAAATGCGTCCGGCCAGATGATGACGCCGGGATGCGTGCCCGACGTCGGAGCGATGTACGTGGCCTCGCAGGTCCCATCGGGTGTCTTGATGTCGACCATCTTCTCCGAGACCGGCAGGGCACCTTCAGCGGTCGATCCGGTCGCGGCAACGATGCCCGCGGCCAGTGACATCGTGACGAAGTCGCGACGCGTCACGTCAGTTCGCGTGGAATCCTGAGACTGCTCGTTCGGCTGGGTCGGGTGTTCTGGATCGTTCGCCATTTCTACAGTCCTCCAAAGCCTTGAGTCGCAACTCGCAAGTCACAAGTCGGTGGGCGCCGCTCGCGCGGCCCGAAAGGCCCCAATCTTCGACCTTCAATCGCCAATCTTCCACATTGGGCGGGATTGTAGCCCCAGAGGATGGCAGAATGTCAGACGTCCTTGGGGGACGTCCATGGGGAAGAAATCGCGTGCTGCCCGCGAGCGCCACAAAGCCCAGCCGCTGCTGTCGACGCCGGTCAAATGGGGACTGGCGATTGTGCTGGTGGCGTTCATCGGCTACGCCATCAGCGACATGTCGGGCGTGGCTTACGACGGGAAGGCGATCGGCGTCGTGGACTTCTCCGGGCTGACCGCGGACCAGAGGCAGGAAGCACTGCAGGCGGCGAACCGTTCGCGGTGTCCATGTGGTTGCAACATGAACACTGCGCAGTGCGTGGCGACCGACACTACGGGTCCATTGCGCGAGGAGAACATCGGGAAGATTCGCGCGATGGTTCGTGATGCCCGCCATAAGAGCTGACGTGCTGTGCGCCTCGGAGATGGGCGGCATTGTCTGCGCCGTGTCACCCTGACTTCGCGTACTCGTCTGCGTCGAACCCGAACACCACGTGCCGTCCGCGCACGAGAATCGGGCGCCGTATGAGATTCGGCTGCGCCATCATCAGGTCGATGGCTTCCTTCTTCGATCGTGGGAGCGGACGCGTCTTGAAGACCGGGCTCCGTGTGCTCACAAACCGCAGGAAGTCCTTCGGGTCGATATGCTCCTCGAGGAACGCCCGAGGGGGCGGAGTCTTGTTGATCTCGCGCTCTTCGACATCCGCGCCGTGCTCAGCCAGGTAACTCCTGGCCTTCTTGCAGGTCGTTCAAGTTGGCTTCGTGTAGAAGGTGGCTTTGGGCATCCCTGTACGATACCTGATGGCATCTTGGACGACCCCGCCCTGACGAGATCAAGCACGCCCGAGACCTCCACCTCCTACCGCGGAACGGGTCTACGGATGTCGTGGCCGTCCTCGATGGCGCGCTCGAGGATGGCCTGCAGCATCCCGCGTCTGCGGCGCACGGAAAGTGGTCGGGGCGACTGGATTCGAACCAGCGACCCCCTGCGCCCAAGGCAGGTGCGCTACCAGGCTGCGCTACGCCCCGACCGGTCTGCGGATAGTCCGCAGATCCTCATAATAGTCCACTCCCACGGGTCCTGAGGGTCGGCGGACGCACTCGCTGGTCCGGTCACACACCACCTGCCGAACACGGACCTGCGGAAGCGCTGAATCTCGTCCGTCTTCCCAAGTGACCCCGGGCCGCGGAAATGCCACGGTCCCGGCGAGGTCATTGAGGAGGTCGTTCCGTGAGGCGCACCGGTCAGTTGCTCATCGTCACCGCCCTTGCGGTTCTCGTCCAGGCCGCTCCACTCTCGGCCCAGAACTGGAGCTTCGACGCCCGGGACATCGCCCTCGGCGGTATCGGAAATGGGGGGAACCTCGCCGCTGACATGATTCAAGAGGAGCGCAGCTCGCGCGCCATCGTGCTTCCGCTCGGGCTCCTGCAGGTGGTGCCGAACTTGCACGTGTTCGATCCGAGCAGCGACCGATTCGATCCCGCGCGCGCGGGCGAGTACGCCGCGAGCCCGATTCACTACATCGTTGGGCGTGATCACAGCAGCACGGGACAGCTGTTCGTGGACGACATCCGCAACGCCCGCCTCAGCCGAGATCTGAACACCTACCGCGGCTTCGTGCCCGCTGCTCGCCTACAGGAGGCGGGCCTCGCGGCGTCCAGCTGGGGCGGCACGATCAAGCTGTCGCGCGGCAACGCTGGATCGTTCCAGGGCATCTTCATTGGCGGCGGGCCCTACTTCGCGACGCAGACGACCACGACGGTCGACGAACGGCTCCGAACCCTGCTGGCGAGTGAGACGCCGGTCGTCGCGCCCAACACCAGCTTCGCGATTGACAACGCGACGGCAAACCAGATGGCCGTGTCGATCATCGGCGGGTACCGCGCGCGCTTCGCGTTGGCAGGCACTTCCTCCGAGCGGAGCGGCCTGTACGTCGCTGCGAACTACCGATATCTCCGTGGATTTCTCTACGAGGACTTCGGTCTTTGTCTCCGGCTCGACACCGATCGAGCGGGCTTGTTGACGGTCAACCCCACGACCGTGCCTCTCGAGATCACCCGCCTGCGCGCCAGCAGGGGGCGAGGCGCCGCGATCGATGTCGGTGTGGGTGCGGTGCTCGACCGGATCGAGTTCGGCTTCGGCGCCAATGGCCTCGCCAACCGGATCGACTGGAACGACGTCGAGCGACACCGCTATACGATCCAGAGCCTCGTGACGGGAGGCGAGTTCCTCGAGTCACTGCCCACTCCGATCGGCGACGTGCGCGTCGAGCTTCCGGTCGATTATCGCGGGCATTTCGCATACCGCGCAGACGCCTGGCTCGGCGCCTTGGAAGTTGGCCGCGGCATTCAGGGCAACACGCTCCGCGGCGGCGCCGAATGGCGACTCGGCTACTTCGCGCTCCGCGGTGGCATGCGCTACGTGCGTCAGCGCTGGGAGCCGCGCGGTGGGATCGGTGTGAACCTCAGCCCCCGCGTCGGCATCGACGTGACGGCGTTCAGCACGAGCGCCAATCTACAGCGCAAGCGCCAGCTCGCCATTGCCACCTCGCTCCGATTGACGGCCCGATGACGTGAGATCGACGGGGAGTCGGAATGACGACACCTGTGGCTCGAACAGCCTGAGCATCGACTGCGTCACGAACTCCGAACATCGTCGGCCGAAATCTCTCAGCTCGTCGGCCGCCGCGTCGAACTGGTCGTTCCCGACAGGCTTCAGCGGATCCGCATGGGCGGCCGCTCGAATCACGGCCACCGCGCGCTCGACCTCGGCCCTGAGCCACTGCTCGTTGCGATCGACCTCGGCGCACCGTGCCAGGACCGAGGCGTGGAGCGCACGAAGGTCCGGCTCGGCAAGGGCGCGTCGCATCACGTGGTTCGCGTCAACGCCCTCGAACGGCGCGAAGTCTGGCTGTAGGAACGCATTGTCCTTGTCCCGCGGGAACACTCGATGGCGAGTGTCACCGGAGGGCCGATAGAGGTAGAAGTTGTCCATGCCGGCGTAGCCGAGCAACCCGTCGTTCTCTGCCACGTAGTTCTCGACCGCCGCCTGGGTGACGAACTGCTCGAGATCGAGGAACCGATCGACGCGCGAGCGCCAGGTGGCGTCATCCGGATCGTTGACGGATTGGAAGAGGTCCTGGATGGGGCCCCAGAGTGTCGTCACCGGATCCCGCACGTGCGTGCGGGGTTCGAAGATCGCCGCGTACGCACTCAGCTCTTTCAGGTCCTCGCCAGAATACGGGAATCGCCAGTGGTACTCGAACAGCGTGCCCTCTGCGTCGCCGGTCCAGCGCGCCACGAACGCGGCGTCGATGTCTTCGACGATGGCGTAGAGACCCTGGTAGGTGTTGTTGATGTAGACGCGAGTGAACGACTCTCGTGGTGCGGCGAGTCCTGTGCGTCGCAGGAATCCCATCGCAAGGAACTGCCGGAGCATGGACGGGTCCTGCCAGAGGTTGTCCAACACCAGCGATGACAAACCCAGAAATTGCTGTCCGCTGGTGTACCGGTCCATCTCGATCGTCAGACCGAGCTTGACTGGGTTTCGGCTCCCGAATCCGCGCGACCGCACGCCCACGTTGCGGACCCGGATGCCACGCCAGACCAGGTCGGCGGGGTAGAACGTGTTCTGGTCGTACTGCGCGCGTAGTTGCGTAAGGTCGCGTGAGTTGATCGACAGCCGGATCTCGTGGAGCTTCGAGGCATCGAAGAGGTCGTCGGTAGTCTGCGCCCACGCGCCCTCAGACGCTACGCCGCCCGCCAAGGCGATGCCCGCAATCCAGTGCGCCAACCGCGCGTGCATCATGACCTCACAATGTCACCTGTGTACGGAGGAGTCGGCTCCAGAACACACGCATCGGCGGTCGCGGTCCGAGCTCCGCGTCATCCAGCCTCTCAAAGACGATGTTCGCTTGGAGCTTGATCCAACGGTTCAGGTACCAGTTCGCCCCCGCGGTCGTGGCGTGGTTGCGATTGCCACGGATGACCTCAGCACGGGGACGCATTGAGAGAGGTTCCCCCCTCGCGCCGCTGCGAAACGCGATCGCCTCCGTTCGGACGGCCAGCTCGAGCGCGCCCGGGCCGCCCTGCAGGAACGGTCGACGGGGTGTGTCCAGCCCCCTCGTCTTGCGCTCGCCCGTCACCGCCCATGTCCCGGCCATGTACCACGCCGTCGCCACGAGCGGGGAGAGGTCCTGGTCCTCAACGCCTTCACCGCGGCGCTCCGTGGCCAGTCGCACGTATTCCGATTCCACGGAAAACGGCCCAGGGCGCCACCGCAGTTCGACGCCCGTCCGCAGCCGCCTGCCGTCGACGTAGTAGCGTGAAGCAAAAAAAGGAGCGTCCAGCACCGTGCGCCCGCGCACCGCCGGCACGCCCTCTGGGACGGAGACCTGTGTGAACGCGAAGCCGACCAGCAGATCCTCCGCGAGACGCCCGAGCGTGCCCTTCGCCTGCGTGAGCGGAGCCGCCCGGAGCCGCGCCACCGCAGTCCGGCCCGCGAATACCCGCTCAGGGTTGTCCGTGCGGGCATTCCGCCCGTCGTGATCGAAGAGGCCGAGTTCGTAGCGGACCACCCGCTTCAGTAGCCGACCGTGCACCATGACGCCACGGTCTCGCCCGGGTGTCAGAGGCGTGGACAGCAGGGTTCGAGTGACGAAGTTCAGTTTGGTCGAGCTGGCGTTCTCGTCGAGTCCGAACGGCAGCTTGAACTGTCCCGCTTGAACCTGCAGGTCGCGTCTCGCCGCCACATTGACGTACACGTCGCGCCACGGCTCTTCACGACGCAGCTCGCGCTCGACCTCGAATTCGAAGATTCATCCGACGACGCCCCGAGCGCCAATCCGTCGACGGGCCACATCAACGCCTCCCGGACCGTCGTCTCCGACGACATCGCCATCAGAGGCATCGGTCTGGATCCGCATTCGTCCCTCGATGCGTGTCGAGCGACCGACGTACAGCGTTGGATGATCTCGCCAGTCCACGCGAAGAGCCGGCGCGGACGGCTGCGGGGCTGACGCGGGCGCCTCTTGCGCGTGTGCCGCAAAAGCGGAGGCGACGACGAGACCCCACGCGAGCAACACGCCACGCCACGTGCGAGCGTTGGAGCCATCCATGCATACGCGGCGCCTGGGTAGTGTTCCGTCGTGACTCCTGCAAGATGGCTCGCGTTGGCCGGCGTTGCTGCGTTGTCGGCGTGCGGTAACCCGGCGTCTCCCACGCTGGGGCCGGAGACAGGTCCCTCTGCCGTTCTCGTCGGTGCCGGTGACATCGCGCTCTGCGGCTCGCCAGGCGCCGAGCTCACCGCTCGGCTGTTGGATCGTTTGCCCGGCGCGGTATTCACGGTAGGAGACAACGCCTACATGTCGGGGACAACAGAGGAGTTTCAGCGCTGCTACGAGCCGACTTGGGGCCGCCACAAGGCGCGTACGCGTCCGATCTAGGGCGCGGCACGAAAGGATTGGACAGCCCATTGGAGTGAGGAGAATGGGGTATGTCCAGACAGAAACCAGGCGAGGCGGGGGCCTCGGAGGGCGCCCGGAGAGGCCTCGGCCTCGCCGAGCCGC
>VFZL01000045.1 GCA_016871175.1 Acidimicrobiia bacterium | reverse complement strand
TGCAGCCGGAGCCCACCGATCTGAACGGTCTCGTCCAGCAGACCGAGAAGATGTTGAACCGCATTCTCGGGGAAGACATCGAGCTCATCACCGCCCTCGCGCCGGGTCTCCCGGAGATCATGGCTGCCCCAGCGTCAATCGAGCAGGTCATCGTGAGCCTGGCGATGAACGCGCGCGACGCGATGCCGACCGGGGGTCGGCTCATCATCGAGACGATGCTATCGGAGCTCGATACGGCGTACGCCGACTCGCACGCGACCGTCCTGCCTGGCGCGTACGTGATGCTGGCCGTAACCGATAGCGGGGAAGGGATGGACGCGGCGACGCGATCGCGCGTGTTCGAGCCGTTCTTCACGACGAAGCCTCAGGGCAAGGGTACGGGCCTCGGTTTGGCCACCGTGTACGGAATCGTCAAGCAAACGGGTGGGTACATCTGGGTCTACAGCGAGCCGGCGCACGGCACCGTGTTCAAGGTATATCTGCCGCTCGCCAACGTGGCGCAGGCTCCGAGCGTGAGCCCTCCGGTCTCCGAGGGCCGGGCGTTCGAGACGATCCTGCTGGCGGAAGACGAGGAGTCGGTGCGCTTACTCTCCGCGGAGGTGCTTCGCCGCAGCGGGTTCGAAGTCATCGACGCGCAAGATGGTGTGGAAGCGCTCCGCGTCGCCCGTGCCTTCGACCGCCCGATTCATCTCCTCCTGACCGACATCGTGATGCCACAGATGAATGGCCGCGAGCTGGCGGAGCAGATCCGAGCCGCGCGACCCGAGACGAAGGTGTTGTTCATGTCCGGCTACACGGATCACGCGGTGGTGCATCGCGAGCTCAGCGCCGGTGCGCCATTCTTGCAGAAGCCGTTCACGCGCGATGCGCTCGTGCGTAAGGTCCGCGGACTGCTGCACATGGTCTCGCCCGACGGATCGGGGCTGTGATGAAGCGAATTGGCGAGGTGGAGCCAGACGAGTGTCGGTCGGAGGCCGCCACTAGACCTTCCCCTTGAGCTCGCGCAACGCGCGACGTTCGCGCTTGCCCGGCGTGCGGGCCGGCGTGACTGTCGCGCGGTAGATCCGCTCGAGCCGCCGCATCTCGATCTCTTCGGGGCTCGGCGGTGGCGTCCGATCATCGTAGAGCGTGCGGGCCTCGGCCTTGGGAATGTGCGTCTCGGCCAGAGCCTTGACGACGATGAGCTGCCTTCGGCCCATCGGTCGGGAAATGGTCATCGTGTCGCCGACGTGGACGAGTCGATGTGGTTTGGCCGCCTGGCCGTTGACGTCGACTTTGCCACCGCTGCACGCACGCTGCGCTTCTGCGCGAGTCTTGAAGAGACACGCGACGTCAAGCCAGACGTCTAATCGCACGCCCGATGGCGCGGAGTGTTCGGGTTCAGCCGTCTTCGTCACGGCGGGGCCACCGAGCGGCGCCGTGTCGGCGCCTCGAGGAGCACCGTCACTACTTGGCTGGCGCGGCCGGTACCCAGCCGGGGACGACGTAGGCGAAGATCATCGAGATCACACCCATTGCGATCATCAAGACCACGCTGTGTTTGAAGGTGAAACGGAACAGGCGGCCTTCGTCAGCCGACGTCATGCCGGTCGCGGCAACAGCCACCGCGATGCTCTGCACCGAAATCATCTTGCCCATCACCCCGGCCGAAGAGTTGACGGAGGCCATGAGCACGGGGTTCAGTCCGATCGCATTCGCGGTGACCACTTGGAGATTCCCGAAGAGCGCGTTCGCTGACGTGTCGCTGCCGGTCAGGAACACCCCGAGCCAACCGAGCACCGCGCTGAAGAACGGGAACGCGCCACCCGACGCGGCCAACGCGAGCCCGAGCGTCGAGGTCATCCCCGAGTAGTTCATCAGATAGGCGAGCGCCAACATCGAGGCGATCGTCAAGATTGCGTACTTGAGCTGCGCGAACGTCGCCTTGTAGATGCCAACGAACTGCGCCGGCTTGACCTTCAGGACAAAGGCCGCCACGATAGTCGCCAGGAAGCACGCGGACCCGGAGGCGCTCAGCCAGTTCAAGGTGTAAGCGGCCGCATAGGGAGCCGGCTCGACGACAACTGGTGGCACTCGCGTGATCAGGTTGTGCAATCCGGGCACATTCAAGACGTTCAACCCGGTGGATGCCTTGGGCATGAACGACGGCAACAGGCCATTGGTCCAGGTGTCGATGCCTCGTCTGATGTCCGGCTCGCCCCAAGCGAGCACGAACAGGACCAGCAGTAGGTAAGGCGACCAAGCCAACGCGAGCTGCGATGGGCTGTGGTGTGTGAGGGTCGCGGTGACTTCGTGATCACCCTCCAGACGCATGATCCGGGCCGGACGCCAAAGCTTCATGACGGCGACCATCACGATGATGCACGTGAGCGAGCTCAGGATGTCCGTGAGCTCGGGACCGAGGTGGTTCGAGACGAAGAACTGCATACCGGCAAACGACACGCCGCAGGCGATGATCGCGGGCAGCACCTCGAGCGCGCGCGCCGGACCAGCCACGACGACCAGCAGGTACGCTGGAATGATGATCGAGACCATCGCGCAGAGGCGCCCGACCATGGCGCTCAGCGCCATCACCGGCAGCCCTGTCACCCCCGCGAGCGTCGTCACGGGAATACCGATTGAGCCGAACGCCACGGGGGCCGTGTTGGCGAGCAGGCAGATGCCCGCCGCGTAGAACGGGTTGAAGCCAAGGCCCGCGAGCATGGCGCCCGAAATTGCCACAGGCGCCCCAAAGCCGGCGGCGCCTTCGATGAAGGCCCCGAATGAGAACGCGATGAACAGAGCCTGCAATCGCCGATCGTCGGTTAGGCTGCCAACCGAGTCCTTGATGACCTCGAACTTGCCAGTATCGACTGCGAGCCGGTAGAGCATGATCGACGCGAAGACAATCCAAGCGATGGGAAAAAGCCCATAGGCGGCGCCGTAAACCGTGGCGATGAAGGCGAGCTCCGCGGGCATGCCGTAGACCATCAGCGCGACGAACAGCGCGGATCCGAGCGCGCTCAGCGCTGAGATCCAGGACGGCTTTCGCAGCACGCCGAGCATCACGCCCAGCACGATCAACGGAAGAGCGGCGACGAGGGCGCTCAGGCCGAGACTATCACCCAACGGTGTGTAATTGTGCTGCCACATGTGTCGATCAGCTCCTGTGTCGTTCCGGTGAGGGCTGCATCTTATATCCGAATCGGTCGCGACCGCGCGACTTCTCTCGACCCGTGGGGAGTGCCGGCACTGGTGTACTCCGGTCCCGGGCCATACCGGAGGAGGCGTGATGAGACACCGGCTCGGCGTGCCGTCGACGACACTGGCGATCGGCGTTGTGCTGGCCGGCGGAGAGACGATTCGTAGCCAAGGGACGTCGCCGACCGCGCGCGCATGGACTCCGCCCCGAACGCCCGGCGGGCAACCCGATATTCAGGGCTTTTGGAACAACATCGACTCGTTCTTCACACCCTTCAGCGTCCAGCGAAGCTGGGCGAGAAGCCCGCCGTGACCGACGAGGAGCTCCGCAACGTGCTCGAGGGAGAGGCGACGCGCAAGCTCGACGAGGCCGACGCCGGCACGGGCGCGTATGGGCACGAGTGGTATGAGTACAAACGGAGTGTCATCCGGTCCGCGCGGTCGCGCATCATCGATCCGCCGGATGGCCGCATCCCAGGCATGACCCCCTGGGCCAAGGAGCGCATGGCGTACATGCGGGCGAATCAGATGCACGATCCGGAGTTGATGGACCCGGGCGATCGGTGCATCCCGCGCGGCATCCTCGGTGAGATGTTGCCGACCTGAACTGCGTGGGCGAGTGCTCTGGGAGCGGGGCGCGATCGACAGGCCGGCGCGCGCGCACTACGATGATCTCCTTGTGAGGACCGATCAGCCAGGCCCTCTCCCGGCCTGCCCGAGACGGGTGAGCGCCGACGGTTTGCCGGCCGTCGCCTTTTTCAATGGTGGGCACGCCCCTGAACACGCCTGAATTCCAGCCTCGCGCGCCGCGGCAAGGCGTAGCGGTCTTCGTCCTCTTGCTCGTCGCGGGCGTGCTGATGCTGCCGCGACTGCGGTCGCCACAACTCGGTCTGTTTGACGACGGAGTCGTTCTTCAGCTGGCGGAGGGCATGCCGAAGGACTGGTCTGTTGCCATCGAGTTGACGCGGAACACCGGGCGCTTCATGCCCGGATACTGGCTCTTCTACGGAATGCGTCACATGTTGTTCGGTGTCCACCCGCTGGCGCTGTTCCTGATCAACTGGCTCGTTCTGGTCGTGACGACAATCTGCCTGGTCCGATTCGTGCGCCTGGCAGGAGGCAGTCGGCGCGCCTCGTTCGCGGCCGGGTTGCTGTTCGTGCTGTGCGGTCCAGTGATCGAGCATTTCTATACGCTCACCAAGAGTGAAGTGCCCCTCACCTTGTGGCTCGCCGCCGCCTTGCCGCTCGTGGCGGCCTCGCCACGGCTGTGGGGGGCAGGCCGGCGGGCGGCGGCTCGACTTGGACTCCTCTTCGTGTTCGTGCTGATGGCATGCCTGACCAAGGAAACGGCGGTCGTCCTGGTGCCCATCAGCGCCTCGTGGTTCCTCCTGCAGAGACTGCGGGGCGACGTCGAGAAGTGGGAGTCCGGGTCCCCGGGCTATGGCTCCACGTGCTCGCTAGCATCCTCTGCGTCGGCGTCTTCCTCGGCCTGCGGTGGTATTTCGCAGTGCCGTCCCTCCCGGAGGGCGAGTACACGGGAGCCTATCGTCTTGAGGTGGGCACGATATTGAATTCGCTCAAGCGCTGGGCGCTCTTCGGCGGGCGCGATTTCATCTACCTCCTGCCGCTGCTGCTCGCAGCTCCCCTCTGGATCCCGGGAGCGGATGAGCGGGTTAAGAGCCTGGTCTGGCAAATGGGTCTCTGGATGGGGGGGATGGGTGTCGATCTTTCTCACCTGGCCCTCGCTTCTCGAGTATCACATGCTCCCGTTTGCGCTGGGCGCCTGCGCCGTGAGTGGCGTGCTGCTCGACGGTCTACTGAGCTGGCACCGCACGCAGCGGGTCGCGTCGGGGCGGCTCGCCTGGGGCGTTGGAGCTCTGATGGCCACCTCCGTATTGGCGGTCACCACGGTCCTCAACAATGCGTCCAATGCGAGGGTCCAGCTGGCGATCGACGAGGCGAACGACGGGTTGGTGGACTTCCTGGCGACCTTGCCACCCGGGTCCCAAGTGTTCGTGAGCCTGCCGGAGCCGAATGAGTATGTCTACGAGATCGGAGTGCACCTGCAGCATCTGAGGAAGCGGCCCGACCTTACGGTGGATCACTTTGCTTCCCGACCGGCTTCGCAGGTGCCAGCCGCGCTGTCCCAGGCCCTTCGCACGTCTTCGTCGCCGTCGTATTACGTCTCGCCCCGCATGAAGAATCAGCCTGTTCCGTCCGTCCGGCTCGCCTTCAACGAAGACGGCGCCAAGCAAGGGCAATCCTCGCTGGAAGCGGCCATGGCGTCGCGGCTGTGTCATGTCGCTGATATCGCGCGGCTGACGCGGCTCTTCGATCTGGACGTGCACCTGGGTGCGTGCCAGGTTGTCGAACGGGCTACGGGCGTGGTGCTGTGTGCCAGACGGCGAGAGGTGGTCGAGAATCGCCGGCTAACGTACGGGTGGAGCGTCTACCAGGGCAACTAGCCGAGCGAGGCTTCCGTCTGACGCTGCCAGGAGGTTCCGCCCGCGAGGTCGGCTCACAGCCTCGATTCGGGAGGTCGAAGGCGAGATCTTGAAGCACGTCGGAAGGGGGTCTGCTGACACGACGCGCAAGCTCCAGACACTGACGGGGACAATTGCGGGGACAAGGCCGAAACCGACGCGGAGGCGCTTCGGGACCGGCTCGCGAAAGTTGTGAAGGGGAAGGAGTTGATGGTGGCCAGGGCCAGAATCGAACTGGCGACACCACGATTTTCAGTCGTGTGCTCTACCAACTGAGCTACCTAGCCACTCGGACGTACGCGGTTGTCGTGCGAGGCGCGAGGACCAAAATGATAGCACGTGCATGGGCAGCTGCACAGCCAGGACCTGGGCGTCGTGTTGACGTGCGAGCGATGAGCGCAGCGGAGCCGCTAGGACGAGAGACCGACGTCGCCTTTGATGGAATTCAAGAACCTCGCGCGCGATTCGACTTCCATCAGCCTCGTCGACGCGTAGCGTGAGGCGTCCCGCAAGAGCGCATCAGCTTTGTCTGGCGGCAGGGCCGACAACGTCGCGAAGCTCGTGCCGTGCGCTTGCAGGAACTCCTCGATGAGCGATCGCTCCATGGGTGCTTCTGGATCGGAGATCGGCGGGCGGTCCATATCCTGTGATGCCATGGACACCTCTCTTGTGATGCTATTGCGAATTCCGCGCCGCGAAACGTGATCCGGTACAGCTGAGCGCTCTGAAGGATCTGGAGCGCTCAGCTGCCGAGATTCTGGCAGGACTGCGGCCTACACGGTGGCCGGCTCGACCTCGCGGCTCATGCCCAGTTCTCGCCGCACCCTCTCCTCGATGGCCCTAGAGGTGTCCGGATTCTCCTTGAGGAAGAGCTTGGCGTTCTCGCGGCCCTGCCCGAGACGCTCGCCGTTGTAGGCGAACCACGCCCCACTCTTCTCGACGATCCGCTTGTCGACCGCCAAGTCGAGCAGGTCGCCCGTTCGAGAGATGCCCTCACCGTACATCACGTCGAACTCGGCTTCGCGGAACGGTGGTGCCACCTTGTTCTTGACGACCTTCACGCGCGTGCGCCCACCCACGACGGCTTCCCCGTCCTTGATGCTGGCGATCCGCCGAATGTCGAGTCGTACCGATGCGTAGAACTTGAGCGCTCGGCCACCGGTCGTGGTTTCGGGATTACCGAACATCACGCCGATCTTTTCGCGCAACTGGTTGATGAAGATGAGACACGTCTTCGACTTGGCGACCACACCGGTGAGCTTGCGAAGAGCTTGCGACATGAGTCGCGCCTGCAAGCCCATTTGCGCTTCACCCATCTCGCCTTCGATTTCTGCCTTGGGGACCAACGCGGCTACCGAGTCGACCACCACGACGTCGACCCCACCCGAGCGGATGAGGACTTCGACGATCTCTAACGCCTGCTCACCGTTGTCAGGCTGCGAGACGAGCAGGTTGTCGAGATCGACCCCCAGCCTCTGCGCGTACGACGCATCGAGTGCATGCTCGGCGTCGACAAACGCGGACACGCCGCCGACCTTCTGCGCCTCAGCGATGATCTGGAGAGCCAGCGTGGTCTTGCCTGAAGACTCAGGGCCGAAGATTTCAACGACGCGCCCGCGCGGGACTCCGCCAACGCCGAGGGCGTAGTCGATGCTGATCGCGCCGGTGGGAATGGCGTCGACCGGCTGGATCGCACCCTTCTGACCCAGCCGCATGATGGAGCCCTTGCCGAACTGCTTCTCGATTTGGCCGACGGCCAGCTCGACCGCTTTCAAACGCTCGCGGTCGTCGCGGTCTCCGGATACGGTTGGTCGCTCTACTGGAGGCATGCGATGGTCCTTCCTGTTCTCGTCCTGGGCCCTCGTCTCGGGCCTGTGCTCGCGATGTGACCCGGGCGCGAACCCGAGTGTGCCGACGTTGACCTCTCGGAAGCATACGTATTCTAGTGGCGTGCCTGGCGAAAGTCAAGGATTAAATAGCTCGATCCTGAGACATAACATCAAATTAATCAGATCCTTGCAGGCATGAATAGACTTTCGCCTCTGGGCGCCGAGTTTGCAGAAACTGCCCGAACGATCTGCGATGATGTGGGCAGAACATGCCGAGCCCCGTTGGGCACGCCCTCGCCGGGGCGGCCATCGCTTTCTCCGTCAAACCTCTGCTCGACTCGCGCGCGAGGCCCACCTTCAGGGTGGCCCTCATCTCCAGCATGCTGCTGGCCGCGCTACCGGATGCGGATCTCCTGTATCAACCCATTCATCGCGCGGTGACGCATAGCATCGGTTCCACGCTCCTCGTGACGATTGTCGCGACGGCCGTGACAGGGTGGGTCACCGGCCGAGGCAGCCTCGGGTTCGGCCTGTTCTGTGGCCTCGCGTGGGGATCGCACGCAGCCCTCGACTGGCTCGGCGCTGATCCGACGCCGCCGCGCGGCATCAAGGTCCTCTGGCCGTTCGCCGAGGGCTGGTTCATCTCTGACCTCGACATCTTCCGGGGCACGGAGCGGCGACAGCTCTTCACGTGGCCGTCCATCGTCTACAACCTGATGGCGGTCGCCCAGGAAGTCGCGATTCTCGCGCCCATCACTGGGGCGCTCGCGCTGCTGCGGCGACCAGCGAAGAAGACCGGGTCGGCCGGGTGAGTCTGGCCAGTCCGGTAGGGGCAGGGAAGTCTACGCGTAGGTGTAGAACCCTTGGCCCGACTTGCGACCGAGCTGGCCGGCCGCGACCATGCGCTTCAGCAGCGGACAGGGCCGATATTTCGGATCGCCGAGGCCCTCGTGCAATACAGTGAGAATCGCGAGGCAGACGTCCAGGCCGATGAAGTCGGCGAGGGTCAACGGTCCCATCGGATGATTCACGCCGCCCCGCATCACGGTGTCGATCGCTTCGGGTGTGCCCACCCCCTCCATCACGGCGAAGAACGCTTCGTTCAGCATCGGCATCAGGATTCGGTTTGCGATGAAGCCTGGGTAGTCCGCCGCTTCGACGCCGTTCTTGCCCAGCACGCCGCACAGCGTCAACGCGGTCGCCATAGTCTCGTCTGACGTCGCTTGGCCACGAATCAGTTCCACCAGCGTCATCAGCGGCACAGGGTTCATGAAGTGCATGCCCAGCACGCGGTCGGGGCGTTTCGTGGCGGCGCCGAGCACCGTGATTGAGATGGATGACGTGTTGGACGCGAGGATCACGTCGGGTCTCACCAGCGCATCGAGCGTCTTGAACAGCGACCGCTTGGTCTCGGCGTCCTCGATCACGGCCTCGACGATGTAGTCGGCCGGTGCCAGCGTATCGAGGGCGGTGTGCGTGCGAACGCGCCCAACTGTGGCATCGCGATCGGCGGCTGAGACCTTTCCCTTCTCGACGAACTTGCCGAGGCTCCTCTCGATCGACGCGCGCGCGCGATCGAGCGCGAGCGCTGAGACGTCCACCATGTGGACAACGAACCCCGCCTGAGCGAAAACCTGCGTGATGCCGTTGCCCATGGTGCCGGCACCAACCACTCCGACGGTGCGGATGGAAGAATCGATCATCGGCGGTTCAGGAGTTCACGGGTTCGAGGTTCAGAGGTTCGTGGGTTCATGGGTGCAAAGGCGCGCTCACCTGCCCCCGTGAACCCGATGAGCGCGACCTGGTCATGCGCGTTCGACGGCGAGCGCGACACCGTTGCCCCCTCCGAGGCAGAGCGTTGCGATGCCCCGACGGGCGTTGCGGCGCCGCATTGCGTACAGGAGTGTGGTCAGGACACGAGCGCCGCTCGAGCCGATGGCGTGGCCGAGCGCGACGGCGCCACCGTGCACGTTCACCCTCCCCGGGTCGATGGTGAGCTCGCGGAGGACGGCGACCGCCTGCACCGAGAACGCTTCGTTCAGTTCGAATAGGTCGACGCTCTCGAGGGGCCACCCGATCTTATCGACCAGCCGACGCACGGCCTCGACCGGAGTCATCAGCACGAACTTCGGGGCGAGCCCGCTCGTCGCCTGCCCGACGATCCGTGCGAGCGGCCTGATGCCGAGTGCTCGCGCGCGCTCCTCGGACATCACGACGAGAGCAGAGGCGCCGTCGTTGACGCCGGGAGCGTTCCCGGCGGTCACGGTTCCGTCCTTCTGGAACGCCGGCTTCAGCGCCGCTAGGGCCTCGACCGTGCTGTCGCGACGCACCGGTTCGTCATCTGTGACCGAGAGTGGAGCACCCGTCTTCTGTGCGACGGACACCGGCAGGGTTTCGTCCTTGAACCAGCCGGCATCGATCGCCGCGACCGCCTTCGCGTGGCTGGCGGCGGCATATTCGTCTTGAGTCGCGCGGTCGATGTGGTAGTGAGACGCGACAACCTCGCCCGAATTGCCCATGTGGCACTGTTCGAAGGCGCACCACAACCCATCGTTGATCATCGTGTCGACGAGCTCGCCGTTGCCCAGCCGCCATCCCTCCCGCGCACGCGGCAGCAGGTACGGGCAGTTGCTCATCGACTCCATGCCGCCGGCGACGGCGGTCTCAATGTCACCGACGGCCACGCCTTGCGCGGCGAGCATGACGGCCTTCAGCCCCGAACCGCAGACCTTGTTGATGGTCAGCGCGGCAACGTGGTCCGCGAGGCCGCCCTTGAGGGCGGCTTGTCGCGCCGGATTCTGACCGAGTCCGGCCGACACGACGTTGCCCATGATGCATTCGTCGACGATCGCCGTGTCGATGCCGGCGCGCCGCACCGCCTCCGCCACGACGAGCGCGCCGAGCTGCGGCGCGGTGAACGACTTCAGCGTGCCGAGGAATTTTCCGGTCGGCGTGCGGGCGGCACCGACGATGACGGCGGAGCGAGGCGTCATCGCTCGCGGACCTCAATACGGGAAACAGTCGCGTCGCCAAGCAGCGCCTGTATCCGAGCGAGAATCACCCGCGACGACCGCCGAACTTCATCGGCCCACGCCCGGCCCATCGCATCCACGACCAAGAGATCAGCGCCGAGCCGGATGGCGGTCTGCCGCTGCACGGCCGGCCCAACCGCGAGGAGCCACGCGCAGTCGACCTTGCCTGGCGAGAGTGGGGCCTGGCGGACGATGTCGGCGAGCACGCGTGGAGCCGTCTGCTTCAGCGAAACCATTGGGTTCTTGAAGATATTATTGCTCATCGTGCGCATCGTACTGGCATCGGCGTCGCCACGGCGGGCGGAGCTGCTGCGCGCGGCCGGATTCGCATTCGATGTGTTTGCGGTCGATGTCGACGAGACCCTCCGCGAGGGCGAAACGCCCGAGGGCTATGTCCTCCGGCTGGCATCCGAGAAGTCCTCGCGTGCTCACCAACCGGATAGACCCGATCGGGTCACTCTGGGCGCCGATACCGCCGTTGTCGTGGACGGCACGATTCTCGGCAAGCCGGCAGACGACCCGGACGCCGAGCGGATGCTGCGCCAGCTTTCCGGGCGAACCCACGAGGTGTTGACTGGCATCAGCGTGCGGGCGGGTGACCGAGAGGCTACCCGAGTCGAACGGACGGCAGTGGTCTTCGCGACCCTCAGTAACCAGGACATCCGTTGGCACGTCCAATCTGGCGAGGGCGCAGATAAAGCTGGGGCGTATGCTATCCAGGGACTCGCGTCCCGATTCATTCCGCGGATCGAGGGTTCGTACGCCAACGTGGTGGGCTTGCCAGTGGCGGCCGTTGTGGAACTCATGGACGAGCTGACCCGGCCCCAAGCGGCCCAAGTCGCGGATTCGGGCGCCGGCGTATCTCTCATTCCCGGGAGCCGTGAGTGACCCTGGAGGACTCCGCCGCGCCGCATTGCTGTTGCGTGCTTGCATCAGGGGGGGAGTCGAGCTATTCTGAGACTGCCATTGTTCCCGGAAACCCTTATGACACATCGACATATCAAGATCGGCGTCACAACGACCGTTCTGGTGCTCGCCTTTTCCGGACTGCTGTGGTCCACCTTGCGCGAAGGCACCGAGTACTACAAGCACGTCGATGAAGTGATGACGAGCCGTGAGCAGTGGGAGGGCAAGCGCCTCCAGTTGCACGGTTTCATCGTGGCCAAGTCGATCATGGTGAACCCGAAGACGCTCGAATACCGCTTCCGGGTGCAGAACAAGGGCAGCGTCGTTGACGCGCGGTACACGGGCGTCGTGCCCGACACGTTCAAGGACACGCCGGGCGAGGAAGCCGAGGTCGTGCTCAAGGGCCGACTGACGGACGAGGGCTTCCATGTCGATCCCAACGGCGTGATGGCGAAGTGCCCGTCCAAGTACGAGCCGTCCAAGAAAGTAGGCTAGATGGCCGCTCTCGGTTCGTTTCTTCTGCTCGCGACGTTCGTCGTGTGCAGCTACGCCACGGTCGCCTCCGTCGTGGGTGCCCGGCGGGGCTCAAGACGGCTGACTGAAAGCGGGGTCGGCGCGTTCTATCTGATCACCGCGCTCATGACGGTCGCTTCGGCCGTCATGGCCCACGCTTTCCTCACCGACGACTTCACCATCAAGTACGTGGCGCACTACTCGGATTCAGTCCAGCCGCTCTTCTACAAGCTGACCTCATACTGGGGCGGCCTCGACGGCTCGATCATGTTCTGGGTGTTCCTGCTCTCGGTGTTCGGCGCGATTGCCGTCTCCGTGAACCGGGAACGGCACCGCGAGCTCATTCCTTACGTCATTGCCACCATCTCGGTCGTGGAGATGTTCTTCCTCTTCCTGATGGTGGTGCACAAGAACCCGTTCTCGACGTTCTTGACGTCCGCGCCGCCTGACGGCGACGGTCTGAATCCGTTGTTGCAGAACTACTGGATGGTGATTCACCCGCCATCGCTCTACACCGGCTTTGTCGGCATGACCATTCCCTTCGCCTTCGGGATGGCCGCTCTCATCACGGGGCATCTCGACGACGCGTGGCTGCGCGCGGTGCGTCGTTGGACGATGTTCGCGTGGTTGTTCCTCTCGTTCGGCCTCATGCTCGGCATGATCTGGGCCTACGAGGAGCTCGGCTGGGGCGGCTATTGGGGCTGGGATCCGGTTGAGAACGCCGGTCTGCTGCCGTGGTTCACCGCAACGGCGTTCCTGCACTCGGTCATCGTGCAAGAGCGCCGCAGCATGCTCCGCGTGTGGAACGTCACGCTCGTCATCTTGACGTTCTTTCTCACGATCTTCGGCACTTTCATGACGCGGTCTGGCATCGTGCAGTCGGTGCACGCGTTTGGCGAGGACCGCGAGCTCGCGTGGCTCTTCACGATTTTCATGGTGACCATCCTGACCGTGAGCTTTGGCCTGGTCATCTATCGGTTGCCGCTGCTCAAGGCGCGCAACGACCTTGACTCGTGGGTGTCACGCGAAGGCGCGTTCCTGCTGAACAACTGGATCCTGCTCTTCTCCGCGTTCTTGGTGCTCTTCGCGACGATGTTCCCGACGCTCAGCGAGGTTGTCACCGGCGAGCGGCTGACGGTCGGGGCGGCATTCTTCAACAAGTGGATGCTGCCAATCGGGCTCATCCTTCTGTTGCTGACCGGCGTTGGACCGCTGCTGGCGTGGCGCAAGTCGACGTTGGTCAATCTGCGGGATCAGTTCTTGTGGCCGGTGGTGGCCGGACTGGTCGCGAGCGGCGCGTTCGCGGCTCTCGGGTTCCGGGTGTGGGTCTCCGGCATCTGCGTCGCGCTTTGCCTGTTCGTGACCGGAACGATTGTGCAGGAGTTCTGGCGAGGTACGCGCGTGCGGCAGGGCAACACCGGAACGGACTTCCTGACCGCGCTCATTGGTCTGACGAGCCGGAACAAGCGTCGCTACGGAGGCTACATCGTCCACCTGGGGATCGTTCTGATCTTCCTCGGGTTCGCTGGTGAGGGGTTCAAGAAGGACATCCAGGTTCTTCTGCAGGTCGGCGAGACCACGACGCTCGGTCAGTACACCATCCGGAACGACAAGCTCACCGTCTCGGATGACGGCCAGAAGCAGATGGTCACGGCCCACCAAGCCATTCTGGTCGACGGCAAGCAGATCGACACCCTCTACCCGGCCAAGTGGTCGTTCCACAAACACGAGGACGAGCCGCCAACGACGGAGGTCGCCATCCGGCGGACGTTCGCCGAGGACCTGTACATCGTCCTTGGCGCATTTGATGCCGGGTCGCAGGCGGTGACGCTGCAGATCTTCGTCAACCCGCTGGTCAACTGGATCTGGTTCGGCTTCGGCATCATGGCGCTCGGGACCGGGATCGCCCTGTTGCCGGAACGAGCGCTCTCGTTCGCTGCGTCGCGCGCGACGGCACAGGCGGCTGCCCAGGCCGCGACGACGGTGTCCCTGGTGCTCGCCTTGGTCGGCGGCTGGACCGCGACGGCGTTCGCCCAGCAGGCGGAGCATGGCGCCGGTGCAAGCGGCCTGTCCAACGACATCCAGACCTCGCACTACGCGCGCAGCGAGTTCGAGCGTCAAATGCAGAAGGAGATTGTCTGCACCTGCCCGACCTGCGGTCACGCGGCCATCGGCGAATGCCGGAAGGATCCGTGTCCGGTCTCACACAAGATGCGCGGCCAGCTCGCGACGCTCGTCGACCAGGGGAAGAACCGCGAGGAAATCATCCAGTGGTTCATCACTGAGTACGGCAGCCAAGAAATGTTGGGAGCGCCGCTCGATCGGGGCTTCAACCGTCTCGCGTGGATGCTGCCGTACATCCTGGGGGTCGGCGGTATCGGCGTGCTCGGCCTCGTTGCCATACGCTGGTCGCGTCGGCCTCACACGTCGGAGTCCGCTTCGGCCGACGTGAGGGATCCCGAGGTCGACGAGCGACTGGACGATGAGCTCCGCAACCTCGACTAAGAGCGCCCCCTCAGGTAGCTACTCGACATCTCCGGCCGCCGGCGCCGCGGACGCAGAGGCGGGCTTACGGCCGTGGCACTTCTTCGTGCTCGCAGCGCTGGCGTGTGCCACTGCCGTCACCTGGATGGCGCGTGCGCAGGGGCTCACCGTTGTCCTTCTGCTGACGGTGCTCATGGGCACCGTGGCGCTGGTCGCGATCGCCACGTTTCGCACCGTGAGACCGCTGGTCGCTGAGGAGGATGATCGGACGCCAATGGTGGGCGAGCGGACGCGTGCGGCGCTCGAGCGGGAGAAGGTCTTGACGTTGCGCGCGATCAAGGAGCTCGAGTTCGATCACGCGATGAAGAAGCTGTCGGAAGAGGACTTCAAGGAGATGTCCGGGCGTTTGCGAGGACGCGCGGCGCGCCTGATCCGACAGTTGGATGCCGGCACGGGCTATCGCCAACGGATCGAGCAAGATCTCGCGAAGCGGTTGGGGACGCACGACGCACCCCGCGAAGCTGCCGCACGGTCCGCCGGGCCGACGTGTGCGGCATGCGCCACCGCCAACGACGTGGACGCGCGATTCTGCAAGTCATGTGGAGCACGGCTGTGAGGACGTGGCTCTTGCGCGCGCTGACCGTGGCCACGCTGGCTGCCGTTGGAACGCCGGCCGTCGCGCAGCTCCAGATGCCCGACCCGAAGATGATGTCGGGCATTCCTCGGCCGGTGAACGACCTGCCGGACCGGACCGTGTCGGTGCGCGTCATTCGCGGCGACCTAGCCAACAACCTGCCCAATCAGCCCGTCGAGTTCATCGTCGACGGACAGTCGCAGATCGTCCGGACCAACGAGAGCGGGCGCGCCGAGCTGGTCGTGGCCGCGGGCGCGAAGGTCAAAGCCGTGACGACCGTCGAGGACGAGCGGCTGGAGACGCAGGAATTCACAGGACCCGCTCAGGGAGGCGTCCGGCTGCTGCTGGTGGCGACCGACAACGAGAAGGACGCACGAGCGGCCGCCGAGGCGGCGGCACCGGCGGCGGACGGGATCGTGGTACTGGCCGGCGACACGCGATTGGTCGTCGAGCCAGATGAAGAACGCGCCCGTGTGTACTACCTGCTCGACATCACGAACAACGCTCGCGTCAGAGTCAATCCGAAGGCGCCGTTCGAGTTCGAGCTGCCGACCGGCGCGGGCGGTGCCGCGCTCATGGAGGGCCCGCAGGAGCAGGTGAACGTCGTCGGGACTCGGGTGCGCGTCCAGGGACCGTTCGCGCCGGGGGCGACCTTCGTTCAGATCGGCTTCGTGCTGCCGCAGCAGGGCGACACCATCGAGATCGAGCAGCCGTTTCCGGCCAACATGGAGAACCTCGGCGTGATCGTGAAGAAGGTCGGCGACGCGAAGCTGACTTCGCCGCAGCTCTCCCGTCAGCAGGAGATGCCGGCCGGCGGCCAGATCTACATTGCGGCGGCCGGTGGCGCTGTGCCGGCCAGCACGCCCATCCAGCTGACGATCACGGGTCTGCCGCACTACAGCCCGTGGCCGCGATATACGGCTCTCGCCCTGTCGATTGCGGTCGTGCTCGCGGGCGTGTGGTTCGGCCGTCGGTCGTCGCCTCGGGCGGCGGGCGAGCTCCGGAAGCAGCTCCTCGCTCGGCGAGAGAAGCTCTTTCAGGAGCTGGTTCGGCTCGAGAACGATCACCGCCGCGGGAAGGGCGATGGTTCCCGGTACGCACCGCGCCGCGAGGAGCTTCTGGCGCAGCTCGAGCACGTGTATGGCGCTCTCGAGAGCGAGGGCGCGAGCCCTGACCCGGCCGGCCGCCCAGGCGTCGTCGCGTGACCGTCGATTTCGATCGCGTAGCGCTGGCCGACGTCTCGCGTCACTTCGGCCGTCGGCGCGCCGTCTCGAAAGTCTCCCTCGCGATTTCTGCTGGCGACATCCTCGGGCTGCTTGGTCCGAACGGGGCGGGCAAGTCCACGCTCATTGGTATGATCGCGACGCTCGTTGTGCCCTCCACCGGTACGATCCGGTACGGTGATCGCGGCGCGGCCGACGTCGGTCCAGCCCTTCGCGGGCGCATCGGGCTCCTGGCTCACGAGTTGCACCTCTATCCCGAGCTGACGGCTCGGCAGAACCTGGAGTTCTTCGCCCGCTTGCACGGGGCCGACCCACGGGGCTGCGTCGACGGAGCGCTGGCCGCCGCAGGGCTGACCGAGCGCGGCGCCGATCAAGTCTCAGGTTTCTCACGCGGCATGCGCCAGAGGCTCGCCTTGGAACGAGCGCTGCTGCACGCACCGCGTTTGGTGCTGCTGGATGAGCCCTTCGCGGGCCTGGACGACCGTGCGGTGACGATCGTCTCGCATCGACTCCGGGCGCTGGCTGCCACCGGTGCCATCGTCGTCTTGGCTACGCACGATCTGGACTTGGCCGACGGGCTCGTCACGCGAGTGGCCGTGATCCGTGACGGACGGCTCATCACCGACGAGCGTGGTGGAAGCGGTCTGCGAGCCCGCTATCGGACGCTGGTAGGACACTGACTCAGGATGTCTCCGATCCGCGTCGCGCTGCTGATCCTGAAGAAGGACTTCGCGATCGAGGTGAAGAGCCTCGAGATCGTGTCGACGACGCTCTTCTTTGCCGTCTCGTGCCTGATCGTGTTTTCGTTCGCGTTCGTGAAGGAAGGCGCGCCGGTTCAAGATGCGGCGGCTGGCATTCTTTGGATCGCCATCGCGTTTTCCGGCACGCTGGCGCTTGGACGCATCTTCGAACGGGAACGGTATGGTGAGACGCTCCGCGCGCTGCTGCTCGCGCCCGCACCGCGACCCGCCATCTATCTTGGTAAGTTGTTCGGTATGGTGCTGTTGATGCTGAGCACGGAGGTTGTGCTGGTGCCGATGGTCGCGCTGCTGTTTCAGGCGCCGCTCTTCTCGCGACCACTCTTGCTCATCGTCTTGCTGTTGGCCGGCACGGTCGGGTTCGCATCGGTCGGGACGCTTTTTGCGGCGATGCTCGTGCGCGCGCGCACACGGGAAATCATGCTGCCGATCCTCTTGTATCCGGTCACCATTCCGGTGATGATTGCCGGCGTACAGGGTACGTCGGCGCTCTTGCAGAACACGCCAGACGAAGCGATGGCGACGATGTGGATTTCAATCGTGACGGCGTTTGACACCGTGTTCTTGACGTTCTGCTTGTGGATGTTCGAACCACTGATGACGGAGTAGCCCGGTGCGAGCGGGACTGCGTCGCCAGGCCGTAGGCCGTAGGGGGTAGGCGGGTTCGGCAAGTGGGGCAGCCGAGCCCGCGGCCGCGCCTGAGCGAGGACATGCGAATCCGAGCGACGGCGTTATCGTCAGGTCGCGCTGGGAGTGGGGCCCGAGCGGCCGTGCAAGAAAGATAACAGCGATGCAGAATTTCTTCCTGCCAGTCTTCGGGGTGACCGCGCTGATGTTCGCCGTGGCGCCCTTCGTCATCGCGAACGCACCGTACGAATCGACGATGCTTCTGGTACAGAAGATCTTCTACTTCCACGTGCCCGCGTGGTTCGTCATGTTCACGGCGATTTTCATCTCCGGCGTCTACGACGCCATCTATCTCTTCAAGGGTGACCGGCGCGCGGACCGCATCGCCGCCGCGGCAGCGGAGCTCGCCGTGATCTTCGGTTTGATGGGACTGGTCACTGGGCCGCTCTGGGGTCGAAAGGCCTGGGGCGTCTGGTGGCAGTGGGACGCGCGACTCACGATGGCGTTGTTGCTCGAGGTGATCTTCATCGGCTACCTGCTCGTGCGGAAGTACGGCGGACCGGGTTCCGAGAAACTGAGCGCGGCGATGGCGGTGTTCGGGATGCTCAACGTGCCGTTCGTCTACATTTCCGTCAATATCTGGCGGACCGTTCACCCGAGGACGAGCGTGGTCCCGACGCTTGGCCCCGGCATGTTCGGCGCCTTCTGGTTCAGTGTGTGCGCGTTCATGTTGCTCTTCGTGCTGCTCATGGCTCTGCGCGTCCGGTTCGAGCACCAGCGCGCAAAGCTCGACGACCTGTATCTCGCGGAAGAGACGTAGCGATGATTGGACCCATGGTGCGTGTGTTGAGTGCGGCGACTCTGCCGCGGATGTCTCGGGTGTCGAAGATGTTGAGACGCGGCGCTCGCCTGCTCGTCACCGTGCTGCTGACAAGCGCGCCGCTGCTCGCGATGCAGCCACCGACCGGAGCCGCCACCGACGGCTTCGTGCCCATCGATCAGCTCCCGCCGCAAGAGCAACTGCCCGCGGCGCCGCTGCTGATCACGGCCTACGCGGTTGTCTGGGTGCTGTTGATGGCGTATCTCTGGTCGATCGCCAAGCGCTTGCGCAAGGTGGAATCCGAGGTCGAGACCCTGGAGCGCAGGTCGGCTGGAGCCGCGCGGCGGTGACCGCTGGCCACTTCATCTTCATCCCGGCTGTGCTGATCGTCGGTGTCGTGATCGGCTGGATTCTCGGGTCGCGCGCCGCGCGCGACGCCTACGCGGCCGAGCTCAAGCGGCGGGACGAGCGCGGCGCCAAGACCGCAGGCCGGTAGGCGGGTCGGCACCTAACCGAGTCGGGATCTAACGTCCCAGCGCGAGCCGGTCGGCGAGCGGATCGGGAAGGCCGGCCTTTCGGATCTTCTCCTGAGCAGTCTGCACGGGATATGTCACGCGAACCAGCTCGACGCGGCCCATGGGAGCGTCGACAATCGCATACGCCGCGCGCGGATCGCCGTCTCGTGGCTGACCGACGGAGCCAGGGTTCACGAGGTACTTCACGCCGCTGCGCAGACGCAGCTCGGATTCAACGGCCGCCGCCACGCGCGCGCCCTGCAAGGAGCCGTCGACCGATTCGAAGATCGCGGGGTAGTGCGTGTGTCCGAACAGGCACAGGCTGCGAGTCGTGGCGAGGAGCGCGACACGCGCCTCCGATGGACCGAAGATGTATTCGTCCTCGTCAATTGGTGACCCGTGGCAAATCTGGACATCGGCGTTGATCGCCAAGGGACCGGGGGGGAGGTCGGCGACCCACTGTCTGTTCCCTGGTGTCAGCGTGTCGTAGGTCCACTTGGCGGCGGTCCTGGCGACGTGGTTGAATCCTTCGGCTGACTCCAGACCGCACGCGACCTTGTCGTGGTTGCCCCGCACGAGCGCGACCGGCGTCAGCTCGCGAACGCGTTCGACCACCGCATTCGGATCCGCACCGTAGCCCACCACGTCACCCAACACGACCACGTCGTCGTACGTGCGTGCCCGGGCGTCAGCGAGCACGGCGTCGAGTGCCTCGAGGTTGGCGTGGATGTCGGTCAGGATCAGATGACGCATGCCCGGGTCTCGCCAGCCTCCTCCGCCTACTTCTCGAGCCAGTGCAGCACTTGCTCGACCAGTCCTGGGATGGTCGAGCGCGAAGCGTCCAGCCTGAGCTGGGCCTGCTCGTAGGCGGCCCGGCGGAGGAGATAGAGACGCTCGAACTCGGCGCGATCGGCGGCGAGCGGACGCCTACCGTCGGCCGGCACCCGGGCAACCAGCCGGTCGAACGGCACGTCAAGCCACACCGACGTGCCGTCCTGATTGATGACTGTCCGGTTCTGAGGGTCGACGAAGGTCCCACCACCGGTCGCGACCACGATGTGGCGGGAGGCGAGCTGGTCCATCAGGACCGCACGCTCGGCCGCGCGAAAGTACGATTCCCCTTTCTTGGCGAAGATCTCGGCGACGCGCTGGTGTTCCCGCCGTTCGATCATCTCGTCAATATCGGCCATCTGCCATCCAAGCCGGTGCGCCAGGGCGCGCGCGACTGAAGTCTTGCCGGCTCCCATGAAGCCGACCAAGTAAACCTTGTCGGTCTTCACGCGACGAGCCGCTCCAGTGTCTCCCAGAACTCCGGGTAGGAGATCACGACGGCGTCCGACCCGTCCACGCGGGACGCGCCGTGTCCGGCTAAGGCCGCGACGGCGAAGGCCATGGCCATTCGGTGATCGCCCTGCGCCTGGGCGACGCCGCCGGCGGGAGCCCCATTGCCGCGAATGATGAACCCATCCGGATATTCATCCGCGTCGATGCCAAGCGCGCGAAAGCCCGTGACGAGCGTCGTGATTCGGTTGCTTTCCTTAACGCGCAACTCGCGCGCCCCTCGCACGACCACCTGGCCGCTGTGCGCGGCCAGCGCCGCGATCGCAGGAAGCTCATCGATGAGCCCGGGCACTTCCGACGGGTGCACCTCCACAGTGCCGTGGCGGTCGGCCTCGACGTGGATCGTCCCTCGTGGTTCGCCGGCCTCGGTCGCTGTCTCTACCACCGTTACACGGGCCCCGAACCGGCGGAGGATGTCGAGCAAGCCCGTGCGGGTAGGATTCAGACCGACGTCCGTGATTTCGACATGGGAACCAGGAAGCGCGGAGGCTGCCACGAGCCAGAAGGCCGCCGACGAGAAATCGCCTGGGATGGACACGTCGCGTGGCTGCCCGGTCTGTCCCCCTCGCACCGTCGTCGTCAGCCCGGCGACGTCGAGTTGGTAGCCGAAGGTTGTGAGCGCGCGTTCGGTGTGGTCCCTCGTTTGAGCCGGCTCGCGCACCGAGGTTGAACCCTCGGCGTGCAGACCCGCCAGGAGGACCGCGCTTTTGACCTGCGCGCTCGGGACGTCCGGCGCGAAGTCGATCCCGTGCAGCGGATGACCGTGGATCATCAGAGGCGCGTGGCCGTCCGTTGCCTCGATGCGGGCCCCCATGCGCGCCAGGGGTTCGATGACGCGGCGCATGGGGCGGCGTGAGAGCGATTCATCCCCGATCATCGTCACCGAGAAGGGCTGCGCGGCCAGAAGTCCGGCCATCATCCGCATCGTCGTGCCCGAGTTGCCGGCGTCGAGCGGGCCAGACGGTGAACGCCATTGCTTGAAACCTCGTCCCATGACAGTAACGGACCGCGAGGCGGGATCTTCCCGGATCTGGACGCCGAGGCTCGCGAGACAGCCGAGCGTCGAGTGACAGTCGGCTCCGGGGGCGAAGTTGGCCAATCGGGAGGGTCCGTCGACGAGGGCGGCTAATAATGCGTAACGGTGTGCAATCGACTTGTCGCCGGGCACGCCCAGCCGCCCGGAGATGCGCCGGGCCGGCTTGATGGTGATCGCCGTGGCGGAGGGCATGGCGGAATCTTATCAGGGTCGGTCAGCTTGACATCGTGCAACAGATGGGATGGTATTCAAGCGGGTCATGACAGTCGGGTCTCCACGCAGGCTGCGCCTGGAGTTCTCCAGCATCTTCGATATGGTCGATGTCGTCCAGGTGATCAGCGATCATGTCAGTCGCGAGATCGGTTTGGACGAGGATGCGACGCACTGGGTCGGCGTGGCGATTCGGGAATGCGTGATCAACGCCATCAAGCACGGGAACCGGCACGACTCCTCCAAGCACGTGTTCGTAGAGTTCACCATCGGGCCCGTCGGTGTGCCAACGCTCGTCGTGAGCGTTCGCGATCAGGGGGCGGGCTTCGACCCCGCGGAGCTGCAAAACCCGTTGGCGCCTGAAAACCTCCTCAAGTCCAGCGGACGCGGGATCTTCCTCATCCGCAGCTTTATGGACGATGTCCAGCTAATGCGGGCGCCGCAGGGCGGGATGGAGGTGCGCATGACCAAGCGTGTCCAGCCTGCGCTTGAAACCGACTCGGCTCTTCACACCCCGTGAGCTTGCCCTCCTCGAACGCGAGCCCCGATCCGATCCACATTGCTACGGCCGTCGAGGCGGTGACCCGCGCCGGCGACATGATGATGGCGCGCTTCGGCCACGACGTGCGTGTGGACAAGAAGGGCGCCATCGATCTCGTCACGGACGTGGACGTCGAGGTCGAGCGCATGTTCCGCCGGCTGATCGCGGCGCGCTTTCCAACCCACGCCGTCCTTGGCGAGGAGCTGGGCGGTGCCAAGGAAGCGCCGGCTGGGCCCTGCTGGGTCTTCGACCCGATCGATGGGACAACGAATTACGCGCATGGATTGCCGATCTTCTGCTCGTCGGTCGCCCTCGAGGTCGATGGACGTGCGGAGGTGGCGGCTGTCTACGACCCCTCGCGTCAGGAGCTCTTCACGGCGGAGCGCGGCGACGGGGCCCGGCTGAATGGCCGACCGATTCGGGTATCTAGCACTGAGACCCTCGTGGATTCCATGCTCGTGACCGGGTTTCCCTACGATGTCCATCAACGCGTGGACGAGATCGTCGGGTTGTTCGCGGCATTTGTCGGCCGAGCTCGCGCCGTGCGACGACTCGGATCGGCGGCCATCGATCTTTGCTACGTCGCTGCTGGCCGGCTGGACGGCTTCTGGGAGAGCGACCTCAAGCCGTGGGACATCGCCGGCGGTGCGCTAATCGTCCAAGAGGCTGGCGGTACGGTCACCGACTACGACGGCTGCACGTTCTCCTCGCGCGGCAGGCAGGTGCTCGCTAGCAACGCAACGCTCCACGACCAGATGCTCGAGGTCGTCGCCAGCTTCCAATCGAGTCTCCCAAAGCGCTGAAGGTAGGCCCTGAGCGGGGCGCCAGCCGACTCGATGGTGTCGCCTTCTCCGGACATCCGCCCCGAACCCGCCCGATTTCCCTGGAAAACCCACACGCGGGGATGGCATCGGTCATGCTGACGTTCGGGTGGGCGACGCGAGCCGAGCGGGCGCCCAGCACAAGGAGATCTCATGCATCGACCGTTCTTCCTCGCCGGGGTGCTGACGTTGATGGCCGTCGTGGCGCTGCCGTCCGTGAGCCATGCCCAACAAGCGTTCTCTTTCCACATCGGGGGCTTCGTCCCGCGCGGCGAAACAGCTCGCGACAGGAACGATGATGTTCTGCGCAGGAACCTGAACCAGGGGATCGACTCGCTCCTCTTCAACATCAGCGACTTCCACGGCCCCACGGTGGGTGCCGAGTGGCTCGTCCCCCTGACCGACTTTGTCGATGCCGGTCTCGGCGTGGGCTACTACTCCAGGTCCGTGCCCAGCGTGTATGCCGAGTTCGAGAACGCCAACGGATCGGAAATCGAGCAGGACTTGAAGCTGCGGATCGTACCGTTTACGGCCACGGTTCGATTCCTGCCTATTGGACGTCGCGACGCGTTCACGCCGTACATCGGCGCGGGCGTCGGGGTGTTGGAGTTCCGGTATCAAGAGGTCGGTCAGTTCATCGATAACAGGAACAACATCTTCCGCGGCGACTTCAAGGCGAGCGGCGCGGCGACCGGTCCGTTGATCGTGGGAGGCGCGCGATTCCCGGTCGGTTCTGTCGACGTCGGCGGAGAAATCCGCTATCAGCGCGCGATCGGGGATGTTTCGGCGGAGCGAAATTTTCTCGGGACCGAAATCGATCTCGGCGGAGTGTCCTATCTGCTCACCTTCACCATCAAGTTCTGAGCTCCCAGCCCCACGCGCGCCCAATGCCGGCGGTATGTCCGGGTTGGGCGCGCGTAACGCCCGTCGGTAGAGAGTTACTCCTCCGTGCGCGCAGACGCGTGTGAAGCCATCCAGAAACCGAGGTGACGCACGCGCGCGCTGCGCCAGCATGTCGCCCCCCTCGGCTTCTTCCTCGATCAGTATCCATCCAACGTACGGGCGCGGCCGTTCGAGGGCCGCGATCCAGATATCGCCGTTGCCCTCGTGGAGGAAGTCACGCAGCGTGAAGCCATGGCTGGCGAGCTCCTGCATGTAGTGTCCGAGCGAACCCATGCTCGCCATGATCGTGGAGCGATCGTAGTCGCGCGTGAGGCATGCGCTGACCGCCTGGCGGCCCACGGCATACGGCCGATCCCGCCGTGCCTCGACCACCACCGGCGCACCCTCGTCGAGTGGACGCGACTCGATGACGATGGCCGCCGCGATGATGACGGCGAGTGCGCGACCGAAGTGTTGCAGGCGCCCTGCAAGGCCCGCCAACAGACCGGCACCAATCGCCTCGACCGCAATCAGGGACACCATGTAGCGCACCCGGTACGGATGGCCCTGCGCAAACGCCACCCAGGGCACCGCCATGGCGGCGCCGAGCGCGGCAGCCACGAGCCCGCGTCCGTGCTGCCGATGCCACACACTCTCGACCAACAGAACGATGAATCCCACGATGGCAAGTCGTAACGGCCACGCCGGGCTCAGTTCCACGATGCCGGTTTGGATGGCGGTGAGGGCGCCAACTGGACCGGCGAACGTCGGATCGGGGACGTAGAAGCCGCTCGACACGAACCACTCGCCCACGACGATGCGGCTAAAGATGGCGAAGCCGATCACGGTGGCGACCGGGTAGCGCGCGATCGGTGCGACGTCGCGGACCGCGTCTCGGATCGAGCGACCGGCGCGCCATCGGGTCCAGGTCGCGGCGCCTATCGCGGCGGCCGAGACCGGCCACGCCTCGAACCGCGTCAGGCAGGCTGCAGCCCACCAGAGCCCTACGCCGAGCGTCGGGCCGGGCTCGCGGCACCAGGCCTGAAGGCTCGCGATGGCCACGAGCGTGCACGCGAGGAAGAGCGGCTCGGTCATCGGCGTCGCCTGCAGGTACAGGATGTTCGGATTCGTCGCGAACACCGCTGCAGCCACGAGCGCGGCCCAGGTGGACGTCGTCAGATCGCGCACAATCCACGCGAGGGCGCCGGTCGCGACGGCGAATGAGAAGACCGAGATCACGACGGCAGACAGCCCGGATCGATACCAGGCGTCCACCTGGGCCTGGAGCGCGTTGAGCAGGTGGGGAAGCGGAAGCCACACGGCGCCAACCTGCTGCCACCCCGGCGTGATGCTGTCGATGATGCGTCGCGCCACGATGAGGTGTCCACGGGCATCGTAGTGGCTGAGCGTGAGTCCGATGGCGTGATAGTGGAGGGCCGTCACTGCGCCGACGAGGCCGGCCGCCACGGCGACAGCGACTGGCAGCCATCGTCGCGACGGTATAATCATGTGTTCATTCTATGAAAAGATTCGTCGACTGGATTCAGTCGATCGCGATCGCCCTCGGCGCGCCCGGGCTGTTCCTCATCGGGTTCCTCGATTCCTCGTTCCTGTCGTTTCCAGAGATCAACGACCTGTTGCTGGTGCTGATGGTGACAAAGCACCCGCATCGGATGGTGCTGTACGCCAGCGCGGCCACTCTTGGGTCTTTGTTCGGCTGTCTCGCGTTGTACTACGTGGGCCGCAAGGGCGGAGAGGCGTTCATCCGGCGCCGGTTCGGCGTGGGTGCGGTGGAGCGGACCCTTGGCCTCATTCGTCGGGCGGGCGTCTTCGCGATCCTGATCCCATCGCTCCTGCCGCCCCCCGCGCCGTTCAAGATCTTCGTGCTGTTGGCGGGCATTGCCGGCATTTCCGTTTGGCGGTTCACGGCCGCCATCCTCGTGGGACGCGGTTTGCGCTATTTCGGCGAAGCGGTGCTCGCGTTGTACTACGGCGAACGCGCGATCGAGTACGTGCGAGAGAACGGTGCGGCCGTGGGGATGGCATTGGTCGCCCTCATCGCGGTGGGCCTGCTCGCGTATTGGTTCTGGCGGAGGGGCGCAGCAGCACGGGCGGGCATTCGGCCCCCTGGCTGAATCAATCCACTATACTTGGGCCGACCACATCCTGATGATCGAGCTCAGCGTCGTCATCCCCATCCACAACGAGGCCGACTCGCTGGAGCCGTTGTACCGCGAGTTGACGGAGGCGTTGGAGCGGTGGGGCCATGCCTACGAGGTGCTCGTTGTCGACGACGGAAGCACCGACGAGAGCTTCGGTATTCTGTCACGACTCCAGGCCGCCGATCCGCGGTGGCGCATCATCCGGTTCAGGCGGAACTTCGGTCAGACCGCGGCGTTCTCGGCCGGCTTTGCGCACGCCCGAGGCCGCGTGGTCGTGACCTCGGACGGCGATCTTCAGAACGATCCCCGGGATATCGGACCGATGGTTGAGCGCCTCGAACGGGGCCCATGGGACATCGTTTGCGGCTGGCGGAAGGATCGGAAGGATTCGTTTCTGTCGCGGCTCCTGCCGTCGATGCTGGCGAATCGATTGATCTCCTGGGCCACCGGCGTTCGGCTGCACGACTATGGCTGCTCGCTGAAGGCGTTCCGAGCGGAGGTCGTCAAGCCGCTGAAGCTGTACGGCGAGATGCACCGTTTCCTCCCCGCCATCGCGAGCGAGCAGGGCGTGACCATCGACGAGATGGTGGTGCACCATCGTGCCCGCCGGTTCGGCCGATCCAAGTACGGCATCTCGAGGACGATTCGAGTGATCCTCGACCTGCTCACAGTGAAGTTCCTGCTCAGCTATTCCACGCGTCCGCTGCAGATCTTCGGCCTCATTGGCTTGATGATGGGCAGCGTCGGGGCCGTCATCACGGGATATCTCGCGTGGGTGCGACTGCTCGGCGAGCAGTCCATCGCAAACCGCCCGTTGCTGCTGTTCGGCATCCTCCTCGTGTTCACCGGTGTGCAGTTGGTCACGCTCGGTCTGTTGGCCGAGCTGCAATCGCGCACGTACCACGAGTCGCAGAACAAGTCCACCTACATCATTCGTGAGATCCGGGAACACGTCGCGCCCGGATCGCACGAGTTGCACCGGGTCTAGGACCAACGTGTTCTTCCGTTTCTACATGGGCTACGTGTTCCCGTCGCTCAACTGCATCGACGAACGGGTCGAGCGCTGGCTGTTGCCGTCGGCCTTGTCGACGTACACGGACGTGCCGGTGGCGGAGGTGCACTACTTCACTTTCTTCCCGGACTTTATGCCGCAGGCGGTGGTGCGACTGTGCGTGCCGCTCGAACGGTGGCTCGAGCGGTCACCGCTGCGTCGATACTCGGCGCACTACATGGCCGTGTGGAGGAAGCCTGCATGACGCCTGGCGGCGGGCCCGGCTCGACCGGCCGCGTCCCCGTCCGTTCGCTGCTCACGATCGCAGCAGCGACCGGCGCCCTGGCCGTCGCCGCGTGGCTGCTTCCGGCGTCGGTACACGTCGTGAGCTGGCCTCGTAGTGGCCCGCAGCGCATCGCCGTCCTTGCCCCGTTGATCCGGTTGTGGCTGCTCCTGGCCGTCGCGGCGGCGATCGTAGCGGTGGCGGTCGTGTCGAGCTGGCGCTCGCCTGGCGCTCTCAGCCGTGTGGCGCACAGCACGGCGCCGTTGACGTGGCTCTGGACCTGGACCGTCCCGTACTGGCCGTGGCTTCCCGATCGACTCCCGCTGCTTGTCGCCGGATCCGGACCCCTGCGGTGGGGGATTGGCGCGCTGGCGCTGGCCGGTGTGATGGCACGTCTTGCTTGCGTGAGCCCGCTGGCCTCCTGGGCGGACCTCTGCCGCCGGCTCCTCGAGCGGCGGTCCGCACGCTGGGTCGTGTTCGTCGTGTCGCTCGTCCTCTACACCACGTTGGGCGTGCGGGCGTCCTCGCTCACCGGTCTCGGTGGCGACGAACCCCACTACCTGGTCATCACGCGCAGCCTCATCGCCGACGGCGATCTCGCCATTGAGAACAACCACGCGAACGGCGACTACCGCCGCTTTTTCAATGGGGAGCTTCGCCCTGACTACCTGCAGCGTGGGGCCAACGGCGTGATCTACTCGATTCATGCGCCTGGCCTGTCTGTGTGGCTCATTCCTGGCTACGTGCTCGCAAGAGGGCTGGGCGCTGTCCTGACCATGTGCCTCCTCGCGGCGTTGGCGTCGACGGCCCTGTATGAAGCCGCGCGCATCGTTGCCGGACCGCTCGCAGCGTGGCTGACCTGGGCGAGTGTCGGCCTGACGGTGCCGTTCATTCCCCACGCGTGGGCCATCTATCCCGAGATGGCGGGCGCGGCCATCGTGGGATGGGGCGTCGTGTGGCTGCTGGAGGAGCGTCAGGCGTCCGCGGCGCAGTGGCTGTGGCGCGGGTTCTGCCTGTCCTGGCTCCCGTGGCTACACACGAAGTTCAGCGTCCTCTTGGCTGGCGCCGCGCTCTGCCTCGTCTGGCGGATTCGACGAGAGCCGCGTCTCGTGGCGTCGTTGGCGGTGCCGATCGCCGTGAGCGGGGTCGCGTGGCTCGCGTTCTTCTACGTCATTTACGGCGTGTGGGATCCACAGGCGCCCTATGGTGGGTACGCCGCGCGATTCGTTCGGATCGAGAACATACCGCGGAGCCTTCTTGGTCAGATGTTCGACCAGAAGTTCGGGCTCCTCGTGTACGCGCCGATCTACGCGTTGGTCGGTCCGGGTCTTCTCGCGGCGTTCCGCGAGACCCGTTGGCGAACGCTGTCGCTGGCCGCCGCAACCGTTGCGGCCGTGTACATCATCAGTTCGGCGCGACTCCACATGTGGTGGGGCGGGTCGAGCGCGCCCGCGCGGTTTCTCGTTCCAGTGGCGCCGCTCGTGGCGCCGTTGCTCGCCCTCGGCGTCGATCGCGCCCTGACCGCCGTCCGGGCCCGCCGATCGGCCGGCGCCACGGCGTGGGTGCTTGCTGCCGTCGTCAGCGTGCTCGTGGCGATTGGTGGTGCCATCGGGGCCGAACGTTTGCTGCTGTTCAGCGAGCCTCACGGCGTGGCGCGTCTCTTGGCGCTCGCGCAGGGAAGCGCGCCAGTGACCGCCGCGGCGCCGACGTTTACCCAGGAGGCGTGGGGGGGCACCACTGCGCCTCCTCGTCCCCTGGCTCGTCGCACTTGGCGCGGCGATCATCGCCGGCGGGGTCTGCGCACGTCGAGGGTGGAGTGGCACCAATCTCGTCGGCCTGCAACTCGCCATGTTCGTCGCGATGGCCGCGGTGCTGGCGTCATCGTTCTCAGCGGGCGTTCGCGCGGAGTCTGACGCGCGCGGCGACCTGGGGCTGCTCGAGCGCTTCGATCCCGTCCGGCTGCGAGCGTTCGACTATGCGCGCATGCAACGTCTGACGCCGTGACCGTGGCTTGATACGCTCGCGATACGCATCGACCACGAACCGGGTGCGCCGGCCGATCCACAGGGGCGGGTTACAGGGGCCTTGACGCTCCCGGCCGGTGCGTATGAGGCGCACGTGTGGTTCGAGGGCGGTGCGCGGTCTCTCGGCGGAGTGCTGCAGGCGGCGTTAAGTAATGGGTACCTGCTCTCGAGAATCGAGGAGCCGCTGCCGAACCCGGCCGTGCTTCGGATACCGCTTCCTGTCGCGGCGCCATTCTTGTGGATCCAACTGACGGATCAAGCCCTGGCGCATGTGAGACGCGCGGAGTTGCGTGCACGCGACGTCGTCCCGGCGGGAGATCGGCCGACGCCCGGTGTCGATATCGTGGAGGCGTTCCCCGAGCGCCTCGGCGCGTACGTCGGCTTCGTCGACGGGGCCTATCCTGAACGGGGAACGTTCTGGACTCGCGCGAACAGGCGTGCCCGCCTGTGGCTGGCGCCAGCGGGCGCATCGACGTTGGTGGCAACGCTGCATGTGGGGCCGAAACCGACGGCCGTTTCACTGCGCGTCGGTGAGTCGCGCGAGGAGCACTCGCTGCGCGCCGAAGAGACCCGAACGGTGCGGATCCCGCTCCCACCCGGCGTCTTGCGCGTACCAATCGAGATCCAGGCGCGCGACTCCTTCGTCCCGGCTGAGGTCGATCCCGCGTCAGCGGACACTCGAGAGCTCGGCTGCCAGGTCCGCTTTGTACTCGAGTAGCGAACTTGCTATACTGCAGGCCGTCGCACAACCCCACCTGCGGAAGTGACGTTCGGACATCCCAGACCGGACGGACCTCAACTTCCGACGACGTTGTTCGAACGCATCGACGCGCCCGTCCGACGTCAAGCTGTCTGACGGTGCGCGGGGAGAAGCCATGTCCGTAGTCTTGCGTGTGTCTGGGATAGTCGCGGTCGGCGTGGTGCTGGGCGCGTGTCAAGTGCAGAAGAGCTCCAACCCGCTCAGCCCGTCCGTGGCCGGTCCGATTCCAGGTGTCGCCATCACGACGCCGGCGCTTTCGGTACCCTTGACCGGTGCGCGGATCGACAGCGCCAAGCAGCCCATCACCTTGACCGTCGACAACGCGTCGACCTCGGGTGTTCGGCCCCTGAGCTACCGCTTTGAAGTGGCGAGTGACGCCGCGTTCGCGTCGATCGTGACCCTGCAAGAGGGGATTTCGCCCGATCCGAGCGGCAAGACGTCGTTCCGAATCAGCACCGCGCTGCCGGATCGCACGTACTTCTGGCGGGCTCGCGCGCAGGACGGTGCGAACACCGGCAGCTTCGCCGGACCGTTCTCGTTCACGGTGTTCACGCCCGTGGTGTTTCAGCCCCCGGTGTTGGCGAGTCCCGCCGAAGGCGAAGTCGTGAGCTCCTTGACGCCCCGACTCGTGATCAACAACGCGGCGCGAAGCGGGCCGGCGACGACGGTGCAGTACGCGATCGCGCTGTATGCCGAGGTGTTGGCGCACCAGGCGCTCCTGCGGACCTGGACGATCGCCGAAACGCCAGGCGCCCAGACGACCTTCGATGTGCCGGCTGGCGTCCTTCAATACGGGAAGCAGTATTTCTGGTTCGCCTTCGCGGTGGACCCAACGGTCCAGGGCCCATACTCGAATCCACGCTCGTTCCGGACGCCTGACACGCCGGGCGGCGGCGGGGGCGGCGGCGGCGGGGGGGGCGGCGGCGGCG
>VFZL01000044.1 GCA_016871175.1 Acidimicrobiia bacterium | reverse complement strand
TGCCTCCTGCTCGCGTATGCCATCCCTATCCTCTGCGGCGGCTTGGCGTCATTACCTAAGGCAAGAGCCGGATGCGGGAAATCCGCTCGTCCGGATCTGTGGAGGGGGGCATGGGCAACCATGATTCTTACTCCGACTCTGACGGGTCGACGACCCTTCCCGCCCTCGTACCTGGCCTACCCGGGCTGCCCTGCCTGGTGAGCGAGGGAAGCGAACCGAGACCGAACCTCGTCGAGGTGGACTCGCGCGCGCTCCAACTCCTCCAGCGCCTCTCGGCGCGCGCCCGCGCGCGCGGACCCTTGGGCGGCATTCCCAAAAGCGTCCTCGGCCACCACACGATGGTACGCACGCTCGGCCGCCTGCAGCGCGATCAGGGCGGCTTCGTGGTCCCCCTGCCACTTGAGCCACCGGGCCACCGCGTCGACGGCGGCCTCCTCGGAGTCTCCGATGAAGTCGCCGCCGTAACGATCGCCAGTGGCCACCCGCACGGAGTGTGCCGTCCGCCGACCGGCGCGTTCAGTGGCCCAGATTCGGTATGCCTGATCGCCCCGGTGGAAGGTGGCGGGCTGAGGCATCCTACAACCGACCAAACCGTCCAGGTCGCATCGACTCCAGCAGCGGGTCGACTCGTTGCCCGAGCATCGCATCGGCCAGAAACGAGGCCGTGATGGGCGCGAGCAACACACCGTTCCGATAGTGGCCGGTCGCGTACCAGACGCGCGGAGCCACGGCCGAGGGGCCAATAATAGGAAGGTCGTCCGGCGTTCCGGGGCGCAGCCCAGCCCGTGCCCCGACGAGCGTCGCCCGCCAGTCGCTTCGGAGCGTGCTCGCGACACCGCCGAGTAGATCGCTCATGCCACCGACCGTCGTCGCTTCGTCGAAGCCGGCATGTTCGACGGTGGCGCCGACGAGCAGCGAACCATCATCCCAGGGGACGAGATAGCAGCGATCGCCCCACGTGACCCTCCGGACGTTGGGGCCAACGGCCTTCAGATGCAGCAACTGTCCGCGGACAGGATGAACGGGTGCGGGAACCGCCCCATCGACGACCAACTGGCCCGTCCATGAACCGGCCGCATGGATGGCGTGCGCGGCGGTCAGAATCTCCGTCCCGGCTGAGGCCGTGACGATTTCGCCGCGCTGACGGATTGCCTGCACGCGGACGCCGGTCACGAACGACACGCCGTGCCTGCTGGCAGCGGCCACGAGCGCCTCGATCAGCTGATGTGCCGCCACGTAGCCGTGGGCTGGAATCACCAATCCTGCCCGCGCGGTCGAGGCGGCGGCCGGTTCCTCGCGAGCGACGTCGGCGGCCTCGAGCAGCTCGGCCTGGACCCCACGTGCACGCGCCAAAGCACCCACGCGCTCGAGGTGCATCTGCGACTCGCCCGTGAACGCGAGCGTGAGCGTGCCGGTTCGGCAGTACCGGACCGCCACTCCGCTGTCTTCCACCACTCGTGCCACGAAGCGGTCGAACCTATCGAGCGCGCGAACGGTCAATTCGAGGTGCGGGCCCTCTGCCTCGACTTCGTTGTACGGCGCCAGCATGCCGGCAGAGGCCTGTGTGGCGCCAGCTCCCGGCTTCCGATCGTCGATCACCACGACGGACACGCCTCGTCGGCCCAACTCGTACGCGATCGCACACCCGATAACGCCGGCACCGATGACGAGGACGTCGCTCGAACGTTGCACGACGCGATTTTATAGGAAGGCCACGCGTGCGCACTCGATGAGCCGGAATCGCCGCCTCGATCGATGCCGCTCGCGTTTCGCACCAGAATCAGAGCGCGTCACGTTCCTCGATGACGTTCATCCCTTTCCGTGTCATGCGTAAGCTGCTCGTCGCCAACCGTTCCGAGATCGCGATCCGGTGCTTTCGCGCCGCCACTGAGCTGGGACTGCGTACCGTGGCCATCTACAGCCATGAGGACCGCCTCTCGCTGCATCGCTTCAAGGCAGACGAGGCATTTCTCATCGGGCCACCCGAGGGCGGAGAGCCCGTCAAGTCTTACCTGAACATCGCGGCGATCATCGACGTCGCCAAACAGCAGGGCGTCGATGCCATGCATCCAGGCTACGGCTTCTTGTCCGAGAATGCCGCCTTCGCGCGGGCGTGCGACTCGGCTGGTATCCAGTTCGTCGGACCTACCGCCGAGCAACTCGATCGGTTCGGTGACAAGACCGCCGCAAAGCGCCTCGCGCAAGACGCCGGCGTCCCGACCATCCCGGGCAGCGAGCACGCAGTGGCGCATCCGGACGACATCGCCCAAAAAGCCCAACGGATCGGCTATCCGGTGATGATCAAGGCCAGTTTCGGTGGCGGTGGACGCGGCATGCGCGTCGTCCGAACGCCGGACGAGCTCAGGTTGCGCGTCGAGGAAGCACAACGTGAGGCAGCCGCAGCCTTCGGACGGCCTAACGTGTTTCTCGAGCGCTACATCGCAAAGGCGAAGCACATCGAAGTCCAGGTGCTTGGCGACGGACATGGGAATCTGATGCACCTCTGGGAGCGCGCCTGCTCGGTACAGCGGCGCCATCAGAAGGTCGTCGAGGTGGCGCCGAGCATCAATTTGCCCCAGGACTTGCGAATGCGGATCTGCGATGCCGCAGCCCGGCTGTGTCGTTCGGTCGCCTACCGGGGCGCCGGTACCGTCGAGTTCCTGCTCGACACCGAGCGCGGCGACTTCTTCTTCATCGAGGTCAATCCGCGGATCCAGGTTGAGCACACCGTGACGGAGGTCGTGACCGGCATCGACCTCGTTCGCAGCCAGATTCTCGTCGCACAGGGCCATCGGCTGCACGAGGCGCCGATCTCGATTCCCCCGCAACAGCAGATCGAATGCCGCGGTGTGGCGATGCAGTGTCGCATCACGACAGAGGATCCCGACCGCGGGTTCCTGCCTGACTACGGTCGGATCACCACGTATCGGTCCGCCGGTGGATTTGCGGTCGGCTGGACGGCGGCAATGGCTTCGGCGGTTCCGTCATCACGCCGTTCTTCGACTCGTTGCTCGTGAAGGTGACGACCTGGGGTGGCACCCTCATCGAGGCCGCCTCGCGGTCGGATCGGGCGTTGCGTGAGTTCCGCATCCGGGGTGTCAAGACGAACATTGCGTTCCTTCTCAACCTCATCGACCATCCGACGTTTCGATCGGGAAACGCCACGACCACGTTCATCGACGACACCGCGGAACTCTTTCGGCTTCGGGCGCCGCGCGATCGCGCCACGCGCGTCCTCTCGTGCCTCGGAGATGTCATCGTCAACGGTAGGCCGGACGTGAGGGACGCGATCGATTCCAAGCGACGGCTGCCCACACCGATCGCGCCGCGCGTCGCGTTGGGAGACCCGCCACCGGCCGGGACGCGGCAGACGTTGCAGGCGCTCGGACCGGACGCGTTCGCGGAGTGGGTGCTCAACGAACCGCGCTTGTTCGTCACCGACACGACGCTGCGCGACGCACACCAGTCGCTGCTCGCGACGCGGGTGCGCACGTACGACATGCTGGCAATCGCCGACGCGGTGGCGCGCACGACGCCGACGCTCTTCAGCCTGGAGATGTGGGGCGGCGCCACATTCGATACGTCGATGCGATTCCTGCAAGAGGATCCGTGGGAACGGCTCGAGGCGCTCCGGCAGCGGATTCCCAACATCCTCTTTCAGATGCTGCTGCGCGCGAGCAACGCCGTCGGCTACACGACCTACCCGGACAACGTCGTGCGCCCGTTCGTTCGACGGAGTGCGGAGTCTGGCATCGATGTCTTCCGGATCTTCGACTCGTTGAACTCGACGGACAACATGCAGCTCGCCATCGAGTCGGTCCGAAGCGACACACGCGCGCTCTGCGAGGCAGCCATTTGCTACACGGGCGACATCCTCGATCCGACGCGCACGAAGTACTCCCTGGGCTACTACGTGAGGATGGCGAAACGGCTCGTCAAAATGGGCACGCACATGTTGGCCATCAAGGACATGGCGGGGCTCTGCAAGCCCCACGCGGCCTACGCGCTGGTGAAGGCCCTCAAGGAAGAAGTGGGCGTCCCGATTCACTTCCACACGCACGGCACCAGTGGGGTCAACGCAGGAAGCGTGCTGCGGGCGGCAGACGCAGGCGTTGATATCGCGGATGGCGCCCTGGCTTCGATGAGCGGTATGACGAGTCAGCCGTGCCTGAACAGCATCGTCGCCGCGCTGCGACACACCCCGAGAGACACGGGCATCGACCAATCGGCACTCGACGCCTTGAGCCGCTACTGGGCTGCCGTGCGAGAGCTGTACTACCCGTTCGAGGAGGGGCTGAAGACACCGGGTCCCGATGTGTATCAGCACGAGATGCCCGGCGGTCAATACACAAACCTCCGCCAGCAGGCGCGAAATCTGGGGCTGGAGAGCCGGTGGCCGGACATCTGCGCCGCGTATGCGGCCGCCAACCGCCTCTTCGGCGACATCGTCAAGGTGACGCCATCCAGCAAGGTGGTGGGCGACATGGCGCTCTTCATGGTGTCGAACGACCTCACCGCCGACGAGATCGTGGCGTCCACCGGACCGATCAGCTTTCCGCGCAGCGTCGTCGAGATGATGCAGGGGCTACTCGGAGAACCGGAAGGCGGGTGGCCGCGCGAGTTCCAGGAGCTCGTCCTACGATCGGCGCACGTCAAGGCCATCGAGGGGCGGCCCGGCGCCACGATGCCGTCCGCCGACTTCGACCGCGCCAGAGACGACGTGCGCTCGAAGATGCCCGAGGAACCCGACGAGCAAGACGTGCTCTCGTACTTGCTCTATCCGCAAGTGTTCATGGAGTTCTTGGATCACCGACTCCAGTACGGAGACACCTCAATCGTCCCCACCGCGCCGTTCTTCTACGGCCTGCAACCCGGGCAGGAAATTGCGATCGAGATCGAGCACGGCAAGACGCTCATCGTGCGCTACCTCACAACGGGCGAGGCTCGGGACGATGGGACGCGGACGGTGTTCTTCGAGCTGAACGGTCAGCCACGTGACATCCGGGTGCGCGATATGTCCAAAGAGGTCGTGCGCCGTCATCCCAAGGCTGACGCGGCCAACCCTCTCCACGTCTCGGCGCCGATGCCGGGTAAGGTGTCGACTGTGGCCGCTAAGGTCGGCCACAGGGTCAAGGCCGGCGACCGCCTCCTCTCAATCGAAGCCATGAAGATGGAGACCGCTGTCTACAGCCCAGCCGACACTGTCGTGGCCGAGGTGCTTGTCGGGCCCGGAGATGTCACCGAGGCACGCGACCTGCTCGTCGTATTTGAAAGACGCATAAGAGCCGGGGGCGAGTGCGAAGGAGGGGACATCTCCTTCTCGATTAGGAGACACTCGCCCGGCTGTGCGGTTCTAGCAAGCCACATTTTGCTAGGAACTTAGAGGATTTCTGGTATTCGGGCTGGGTACGCCCCTTGCGTCTGACAGGTGTGTTCAAGGAGATTGGTCCGAACATGTTCTCGAATCGACTCGTCTTCGCGGCCCTCGCCGTTGCCTGCGTCAGCGCGGCCGGCCTGGGGGGATACATCGCCACGCGACAGGCGACGGAAAGCACATATGCGGCCGCCGGGGTCAGCGAACACTTGGACCGTGGCGCGGGAACGCCCACCCCAAGCTCCCCCGGCCCTTCGTCAGAGGCGAGAGCAGACGCTGAGCCCTCGGCGCCGGTCGCGGGGGGCTCAACCGGCCCGACCGACCCGGTGACGCCCGCTGAGCCCGCGCGCTCCGCCCGTGAGACGGGGAGCGCTCGAACGGAGCCAGCGCGGATCAACGGAACTGGCCGCGCTCCTCGGGTGCTGGCAGCGAGGCCTAGCGCATCGGTCAGCGCAAGCACATCCACGCTGCGACGAAACGGAGACCGTCCGACGAACACCGCGACGGACACGGTGTCACCGCAGGTCGCAGCACCGGCCGCCGTCGAGCTCCCGCCCGCCACGGACGCCCCCAACACCACCCTGGAGCCTGTCGCTGTCCTTGACGCCGGGCCCGCCACACCGTCGAGCGAGGTCGCCAGTCGAGCACCGGAGCTCGAGGAGCTGCTGGTGTCGGCCGACTCAGTCATCGGCCTGTACCTCCAGCGTGGCCTGAGCAGCGAAACGGCCCGAGTGGAAGACGACCTCGAGGCTCGCGTCGTCCGCGACGTGCGGGTGGGTCGCCGGGTCGCGATCCCTGCGGGCTCCCGAGCGCTCGGCTCGGTGACGCTCGTCGAGCGAGGCGGCCGGCTCAAGGAACGAGCGCGCCTGGGCATCCGGTTCCACACGCTCGTCCTCAGCGATGGCTCGCGACTGCCCATCACGACCGACACCATCTACCGCTACGGTGACGCGCCGGGCGACAAGAGCGCCAAGAAGATTGGCGGCGGTGCCGTAGCCGGCGCCATCCTGGGCGCGATCATCGGCGGCGCCAAGGGCGCGGCTGTCGGCGCTACCGCGGGCGCGGGCGGAGGGACCGCCATGGTGATGGCCGGCGAAAGAAGCGCGGCAGAGTTCCCGTCGGGCTCCGATGTCACCGCGCGCATCCTCTCGCCCTTGACGGTCGCGGTTGAACGATGACCCTAACCGGTTAGGCAGGTCAGCAGGCGAGCTCCTCTTCCCTGAGGACCCACCTGCCTGTCTCCCGCCTGTGAGATGATGCCCCCCGGAGGGGCTCATCTCATGCATCAGTTAGGTTCCATCGCAGTCGCGTGCACGTTCGCGGTCGGTTTGATTCCGACCGCGCTGCACGCGCAGCAGGTCACCAAGGCCGCCGTTCCTGGCGTCACCAACTTCTCGAAGCTCGAAACCACTATCGCCTGCGCGGGTGCGACGCCGCCGGAGGCGATCCCGGAGCTGAAGAAGATGGGCTACAAGTCCGTCGTCAACCTCAGGCCGGCGACGGAGCAGGGCGCGAACATTCCAGAGGGAGAGGCAGCCGCCAAAGCGGTCGGCCTGACGTACATCCACATCCCGTTCAATGCCGCCTCCCCGGACCCTGCAGCCGCGGAGAAGTTCCTGACTGAGATCGTCAAGCCCGCGAACAACCCGGCCTTCGTGCACTGTGCGAGCGCGAATCGAGCGGCGGCCATGTGGCTGGTCAAGCGGATCGCGCTCGACAAGTGGGACACGGAGAAGGCGTCGGCCGAAGCGGCCGCGCTCGGCCTGACGAACGCCGCGCTGAAAGATTGGGCGATCAACTTCGCCAAGGCGCGCAAGCCGTAGCCGGACGATGGATCCCGCGGCGTTCCGGCGACACGGACACGAGCTGGTCGACTGGATTGCCGATTACCTAGAGCACCCGGAGCGCTATCCGGTGCTCTCTCGAAACACGCCCGGTGACATCGTCCGGGCGCTGCCTCCCCAGGCGCCGGAGGATCCGGAGACTTTCGGCGCCATCCTCGCCGACCTCGAGCGTGTTCTCGTTCCGGGATTGACGCACTGGAATCATCCGGGGTTCTTCGCGTACTTCGCCATCACCGCGAGCGCACCGGGCATTCTGGCGGAGTTCCTGACGGCGGCGCTCAACCAGCAAGCGATGTTGTGGCGGACCTCGCCGGCGACCACCGAGCTGGAAGAGGTGGCGCTCGGCTGGTTGCGCCAATTGATGGGCCTGCCGGACACCTTCGAAGGCGTCATCTACGACACCGCTTCCGTCGCGACATTGCACGCGCTTTCGGCTGCGCGCGAGTCCGGCATCCCCGGCGCGCGGACGACCGGCCTCGCGGGGCGCGATCTGCCGCGTTATCGCGTGTACTGCTCGGAGCAGGCGCACTCGTCGGTTGACAAGGCAGTGATCGCGATCGGGCTCGGCCACGAGTCGCTCCGCCGGGTGCCGACCGATGACGTCTTCCGATTGGTTCCAGCGGCGCTGACTCGCGCGATCGCGGAGGACCGAGCCGCCGGCGTCGTGCCCCTTTCGGTCGTGGCGACGATCGGCACCACGTCCACGAGCAGCGTCGATCCGCTCCCAGCGATAGCGGACATCTGTCAGCGTGAAGGGATGTGGCTACACGTGGACGCGGCCTACGGCGGCGCGGCGGCGCTGTTGCCGACGCATCGACACATCCTCGAGGGTGTGGCACACGCCGATTCACTCGTCGTCAACCCGCACAAGTGGCTGTTCACGCCGCTGGACCTGAGCGCGTTCTATTGCCGGCGGATGGACGTCCTGCGCGCCGCATTCGCGCTGATGCCGGACTATCTCGCCACGCCAGAGGCGGGACACGCGCGCAACCTGATGGACTCGGGTATTCCGCTCGGACGTCGCTTCCGGGCGCTCAAGCTGTGGATGGTGATGCGCACCTTCGGGGCGAGCGGCTTGCGAGCACACATCGCACGCCACATCGAGCTTGCGCAGACGTTCGCTGGGTGGGTTGACGCGCGTTCGGATTTCACACGCGTCGCGCCCGTGCCCTTCAGCGTCGTCTGCTTCCGGTGGGAGCCCGCGCGCCTTCTCGACGGCCTCACCGAGGCGGAGCGACGACGCGCTTCGGACACGTTGAACTCGACGCTCCTCGACGCCGTAAACCGGTCGGGGGAAGTGTTCTTGTCGCACACGAAGCTGAACGATCGATTCGTGATCCGCCTCGCGATCGGACACGAGCGCACCACGCTCAAGCACGTCGCGCGCGCGTGGACGCTGCTCCAAGAAGAGGCGGAACGGATCGCTGCGAGGTCCGGGAGCCGAAGCTGAGAGCGGCAATGATCGTGTACCTTGTCCATCACGGTGACGCCGTCGGGCCAGATGTGGATGCTGCGCGACCGCTGTCTGCGGTCGGACAGCGACACGTGGAGGAACTCGCCTCCGAGGCGGCATCGCGCGGCGTCCGCCCGGAGATCGTCTGGCACAGCGGCAAGCTCCGCGCACGGCAGACCGCGGAAGCGTTCTGGCGCGCCTGCAATGCACTCGCGACCTTCTCAGCGACGCGCGACCTCCAACCCAGCGATCCGCCAGCCTGGATCCGTGACCGTCTCAGAGGTGGGACCCAGGACGTGCTGATTGCGGGCCATTTTCCGCATCTGCCCGGATTGCTCGCGCTGCTGCTCCACAGACATCACGGCGAGGGGGTCGAGTTCCCGCCTCACGGTATCGTGGCGCTCGAGAGCTCCGACCACGGAGAGACGTGGACAGAGCTCTGGCGCTCGTCGGGAACGGGCGCTGGCGAGCCCACGCATCGCCGCTGAGTCATGAATTCTCGGCCCGTCTGGCTGGTGCTGTTGTGCGCATGGCTGGCGGCCTGGCAGCCGCTGAATCTCTCCGTCGCAGCGGCTGAGGCTCTCATGGCATTGCCAGTCCGAGGCTGGCCGCTCGGCGTGCTTCTCGTCGTGCGCGTGACCGTTACGGCTCTGGGTATGGCCGCCGCACGGTCGATCTGGGAGCGCCGGGCGGGCGCGCTCCCCTTGGCTCGAACGGCGATCGCGCTGTCAGGTGCGGTCCAGCTGTTCGTGTACGCGACCTCCATCGCACCGAACAACCGGATGCCGGGTGACACGCCCCTCTATGTGGCGGCGACGATCCTCGTGCACGGCGGCTGGTTGATCTACCTCGCCGGGTCATCGCGTGTTCACCGTCTGCTCTCGTGACGCTGGTTGGGCTTCGCGGGCCAGCATCGCGTCACGTTTCGCTTTGAACTCGTGGCCCGGTCGCCATTCGGGGAGACGATCGGCTTCGGCGATGCGATAGCCGACCGCCATGAACACTTTCAGATCCTCTCGCGCGCCCTTCAGGTCCCAATCGTCTTTCACCACATCCGACGGCTTGTGATAGTCGTGCTCGGTCCACTGATCCCGCACGCGTCGCGCAAAGTCCGACGGCTTGCCGACGAAGTCGGTCCCTTCCTCGGGGTTCAGCGCCGGCACGCCCTCACGTGCGAAGGGAAAGTGGTCCGATCGATAGTAGAGACCCTTCTCCGGCTCCGGATCCGGCCGCACGACCCGGCCCTGCTCCCCCACAGCATCACGCACGTAGTCATCGAGCTCCGACGCGCCAGCGCCGATGAGCACGAGATCGCGCGTCCGACCGTACACGTTCAGACCGTCGATGTTGACCACGGCGACGGTCTTGGCAAGCGGGTACACCGGCTTGTGGGCGTAGAACTCCGAGCCCAGCAGCCCCTGCTCCTCAGCCGTCGTCGCCAGAAAAAGGACCGATCGCCGTGGGGGTGTCGGTAGCTTCGTGTAGGCGCGGGCGATCTCGAGGATGCTCGCCGTTCCGATGGCGTTGTCACGAGCGCCGTTGTAGATGCGATCGCCGTCGACCTCTGGTCCGATGCCCAGGTGGTCCCAGTGGGCCGTGTAGATCACCAGTTGGTCGCGGACTGCCGGGTCGCGACCCTCGAAGCGCGCGAGAACATTGCGCGACTCCACGGGCCGCAGCGCGTTCTTCAGCGAGAGCGACGCGGCGAGGCCGAGCGACACGGGCGTGAAGTCGCGCGTGGCCGCCGTGGCCTTGAGTTCATCGAAGTCCTGACCCGCCCACGACAACAGCTCGCGCGCCCGATCGAACTCGACCCAACCTTCAATCGCCACACGCCCCATGTTCTTGTCCGCAGTCGAGAGGTGGAACCTCTCCCCAAGGTTCGACCCCTGTACGACGGTGAACGGATACCCTGCCGGGCCGGTCTCGTGGATGATCAGCGCCCCCGCGGCGCCTTTCTCCGCTGCGATCTCGAACTTGTAGGTCCAGCGCCCGTAGTACGTCATCGCACGCCCACCGAACACTCTGGCGTCGAGCTCGGTCGGGCTGTCAGGATCCGGGATCGGCGGGTCGTTGATCAGCATGAGCAGCGTCTTGCCTTTCACGTCGAGGCCTTTGTAGTCGTCCCACCCGAACTCCGGCGCCACCACGCCGTAGCCGACGAACACCAGCTCCGACGCTTCGATCGCCGCGCTCTCCGCGACGCGCGTGGTCCACGCGACAACGTCGTCCTTCCACGCGAGCCGACGCGCTTCTTTGTCCTTGGCACCACCTTTCACGAGCGCGAGCGGCCCACCTGTTGCGGTGATCCCGACGAGGGGCACCTTCTGCGTGAACGTGCCGTCCGTGTTGCCTGGCTTCAACCCCAGTCGACGGAAGTGATCGACCAGGTACGCGACCGTGAGCGATTCACCGTTCGTTCCGGGTGCTCGCCCCGCGTATCGGTCGGACGAAAGCTCCTTCACGTGCGCGAGCAGCGCATCGGTGTCGATGTCAGGCAGTTCGCCAAGCGAGGTGCGTTCGACTGTCGGCGTCGGGCCGGGGTTCGACCCCTCCACCGCCGGAGCCGAGCTCCTGGAACACGCGGCCGACATGCACGCGAGGCACACCAAGCCCGCCGCAGCCCATGCAACACGAAGAAAGCAGACGGCCATGACCCTCATTATGGCAGGCCCCGCCTCCCACGCTATGATGTGCCGCATGGCCGCACGATCCACCTGGAAGGGCTACCTCAAGATCAGCCTCGTCAACATTCCGATCAAGGTCTTCCCCGCCACCGACGCGGGCGCCACGTTGAGCTTCAACCAGCTTCACGCGGCGTGCCAGACGCGCATTCAGCAGAAACGCTGGTGCCCGAAGTGCGAGGTCGAGGTGCCCAACACGGACATCGTGAAGGGTTGCGAGTTCGAGAAGGGACGCTATGTCGTCATGAACGAAGAGGACATCGAAAAGGTCCGCGTCTAGTCGACACGCGTGATCAATCTCGAGAAGTTCACCGACGACAGCGACATCGACCCGATCTACCTCGAGCGGCCGTACTACCTCGCACCGGATGGCCCGGTGGCCCGCGAAGCGTTCGCGGTGATCCGCGAAGGCATGAGGGGCAAGGCGGGCATCGGCAAGGTCGCCTTGTATGGACGGGAGTAACTGATCAAGGTTCAGCCCCGAGAGAAGGGCATGATCATGTACACGCTGCGGCACGCGAGCGAGATCCGCAGGATGGATGCCATCGAGGAGCTCGCGGACGTGCCGGCCGACGTGAAGCCACAGGAAGTCGCTCGCGCGCGACAAGTCATGCAGACCTTCGAAGGGGACCTAGACTTCGCCGCCTACAAGGACGAATACCAGGATGGCCTGCGCGAGATCGTCGATGCCAAGGTGGCCGGACGTGAGATCGTCGCGCCAGAGGTCGAGGCACCGCCCAAGGTGGTGAACCTGATGGAGGCGCTCCGCAAGAGCCTCGACACCATCAGCGCGCAGAAGAAGAAACCCGCGGCCGCGGAGCCGCCGGCACGCGCGAAGGCGGCGCCGCCCAAGAAGCGAGCGCGCGCGTAGTCGCTCATGGGCGTGCTCGGACCGGGTAGCTTCCTACCATCGGGGCTGGTCCGTTCCCACATGCGCCCGTACCCGGTCCACGGGGCTCACCGGGCCCGGTTGGGCCCGCCCTCCCTGGCTGACTCGGCCTGCCGCGCCCTTCCGGCCTGAGCGCTGCATCCACCAGATCACGCCCGCGAACAGCGCGCCGACGACAACGAGTGTGACGCCGAACAACACGAGCGTGCGGTACAGGATCGACTGCGTTTCCATCCGCACGTCGATCTCGACCGGCACGCCTGCCACGCGATCCGCGAGTGACTGCTCCCACACGAGAATGTTGCCGCGCTTGAGATTGTTCGCAGCGGCGTTGTGGTACGGCACCTTGCTGGGAAGATGCATCCGAAACGCCACGATCTCATCGCCCTGCCAGCGGATGCCGCTCTCTCCCTTGGTCGCGGCACCAACGTGCTGAACGTAGAGCATCAGATCGTTCGTCTGAGAGAACGCATAGCGCGACCAATTGAACGGTCGGATCTCATGCAACTTGCGCACGTCGTCCACATTCATGCGCACGTGGATGTAGTTTCGACTGTTGCGCGCGGAGAACGTCACGCGTGTGACAGTGACACCGGGTCCGCTGAAGAACGCTGCGATGGCACCTCTGTCGAGCGTCGCGTCGAGAGCGGGATCGAATGTCGAGCCGCGTAGAGCGTTGAGCGCCGGAATCGAACTGTTCACAGACAGCGTTGCGCTGCCGTCGAGCGAGAGATAGGTCTCTTCTTCGTATTCGTACTGCTTGAAGAGATCCGCCACGCCGCCGCACGCCATCAATGTGACAGCGAGCGCCAGGCACGTCGCGCGCGCGCGAAGCCGCATCGATGCCAATGATATGCTGGCGCTCTCCATGGGCGCAAAGCCAGTGATCTACTTGATCGACGGCAGCTCGCAAATGTATCGCGCGTTCCATGCGCCCATCCGCACGAGCGAGGGTGCTCCTCTGCGCGACGCGCACGGCCGGCCCACCAACGCGGTCTATATCTTCGTCACCATGCTGCGCAAGCTGTTGAAGGAGCACGCGCCGCGCTACATCGCGGCGTCGTTCGATCTGCCTGGTCGTACCTTCCGCGACGATCTCGCGGCGGACTACAAGGCGAATCGAGCCCCGATGCCGGACGAGCTCGCCGGGCAGATTCCGCTCGTGCACCGCGCCTGTCAGGCGCTCGGCGTGCCGATCCTCACGCACGAACGCTACGAGGCGGACGACGTCATCGGCACGATGGCCGAGCGCGCGAGTGCCGCCGGATACGATGTGGCGATCGTGACGCTTGACAAGGACTTCTTTCAGCTCGTGCGTGACGGAATCCGCGTGTTCAACCCGAGAGATGACGGGATCTGGTACGACGCAGACGGCGTGAAAGAGAAGCTCGGCGTCAGACCGGATCAGGTCGTCGACGTGCTCGCGCTGATGGGCGACACCATCGACAACGTGAAGGGCGTGCCTGGCATTGGTGAAAAAGGGGCGCGCGAACTGATCTCGACATACGGCTCGCTCGACGAGCTCCTGGCGCATGCACCAGAGATCCCGCAGAAGCGATACCGCGAAGCGCTGGTAGCGAACCCGGACGAGGCGCGGCGCGCGAGGGAGTTGTTGCGAATCCACACGTCCGTGCCGGTCGAGTTCGACATCGAACGGTTCCGCTACACAGGGCCGGACCCGGCCGAGTGCTTCGAGATCTTCTCCGATCTGGGCTTCCGCTCGTTGGTGCTGGCGTTCGCGCCCACCGCCGCCACCGTGAAGAAGGACTATCGAGTGGTGACCGAGACCTCGGAGCTGACGGCGCTCGAGTCAGCGATCCGAAAGGCCGTTCGAGTGGGCATTCATGTCCTGGTCGACGGTCAGTCCCCGGTTCGCGCGAACGTGGTGGGTCTTGTGATCGCGACCGCGCCACGTGTGGCGCGCTACCTGCCGCTTCGTCAGAGCGCACACGTACCCGTCGCCCCTGGCGGCCCGAGCGGGTCCATGCTGGACTTGCTCGACGGCCCAGCAGCGACTACGGACGAAGAGGCCGGCCGTCTGAGCGTGACCGGCGCTCTCACGACGCTCGGCCCGGCGCTCGAGGATGAACGCGTCGAGAAGGTCAGCCACGGCCTCAAGCGCGATCTCATCGTGCTCGGTCGAAACGGTGTGACGCTACGCGGGCTCGGGCTCGACACGATGATTGCCAGCTACCTCCTGGACGCCACGCGGTCCGGGCATCCGCTCGACGGGACCGCGTTGGAGTATCTCGGTTACCGCGCGCTGACCGAGGAGGACGTGTGTGGAAGAGGCGCGAAGGCGACGCCCCTGCGGGCGCTGACGCCTGACGCGCTCCTCGACTTCGCGTGCGAGCGGGCCGACCTGGCCCTGCAGCTACGCGATCACCTCGCACCGTTGCTGGCGTCAGCAGGTCTCGACTCCGTGTACCGAGACCTCGAGTTGCCGTTGATACCGGTCCTGGCGGACATCGAGCGTGCTGGCGTCCGCATCGACGCCGCCGCGCTGGTGAGCCAGTCTCAGGCAGTGGAGCGTGAGCTGACGGCGTTGAACGAGAAGATCCTCGAGCTGGCCGGCGAGCCGTTCAACATCGGCTCCCCACAGCAGCTCTCGCGAATCCTCTTCGACAAGCTGCAACTGCCGACCCTGAAACGCAACGTGAAGACGCGGACCGCGTCCACTGCGGTCGAAGTGCTGGAGGAGCTCGCGCTCGTCCACGATTTGCCGCGTCTCATCCTGGAATGGCGCGCGCTGTCGAAGTTGAAGGGCACCTACATCGATGCCTTGCCCCTGCTCGTGAATCCAGAGACCGGGCGTGTCCACACGAGCTTCAATCAGGGTGTAGCCGCGACCGGTCGCTTGAGCAGCAGTGACCCGAACCTCCAGAACATTCCGATCCGCACTGAGCTCGGGCGCCAGATCCGCCGCGCGTTCGTCGCTGAGCCTGGGCATCTTCTCATCTCGGCTGACTATTCGCAGATCGAGTTCCGCGTCCTCGCGCACCTCTCCGGCGATCCGGTGCTAGTGGACGCGTTCCGAAAGGGCGCAGACTTCCACGAGCAAACGGCGCTCAAGATCTTCGGTCCGCACAGCGGTCGCGACCCGCACGAGCTCCGCAGCACGGCCAAGATGGTGAACTACGCGCTGCTCTACGGAAAGTCGGCGTTCACCCTGGCCAAGGACATCGGCGTGACGCAGCAGGCCGCCCAGGAGTTCATCGACGCCTACTTCGCCGGGTTCCCCGCGGTGCGTGCGTTCATCGATCGCACGCTGGCCGAGGCTCGCGTCTCAGGCGTGGTCAAGACACTGTTCGGACGGCGACGGCTGGTGCCGGAGCTCACGAGTCGGAACGGTCAGATTCGTAGTGCCGCCGAGCGCGTCGCCGTGAACCTCCCAATTCAGGGCACGGCGGCGGACATCCTGAAGCGCGCGATGATCGACGTGCACGCCGCGCTCGCCCGGCACCCAGGCGCCCGGATGATCCTCACGGTCCACGACGAGCTGCTCTTCGAGGTACCGGACGAGCAGGCTGACGCCGTGGCCGCGACGGTCCGCGAGCGGATGCAAAACGCCGTCACGCTGGATGTCCCCCTCACGGTCGACGTCGGGATCGGCAGGAATTGGAAGGAAGCGAAGCCGTAGGGAATGGCCAAGCGCTGACGGGCGACGCAAGTCCCCTCGCAAAGCACCAGTCGCCAGTCAGTTCCGGCGCGGTGCATGCGCGGACGGGGCGGAGAGGTCCCGGTGCAACCGATCTCGGGTTCGGGGCTGAGCCGCGATGGATCAAGGAGCCCAGCGGACCACGAAGTCGTCCCACTCCTCCAGCAGCATCTCTGGTGGTTGGGCGTGGGCGCGCGCGCGCGCTGGGGCACGATGATGCGTCGGACCAGCGTGTCGAGCTCGGCGCGCAGCGCCGCGCCGCCATCCTCATTCATCCGAGAGCGAACCCAGCCGGCTAGCGCCGCGTCCCACGCCGCCTGATGGTCGCCCTGCCCGCTTGCCGCAGCCGCCAGCCAGTACGGTGCCACAGCGCTTGCCGGGTTCATTGCCAACTCTTCTCGCATTCGGTCCCTGATACGCTGGTAGATCGGATGTCGATCCAACTTGGCCCGTGGGCGGGCGTCGCGATCGAGCGCGTTCCCCCACCAGTCGAGCACGCGTTCCCGGGCAGCGGTCGAGAGCGCAGGCGACGTCAGCAGCACGTTGTCGAAGACGTTCGCCGCCGCTCCAGCCGCGCCCTCAAGGAACAGGTGCTGGCCGAGCCCCACTAGATACTCGATCTGTTCGGTCGGGTTGAGCCGTCCGGCGTTGATGCGCCTCAGGCGCTCACGCGCCCCATACAAGTCCGCGTCCGCAAAGCGTTCACGAAATCTCTCGAGCAGCGCGCGTGCGGCAATCAGGTCGGCTGAGTCCGACCGTTCAGGCGTGCGGGCCTCGTCGGCAGCCTGCACAGCCAACTCGAAGCGACGCTCATTGTAGAGCTGCCGCGCTCGCGCGAGCCGATCGTCGGCACCAAAGGCGACCGTACCCGGACCGATGACGAGGGCGAGCGCCACGAGAAGACCACGGCGCATGCCGGCATGGTAACACACGACGTTTTTTGCCATAAGTCACTGCATTTCAAGGCGGTTAGTTCCCTCCGTACTCCGTTTTGGTACAATGCCGTCCCGATGACCGAGCCGCGCGTAGTCCCGCGCGACGAGCACTCGCTGTCCCGACGGGACATCGACCCCGATGCGCTGAAGGTCCTTTACCGTCTCCGGCAAGCCGACTACACCGCCTATCTGGTTGGCGGAAGCGTCCGCGACCTTCTTCTCGGGCGTCGGCCCAAAGATTTCGACATCGGGACGTCGGCCCACCCCTACGAAGTCAAGAAGCTCTTTCGCAACTGCTGGATCATCGGCCGGCGATTCCGCCTCGCCCACGTCAAGTTCGGCGCGAAGGTGATTGAGGTCGCCACATTCAGACGTCAGGTCCACGCGGGAGAGGAAATCGCCGACGATGGCGTCCCGGTGCATCGCCGGCAGGCCCACGGCGCCACGGAGCCCTTGGACGGAGGGGATCTGGCTGAAGCCGCCTCGCTCAACGACGCAGAAACGCCGGCGCACATCGCCACGGGCACGGCGTCCGCAGACCAAGGCGACACCGAGAGCGAGCTGGAGAGCACTCACGGTGGGCCCGAACAGGACCGTGAGCACCTGATCCACCGAGACAACACGTTCGGCACGCCCGAAGAGGATGTGTTCCGGCGGGACTTCACGATCAACGCACTCTTCTACGACATTGGAACGTTCTCGATCATCGACTATACGGGCGGACTCGACGACCTCCGGTCCGGCCTCGTTCGTTGCATCGGCGACCCCGAGGTGCGGTTTCGAGAGGACCCGGTCCGGATGCTGCGCGCCGTCGCGTTGGCCGCACGCCTCGACTTCACCCTCGACCCGCCGATTGTCGACGCGATCCGGCGGCACCGCCATGAGATCGCGCGCAGCTCGCCGGCGCGCCTGCTCGAGGAGTACTACAAGATTCTGCGCATCGGGTCGGCCGAAAAGACCTTTCGCGGGTTGGCGGACGCAGGTCTACTCGAGCCGATCTCCGCGGAACTCCACAACGGCGCCACCGATCCGCTCTGGCTCGCGCTCGCGCGGCTAGATGCGTATCGCGCGCAATTCCAGTCGATTCCCCAGACGTTCTCCAATGCGGTTCTGCTCGGCAGCTTGCTACTGCCCTTCGGCCTGGCACCGACTGGGGCGCGCGCCGTGCATCGCGGCGGCGAAGACTTGCTCCGCCATGACGCGCCCACGCCGCGACTGGGTGGCTTGCCGCTCGCGCGACGCGATGTCGAGCACCTTCGGCATCTGCTCTCGATGCAGCGGCGTCTGCACGACATCGAAGCCAGTCCTCGCGCCAAGCACGCGTTGATGGAACGCGCCATCTTCCCTGAGGCGCTCGCTTGGCTCGAGATCCACGGCAATGCGCCAGCGGCGGCTGAACACTGGCAACTCCTGATGGCCGAACCGACCGAACAGATGGGGATCGCGGAGCCAGAGGCGAACCCACCCCGCCGTCGTCGACGCCGACGGCGGAGACGGTTCAGACCGACTGGATAGAATGTGGCTTCAGGCTCTCAGGTCGCTCAACTCGCCCCGTTTCTGCCCGCCTAACCGTTCTTTCTCTCGAATTCCTGCATGAAGGAGACGAGCGCGTCGACGCCTGCCTCAGGGAACGCGTTGTAGATGGACGCGCGCATGCCGCCGACCGCTCGGTGACCCTTCAGGCCGTCAAATCCGGCGGCGGTCGACTCCTTGACGAACGTGTTCTCGAGCTCCTCGGTGCGCAAGCGGAAGGTCACGTTCATGAGCGACCGGTCCGGTTTGTTCGCGGTCCCGCGATAGAAACCGGTTCGATCGATTTCGCCATACAACTTGGCGGCTTTCCGTTCGTTCGCCGCGGCCATGGCCGAGAGGCCGCCGTTGGCGATCAGCCACTTCATCACCAGACCGACGACGTACGCGGCAAAGGTTGGGGGCGTGTTGTAGAGCGATGTGTTTTCCGCCTGCACCTGATAATTCATCATGGTCGGCAGCGTGGCCTTCTTCTCCACCGATCGCGCGAGGAGATCCTCGCGGATGATGACGATCGTCACGCCTGACGGTCCCAGGTTCTTCTGGGCACCGGCGTAGATCAGCGCATGCCGGCCGACGTCGATCGGTTTGCTGAACATGTTCGACGAGGTGTCGCTGACGAGCGGGACGCTGCCGACATGGGGAAGCGTCTTGTACTCGGTTCCCTCGATCGTGTTGTTCGACGTCATGTGCACGTAGTCCGCGTTCGGCGTCAACTGCAGCTCGGACTGGAGCGGCAGACGTGAGTAGTTCTCGCCCTTGGTGGAGGCGACCACCTTCGCGTTCCCCACGCGCTTGGCTTCCTTGTGCGCTTTCTCGGCCCACGAACCGCTGTCGATGTAGTCGGCGGTGCCCCCCGCGCTGAGCAGGTTCATGGGCACCATCGAGAACTGCGTGCTGGCGCCGCCCTGCAGGAAGAGCACTTTGTAGTTCGCCGGGATGTTGGCCAACGCCCGGATGTCGGCCTCCGTCTGCGCGAGGATCGCCTCGAAGGTCTTCGACCGGTGGCTGATCTCGAGGATCGACATCCCGACACCCGGCAAGGCCAGGAGATCGCGCTGGATCTCCTCGAGGACCGACACGGGCAGCACGGCGGGACCGGCTGAGAAGTTGAAAACGCGGTGAACGGTGGTCGTCATGGAACTCTCCAAGAAGCACGTCTCAGATGAGGTGAATCAGCAAGCCGTCGCGCAACTTGGGTTCGAACCACGTGCTCTTCGGCGGCATGATCGCGCCAGCGTCCGAGACGGCCATCAAGTCCGCCACGCTGACAGGATAAAGCGAGAAGGCCACGGCAGCGCTGCCCGCGTTGACGAGTCGCTCGAGCTCGGCGGTGCCCCGAATGCCGCCCACGAAGTCGATGCGCTTGTCGGTCCGCACATCGGTGATCTTCACGATCGGTTCGAGCAGACGGTCCTGCAGCACGCTGACGTCGAGCGATCCAATCGGATCGGTGGAATCGGGCGCCACACGCGGCCGTAGCGCGTGCCACTGCCCGGCGAGGAACATCGCCATCTCGCCTCGCTTGGCTGGCACCGCCGGTCCAGAGGACACGACGAACACGGCCTCGACCGCCCGGAGAAACGCTTCGGGTGTGAGCCCGGCAAGGTCCTTGACGACACGATTGTAGGGCAGCACCTGCATCTGGTCGTGCGGGAATGCGACGGCCAGCACGGTATTGGCGTCCGCGCCGTCACCAAGCGATTGCCCGCTGACCCCTCGTGTGTGCATTTCGGCCCGCGCGCGCGAGGCGCTTGCGGCACGGTGATGCCCATCCGCAATGTAGAGCGCAGGAATCCCGCCGAAGGCGGCCACCAGATCGTCACGCTGGGGCCCGGTCACGACCCAGAGCGTGTGCGCCACGCCGTCGGGCGCTTGGAAGTCGAAGAGCGGCACCGACCGGGTCACTTGCGAGGCGATCGCGTCGACCTCCGCAGCCGCGCGATAGGTGAGGAACACAGGGCCTGTCTGGGCACCCAGAGCCAACATGTGCCGCGTGCGATCGTCTTCCTTGTCGCGTCGGGTGCGCTCGTGCTTCTTGATTACATCCGTGTCGTATTCGTCGATCGAGAAGCAGCCCGCCAAACCGGTCTGCTCATGTGTGCCCATGCGCAGACGATAGAAATAGAGCGACGGCTCTGCCTCCAGCTCGAATGCCTTCGTTGTCAGCGCCCTGAAATTGTGGTCGGCGCGCTCGTAGACGACCGGCGAGTATGGATCGGCGCCATCCGGCAGCTCGATCTCGGCGCGTGACACGCGCAGGAAGCTGAGGGGGTTGTCACCGGCGAGCTGGCGTGCCTCCAGCGTGTTGACAACGTCGTAGGGCACCGACGCCACGCGCGCCGCGTCGGCCGGGCGCGGCCGTAGCGCCCGAAAGGGAAACAATCGAGCCATGAGACCTCGCGGAGATCGGCCCCTGAGTCAGATCGTTCTCAGAGTCAGATCATCATTGATCATATTTCAGAGTGCGCGGCCCGACTCGCGCGCCCATCGACGAAGTGTGTGTTGTCGCTCCCGCGCGACCGGGACGGCATCGAGCGAATCAACCGGCCAGGGCAACTTGAAGCTCCAGTTGCCCTCATGAACCGTCGCCGGTTGGTTGATCCGATCGCTCCAGCCGAAGACGTCCTGCACCGGAAGCACCAACAAGTCAGACCCGGCCGCAAACAGCGACTCGAGCAGGATGTCGCGAACGACGGGGTTGTAGGGGGCGTCGACAATGTCGACGCCGCGTGCGACACGAGCCACCGTGGGCATGACCGCGATCGCCTCGCGCTCTTCGCGTGGCGCCTGCATCCACCAGACCGCCATCGTCTCGGTGTCGTGCGTGCCCGAGTGGGCGACCGAACAGGGCACGTAGTCCGCCGGGTCGCGGAACGGTTGGCCGGGCGCCTGCCACTCGCGTTCCCAGCGTGCGACCTTGAAACCCGGGATGCCGAGGCGGGCCAGCGACTCGCGAACGAAGTCCGGAACGGTACCGAGATCTTCGGCCACCACGTCGGCGCCGGGCTCACGAAACACCCCGAGCACCCGCTCGCCGAGCGCGCGCTGCTGATCCTCCTCCGAAGGCGTGAAGAACGACGCCTTGTCCGACTTGCGCCGACCGTACGTTCGATAGAAACCGACGAGGTGATCGATGCGGAAGCCGTCGTAGAGCTCGGCCGCCCGGCGAGCGCGGTGGCGCAGCCACTGGAAGTCGTCCGCAGCCAACGCCTCCCAACGATACACAGGCATGCCCCAGTCCTGACCCGTCTGGCTGAAGGCGTCGGGCGGCACCCCGACCGATGTGTCGAGCATGAAGTAGGACTGATGCGCCCATCCGTCGGCGCTGTCGCCGTCCACCATGAACGGCAGATCGCCGAGCAGCGCGACGTGGCATCCGCGTGCCGCGGCGCGTGCTCGGTGCCACTGCTCCGCTGCCTGCCACTGGCGATACTGTGTGCGCATGACACGTTCGGCCAGTTGCGCACGAGCGTCCGCGAGCGCGGCCGGGTCGCGTTGCCTCAGCGGCTCCGGCCACTCCATCCAGGCGCGCTCGTCCTCACGCGCGTGGATCGCCCGAAACAGCGCGAAGTCGTCCAGCCACCACGACTGGTCGGCCATGAACGCTCGAAACGCGCGCGCCCGCTCGGTGTCCCGCCGCCACTCGACGTCGATGAAACGCGCGAACGCCGCCCGCGAGGCGCGTTGCTTCAGGCTCCGGACCGTCGCGTAGTCGATCCGGTCCGTGGCTCTCACGTCTGCCAGGCGGCACCGATCCTGCTCATCGAGCGACGCCTCACCCCCGAGCGCCTGAAAGTCTGGCACAGCGGAGAGATCCAGATGGATCGGATCGATGGCCATCGCCGAGATCGCCGAATACGGCGACTGCTGCCCCGGTGCCATCTCGTTCAGGGGGAGCAGCTGGAGGGCACGCTGCCCGGCGGCAGATAGCCACGCGGCCACGGCCGGCACATCGCCGATGTCGCCAATGCCCCAGCTGCGTGTCGACACGCACGAGAACAAGGGGATGAGCAGTCCTGAACGACGACGCGTCTGAGAGCAGGGCATGACCGGGCGTCAGGGGCGTGCCGAAAGATGCCGAAAGATGGTCTGCACGCCGGTCTCGAAGTCGGCCGGTGGCGTCAGCAAGGACACAACCAGATAGGACTCACGCGCGAAGTCGAAGAAGTAGCCCGGATGCACGAGGATTCCGTGCGTCGTCAGGAGCTCGAGCACCAGGCTCTCTTCGCTGCCGAACGTGGGTACATGAACAACCGCGTACCACCCCGCCTCGGTGTCCAGCACGCGACATGACGACGCCTCGCGCGCGAGCGCGTTCAGTCGCCGGAAGTTCGTAACGACCCGCTGGTGAATGGCCCCGCGGACGGGCGCGCCGCGATCGAGCATCTCCGGGAGGGCGACTTGAACCGGCGTGGACACCGAGAGGTACGCGTCGCACGCGAACTCGAGCCGGTCGAGCGCATCGGCGACCAGCGATGGCGGACCGCCCAGGGCGATCCACCCGAGCTTCAGTTGAGGAAGGCCCACCGTCTTCGACAATCCGCCAAGGCTGAAGGTCAGCGCCTCTCGACACGCGGCGGCATGGCCGATGGCGAACGCTCGGTGCCCGTCATCGAGCGGATAGTCGGCGAAGACCTCGTCCACGACGAGCGCGATGCCGCGCGCTGCGCACAGTCGTTCGATCGCTGCGAGCTCCTCCGTCTTGAGGTAGGACCCCGTCGGGTTATTCGGGCTGACCGCCAGCACGGCACGGGTGCGGGGTGACAGCGCCTGCTCCAGCGCGGCCAGGTCGATGCTCCACGTGCCGTGATACTCGAGGTCGTACGGCACCGCAACTACGGCGTCCAGTCGTGTGAGGTGCTCGAAGAGAGGATAACTCGGCCGAGGCACCAGGACCTCGTCGCCCGGTGCGCACAGGACCTTGAAGAGCAGCGAGTACGCTTCACTCGTACTGGCCGTCAGGACGATCCGTTCAGCGGGTACCGACACACCCCGTCGTTCGTAGTCGGCGGCCACGGCCGCGCGCGCGTCGCGGAGCCCCAGCGCCTGGGGGGCGTACTGCAGGCCACGGGCATCGGCGAGTGGCGAGAGTAGATCGCGCGGGTAGGGGATGCCGGCACGCGTCGGATTGGACTGCGTGAGATCCGTCACGACACGACCGTCGCGGCGTGCGCGGCCGAGAGCGGCCGTCAGGCAGTTTGGGCTGAGATCCCGAGGCATGCGGTCGGAGAACACGGATCGATCCTCTCCTAATTGGCGAGGATCTGCACGGATTCGATGACGTCGCCCTCGAGCACACGATCGGCGGTCTCCATGCCGGTCAGCACCTGCGCAAAGACGGTGTATTCGTGATCCAGTCGCGGGTTGTCCACGAGGTCGATGAAGACCTGCGCGTCCCCGGTGTCGCGTCCGCGCGTCGAGATGCCCAGCGCGCCTCTCACGTGCGGCCACAGCCCTACCTCGTCGCGCATGTGATCTGGATACCCGACGTACTCGTTCGCATCCGGACTGCCGCCCTGAAGAACAAAGTTGGGTACCACTCGATGAATGGTCAGTCCGTTGAAGTACCCCGCTTCGGCGAGGCGCGCGAAGCGGAAGACCGTGAGCGGCGCTTCGACCGTGATGAGCACGAGCTCGATCGTGCCGGCGTCGCGAATGGTCATCCGAGCGCGCGCGGCTGCCAGGCGCCGCAACTCGTCGACCGTCGCGTCCACCGTCGCCGGCGGCTTGGCGGTCGCCGCCGGCGTGGGCTTCGGCGCCGCCGGCGCGGGCGCCGCACCGAGCTTCTCGAGGGCAGCCTCGAGCGCGGCGCGCGCGTCCGTCGAGTTCGCGTGGCCTTCGGCGATCAGTCGATCGCGCGCGGTCGTCAGATCCGCCACGAGCTCCGGCGCCACCTGGCAGCCCGCCAGCGCAGTGGCCGCGACACGGATGGCTTGGTAGCCTCGGCGGCCGAGCGCGGCTCGGTACGCCATGGCGGCCTCGCACCCCGCCACGTCCGCGAGGCCCTCGACGGCGGCTTCGACCACGTTGTCGCTCGGGTCAATCACGAGGCGTTGCAGCGTGGCTCTGTCCCTGAGCGCGCGAGCGGCTCGCGCGGCGTACACGCGCACGAAGGGATTTCGGGCCGACGCGTGCGCGCCGAGCGTCTGGGCCGCGCGATTCGGCGACGCGGTCGCCAACGCGACCAACGCGTGCGCGGCGCGATGCCAGCCGCGCGAGGTACTGAGCGACGCCACGTCGGATGCGTAGTCCACCAGTCGCGTCACCGCCTGGTCCCATTGGCCACACGCGGCGAGCTGATCGATGGCCTGCAGCAGGACGTGGGGGTCGGAATCGCCGGTGGCGGCGAGGATCCACGCGCAGACCTCGTCGCCCGAGAGCCCTGACAACCCGCGCAACGCCTCGAGGCGCACCATCGGTGACGCGTCTTCCAACCCGGCCGTCAGAAGCGAGGTGGCCTTGGCGCGAGCCGCCGTGCGCATCGCGAGGCGCCGGACCTGCATGTCTGGATCGCGGCGAGCGTGCTCGAGAACAGGGCCTTCCGCTGCACCCGTCGCGGCCAGCGCTTCGAGCGCCAACCGGCGGACCCGTACAGCGCGGAGCGGATCGACGCCGCTCTGCGTCCGAACCGGCGGCGGCCCACCCAGCGATTCTTGATCGGCGGGAGACGCGACACCAACCAAGCGCCTGAGGATCTCGCGCGCTGCCGGCGTCAACGTGACGGGTTTGTGCAGGCGCACGAGCGCCTCGAATGCCTTGGCGAGTCCGAGCCGATCCGCCACCTCGGCGTGCTGTCCGGCGAGGTCTACAAGTGTCTGTTGCGCGGCCGCGACCGACTCAGGATCCGAGTACGGGAGACGGGCGAGGCTTTCGGCGAGCGCGGCTCGGACGTCGGCGTCCGCTTCCTCGGCGAGCCGGGCGCGGAACGTCTGTAACAAGGCCGCCGGCGGCGGGCCACCGCTCGCGCCTCGCCGAACGCCGCTCGCCGCCTGCGCGACGGCGTTGGCGGCCTCCGCTCGGACGTCGGCGTCGTCGTCATTGAGCGCCGGCAAGATGTCGGGTACGTGCGACGGCCGCTCGAGGCGTCCGAGCGCGCGCACCGCGACGCGCACCGTCAGGGGATCGTCACTCGTGACGCCGGTGCGCAACCGGGCCAGGTCGGCCGGCGTCTGGGCGCGCCGATCCTCTGCCTCGAGAATCGCCAACCGTGCCGGGTTGACCTGCTGCGCTGCGGCCGGTACGGCGGCCAACAGGAGTGCGATCGGGAGCCAGCGCACATCTTCGATCTTAAACCCGGAACCGATAGGCAGTTGCGTTGGCGTCGACGCGTCGCGAAGCCCAGTTCCGTGGCGGAGGCGCCCGCGTTCGCGGTCCGCTGCGTACACCGCCGCCAAGCCGGGCTGCGGAGCGGAGCCTCGAATGACTAGCGCCGCAGCGCGCGCGTGGCGGCAGAGAACTCGAGCATCTGCCGCGCCAAATCGCCGGGATAGGAGATGGTGATGTCCGTGATCGCGCCGTCGGCGTTCTTCGTCGCCTCGAGCTTCGGCATGACGAAGCCGGTGTACGACGGCAATTTGAGCCGGTCGACCCGGGCCACGACCTCGTCTCGCAGCTTTGGATCGAAGTGCACCCCGTAGGTCTCGAAGAGCTCCCTGGCAGCAGCGTAGTCGCCCTCCCCTTTGATCCGTTGGACCTCGGCGAGCAGCTTGCCGACTCCGTCGTGGAAGGCCTGGATGTCGTTGAGAACGTAGTAGGTCTTGTCGTCGCGCGTCCGCACCTCGATTGCCTTCGTGTGCTTCATCAGCCAGTGGATGATCATCTGGCGGTTGCGCATGTGATCTTCTTCGATTTGGGTCCCTTCGCGCACCCGTCGCAGCTGTACCAGCGCGTTGCGCGCGTAGTACTCGTATTCGGTGCGCACGACCGACTCGTGGTCGTCCTTCCCGATGAGTCCCAGCTCGACGAGCTTTGGGTTCTTGATGAAGTACAGCGCGACCAGGTCGGCCCTGGCTTCTTCGAGGGCGGAGAACTGCTCCTTCAACACGGACTGCGGACTGCCATTCAGCCGCTGCGAGACCTTCCCGGAGGCGTGTCCGATCACCTCGTGCATGTTCGTGGTCAGCTCGCCGGAGAACGCGCCCCATTTCTCCGCGCGCTCGGCCTCGTCCGGCGTCCACGCGAACTCTGTGCGGAAGGACGGCAGCGTGGCTTTGTCATTGGCTTCCGTGATGTTCGACAGCGACACGGACTTGCTGCCGTGCTGCTCGCGGACGGATTGATCGTTCGGAAGGTTGATGCCAATCGGCGTGATCGGCCCTGAGTCGCCCGTCTCAATGACGACGTCGATGGCATTGGCGGTGATGCCCGTGACACCCTGTTTCCTGTACCTGGCATCCCACGGCATGCGGTCCTCGAACCACTGCGCCTCCGCGGCGAGTCGCTTGATTCCCTCCGTCTTGGCCTGGTTCACGTAGAAGACGATGCCCTCCCAGGAGCCCTTGATGCCGCGGGCGTCGAGGTAGACCTCGATGAAGCCGTTGATGGTGTCAACTGACGAGGCCTTGTCATCGACCCATGCGATGTCGTACGCCTTGCGGTCGGTGTCCTCACCGGTTTGATACCACCTGACCAGCGCACGCAGGGCACGCTGCATCGTTTCCGGCGCGAATGGCATGGCCGCTTCGAGGTGCGACACGACGGCCGCGATCTGTTTCCCGTAACGACCGTCAATCTTGTAGACCTCCTCGACCAACATGCCGTCGCGCTTCACGAGGCGCGAGTTCAGGCCATAGCGTTCCTTGAAGCTGGCGAGGTCCTGAGTCGACACGCCCGAATACAGGTTGTTCGCGCTCCCGGTCAGGATGTCCTTGCCAGGTGGTGGCGTCTTGGCCGTCACCATCGGATCGACCGCCGGGTCGAAGAACATCGGCTGCAGCCGTGCGAGCAACTGCTCGAGGGTTTCACCGGGCCGAGTGGGAAACGAGGCGCCAGCCTTGGCAGCGACCTGCGCGGCGGCGAGCAACGCCTCCGGTGTGCAGGCAAGGACGAACTTGCGCGCGCTGAGGTTGTTGTAGGGCCCGGAATTGATCCAGAAGAGCTTTGTGTAGCGCTCAATCTCCGCGAGGGTGGCCGAATCGACGGCCGCTGGCGCGCCAGACGCTGGCTTGGCGGCGGTCAGGATCGCCTCGAGAACGTCGCGCATCTCGAGGGCGAGCGCGTGCCGCTGGTCGTAGTAGATGTCACGGCCGGCGATGGCCGCCTGGTACAGGTGCCAGACGAGAATCTTGTCGTTGAGCGACAGCTCGCGGAACCCATCCGCGTACACCTGCACCACCGCCGCATCGTCCACACGTTCGAGCAGGTACTTCCGCTCGGTGGCGTTGCCCGCGTCGCCGCTCGCCGTGCTCGCCACGGTCGTTGGCGCAGTAGCCTCGGTCGCCGTGGGAGTTGCCCCTGGCTGGCCGCAGGCGGTCGCTGTCATGACGCCCATCACGAAATAGCCCCTCACGTGCATGTACCTTCACCCACCCGCCTACTCGCGTAGCTGCCCGAGCCGTTCGCCTACCAGACCTGCTCGGACTGCCCAGGCTGCCAAGAGCAGTCTACAACTCGACCTGCTCCTGGTGCACCGCGACGTGGACCTGCCAGTGTTTCTCCGTGCAGATGCGGGTTTTGAGGGCGTTCAGCGCCTCGGACTCGCCGTGAACGAGGTACGTCATACGTGGTGCGCGTGTGAAGTTGCCCAGCCAGCGGAGAATCTCGTCTGCGTCCGCGTGCGCCGACATCGAGTCGAGCCGCTCGATGTGCGCGTGGACCGCGACGTCCATCCCCTTGATCCGGACAAACGGCTGTCCGTCGACCAGGGAGCGACCGCGTGTCCCGGCTGCCTGGTAGCCGACAAAGAGCACCGTGTTCCGCGGATCGGGCAGTGCTGCACGCAGGTGATAGAGGACCCGACCGCCGGTCGCCATGCCGCTCGAGGCGATCACGATGGACGGCTTCTTCGACGCGACCACTTCCTTCGATTGCTGAGGCGACGCCACCATGGTCATGCGCTTCGTGAAGAACGCGCGAACGCCCTGACGGCCCGTGGCCATGTCAGGGTCGAGCTGATCGGAATGGCGCGCGTAGAAGTCGAGCGCGCGAGACGCCATCGGACTGTCGACGAACACCGGCATCACCGGAATTCGGCGCTGCTCTTCGAGCTTGTCGAGCCAGTAGATGACTTCGTTGACGCGACCGATCGCGAAGGACGGAATGATCAGCTTGCCACCACGATCGAACACGTCCGTGACTAGACGAGCGAGCCGGTCACCGCCGTCGTCGGGATCGTGGCGCTTGTTCCCGTACGTCGACTCGACGAGCAGGATGTCGGCATCGGTGACGGGCGTGGGATCCGGCAGCACCGGACGGCCGTACCGACCGAGATCGCCGCCGAACAAGATCGCCTGCCCACCCGTCGTGATGCGCGCATAGGACGACCCGAGCAGGTGGCCGGCGTTGAGGAACTCCATCTGCACGTCCGGTAGCACGGGGATCGGGCGGTTGTAGCCGACTGGTTGCAGCAATGTCAGTGCGAGCTCGGCGTCCTCGGTCGTGTACAGCGGCAATGCGGGATGGTGTTTCGAGTACCCGTGGCGATTGGCGTCACGCGCGTCCTCTTCCTGAATCCGCGCGGCATCGCTCAACACCAGAGTGGCGAGGTCGCGCGTGCCCGGCGTGCAATACACCCGGCCGCGAAATCCTTGGGCGACGAGCCTTGGCAGGTAGCCGATGTGATCCAGGTGGGCGTGGGTAAGAACGATGGTGTGAATCTTGGTCGCCGCGATGGGCAACGGTTCCCAGTTGCGAGCACGCAGCTCTTTCAACCCGTGAAAGAGGCCGCAGTCGATGAGAAGGCGATGCGAACCGGTGTCCAGGAGGTGCTTCGACCCGGTCACCGTGCCTGCCGCGCCCAGGAACGTCAGTTTGGCCATGGCGGTGACTATAGCCGAGCCTCGGAGCACCCAAGAGGTTCTGCTAAGCTCCTTGCATGCCGTCGCAACACCCGCGCGGAGCGGTGGCGCCCACGATTGCCATCACCTGTGCGCTGGCCTGGACGCTCGTGTGCGGTCTTGTCACCGTCACCCTCGCGCAGCAAAGACCGCTGACGATAGACGACTTGTACGATCCAACGCGAAGAGTCAACTTTGCCGGCGCACCGATACCGCCGGTGTCGTGGATCGATGGGCGGCGGTACGCGATGGCGCGGCAGACGGCCGACGGTCCGGAATGGCAGGCCGTCGACGCCGCAACCGGCACGGCGATGTCGCTTCTCACAGCGGAACGACTCGAGCGCGCGTTGACGGCTGCCGGTGTCGCCGGCGATGCCGCGCGCCAAGCATCGCGCGCACGCACACTGACGTTCGACGGTCGCTTTGCGTCAACGCTTCATACGATCGGCGGCGACCTGTACGTCTACACCCTGGCCACCGACCGAGCCGTGCGTCTGACGACGACGACCGGACCCGAAGAGTTCGCGTCGTTCAGTCCGGACGGCAGGCGCGTGGCGTACGTCAGGCAAGGCAACCTCTTCGTGTCCGACGTGACGACGCCGCGCGAAATCGCGCTCACGGCGGACGGGTCAGACAAGGTTCTGAACGGCCGGCTGGATTGGGTCTACGAGGAGGAGATCTTCGGCCGCGGACAGCCGCGCGCGTACTGGTGGAGCCCCGACTCCGCACTGCTCGCCTATCTCCGGATCGACGACACACACGTTCCGGTCTTCACCGTCGTCGACCACATTCCGTACGACCAGGGCGTGGAGCGATGGTACTACCCGAAAGTCGGCGACCCCAATCCGACCGCGACGCTCGGTGTCGTGTCGGCAAGTGGCGGCGCCACGCGTTGGGTCAACCTCGGGAAGTATCCCGAAGCGGATCGGATCATCAACGCCGTCGCCTGGGCGCCAAACGGCCGCGAGGTCGTGTTTCAGGCACAGAACCGTTCGCAAACGTGGCTGGATCTCAACGTCGCCGACGCGGCAACCGGCGTCACACGCACGCTTTTCCGTGAGACGAGCCGAGCCTGGGTGAGCGACACGACTGATCCAGCGTGGCTCGCGGACGGGTCGTTTCTGTGGCTCTCCGAGCGATCTGGATATCGTCACATCTATCTCTGCGGCGCCGACGGACGCGTGCGGCGGGAGATCACGACCGGCCCATGGGAGGTTCGCGCGCTGTACGGTGTCGACGAATCGGCGGGTTGGGTCTACTTCGCCGGGACGGAACGCAGCCCTATTGGCGTGGACGTCTACCGTGTCCGGTTGACGGGAGCCGCGAATCAGTCGCTTCAACGGCTCACGCAAGCGGCGGGCACTCACAGTGCGACGTTCAGCCCGCGGTTCGAGTACTTCACCAACACCTGGAGCGATGCCACGACGCCGCCGCAGCTCCGTCTGCACGACAGCGATGGAAGCGAGGTGCGCGTCCTCGAGCCAAACCGAGTCGCTGCGCTGGACGAGTTCGTGCGGCCGCGGCCCGAGTTCCTTCAGGTCAAGGCCCGCGACGGCTTCCTGATGGAGGCCATGCTGATCAAGCCATCGGACTTCGACCCGTCGCGTCGCTATCCCGTCTACACGTTCGTGTACGGCGGGCCGCATGCGCAGCGCGTGCGGAACGCCTGGGCGAGCGAGACGCTCTTCCTCCAGCTTCTCGCAGAGCAGGGCATCGTGATCTGGAGCGTCGACAACAGGACGGCCAGCGGCAAAGGTGCGCAGTCCACGTGGCCGGTCTACCGGAACTTCGGCGAGTGGGAGTTGCGCGACCTCGAAGACAGTCTGACGTGGCTCAAGACGCAGTCCTACACAGACCCGGCGCGCATCGGGATCCACGGATGGAGCTATGGCGGTTACCTGACCGCCTATGCCCTGACCCACAGCCAAAGCTTCGCGATGGGAATCGCCGGGGGCACGGTTTCGGACTGGCGCAACTACGACAGCATGTACACCGAGCGGTACATGGGTCCGCTCTCCGAGAACGAGGAGGGCTACACGAAGAGCTCACCCCGATTCGCGGCCGCCCATCTGCACGGGTCGCTCTTGCTCATTCACGGCCTCATAGACGATAACGTTCACGTAGACAACACGATACAGTTGGCGCACGAGCTCCAGAAGGCGCAGAAGCCGTTCGAGCTGATGCTCTATCCGAAGTCACGGCACGGCATCACGGATCCGGCGCTCGTGAAACACATGCGGAGCCTGATGCTCGACTTCGTCCTCAGGACCCTGAAACCGGAGCGAGTGAGCCGACCCGCTCGCGAAACGGCCGGGGCAGGGGCGGTTGCGCCCCGCCAGCCGCAGGGCCGACGGTAGAGCTAAGCTTAACTCCTGTACGTGGTATAGTTTGGGGGCTTGATGGGAGCGGCTGACTCTCCGCGTATCGCTGCACCAGATCGCGGCTCGCGCATTCATTGAACCGTTCAGCGTTTCAGATTATCGTTTGGCGATAACGAGCCCTGTCGTCGGAAGTCTCTATACGAGGTGCTCCTGCAATGCCTGGAACAACAGACGAACACATGACGCACGACACGCCGAGGGATGCGTCGCGACGCACCTTCATCAAGGGCGTCATCGCGGCGGGGGCAACCGTTTCCTCCGCGAGCTATCTCTTCCGCACTGCGGTGGTCTCGGGCCAGCAAACCGCCGGCGGAGGCGTCGAGCGTCTGATCACGTTGAACGTGAACGGACAGAATCGCCCGGTCGACGCCTTGAAACAGGAAACCCTGGCATGGACACTCCGCTACAAGCTCGGTCTGACGGGCACCAAGCTCGGATGCGACCGCGCAGAATGCGGCGCGTGCACGGTGCTCATCGACGACGTGCCGCACTACGCCTGCTCGATCCTCACGCACTCGGTGCGTGGCAAGAAGATCACGACGATCGAAGGGTTGGCTGCCGCGGACGGCACGCTCCATCCGGTGCAGCGTGGCGTCGTCGAGGAGCAGGGCTTCCAGTGCGCGTTCTGCATGCCCGGCTTCGTGATGGCGGCGGTCGGCTTCCTGAAGACCAATCCCAATCCGACGCGTCAAGAGTTGGCGCATGGGGTCTCCGGCAATCTGTGCCGCTGTCAGGACTACGACAAGATTCTCACCGCGCTCAGCCGCGGTGCTGAGCTGATGCGGGGGGCGTAACCATGGCCGAGA
>VFZL01000043.1 GCA_016871175.1 Acidimicrobiia bacterium | reverse complement strand
ATGGTGGCGGGGCCTGTGCTAGTCTCCTGCATGGCGTAATCCTCCGTCGCCGCTGTCAACGGCGATCTGGTTAGGTCAGCAGGAGGTTACGCCATCTTCCTTTTTCCACAAGATTCGGGACACATCCGTCACATTTGGTGAGAAGCTGCAGCACCGGCTGACCCCGACAGCTACGCTCACCCAATCCTTCACGGGCCTCTGGAAGACGAAGGACTTCGAGGATTCGCTGTACACGATCGGCGCAGGGATCGCCGTGACCGTGTCCACCCGCACGCAACTCAAGTTCGAAGTCCTCGACGTCTACAAGAACAATCCGCCGCTTCCGACGCTCAAGAAGAACGACCTCGCCACGCTCCTCGCCGTGGTCTACAAGATCTGACCGGCGCGACTGGGTGAGCCCCGCCCGCGGGGCTCACCGGCTCTCTGCGCCAGCGTGTGAAGGGCGAGACAGACGGGTCGATGTCCGTGTAGACTCGGCACATGTCGCGTCGTGACGAAACAGACGGGTCATCGTCTGCTTATCGCTGTTCATCTCCAGTACGTCGAGCGACGACTCCGCGGCCTGCTCCGCACGCGCGCAGGGTCTCGTTTGACCGCTGGTCGAGCCGCCAGGTGGACTCGCCCCTTCTTTGAAACCCTTGGGCTCCCTCGCCTGCGCGGCCCACTTCGCTCTCCGGGGAGCGTGCATGCCTCGACCTGAAGACCATCTGGTCAGCCGTGTGCGGGAAATCCGCATGCACGGTTTGAACGGGGGTCTTGCTTTCACTCAGTCGGCCCGGCCGACTGGAGACCAGTAGGATCTACCAATGTCCACTGCGGCACATCCGAACGACCCGGCCCATCACCACGATATTCATGGTGATGTTCATGTCATGGGACGCGGGGCCATCATCTCGCTGGTCGTGTTCATCATCGTGGGGTGCCTTTTAGCCATTTACGCCGGCCTTGTCATCGGCGAGTACGCCTCCTTCTGACGCCGTCGCACGGACACGCTCGACCGCCCGCCGGGGCCGTCACTCGGTGTACGTCGTGTACCTCCGAAACCCTGCCGGAGACGGGCGTGCCGGCTACTACGTCGGAATGACCGGCCTTTCTCCAGAAGCGCGGTTCGCGAACCACAAAGCCGGACGCAAGGCCTCCCGGGTGGTCCGCAAGTTCGGTGAGCGACTAGTCCCGCGTCTCTACGCGCACCTCAATCCGATGACATACGCCCGTGCCAAGCAGATGGAGCGCTACCTCGCCGAGAGCCTCCGCAAGCGAGGCTTTCAGGTGTTTGGCGGACACTAAACACTTTCTCACGGGCCCTAACCGTCGTGAACGTCTACTGACCGGGTCCGCCGGCGGTGCTGTACACCGCTCGCTCGAATGCCTCAGCCAGCGCCAGTGACTTCGCGTCCGCGAACGGTAGGAGTTGCATCAGGATGACGCCGCCAATCCCCCGCGTGCGGTCGATCCAGAAGTAGGTGTTGTTGATCCCGCCCCAGCTCACCGAGCCGGCCGATCGCAGACCCGGCTCGGCGTCGGTGCGAATCAGGAACCCCAGCCCCCACTTATCCCGTCCATCTCGGATGAAGGAGAAGTCTCGGCTGCGGGCGGGTTGCGCAGTGCGGAGGGCGCGAGCGTTCAACGCACCGATGTGATTGCGCGTCATCTCGGCTAGGCTGGCGGCCGACAGGATGCGGGGGCCCGGATTGGGTCCACCGCCCAGATCCTGGCTGTTGCCCAGGAACATCCGCACGAATCCGGTGTAGTCCATCGCCGTCGAAAACAACCCACCGCCGCCGTTGTACTGCGTCACCGGGGCTGGAAGCTGGCGAGGTTGCTCGGTCAATCCGCCCTTGTCGTCACGCTGCCAGACGTTGACGAGACGCCCCTGCGACTCGGTGGGGACATTGAACCCCGTGTCGACCATCTCGAGCGGTCGGAAGATGTGATCGCGAAAATACGCGTCGAGCGATTTCCCGGACACCGTCTCGACGAGCCGTCCCACCCAGTCGGTCGACGTCCCGTACAACCACTCCGTTCCCGGCTCTGATATGAGCGGCCCCACGTCGAACGTTTCGCCGTCCTTTGCCTTGAAGTCTCGAACCGTGGGATGTGTGAAGCCGTAGCCCAAGCCCGAGGTATGGGTGAGCAAGTGCCGGATCGTAATCGGCGTCGAGGCCGGTGACACCGTGTATGCGCCCGAGGCCTCATCGAAGGTGCGCACCACGGCGACCCGCTCGAATGCCTTGAGACGCTTCGACACCGGATCGTCGAGCGCGATCTTGCCTTGTTCGACGAGCTGCATGGCTGCGACCGAGGTCACCGGTTTGGTCATCGACGCGATGTGGAAGATCGTGTCAGGCGCCATGATGAGATCGTTGGACACGCTGGCTTTGCCGAACGCGCCGGTGTACAGGACGGCGCTTCGGCTCGTGGCGACCGCAACCACGCCCGGTACATCGCCGCGTTCCACGGCCTGTCGCAGCACCGCGTCTATCGTTGCCATGCGGGCCGTGGGTGCCACGCCGCCCGTTTGGGCCCGAATCGCCGCCTCAGAACCGAGCATGGCAGCCAGGAGCGCCATCGTGCTCAGCCTGGCTACTGCACTGAATAGCGCGCGCTTCATCACGTCGCGACCTCCGTGTCGCAGATTCACGTCCGAGTTTATCGACCAAAGAGTCCCCCGAGGCGTTTCTTGACGGCCTCGGTGGCCTGCGTTTTCGCGCGATCCGTCTGCTCGTTCACGGCGTTTTGCAGCGCGCGCTTGGCCATGTTGCCGACATCCACCCGTGCATGTGGTGAGTCGAGGCTGCCGGACACCGTCACCGGCAGGGTGACCCGGCCTTGGTCCTGTGTGAACTTGACGAGATCGCTCCCGGCCTGCCTGGAGAGCTCGTCCGACAGTTGTACACGACCTTTCAGATCCGCCGTCGACGCGATGAGCCCAATGACGCCCTGCGCATTCAGCAGAAGATCACGGGACTCGAAGGACAGGTCGTTCGTGCTGATATTCCCGCCACGGCTGTCGAGCGTCGCGCCGAGTCGGCCGAACGGCTCGTCCTTTGATCCAGACTTCGCCGTCGACACGGCCTGACTCAGTGCCCCTGCGCGCATGGACGTCGCCGCCACCACCGCGCTCACCAGGCCCAAGTTCCTGATTTCGCCATCGGTGATATCGACCCGGGCCCTGCCCGTCGTGGTCTTCATCACGACGGACGGATCGGACCCGCTGTCGGCGAAATCGAGCTTGCCTGAGAGCCGCCCGGTGATCGTGTCTGGGCTGCCGCCGAACCGGGCGGCCGCGACGACGTCAATATTGGACAGCGTGGCGCTCCCCTTGAACCGCAGCGTCTGGCCCGGTGTAAGCCCGAGGGAACCCTGGTATTCCCCGCCAAAGATTCCGAATGACACCGGATTCAACGTCAGGCCGTGTCCCGTCACCGTGGCCTTCCCAGATAAGGCGCTCAGGGTGAGACCTCCCATCGTCGCGCTCTCGGCGTCGAGCGAGAGCACGACGTCCATCGTCGATGGCGGTCCCGAGGCCGTGGATGACGAGGGCGTGGCGCCCGATCCACCGGCCACCGAGGCAAGGCCTGCGCCCGCGGTGAAGTCGTTCACGAACGCCAGTAAACGGTCCAGGTTCAGCTTGCCCGCTTTGATCGCGAGCTCACCCACGGGGCCATTCACGTCGGTAATCTGTCCGGTGACGTTGATCGTGGTGTCATCGGCCGCCAGCGCGATACGTCGAATCTGCACCGCGGTCGTCCCTTTGGGCACGAGCTCGATGTCAACACGCAGCATCCGCCCGCCGCTCACGACCTGCACGTCGCTCAGCACGATCTCGTCAATCGACACGAGCTCGACCGGCGGCTTCGAGGGTTCCGCATCCGAGGGTGGCGCCGGCGAGCTCGCGATGGTCAAGGTTGGCAAGGGCAGCTCGATCCGGGCGCCCGTCAGGTGAAGGCTCGCGTGTTCGATGCGTCTGGAGAATAGGGCTCCGAAGTCTGTGCCCACCCGAAGATCATCGACCGTCATGCGTGCCGGTTTCCCCAGCGTCACGTTGCCCAACGTCAAGGTCAAGCGTGGCATGACTGACACGTGGAGCGCGCCAATCGAGACTGGCTGACCGATAGCCTTCTCCACCTGGGCGGCCAGCGCGATTCGAACCGCCTCGCCGGTGAGCGCCGATTTTGCCAAGAAGAAGACGCCCGCAAAGAGCAGGATGAGGGCGAGCGCCGCTCCGATGAGAATCTTTTTCAGCACGCGAGCTCCTTCCCAACGTAGGGCGTTGCCCCATGCCCCGGCTCGGTCTCTAACGGGCCGCACGTCCCCACGACCCCGCCCCGAGCCTCGACCTCGAACCGCGTCGGCGTGAAAGCCGGACGCGTCGCCCGTCTTGTTCTCGGCACGCGCGCTCCCGAGCTACACTGCAGATTACCCTGATGATGGCCGGACGTGCTCGAAAGAGTGACTCGCGCCTAGCGTGGCTCGCGTTTCGGGGGGGGCGAGCCCCCTGGGTCACCGTGCTAGTGAGCGGACTCTTGGCGGCGCCGCCGTTTGTCGCCCAGGAGACGGGCTCCGCTACGGCTGCGCTACGGTCGCGCTTGGCCGAGCCTGCGGCTTTGGCGCCAGACGAGCTGATGGCCCTCATCCACCACACCAATCAGGCCATCGAAGGACGCCGTCTGCGGGTGACCGACGGGACGACATCCAGCCCGGTCGACGATCGTGGCCGCGACGTTTTGTTCGTCACCCTGAGCGGAACCGTGCCGGTCGAGGACATCGGCCTGCAGTCGGCTCCGGCCTGGCGCCTCCGCGGCCTCCGCGCGCCGGCCACACCGCCGCGTTCTGAAGTCGGCGCGAAACAAACGCTGTGGATCGATATCGCCACGCTGTTGCCGCGACGATTCGAGTTCGCATACGAGATACCCGGCCTCGGCGACATCACATACGACTTGGTCTTCGACCCCTGACAATCAACTGTGGACCATCGACCATCGACACACGACCCGTCGACCAGCGACCGAGGACGAAACGAGTAACGACCAATGACCAACTTCAAGGAGTCTCGAATGACACGATGGGCAAGCGTTTGTGCGGCAGGCGTGGTGCTTGGCGCCTGGACGGTGACGGCCCAGCCGCTTCCCGTTGCCACGCCAGAGGCCGTCGGCGTGTCGTCTGCGCGGTTGGAACGCCTGCATTCCGGAATGCAGGATTTCATCACCCGGAAGGAGGCCGGCGGCATCGTCACCCTCCTCGCGCGCGATGGGAAGCTGATCGATTTGAAGGCGTACGGCTCTCAGGACGTCGAGAGCAACAAGCCGATGAAGACCGACACGATCTTCCGGATTGCGTCGATGACCAAGCCGGTGACGAGCGTGGCGGTAATGATGCTCGTCGAAGAGGGGAGACTCGCGCTGACCGATCCAGTGTCGAAGTACATCCCCGCGTTTCGTGAGACGCGCGTGGCCGTCAAGGGCGACGGCACCACGGTCACGTTCGAACCGGTTCGTCGCCAGATGACCGTGCGCGACCTCCTCACTCACCGATCCGGCCTCAGCTACGGTTTCGCCGATTCGGGTCCGGTGGGCGAAGCCTACCGACGCGGCAGCGTGTCCGACGGGTTGACCGTCACGGAAGGGACGATCGCCGACAACGTCGAGCGGATGGCCAAGGCGCCGCTGCTCAGCCAGCCAGGCGCGGAGTGGCACTACAGTCTCGGCATCGATGTGCTCGGGCGGCTGGTCGAGATTGCGTCCGGAATGCCGTTCGACGTGTTCCTTCGTGACCGAATCTTCACGCCGCTCAAGATGGTCGACACGGCGTTCGACGTCCCCGATGCGAAGTGGGCCCGCTTCGCCACGGTGTACTCTCCTGACGGAAACGGTGGTATTCGGCCCATGAAGGATCCGGAGCAGTTCGGCAATACCTCCATGTCGCCCGTGCAGTACTACAAGGCGCCCAAGAGGTACTTCTCCGGTGGCGCCGGACTGGCATCGACGGCCAGCGACTACGTGCGCTTCGCGCAGATGCTGCTGAATGGAGGTGAATTGGACGGCGTCCGGTTGCTCAGCCCGAAGACCGTGGACGCGATGCGGGTGAGCCACACTGAGGATCTCCATGGGGTGGAAGGCGGTCCGGGATCCGGATTCGGCCTGGGCTTCCGCGTCGTGACCGACCTTGGTGACAGCCAGATGAACGGCTCGGTCGGCATGTATGGGTGGAGCGGCATCTACGGCACCAATTTCTGGATCGACCCCAAGGAGAAGCTGGTGGCCATCATGATGGTGCAGAAGTATCCCAATCCGACCGTGGCGCCACTGTTTCAAACGTTGACGTACCAGGCCATTCTCGGTCCGCCGCAGCCGCTACCCGCGGGCCGCACCATCAGTGGACGTTTGCGTCAGACGTCTGCCGCCCCTGGGCCGGCGCCGCGTGCCTCGGCCAGCCGTTAGTGGGAGCGAAGGAGAGCTGGGGGCTGAAGACAGCTGGGGGCTGAATTGACGTCGACACGGCCCGCGCGTACAGTGCTCGGCGCCAGGGCCTACTGAGGGGCGGACGTGGGTGGAGACAGATTGAAGGCGCGAACGCGGGACGTGGTGTGGCGGTTGATCCTTGCTGTGGCGTTCGTGGGCGTCGCAGTGTGGCCCTCCGCGCAGAGTTTTCAGGGCACGCCGCACCCGCCGGATCGCGAGTGGCGGTACTACGCGGGTGACAATCACGCTACGAAGTACTCGCCCGTCGATCAGATCAATCGGTCGAACGTCGGGCAGCTCCGCGTGGCCTGGCGACGTCCGCAGATTGCGCCTGACTTCCTTGCCGCCAATCCCAAACTGCGTCTCTCGAGCAACTATCGCTCAACGCCTCTGATGGTCGGCGGCTTGCTTTACGCGACCAATGCCGTCGGTCTGGTCGAGGCCTTCGACCCGGCGACGGGTCGCACGGTGTGGACGCAGAAGGCCACCGAGGAGGCCGCCGGCAATCCCGGTCTCGGCGGCGCGCTGCGAGGCGTCGCCTTCTGGGGGGCGGGCGCCGACGCTCGGCTGTTCAGTTACTACAAGACGACCCTGTACGCACTGAACCCCAAGACGGGTGAGCCGATCCGGACATTCGGCACTGGAGGCGGTGTCGATCTCGCGGTCAATGGGCGGTTCTTGTGGAACGCCGCGCCCGTCGTCGTGCGCGACGTCGTCATCGTCGGCTCCTCGATGCCCGATCAAGATTCTGCGACGAAGAAGGAGGGCGACGTCGGCGAGGTCCGCGCCTTCGACGTCCGGACCGGTCGCCTGCGGTGGCGATTCCGTCCGATTCCCACCGAGGACGATCCCGGCGCGAAGACCTGGGAGGATCTCAGCGTCCTGCGGTTCATCGGCGCCGGCAACATCTGGGCGCCGTTCTCCGCAGACGATGAGCTCGGGTACGTGTATTTGCCCACGTCAGGCGCCACCAACGACATGTTCGGGGGCCATCGGCCCGGCGCGAATCTCTACACGTCGAGCATCGTGTGCCTCGACGCGATGACGGGACGCCGCGTCTGGCATTTCCAGACGGTGCACCACGATCTCTTCGACTACGACAATCCGGCGTCACCGATCCTAGTCGATATCACCGTAGACGGTCGAAGGGTGAAGGCGGTGGCCCAGGTCACGAAACAGGCGTTTACCTACGTGCTCGATCGGACGACCGGTCAACCGGTATGGCCCATTAAGGAACGACCGGTGCCGACATCGACGGTCCCCGGCGAGAAGCCGTCTCCCACGCAGCCGTTCCCCACCAAGCCACCGGCTTTTGACCGCCAAGGCGTGACGATCGATGATCTCATCGACTTCACGCCGGAGCTGCGCGCCGAGGCCGTCGAGATTCTGAAGAAGTATCAATACGGTCCGATCTTCACGCCGCCGTCGGTCGTGAGCCAGAACCCAGGCGGCACCAAAGGCACGGTTCAACTGCCTGGGTCAGTGGGCGGCGCGAACTGGACTGGCGCGGCGTTCGATCCGGAGACCGGCTACTTCTACGTCCCGTCGATGACCAATCCATTCGTCGCGAATCTGGTTCCCGGTGACCCCAAACAGACCAACCTGCAGTACCGTGCCTCGACGCGCGAGCTGTTGATGGGTCCGCGGGGCTTGCCGCTCTTCAAGCCGCCGTACGGTCGCATTACGGCGTTCAACCTCAATCGGGGTGAACAGGTGTGGATGGTCCCGAACGGGGATGGTCCGCGCGACCATCCCGCCATCGCGCACCTGAAGCTCCCGCCGCTCGGCCATGCCTCCCGTGGAGCGCTTCTCGTGACGAAGACCTTGCTGTTCGCGCCGGACGGCGATCAGGTGAACGTCCGGATTCCACAGCTGGGTGGAGGCACGAAGTTCCGGGCGCTCGACAAGGCGACCGGCGCCACGGTCTGGGAGACGGAGATGGGCGCCGGGGCGACCGGGGCACCCATGACCTACGTGTACAACGGCAAGCAGTACGTGGTCTTGGCGATCGGCGGACGGGAGCATCCGGCCGAGCTCCTGGCGTATAGTTTGCATTAGGACGGAGAGCTGAAAGCGTGGAGCCGAGTATATGAGGGCTGACAGACCAGCGGCGGTTGCGTTCGTGCGGCGCAGGTGGCGCGGGATGGCGGGGGCGGTCGCCATCGCGGCGATCGCGGCGACGGCTCCGAGCATGATGGCGCAATCGGCTGACGTGGAAAAGATTCGCGGGCAGTTGGTGGGAAGCTACCGTCTGGTCTGGTACCGCAGCTACGACCAGGCGGGAAAAGAGACGGTGCTGCCGTACACCGTCGGCCAGATCAGCTATGATGGCGCGGGTCGGATGTCGGCGCAGCTCATGCGTGAAAACCACAAGCGGTTTGCAAGTACGCCGCCCACGGAGCACGAGCGCGCGACGGCCTGCTCGAATTTCATCTCGTATTTCGGCGCGTACGATATCGACCCGGTGAAGCGTTCGGTCACACACCATGTGCAGGGGGCGGTCAACCCGAACATGGTGGGATCGGACCTGACCCGCTATTTCGAGTTCTCGCCCGACGGCAATTCGCTGTTCTTGACGGTTAAAGACGGCGAGCGTATCGTGGGCCGGCTCCAATGGGACAAGTACCGATGAAACTTTGGCTTACCACCCCCCTCGTCGTTGCCGTGGCGATTGCTGCCACGCTTTCGCTGACCAGCCAGCCCACGGAGGGACAGGCTCCCCGGACGTTCCGTGCACCCCGCGCGCCTGACGGGAAGCCCAACTTGAATGGGATCTGGCAGGCGATGAATACCGCCAATTGGGATCTCCAGGATCACGCCGCCCGGCAGGGTCCGGTCTTCTCCCTCGGCGCCGCGTTCAGCGTCCCCGGCGGCCTCGGCGTCGTCGAGGGCAATGAGATTCCCTACAAGCCTGAAGCGCTCGAGAAGAAGAGGCAGAACGCCCAGAATTGGTTGACCTCGGACCCTGAGATCAAGTGCTATTCGCCGGGCGTCCCGCGGGCGACCTACATGCCGTATCCCTTCCAGATCGTGCAGACGCCGTCGCACATCCTGCTGGCGTACGAGTTCGCCAGCGCGACACGCACGGTCTACATGAACTCGAAGTCCGAGGCTCCCTTTGAAACCTGGATGGGCCACTCACTCGGTCGGTGGGAGGGTGAAACGCTCGTCGTTGATGTGAATAGCTTCAACGATGCGACCTGGTTCGATCGCGCAGGCAACCACCACAGCGAGGAGTTGACGGTCACCGAGCGCTACACCGCGACCAGTCCTGATGCGCTCCTGTACGAAGCGACGATCACGGATCCGAAGGTGTTTACGCGGCCCTGGAAGATCAGCATGCCGCTCTATCGCCGGCTCGAAAGGAATGTTCAGCTACTCGAATACAAGTGCGTCGAGTTCGTCGAAGAACTGATGTACGGGCATTTGCGCAAGAAGTCGAACTAGAACTCAAGAAGGGGTAGGGCGATGCGGAACTTGAAAGCGTTCGCGCTGACGATCGGTGTGGCGATGGCAGTTGTGAGTGGTGGAATGCGCGTCGCGGCGCATCACGCGTTCTCAGCGGAATTCGATGCCAATCGGCCAATCTCACTGAAGGGGAAGGTGGTCAAGGTGGAGTGGGTGAACCCCCACGCCTGGATCCATGTCGAGGTCAAGAAAGCGGGCGGCGCCTCGGAAGTGTGGATGGTCGAGGGTGGCACGCCGAACACCCTGGCGCGGCGCGGTATCACCCGCAACTCGCTCGTCGCCGGCACCGAAATCTCGGTCGAAGGCTATCAGGCCAAGGATGGGTCCAACCGCGCCAACGGTCGTGACCTCACGCTGCCCGACGGGAAGAAGTTGTTTGTCGGGTCCTCGGGCACCGGCGCGCCACGCGACGGGCGAGACCCGACAGAGCCCGGGCGCTAGGCCGGCCCCGTCGACTTGAGGCGGCGGCGCGTGGTTTGGACCAGAGGTCGAACCCTGCCGCCGCGCTCGGCGAAACACGGTGTTGACGCCCGAGGTTGCGGCGACGACCCGCTCACCACCTCCAACGACTCGGCGGCCAGCGACCGAGTCAGTGGGTCATCGCGTACATGAGGTAGTTCACGCCTAGCTTGTACGCCTCGTTCGTCTCGCCCACCGGTCGGAATCCTCGCGCGGACCACTCCCAGAACTGCGACACGTCCGTGTTGTAGTTGATCATCATCAGCATTCGCTTCGAGGGATCGTTGTCCTGGAAGAGGGCGCGGAACACCGGCCGTCCGGCGTTGTAAGCCTGCGGGATGATGTCGAATGACGGGATCTCGAAAAACGAGTGAAAGATCGGGTGCGTCACATCGAGATCGTAGAAGCGGCCCTGGGGCATGACACGGCGCATGTTGTCGGCGAACACGTCCCAGCCGCCGCCGCCCATGCCGCCGCCCCACCCACGCACCTTGAAATCGTCGACCAGAATGAAGCCACCCTTCTCCAGGTACGCTCGGACGTTGGTGGCCTCTGCGTCGCTCATCTCCCACCAGCCGACCTCGATCAGATAGGCGAGCGGATACCGAAACAACTCGGGGCTGTCCAAGCTGATACTGGCCACGCCGTCAAGCCTCGGGTCGATGAAGGTCACCTCCTTGAGGATCCGGAGCAGGTTCTGTTCCGCAAGCGGATAGCCGTGCGCCCACGCCGGGAGGCCCCCGTACCAGAATCCTCCAGGCGCGGTTTGGTAGTTCACGCGGAGAAACACGAATCGGCCATCGTAGGTCGGGTTCTCGTGAACAAGCTCTGAGTTGGGGCGTTCACCGCCGAACCGGCCGAATCGCCGCCCCTGAGCCGAGGCGACCACGGCCAGAATCGTGACGACGAGCGCGGCAAGGCAGGCCGGCGCGAGTCGCCGGGGTAGTCTCACGGCTGCCATGGGGTGATCTTACGCGAGGTCCGGACCCGCCTCTTCACGCGAGGCGGTGACTGTGGGCGCAGGCGTTGCGGCGAGAGTAGCAGCCCGTCGAGGTCGGCGGTCATCAGCCGACGTCGACTTCGCGCGTGTAGTAGTACACGTCCAAGCGCCGCGTCCGAATCGCACGATCGGTCGCCCGAAGGGCGATCTGATAGCGCCCCGGTTCTGACGGTGTCCACACGTGCGACCACAAGCTCCACGACGGCGTCGAGTCGGCGTCAGCGCATTCGTCCACCGGCACGAACGGCTCGCGATGGCTGAAGCGGATGGTCAGCATGACGCGCCGTGCTGATCCACCCCAGCGGATGCCGACCACCCGGTACAGCCGCCGCTCGGCGCCCCGGTCGTCCGACGTGGCCCATTCCTCGACGCGGACGGGCGTGGCCGCGAGGTCGATCACGGGCGGCTCGTATTCGCGTGCGAGGCTAGGCATCCCAACCTGGTGCGTGCGCGTCGAGAACTCCCGCATGTGTGTCGTCGCCGGTTCGTCGTTCGACACGGCGTCGATGCGCGTGACCCATTTGATGGCACTGCAGCCGTAGTAGTTGGGTACGACCAGCCTGATCGGTGCGCCATGATGGGCCGTGAGCGGCTCACCGTTCATCATGGTTGCCAAGAACGCGCCGCGCTCCTCGAGCTCTTCACGTGTGAAGATCCACGCCGCCCCAGGGACAGAGGTGGTCGAGGGTTGCTCGTCATCGAACCCTGTCACGCGGACTCGTCTGAACTGGGAGTCGGCGGCGAACCGATCCAGCACCCACCCTATTGGCACTCCGGCCCACGCCGCCGCGCTGAGAAGCCCGAAGTTGGCCGGGTCATTGTTACCGGCGCACTCGAGGAGGTGCACGCCCATCGGTCGAGCCTGCGCCTGCAGTTCATCCAGCCTGAGCGCATGCTCCGCGCGCCCGCCTCCGCCCATCGTCACGAGCCACCTAGACGCCTCTGGCAGCCTCGATGGCGCGGCCGTTCGAATGTAGAAACGCGCCGTCGGCGTGAGAAGCGTCTCCGATGACAGGGTCGAGAGATCCGTGAACTGCCGCCCGTCGAGCCCCGCCCCGAGCAGTGTGTGCATCGGAGGCCTCGGACGACGGTCCAGTCGCCCGAGGGGCAGGGTCCTGACCAGGCGTGCGCCGACGAGACGCTTGTCTTGTGTCCGCGAGGGTTGGGCTCGCGATGCTGCATCGAGCCATCGTTCGATGGACAGCCAGGCGCCCGCAGAGACCATCGTCAAGAGCGCTCGCCGGCGACCGACGTTCATCGATTGATCATACGGGCTCCTGTCTGTCCTTGCGAAGCATTCGAGTCGGAGTGGGTCCATGCCACCAACGCGTGGCGCGCTCGCGCGACAAGCCCCCACTCGACCAACCACTCCAACTCTGACGGACTCAAGACGGGCCGATGGCCATCAGCTGTCGGTCAGTGCGGATGTACCACGTGCCGTCGACGAGTGCGGGGGACGCAAGAGTACGCTCGCCGATCACGTTGACGTGCAAGAGCTCGAACGTCGCGCCGGCTTTGAGGACGAACGTGTCGCCCTGATCGTTGGTGAAGAACACCTTGCCGTCCACGGCCACCGGCGACGCGGAGAAGCCTTCCCGTTGGGCTTGCCCCAGCCGGCCTTGCCAGAACACCTTGCCGGTTCGCGCCTCGAAAGCCGTGACGATGCTGGCCATGTCGTTGATGGTGTAGAGCACGTCCTGGTACAGGATGGGTGAGGGGACGAACGGCGATCCTCGCGGCGTGCTCCAGGCCAGGTGGCTTTCGGTGACGTCGCCTCGTCCGCCAGGTCGGATGGCCAGCGTGGGTCCCGCTCGACCCGAGGAGCAGAACACGAGTCCGTAGCCGACAACCGGTGTCGGAATCACCTCGAAGCTCATGCCTCGGCAACGCCACAGCTCCGCTCCGGTATCCGGGTTGTAGGCCATCACGTGAGACTGTCCGTTGACAATGATCTCGTCGTGGTCGCCCACGCGAACGGCGATCGGGGTGCCCCATCCCACCGATTGTGGGCGTGGCATCCGCCACACCTGGGCCCCTGTTCTGGCATCGAACGCGGCGATGAAGCCTCCCCGGTCGTGGTCCTGATAGAGGATCACCCGGTTGCGGTGCAGCAGCACCGAGCCCGCCGGACCGTGGTAGTTGGCGATGTCGCCTACCGCTCGTTGCCAGACGACCTGACCGTTCGGATCGAACGCGAAGAGGCCGCGGCTGCCGAACGACACGTAGATCCGCTCACCATCGGTGGCCGGTGTTCCCGATGCATGACCGTTTTTCGGATGCGCGCGATCGTCGGCGCCCGCGGGCGCGTACACTTCCCAGACCAGCTTGCCACTCGCGCGATCGAACGCGATGAGCGACAAGCGGCGACCGTTGTCGCGGGCCGTGGTGAGGTAGATCCGATCTCGCCAGACAATCGGCGAAGAGTTGCCGGCGCCCGGTATCTGGGCTTTCCATCGAACGTTCTCGGTCGCCGACCAGCGGTCGAGGTATCCGCTGCCTGAAACGAGACCCTGGCCGGAAGGTCCACGCCAGCGTGACCAGTGCTTCGCTGCCTCGCCCTCGACCGGCACCAAATGGACCGACACGTCAGTCGCCGGCTGCTCAGGCCGAGTCTGCGCCACCGACCGGATCGTGTGAGCCCAAGTGAGCGCGGCAGCGATACATACGGTCGCCACCCACGTGGCCAGGACGGGGCTGGCCTGGACCCGTGCTCGACGGCTTCGATCGTCTCGGATGGTCATCTCACTCCTCGTGTCACTCCGACCGCAGGGCGTCTAGCAACGGGGAGCGCGTCGCCGCCGCCATGGCTGCGAGGGACGAGAGCATTGCGACGACGAACACCGAGCCCAGCAGCAACAATGCCCCAGTCGAGAGCGGCAGCCTGCCCCCGCGTTCGGCCAGGGCCGGTGCTATCGCGATGGCCGCGCAGATCGCGCCCGCACCGAGGCCTCCCAGCACCACGAGCAAGTTCTCGGCCGCGGCCATGACCACGAAGTGCAACCGACGATAGCCGACCGCCGACAGCAACGCCAGCTCTCGACGCCGCTCGAGCACGTTGCGCAGCAGCACCGTGGCAAGGCCAACTGTGCCGAGCAGCAGTCCAAGGCCGCCCAGCGTCTGAAACGTCATGAGGTACGTGTTCTCCACGCGATGGAACGAAGCCAAGTACTGCCCTGTGTCGAACGCATCCGCTTCCGTGTCGCCAAGCCCTTGCTCGATATCGGCGGCGACCTTCTGCAGATCGCCTGCCGCCTGCACGAGCAGCATCTGATACCCCGGCTGGTCCGGGAACAGCCGCCGGAAGTTGGCGGACGACATCAGCACCTCGCTCTGAAAGATGCTGTCGCTCAGGGCGGCCACGAACCGGAGCCTCACCGGTGTTCCGCCGTTGTCGAGCTCGAATTCATCTCCGACGGATCGGTGGAGCACGTACGTCATGGAGTTGGCGTCCCCGATCACCGGGATCGCGCCGTCTGGCTCGACGCGATTCAGAAGGAGCCACGGGTTGGCTTCTTCCTCGTCCGTCGTGGCGAGCGAAGACTGAAACGTGAAGCGTCCTTCCCTGAGGAACTCATCGCGTGGTGCTGCAATCCGAGGGTTCTTCGGTTGATACAGATTCAAACAGCTCGTGTCGTCACCTGGGCGGATGCGCAGCGGCTCGAGTGTCGTCGACGGATCGAGCGACAACAGGTTCAGCTCTTCCCGGCCCGCTTCCGAGGTGGGATCGTGCACCATCGGGAGCGAGGTCCGCACCATGAGCTGGTAGCCACCCGTGCCGCCCGACCGCTCGTAGGTGCCGGAGTGCCCCTCTCGACGAAACGCATCGACCGTGACGAGGATGAACGTGGCACACGCCAATACGGCCATGGTCAGCACCGTTCGGCCAGGACGATGCGCAGCCTGCCTGGCGGCCAGATGCATGACCGGCATCCAGCCGTGGCCGCTGATGTCACGCCGAGCGGGACGCTGCAGCGCTATGCCCGCTGCGATCAACGCGGACGCAAGCAACGAGGCTCCCGCGCCGAAGAATCCAGCCGCTGGAGCGAGCATCTTCACCCCCGCGAGGATCGTCAGGACCACGCCAAGGGTCGCCAAGCCCACGGCTGCCATCCTCGTGTAGCGCGTGGTGGGCGATGGGCCGACGGCCGCCGCGAGGTCGCCGGCGAGGAGGCTTCGTTCCGAGACCCGTCGCAGTCCGCGCAGCGTCCACCAGATACAGACCACCGCCGCGAGCACGCCGCCAACCGCCCCTGCCAGGAGCATCGGCAACGACACGTGCAGCGACAGCTCAGTCGTGCCGACGGCATCGACCCACCATGTGGTCAGCGCCTTGATGAGGCCTGCGGCGTACGCGACCGCGCCACCGAGGCCCAAAGCGCTGCCGACCGCGGCGAGCAACACGCCCTCGGTCACGAACAAGCGCCGAATCGCGCCGGGGGAGAGGCCGGTGGCGCGAAGCAGACCGACCTCGCGGATCCGCTGCTCGACGCCGAGTCGGAAGAAGAGCACCACGAGGACGAGCGCCGAGACAACGAGGAAGAAGCTGAAGTAGATGAAGTACTCACCGAAGTCGGTGGCGCCTTGGGAAGCCGACAGGTTCTGACCGCGGATGTCTCGTACCGCCAGGCCGAATGTCGCCGGCGTGATCGCGGTCCGCAGTCCAGACCGGACCCGGTTCACTGCCTGTTCGATCGGTTCATCGGCGGAGCGGCCGATTCGGATCGCTGTGACCGAGCCGTATCGTGAGGCCCACAGCTGCTTGGCGGTTTCAATCGCCACGAACGCCTTCGGCGTTGTCCCATGATCGTCCCAGTACGCTTCGTCCACGGGTCGCACGCGACGAAGCTCCAATGGGAACGGCGGATCCCAGTCGGCCAGGTTCGTGGCATCGCTGATGCCAGGGTACGAGGGCGCGAGATCGCGATTGCCGGCCTCAATCGGCACGATGCCGGCGACCCGGAAATCCGCAGTCTTGGTCACAAGCTGCCCCTGGTCCTGCCAGAGGTAGTACTCCATCGACAGAGCGTCGCCCGTTTGCGCGGACAGCTCTTTCGCAGCCCATGCATTCAGCACGATCGGGGGTATTCCGTTAGCACTGGCGCCGACTGCGACGCCGGCTCCAAGCGTTGACAGATCGAGCCCGGTCACGAGGGAGTACGGCACTTGGTGTTCGCCGACGTGGAGCGTGTTCGCCAGGTACGTGAATACCTCCCGCCGCGCGCTGCCGGTCTGGGACGACGCCCGGACGGCGGCCGCCCGCTGGTCGTCAAGAAGGCCGGCCGCACCATTGACGATCACCTCTCGGCCATCGTCCGACGGGCGGATGGTCAGGCCAACGTCCTCCGGCTCGACTGCATCGCGCAGGATCGAGTCGCCCGTCACGCCGATGTCGTTCGGCGCGGTGCCACGGTCTGCCCGAGCCACGAGGATGGTGTTGGCGCGGTCGCCAACCTCCAGCGCCTCCTGCAGGCGGTCGAGTGGGATGAACGCCGCTGTGACCTCTCCCTGCTGCGCGTCCAGCGAGAACTCACCGAGCGCGGATACGTCGAGAATGCGACGCGTCGTCAGCCGAAGCGTTCGTCCGACATCGTCCTTGCGACCGTGGAGCGATTCGAGCGGGATGTCCGATGGGCGCTGTACGCGCACGAGAACCGCCGCGTTTGGCTGCACCTGGATTTCGCGCGCCAGCGCCTCGCTGACCGCGACCTCACGATCGTCAAGAGAGACAGGTGTCACACCGTGGAAGCGCCAGAAGCGCTCGTCGACGCCATAGACCTTGATGCGGCTCGCGCGCCGGCCGCTCTCTTGCGCCGTGACCACGCCTTCCGCGACCACGAGCGGCACCGCTGCCCTGAACACGCTCTGGAACCGCTCGTCAGCCGTCAGGTGTTCAGCGAGCCGCTCTCGGAAGAAGAGTGGGGAGGCGACGATGGCGTCGGTCGAACCAAGACGGCGATTGACCAGATCGGCAAGGCTGGCGCGGACCGAGTAGCCGACGAGTAAGGCACCGGCCAACACCGCGACGGCGGTGGCGACACCCAGCACGATGGCGAGGTTCGTGCGCCAGTAGTAAATCACGCTGCGCCAGACGAGTCGCCAGGACGTCACGGGTGTTGACAGGGTAGCAGATGCTTCGCTCGTAGCTCTAAGCGAACCGGGAACTGCGCTGCGAGCGCCGCGTTGTGCGTGACGACGATTAGGATCGTCTGCTGCTGGCGATGCAGCTCGAGCAGGAGTGCCGATACCGTCGAGGCGGTTTCGGGATCGAGGTTTCCTGTCGGCTCGTCGCACAGAATGAGACGTGGCTGGAGAATCAGCGCCCGGGCGATCGCCACGCGCTGTTTTTCGCCCCCGGAGAGCTCAGCCGGCCGATGCTCCATCCGCGGGGAGAGCCCAACCCGCTCGATGAGTTGTCGAGCGCGATCGCGGTCGGTGCCACCGGATCCCTGACGGTCACTAGAGGCGGCTGGGTGGCTGACCAGCGTCGGCACGAGGACGTTCTCCAGAACCGAGCACTGCGGAAGAAGGCAATGATCCTGGAAGACGAATCCGATTTGCTGATTGCGGAACTCGGCGACTTCCGCTGGGCTGAGCGCGAACGGATTCTGTCCACCAAGTGTGATGGTACCGCTCGTGGGTGGCTCGAGCGCGCCCAGGAGGTAGAGCAGCGTGCTCTTCCCGCTGCCCGAGGGTCCGGTGATCGCGGCGGCATCACCGGGGCTCAGCGACAGGCTCACGTCCTCCAGAATCGAGAGAGGACCTCTGGGCGTGGGGTAGACCTTGCTGACATGCGAGACCTCTAGCATCGACGGTTGACCTGCGGATTACCTTCGGGCGGTCTGGAGCGGGCGTCCGGCCTGATCGCGCACCACCGAGTCGTACACTTCGAGCAGGTGGGAGGTGGACCGAGCGATGGTGTAGTGCTCTTGAACGCCCGCAACGGCACGAGTCCCGAGTGACTGGCGCAGCGTTCGGTTAGACCAGAGCCGGTGCAGGCCGTCTCCGAGTGCCTCCGCGCTATCGGGGTCGACCAGGATTCCACCACCAGTGCTCTCGACCGTTTCGATGAACGCACCGCGGCGTGGTTGAACGACCGGCACGCCGGACGCCATGGCCTCGATGAGAAAGAGTCCCTTCGGTTCGTCGTACGTCGCCGGTACTGAGAGGACGTCGAGGCTGCGAAGAAAGTCGAGCTTTTGGTTCCTGTCGACCTCGCCTTCGTAGATGAACTCGTGTGCCAACCCGGCCCTTTGCAGACTCTGCCTAATGCCATCCAAGTAGGGCGAGCGGCCCGGGGCCGAGTAGCCCGCCGCGCGAAGCTGTGCGCGTGCGTTCCCGATGCGACGGCGAAAGTGGACATATGCTTCGGCCAGGAGGTGGAGCCCCTTCTCGGGGGCGATGCGCGCGAAGTAGCCGACGGTGAAGATGTCCGGATTCGGCGCGTGCGGGCCGTAACCCGTCGTGTTGATCCCAAGTGGCACGGTGGCCATCCGATCGGCGGGAATCTGAAGCAGCTCGCCCATGAACCGTGCGCAGTAGTCGCTCACGGCGATGAAGCGGTCGACATACTGCACCTGTCGCCGGATGAGCGACAACGCCTTCTCTCGGTGAACCGGTGGCAAGCCGTCGATGAAGAGCTCTTCGCCCTGGAGGGTGCAGCAGACCGGCCGGCCAAACTCGCGACCGAGCGGCTCAGCGAGCGCAATGAGGATGGAGTTCGGAATGTTGATGATGTCCGGCGCCGGCTCGTCACGAATCCAATCCACCAGCTTCTCGAACTCCTTGCGGATGACGCCGTGCTCGCCCTCGAGCATCGAGACCGTCAGGTCGCCGAGCATCCGGGCATCGGTCTGAACGGCCCGTTTGCTGAAGGTGGAAATCACGCGCGGCGAGTCCCACAACCGGTCGAGGAACCGCGGGGTCTTGCGGAAGAGCGATGCATGTTGCTGGAGGTAGACGCTGATGCCGCCGAAGAGCACGTGCGAATCGCTGACGTTCTGCTCATCGGTCCGCGTCGGCGTGTAGATGGGCACGAGCGATACCTCCTGCCCACGTGCGAGCAACTCGATTGCGAGCGCGTTATCGCGAAAGCAGCTGCCGCAGTACATGCCAGCCGCGCCAGCCGTGATCGAGAGGATGCGCATGTCTCGTTCGCGTCAGACCGCCAAGGCGGCCTCCTGAAATGCGCGCGGACGAAGCAGGAAGTCGTGGGCCAGGCTCACGGGGGCCATCGGTTCGGCCGCGGCGACGTATGTGAGGTCGTCGGTTTCCATGCTGTTGTGCCAATGGCCCCATCGTGGGGCGGCGATGTTCAACATGTCTCGGCGCGCTGCGCTCCCCGTTCAACACGTAGTGATCCGGCGTCGACTCCGCCTCGGAGTATCCCTCGCAGCGCCAGCGCAGGCAAGTGCTTCCGGCTGACGAGCCAGCACGCTCGTTCCGACGGCCGCCGCTGGGTCAATAGGTGCGGTCAGGGCTTACCCGGAGCGGCGAGAGGGGCGTCACCCAGGAGATAAGCCTTCATGAAGACAACCGTGGCGAAGGACTGAAAGTCGACGTTCGCCTTCTTCGCGAACCCGTGACCCTCGTCTGATGCCATCAAATACCAGACGGGGGTGCCGTTCTGTTTGACCCGCGTCACCATCTGCTCAGACTCAGTGCGCGGCACACGCGGATCATTTCCCCCCTGGACCACGAAGAGCGGCTTGGTGATCTTGCCGGCGTTGTTCAGCGGCGCCGTCCGCTCGAAGAAGGCGGCCATCGCCGGGTCGCGTTCGTCGCCGTACTCGGCGCGGCGCAGGTCCCGCCGATAGCTCTCTGTGTTCTTGAGGAAGGTATTGAAGTTCGAGATGTCAACGACATCGAGGGCGCATCGAATGCGATCGCTGTACGTCGTGGACACGGCCAGCACCAGATACCCACCGTAGCTGCCACCCGCCACCATCACGCGATCGGCGTCAAGCTCGGGCCGTGTACGAATCCAGTCGAGGAGTGCGCCGATGTCCTTGACTGCATCCTCGCGCTTCGTCCCATCGTCGAGGGTGAGAAAGGTTTTGCCGTAGCTGGAGGGCCCGCGGACATTGGGATAGATGATCGCGACGCCGAGCTCGTTCACGAAGTAGTTGCTGCGGCCGAGGAAAACGGGTAACGACTGCTCCGCGGGACCTCCGTGGATATTGATGAGCACCGGCCGATTACCGGTGAAGCGCGACGGCGGCCGATAGTAGAAGCCGGTGATCTCTCGTTCGTCGAAGGATCGCCACCGCGCGAGCTCCGCGACGGACAAGGTCGCCGGGACGAGGCCGCCCAGCTCGCTTTCCGTCCAGCGTGTGAGCTGTGTGGTCGTTGGCGCGTACGAGTACACATCCCCAGCCGAGCGGGCCGACCTGAGCGTGACGGCGAGCTCGTGCAGGGCTCGATGCCACTTCATCGAGTCGATCACTCCAGTCGGAACCTAGGACACTCTCCGATGCGTTCGCGCCGCGGTATCGAGCAGGTGGAGCGTCGAGACGCCTGCCTCGTTTGCGACGAACGCCAGCGTGCGCCCGTCGTGTGACAGCTCGATGCGATCGATGTCCCACGGGATGTCCACTGTCAGCGGCGTGAGCGCCCTGGTGGCGAGATCGAGGTAGGCGAGTCGCTGGTACTCGCTGTCTTTGTTCGTCGTCACATACACGCCCCGGCCATCGGCGCTCATCGCGGCAGCCCAATAAGCCACCGGTTCGTCGCGCGGCGTGAGCGCCGTCGTGTCACCCGTTGCAACATCGACCAGAACCAGGCGGCTCTGCGCAACAGACACCTCCTCTTGCACGAGGAGCTTCGATTCATCGGGTGACCAGGCGAGCGGCTGCCAGCCCCCGCCGGTGACCTGCAGGACGCGCCGGTCGCTCGTGGGCATCATGGGATCCATGACGTAGATGTCACGGTCGGATCGGTTACGACGGGTCGAGCTGTAGGCGATGCGCGTGCCCCTCCGGCTCCACAACACATCCCGGTTCTGTGAGCGTCCGCCGTCGGTCAGAAGCGTGGTCTGGCCCGTGTGCACGTCGTAGCGATAGAGCTGGTCGAATTCGTTTCCGCCGACGTCCTTGGCGAAGACGAAGTATCTTCCCTCGGTGGCTGATAGGTCGCGGTGGTGATCGGCTCGTCTGCGAAGGTGAGCTGCGTTCGAGCGCCGCCCGGTGCCTTCACCGCGTGGATCTGATTCGAGTTGGCGAAGCGGGTGGCAATCAGCAGCTCCCGACGGATGGGATGCCAGTCTTCGAGCGCGGCGCCGCGCGATTCCGCGTAGCGGCGCACGTCGGCCGCCAGCGAGGCGGGGATGGAGGGGATGCCCTCGGCGACGAGCGTCGGGCCGGGCGCGATCGTTTCGGACTGTGCGGCGGTACTTGAGGTGACGGCGGCGAGACCAAACGTCGCCAGGATGGTCGCACGGAGGAAGGCTGTCAGCCGGTCACGCATCAGACCCTCCACCTCAGCGATCGACAGTGGGTAGGGCGGCCTGGAGCGCGCGCAGGAGCTCGTCGATTGGTGCGTTGTCCCCGGTCGACTGGCTGACATGTGCATAGCGGTCCACATTCCCGGGGCCGAACACGAACGTCCCGCCGAGCTGGAACGGGTTCTTGCCCAACTTGCCCTGTCGATACCCGCCGGCTCTCGCTCGCCGTCTGTGCGCCGCGGTCTCGCGTCTGAACAGACCCCACACGCTCGCCGATTTCAGCTCGGCGGCAGCATAGGCCTTGCGGTCTTCGTCGATCAGGAGTGGAAACGAGATCCCCACGTCCTCGCGGAACATCCGCGCGTAGTGCCGGTCCCCGAGACCGATTGCCACGATGTTCGCACCGCTTGCTCGAATGTCGCGTTCGCGTGCGCGCAACTGCGCGGCGTGCTCTCGGCAGAACAGTCAACCATAGTGGCGCAGGAACACGACCACCGCCGGCGCGGTCTCCCAGAGCGAGCCCAGACGCCACTGCACACCGTCCGAGTCCGGCAGCTCGATGGACGCCAACGCCGAGCTGACCGAATGCCGGGGCACCATTCGAGTATAGCCCGGCCCTGACGTGGGGCCTCTCGGCCTTAGGGACCGAGGAAGGACCGAAGCCGTTCACGCGTGTTGCCCAGCGCGCGGGCCAGACTGAGTCTTGCGACGCTGTGCCCGAATACACTGTTGATGTGATCGAACGCCGCCGTCGACACCGACTCCTGTGCCTGGACGACCTCGACGTTGTCGCTGACGCCCGCTTCGAAGCGTTGTCGCGTGAGGTCGAGGGTTTCTCGCGTGACGGCCAGATTGCGTTCCGCCACTGCCACCTGCGCCGCCAGCGATGACATATCGAGGAGCGCCTTGCGAATCTCCGCCTCGACCTGTGCATGCAGGTCATCGTGGGCCGTTTGCCGACGCGCGAGCTGCGCCTGGGCCTGCTGGATCTGCCCTTCCACCCGGCCCCCCTGCCAGAGCGGCACACGAACGGTTCCGGACACGGCGAACGTCCGGCGCGCGTCAGCCGGGTTTGGGCCGAGGACGCCGTAGTCCCCGTTGAGGCGGACCGTGGGCAGATGTGCCGCACGCGCTGCGTTCAGCTCCTGCTCGGCGGCGCGGACCTCCGCGTCGGCGGCTCTGAGATCGGGCCGCTGTGCCCGCGCTTGTTCGAGCGCCGCGTCGACGTCGAGCGGCGGCCCTGCAGTGAAGGGGAGGGCGTCTTCGAGGGCGTACTGGTCCGTTGGCTGCGCGCCGATCAGGCGCGCCAGGTCGATCTTCAGCTTGGCGAAGTCGTTCTGGAGCGCGATGAGGCGCTGCTCCTGCTGGAGCACCTGCACCTGACTCCTGTCCACGTCCACTTGCGCCACGAGGCCCACGGCGCGGCGCTGTTGGGTCTGCTTGAGCAGTGCGTTGGCCGTGTCGAGTTGCGTCCGGCCGCTGTCTACGAGCGCCCGTGCGGCCATGGCCTGCAGGTAGGCGGCGCCCACGGCCAGGATTACCGCATCCCGCTCATCGTCTGCGCTGAGCTCGCTCGCGCGCAGCGACTCTCCAGCCGCGCGATAGCTGTTGATCGCCGCCCGATCGAAGACCGTGTGCGAGAAGCGTGCACGCAGATCGAACTGGTTGAACGGGCCGACCACGCTCGGCAACTGGAACCCAGGAAACGCCGACATATCGAACCGAAAGCCCATCGCCGCGAGGTTGAGCTGTTGCTGAGTATCCGTGACGTCCAGGAACGCGCTCGGGAGGAGCGGCGCACGGCTCGTGCGGCGCTGGCCCTGCGCGAAGCGAACCCCCTCGCGCCCGTTGATGACGCTGAGATTGTGCTCGACGCCCATCTGGATGGCCTCGTCCAGCGTGAGCGTGCGATTCGCCAGTGGCGGCCTGACACCTGGCGTACGTGCCTGGCCAGCGGCGGGCGACGCCGCCAGGGCGATGAGAATGACCAGAGGGGCCGCCATGCCGGTGCAGAAGGATTGGGGCGCGGAGCCAGGCGCTGCGGCGATCGGCAGTCGGTTCATCGCAGATCGTGTTCCTTGTCTCTACGTCAGTTGTTTGCGGAAACGCCACACGCTGATGGACACCAGCACCAACGCAAAGGCCGTCAGCGCCAGCACGTTGACCCAGAGGTCCGCGAATCCGCTGCCCTTGATCAAGCTCGCGCGTGTGATCACGCCGAAGTGGTAGACGGGATTCACCGCCGTCCATGGCCGCAGCCATTCCGGCAGCGCCTCGGCTGGTGTGATCGCGCCGGACAGTGACATCAGCGGGGGGGAGATGAAGAAGGTCGTGAGTTGCGCTTGCTGCGCGGACTTCGTGATCGTCGCGACGGCCGTGCCAATGCCGATTCCGCACAGCAGGCACAACGCGGATGAGATCACGACCAGCGGCACACTCCCGTGGAACGGAACCTGGAAGTAGAGCCGGATCACCGCGATGGCCACCGACGCCGTGATGCCCAGCAGGAAGAATGGCGGCGCAATCTTCGCGACGATGATCTCGGAGATGGCCGCGGGCGTCATGAGCAGCTGCTCGAGGGTCCCCGCCTCGCGTTCCTTCACCATGGTCGTCGACGCCGTGATGGTGCCGTTCATGATGAGCAGCGTGCCGAAGAGGCCGGTCACCAAGTACCATGTGGTGATCCCGCCGGGGTTGTAGAGCAGCGTCGACCGGAGCAGCGCGCGTCCCCAACCCATGGGGCGGGCGTCACCGACCGATGCCATCGCCGGCTGCACCGTCGACGCCCGCGTCTGGTTGAATCCGGCGACGACCCCAGCGACGTACCCCTGACTGATCGCCGCGGTATTCGAGTTCATGGCGTTCAACAACACCTGTATCGTCGTCGGCCGACCGCGTGTGAGATCGCGAGCGAACTCGCCTGGGATGACGATGCCGGCGTCAACGACGCTTTGGCGCAGGTCCTCGCCGAGATCGTCGGCGGACGGATACGCGTCGTAGAGCGTGAAGCTGCCACTCTGGGTGAGCGCGGCAATCAGGTCACGGCTCTGTGGCGACTGGCTGTAGTCGACGATGCCCAGGTTGACGTTGGCGACTTCGGGGTTCATGACCGAGCCAAAGAGCATCAGCTGCATGATCGGCGGCAGGATGAGCGACATCATGATCCGCCGATCGCGCCTGATCTGATTGAGCTCCTTCTGCACGAGCGCCAGGAACCGGTGCGAGATCCATCGATTGAACCAGTGGGTCATGGCGTCTCCGGCCTCACGCTTCGAGCTGCATCCGGCGCATTCGGCGCCACGCCATCGCGAAGAACAGCGAGCCGATGCCTCCGATGATGGCCACCTTGTGCCAGACCGCGGTCCAACCGCCTCCCTGGAGGAACACGTCCCGTACGATCTCGATGTAATAGCGAGACCACACGAGATTGGAGAGCCACCGCAACCCGGATGGAACGTTGCTCAAGGGGAACATCAGACCCGACAGCATGAACACGAGGAGAAAGCCCCCGAACATCACCGTTTGCATCGCCGCTGCCTGATTGGGGATCGCCGCGCCGACCATCGTGCCGAACGACGCCACGCAGAACGTGTAGAGCACGGTCGAGACCAGGAACGGCGTCGGGTCCCCTGCGAACTGGACGTCGAAGAGCGCGAAGAGTGCGAGGAGGAGCACCACACCCTCCGCCAGCGCCACGGCCATGAACGCGAGCACCTTGCCGAGAATCAGTTCGAACGCAGAGATATTCGAGACGTAGACTTGGAGGATGGTCTTCCGCTCGCCCTCGCGTGCCATCGCGAGCGTGGCAAGGAGCGGGGGGAACATCGAGAGGCCCATGACGAAGATGCCCGGGCCATAGAACCTCCGGGAGGAGAGGCTGGGGTTGTACCACAGGCGCAACGCCGTGCGCACGACGGCCTGCTGGGGCCCGCTGGGGCCGTGCGACGCGTTGAAGCCGCCAGCGACCCCGGTGGCGTAGCCGGCCAGCAGGCGAGACGTATTGGCATCTGACCCATCGACGAGCAACTGCACCGGCACATCGACGCCGCGGACCAGATCGCGGCCGAAGTCCTCCGGGATAATCAGCACGCCGCGCGCCAGATTCGCGGTGAGCGCTTCTTCAGGGCGCCGATCGGTCGGCCACGGTTCGATCCGGAACGTCAGCGATCCTCGGAACCCGTCCACCAGCGCGCGTGAGCTGGAGGAGTCGTCGAGGTCCTGCACGACAAGCGGGAGATCTCGGACCACCATGTTGATCGACAGCCCCATGAGCAGCAGCTGGAAGAGCGGCAGCACCAGCGCGAGCGCCAGCGCCATCCGATCTCGGCCGAGCTGCGTCAGCTCCTTTTTCGTCTGAGCGAGGATGCGAGCCATGACCAGCCTCAGTCGTTCAGCGCCACTTTGCCTTCCAGCCGCGCACGTTCGACGACGCTGATGAAGACGTCCTCGAGAGAGAAGCGCGATTCGCGTTGCGACTGCACGTCGACACCTTCACGCGCCAGCGCCTCGTGCAGCGTCCGCTCGGCTGACGGGTCGCGCGGCAGGATGATGTGCAGGCGGTCGCCGAAGAGCGACACGCGCCAGCGGTCCATCACGGTCTTCAAGCGATCGGCCGCGAACTGGGGCTTGTTGACGTGCAGCTCGAGGAGGCGACCATGTTGGCGGGCCTTGATCCCGGTCGGCGTGCCTTCAGCGACGAGCTCGCCGGCGACCATGAAGCCGAGACGATTGCACTGTTCAGCCTCCTCCAGGTAGTGGGTCGTGATGAGAATCGCCGTGCCGGCGTCAGCCAACCGATTGATCAAGCTCCAGAACGTGCGCCGTGCCACCGGATCGACGCCTGACGTCGGCTCGTCCAGGAAGAGCACGGTGGGCTCGTGCAAGATGGCGGCGCCGAGTGCCACGCGCTGTTTCCATCCGCCCGGCAGGCTCCCGACGAGCCGGTCTTCGCGGCCCTCAAGGTGGGCGAACGAGAGCACCCACTGAATCTTGCCGTCGCGCTCGTCCTCCGGGACGCCGTATACGCCCGCGAAGAACCGCAGATTCTCCTCCACCGACAGATCCTCGTAGAGCGAGAACTTCTGCGACATGTACCCGACGCGCTGCCGGACCGCGGACGTACGGATCTTTCGATACGCGCCGGCGAGTACGACCGACCCGTGCGTCGGGTCGAGCAGGCCGCACAGCATCTTGATCGTCGTCGTCTTGCCGGCGCCGTTGGCGCCGAGCAATCCGTAGACCTCGCCGTACTGGACCTGCAGGCTGACGTGATTGACGGCGCGAAAGCTGCCGAAGTCCTTGACGAGTTGCGTCGCACCGATCGCCACCTGGCCGATGAGGTCGTGGTGAGCATGTTGGCCAGGGAAGTCGGGGTGTTGGGGCACCTCGCCGAGTGCGTGGAGCCGCGCGACGAACGTGTTCTCGAGCAGCGGCGCATCGTGGCGGATCTCCTCGATGTCGAGTCCGGCCGCCGTCAAGCGCTGACGGACGCTCGCCTCCGTGCGGTCCGGATCGCGGACGAGCACGTCCAAGCGATCGCCGAATCGCTGCACGTCGATGATGGGGCGGTCCAATCCGCTGTCGGCCGCCAGAATCCGTTCCGCATCACCGAGCGCCCTCGTCGTACGGACCTCGAGGCGCGTTGCGCACACACTGGCTCGGAGTTCGGCCGGCGTGCCGACCTGGTGGATTTCGCCGCGAAACATCAAGGCCACCCGATGGCACCGCTCCGCTTCATCCAAGTAGGGCGTCGCGACGAGCACGGTCAGCCCATCCACCGCCAGGTGGGCCAGCGTGTCCCAGAACTCTCGCCGTGACACAGGGTCCACGCCAGTCGTGGGCTCGTCGAGCAGCAACACGCGCGGTTCCGGAACCAACGCACACGCGAGCGCGAGCTTCTGCTTCATCCCCCCGCTCAGACGACCTGCGAGCCGATCGGGGAACCGCTCCATGTTGAACATCCGCAGGTAGTGGAATCCGCGCTTGTCGATCTCCGCGCGCGGCGTTCGCCGCAGATCGCCGATGTAGCGGATGTTCTCGAGGACGGTGAGATCGGGATAGAGGCTGAAGGTCTGCGTCAGATAGCCGGTCTGCGCCCGCATGTCGCGGGCAGGACGACCGTAGACGTTCACCGTCCCACCGCTCGACTCCATCACGCCAGCCAGAATTTGGAACGTCGACGTCTTGCCGGCACCATCGGGTCCGATCAGGCCGAAGATCTCGCCAGGGCGGATCTCGAACGACACACCGCGGACCGCCTCCACCTCGCCGTAGTGCTTCTGGAGGCCGTGGACTCGGATCGCGGGCGACGTATCGTGTCCAGCTTCAGGAGCGAGGAGGGCCGAGGCGCTGCTCACGGGCGGGGACCTGTCTGGGGCCACGAGCCGCTGCCGGACACGAGGATCTCGCCATCGGCGGGCATCCCTGGCTTCGCGAAGCCGATCGCTCCCTTGACCAGCAGCTTGACGCCGACGACCTGCTTGACCCGATCGTCGCGGAAATAGGTGTTTTCGGGCGTGAACGTCGCCTGTGGATCGATGCGCGACACAATGGCGTCGATCGCCGCCTCCGGGCTGGAGTCCAGGAAGATCCGGGCGGGCTGACCCGCTTTCACCGCGCCGATCTGCCCCTCGGGCACGTAGCCGCGAAGGTACACTGCGGCCAGATCGACCAAGGTCACGATCGGTGTACCCGCCGTGACGATCTCGCCCGGTTCGGCGGCGCGCGTGACGACGGTGCCGGCGAACGGCGCCCGGATGATGAGGTCGTGCCGATTGGCTTGAGCCTCCTCGAGCTGCGCACGAGCCTGTTCGATCAGCGCCATCGCGCTCATGACCTCGGCGTTCTGCTGCGCGAGCTGACGCTGGACGCCCGCCACCTCGGCGGCCCGAATGTTCGGATTCGCCAGGTTCGCGCGGGCCGTGGCAAGCGCGCCCTGGGCTGCTTCCACCCGGCGCTGTGCGGACGCGACGGCTGAGGCCTGCTGATCAGCGGTGGACACGGCCTGTTTGCCTTGTCGCTCGGACACGGCGCCGCTTTGCGCCAGCCGTGTGTAGGCCTCCTTGTCGAAGAGCGCCAGCTGATACGACGCCTCCTGCTGTGCGAGCTGTGCCTCGGCGGCGGCCAGCTCGGCTTCCGCCTGTCGGACGCGTCCGCCCGAGTCGACCTTGGCCTGCTCGGTCTGCAATTGCGTCTGGAGCAGCTGCTCCCGAAGTACTGCGATCTGTCCACGTACGCCGGCGGCGCGCGCCTCCGCCTGGGCGAGCGCCGCCCGCGCGGCAGCCTCGCGCGCACGGACCTGATCGTCGTCCAACACGGCAATCTCATCGTTCGCGTTCACGCTGTCGCCCTCGCGGACTTTGATCTCGAGGATGCGTCCGGAGATGCGCGGTGCCAGCTTGGCCTGATCGCCTTCGATGCGCCCACTCAACTCGATGATGCCTGCGGGCGCCCGATGCGTGAAGAACTGACGGTAGCCGTAGTAGCCGGCGGCGCCGAGTGCGAGCACGAGGAGCAGGATCAACGGACGCCGCTTGCCTCCACTTCTCTCGGTGGCTCGAGTGTCAGGTGGGAGTGCGGCGGGGCGGGGAGTCTCTGAAGGAGTCGCCATGGATATCACGAACGCCGGCGCTTCGGTGCGCGCGACGCAGAAGGCGAACGTCGATTGACGGCCGCGACGCGAGACGGGGCGCGGCGAAGGTCGCGCCGAGCGTCACCCACTCGACGAGTCGCGAGACGACGAGCGCCAGCGCCGTGGAGGAATTGCGCGACATGCGCGCGGGCAAATGCGGCAGGGTCGTTCAGAGCCGGGTGCTCGGCTCCGATGGCGTTCAACTGTCGCCACACGTGCAGAGGACCACTGAACGCCATGAGCAAGATGTCCGGGTCGGCAGGCTCGAGCCACCCCTCGCGCGTGAGTCGCCGCATGAGGTCTCGCCCGAGCGCCCATCCGGCGCTGAGGCGTTCCATCAGGTCGATTCGCCCACTTCGCGTCAGGCGGACGCCGTCCGCCATCAGGATGCGAAACAGCTGCTCCTGAGACGGGCGTCGAAACATCTCGAGCGCGCTGAGGACGATGCGCTCCAGGAGCCCGCGGGCGTCGGTGATGGGGGCGTCGGTCAGCGCCGCCAAGGCCTCGACGCGCTCCTCGGACGCGTTGGCGATGAGCGCCTCGAAGAGCTGTTCCTTGCTCGAGAAGTAGTTGTACAGCGCGCTCTCGCGGACGCCGATGGCCGTGGCAATGTCGCGCAGGCTGGTGCCGAAGTAGCCCTTCTGGGCGAAGAGATCCAGGGCCGCCCGCATCACCGCCGCGCGTGTCTGACGACCGTCGGATTTCGCCGGGCGACCCATCGGAAATAAATGGTCACTCGTTAATTTATAATTGTCAAGCGGCTATACTCGGGTGTTGCATGCGAACGCGCACTCTGGCAGCCCTCCACGCGGCCGTCAGGCCCCTGTCACCGCTCGCCCGAGCTGCCGCAAGTGGGCTCGTCGGGCTCCTGCTGGTGGCGACGCGCTGACCGGACTATGTCTACCGTCGCAGCCGCGCTTCAGTCGCCCGCACCACAGTCCGAGTGCCGGTTGCGCCGTCGCGTCAATTTCTACGAGGTCGACTCGATCGGCATCGTGCACTTCAGCTGGTTCGCTCGGTACATGGAGGAAGCCGAGCACGCGCTGTGGCGGGCCGCCGGACTCAGCATTGCTCCGGTGGCGAGCGAGGTCGGGTTTCCCCGCGTGTCGATGTCCTTCGACTTCAAGTCGCCGCTGCGGTTCGAGGATGAGTTCGAGGTTCATCTTCGCGTGGCGGCGATCGGACGACGGTCGATGCGCTACGGGTGCGTGGTGAGCTGCGAGGGTCGGGTCGTCGCCACTGGCTCCTTGACCATCGCTTGTGTGCGCCGGACCCCAGAGGGGGCGATGGAGGCGACGCCGATTCCCGAATCGATCGCCGCGCGCTTCGCCGTCGCACCGGATCCGAAGGTGTGATGCTCCCCGAGGAACGTCTCGACCGTGACGCGCTTCACGCGCGTCAAATCGCAAGGCTGCGAGAGCTCCTGGCCGCACTGCAGGGCCGCAACCCGTTCTACACCCGGAAGCTCGAAGGCGCTGGCGTGACTGCGGCGTCTTTGCGGTGTCCTGACGATCTGGCCCGTTTGCCCTTCACGACGAAAGCCGAGCTCGTCGCCGATCAAGCCACGAACCCGCCGTGGGGGACGGCACTGACCTACGCCGTCGACCAGTACACCCGCTACTGCCAGACGTCGTCGACGACCGGGACGCCGCTCCGGTGGATCGACACCAACGAGAGCTGGCAGTGGATGCTCGACTGCTGGAAGGCCGTGTATCGCGCCGCGCGCGTGCCTCCGGGCGAGCGCGTGTTCTTTCCGTTCTCCTTCGGCCCGTTCCTGGGCTTCTGGGCCGGTTTCGAGGCCGGCGCCCAGGCGGGCCTGCACGTGATTCCGGGCGGCGGTATGTCGAGCGAGCTCCGCCTGGCGATGATCGACGCGACGAAACCGAGCGTGGTCTGTTGCACGCCCACGTACGCGCTCCGGTTGGCCGACGTGGCGGAAGCGCAGTCGCCGGGATGGCTCGCCTCGGCCGGTGTCCGCGTCATCATCGTGGCCGGCGAGCCCGGCGGAAGCATCGTGCCGACGCGCCGACGGATCGAGCACGCGTGGCGGGCTCGTGTGATCGATCACCACGGGTTGACCGAAGTTGGACCGGTCAGCTTCGAGTGCTGGGACGCACCGGGGTTTCTGCACCTGAACGAAGCGGAGTACATCTGCGAAGTGCTCGAGCCCGGGTCCGACCGATCGGTCGCCGACGGAGAGCGCGGCGAGTTGGTGATCACCAATCTCGGTCGCGTCGCGCATCCGGTGATTCGCTATCGCACGGGCGATGTGGTCGTCCGCCGCCGCGAGCCGTGCGCGTGCGGTCGCACGTTCGCGAGGCTCGAAGGCGGCGTCCTCGCGCGTGTGGACGACATGGTGAACGTCCGCGGCGTCAATGTCTTCCCTGCGGCTGTCGAGTCGGTGGTGCGCGAGTTCGGCGAGATCATGGAGTTTCGAGCCGTGGTTCGGCGACAAGAGTCGCTGTCATCTCTGGCAGTGCAGATCGAGGTCACGCCAACTGGTGACGAGGCCGCGGTCTGCGCGCGGTTGACCTCGCAGCTCCGTCAAGCCTTTGGCTTGACCATCCCGGTGGCCGCCGTCCCTCTCGGGTCGCTGCCACGATTCGAAGTGAAGGGTCGACGGTTCGTGATCGAGAGTCGCGAGCCGCCCGGTGAACGTCTCAACCCCTGAACCGGCGCCCTCCAGACCCCGAACGCCGAGCTCAGTCGAGGGCCTGTCCCCCCACTCCGCAATCGGACGCCCGGACCACGGCCACGGATCAGCCCGATCGGATCACCCTGGTGGCACATCAAAGCCGAGGAGCTGGCAGCCGAAGCCGTGCATGATCCGCGCGCGAGCTCGAAAGCCTCGCGATCGTACGCGCGGGTGTCGAACATCAGGCATTTCACACTGAGCTCCCATCGGCAGCCAGGCAAATGTCAACCGAAACCCGGCGGACGCCGCGCCAGCCGTACGGGCTCAGTGTAACGGAGCGGGCTACGGGAATCGGAATCGAAGTGGCGCGTGTGAGTCGCCTTGCCCCCTGGTGAACGAGCAGCCCCCATGCCGGGTCTACACCATCTCCGCGGGCTCCCCCCGGGCCTTCCTCGCGGGCTCGGGGACCTCGGTCAACGTGGCCTCGGTCAAGAGCAGCACTCCTGCCACCGAGACGGCGTTTTCGAGCGCGATGCGGATCACCTTCGTGGCGTCCATGATGCCCGCGTCTACGAGGTCGACATAAGTGCCCTTGCCCGCGTCGAAGCCGAATGCTCCCGTTCCGACACGCATGCGGTCGACGACGACACCGCTGTCGGCTTGTTATGGATGTTCAGCGGGACTTCTGTGGCGGGGGCGCCTTGGCCGTGCCCGAGGGAGATCGTATTGTTCCCGTGGTGAACGGCTACCTCGAACAGGCTGAGCGGGCCGGACTCGCGGTGTACGCGTCGAGGGATTGGCATCCGCCAGAAACGACGCACTTTCGGCACGGCGGCGGGAAGTAGCCGCCGCACTGCGTGCAGAACTCGGTCGGGGCGCAGTTCCACCCCCGGCTCAAGCTGCCGCTGGGAACCGTGGTCATCAGCAAGGGGACGGACCCGACCGCCGACGGGTATTCGGCATTCGAGGGACGGACTCCGGACGGTGCGCGTTTCCTAGACGACCTCCGGCAACACGGGGTCGGACACCTCTACGTTGCCGGGTTGGCGACCGACTACTGCGTCAAGCAGTCGGTGCTGGATGCGCTCGCAGCTGGACTGTGCGCCACGCTGCTCGAGGACGCGACGGCTGGGGTCGACCCCCAGGACAGTGCTGAGGCGGTGAAGCAGATGCGGATGCGGGGTGCCGTCGCTCGCTCCAACGCGCGCCTGAAAGAGCACGGCAACTGAAGCGGCGGCAACGTGTCCCCGCTCGTCTGGAAATCGGAGTACGCTTGAGTTTAGGGGCCGGAGTGGCGCATTCGGGCTGTCGCTGAGAAGCGCCTCGGGCGAGCGATCACACACGGCGCGTGTTCAGACTATTCCAGACCCGCAACGATGCAGGCCGATTCTCCATCTCCGTGTTTCAGCCGCGTTCTACTCACCGACTTGTACGCCTTGACGATGCTCCAGGCGTACTTCGATGAGCAGATGCGTGATCGGGCGGTGTTCAGGCTGTTCGTCCGCCGACTGCCGGCTCGGCTGAACTACCTGCTGTACCGCGGCACGGGGATTGGACAGCGCGTTGATGGTAATCAGGCTGCGGGCCTGACCGCAAACGCCGCTCGGACCTGGGCCGGGGGACGGA
>VFZL01000042.1 GCA_016871175.1 Acidimicrobiia bacterium | reverse complement strand
TTCCTGGTACAGTGCTCCATTGCGTCATCCTCCGGCACCCGCCGCCAAGCGGGCGCAGCTCTTTGAATTGGAACTGCGCCGGATGATGACGCGATTTCTACTTTTCCACCAGACTCAAGACACTAGAGTTGAGTTGTGGGCGATCGACTCTTCCAATCCTGCAGTTCGCTTCAATGTCCTCAGTCGACCGACCTCGCTCGTTCGCCGGTCCACAATTCAATCTACGGCCGATCTGTCTCCGACGAGGCAGCTTCAGCTTGAATGGTGGACTGCTTTCAGGGATGCCCTGATTGCGGCCAAGGCACTGCCGAGCACGCAGACTCCACGCCCACAGTACTGGTACAACATTGCCCTCGGCCGTAGCGGCTTCTTCCTTTCAGCAACTGCGAACGTCGATGAAGGTCGGATTCGTGTTCGCGCCTATCTGATGGGGCGCTACGGAGGAGACAGCGCCTTGACGCAGCTAATAGAAAGTCGAGAGTCGATTGAACACGAACTCGGGGAGCAACTGGTGTGGAACCCCAACCCGGAAGCAAGCGACAAAGTGATCGTCCTGCAACGTTCTGCCGATCTCAGAGCGAAGGGTCAGTGGCCCGAGTACTTGAAATGGATGGTGCAGTCGACGGTCAGGATGCGACGTGTGTTTGGACCCCGAGTGAAGGCCCTGCAAGTTGATGCACCCTTAGCTGGCAGCGCCGATGCCGAACAAGTTGGCGCCTGACCGCCCTACAGGAACATGATCGAGGGCGTTACATGGACCTGAAGCACTTCGGAGACGCCTACGACATCCTGAAGCGAGTTCTACTCCAGTCGCTTGAGCCGTTCGGTCCGTGGGTGGCACACCCAATGTTCACGCACGCCGTTAATGACGGCGAGGCGGCGGCGTTTGGTCGCCTGCTCGGCATTCCGCTGGCCTCGACTGAAGTCTTGGCACCTGCCACGGACCGACCTGCATACTTGGCGGCGGCGAGCAAGAGCGGGCGAAGCATCTTTCTAGATCCAGACACAGGTGTTCGGCTCCATCGGCGCGAGCGTCATCGTTCAACTGAGTTTGTTTTTGCCGACGAACTCGTGACAATCGCGTTCGAGCGGCCGAACGGCTTGGTCTTGGTATTTGACCAAAGCGTCCCACGCGGAAGCGAGCGAGAAGCGATCCGGGCGAAACTCGATCATCTGAGCCACGAGCGCGTCTCAGGGTTCGCGTATGTGTCTCAGGCGTGCTTTTTGGTGCTCGGAGCATCGGCTCCGCTGGTCAGTGAAGCGTGCGCTCGTGTCCTCGCGTCCACGGATCTTCCTGAGGCGAGAATCGTAGCGGGGACGCCGCCTAACATCGGCGTAGCCGACCTGAGGACGAAGCCTACGCCGACCGCTGGCGACGTGGCTTAGTGACCTTGGTCGCCTTCGGCGTGAACGTCGCAACCGTGCCGGTCTTCTCGCGCGCGTGCCGTGCTGGTTCGTTAACTAGGCCCATCTCGCATGAGATGTTTTTCGATCTCGCGCAAGCGGACGTAATCGGCTCGGCCGAGGCGGCCGATGGGCCTGGTCTCCAGATGGGCGAGCAGGTCGACACGATGGCGTTTGCCATCGCGCTCGCCCACATACACGGATTCGTCGACGTGCACGTGCACGACCGCGCCCATGATCCAATGATTGGCGCCGAGCTCGAGGATGTTGAGCAGTGTGCACTCGTATGCCACCGGCACGCCGGCGATGCGCGGCGGCCGGACTTGCGTCGACGCCGCTTCCGCGAGCCCTGTGTGCGCAAACTCACTCTCTCCATGTGGCAGGTCGTCCGCACTTCTGATCACGGCCTCGGTCAGACTCTCGGGCGCGATGTTGACGACGAACTGGCGTGTGGTGCGGATATTGCGCTCGGTGTCTTTCTCCACGCGAACAGTTGCCCCGTGATCGTCCCCACGAGGACCGCAGGAGAAGCCCAGCACCGGTGGCCACGGGCAACAGACGTTGAAAAAACTGAACGGCGCGAGATTGGTCTGGCCGCCCTCGCTGATGGTCGAGACCCACGCGATCGGCCGCGGCATGACCGAATCGCGCAGCAGGAAGTACATTTCGCCGGGTCGGACGTCGGATGTGGACAGCGACACAGTGCGGGACATTGGAGCCTCACGATACGATCGCGGTCGCCAGATGTCGATGGAATCTCGAGCCCTCGACGAGCGCGGTGCGAGTAACATCAGGACCGATTCGCATGCGCCACGCCGCCACTTTCCCGCCATCCAGCGATCCAGAGACGATGACCGAGGTGGCCACAGCAGCGAAGTCGATCGGCCCCACGGGCCGGTCGGTCGCGGTCGCGGTGTCCGTGGCGATGGTGGTCGATGGGATGGACCTGCAGATCCTCTCGCTGGCGCTCTCGAGCATCGCGGAGGAGCTGAAGCTGTCCACGGTGAGCGCCGGCGCGCTGGGCACGTACACATTGGCCGGCATGGGCGTTGGCGGTGTACTGGCCGGTCGACTCTCCGATCAGATCGGCCGCATGCGGATCATCCGCTGGGCCGTGCTGATCTTCACGGTCTGCACCGGCGTCATCGGGTTCGCACAGTCGTACTGGCAGATCGCGCTCATGCGGTTTCTGTCAGGCTTCGGTATCGCGGCGCTCTATAGCTTGGGCACCCTCGCGGTCGCCGAGTTCGTGCCGACGAAGGTCCGTACAACCGTGCTCGGCACCGTCCAAGCGGGGTGGTCCGCCGGCTATGTGGCGGCTGCGTTGCTCGCGTCGTACGTGCTACCGACCTTCGGATGGCGACCGCTCTTCTGGTGTGCCCTTGCGCCGGGGCTCGCGACGCTCTGGCTGCTGAAGGGACTGCCGGATCCACCGAGCTGGGCGTCGAATCGATCACCGACCGACGCGCACAGGGCGAGCGGCTTCTCTGGACTGTGGTGTCACCGTGTCGCGCGTAGCAACCTGCTTCTGTGGACTGCCGCGTCGATCGCGCTCCAGTTCGGCTACTACGGCGCGAACACGTGGCTCCCGAGCTACTTGGTCCAAGACCTCGGCGTGAACCTTCAGAGCATGGGCTGGTACGTCGCCGCGACGTACACCATGATGTGCGTCGGAAAGATCGTCACGGGCTATGCCGCGGATGTCTTCGGTCGAAAGGCGATGTGGGTGATCGCCGGGTTGCTGACCGCCGTGTATCTGCCGCTCCTGGCGTTCCTCGGGACGCCCTCGACGATCGCGCCGATGCTGCTCGTGTTCGGCTTCCTCTACGGCGCGCCGTACGCGGTGAACGCGACGTACATGAGCGAGAGCTTTCCGGAGGGTGTCCGCGGCACCGCCGTAAGCGCGGCGTACAACTTCGGTCGTGTCGGCGCGATGCTCTCGCCGCTGCTGATTGGCTATGCCGCGACACAATACTCGATCGGTATGGGGTTGGGCCTGCTCGGTGTCTCGTATCTCGCCTGTGCGCTCATCCCTGGGTTTTTCGTCGCGGAGCGGCAGTTCGATCCGAACGCCGTGAGCACGGCACCCGGGGCACTCGCGAGGCCAGCTCCACATGAAGGCATTGACCGCACGCGACAGAAGAGCTGATCCCAGTGAAGTGATTCGCGAAAGCCTGCGATTGCTCAAGGAGCCAGACGAGATCTTCACGAAGGGCCGGCGCGGCGCGGTCGTTCGACCGCGCGGCAAGACGCGCATCACGATTCATCTGGACGACGACGTACTCGAAGCGTTTCGCGAGCGCGCCGACGCCGCGGGCCGGGGGTACCAGACGATGATCAATGAGGCGCTGAGGGAGCATCTCGGCCAACCGGGTGATCGCGTCAGTGCCGAAACCATCCGACGAATCGTCCGCGAAGAACTCCGGAACACGGGATGACTGGGCGGTCCAACATCCAAATGGAGCCGACGTCCTCGGCCCGCTCGCGCGTGCCTGCGGGCGCGGCTCGATTGGCGGGTTAGGTCGACGAATGCGGACGAATCGCGGGACCGCAAGATGGACCTGTAGACGATGCTAGGATCGAGTCATGGAAACGACCGAGAAGCTGCGGGCAATCGAGGCGATGAAGGGATTCTCCGCATTGTTTCCGAGCTGCCCCAGAAAGCGTTGGCCGCATGATGACCCTGCAGCATAGTATCCCCGCCGCGATCGTTGCTTTCCTTGGCGCCGTCACACCCTCCGTCGTGGCTGAGCACGCGACCGAGTCACTACCTGCCGCCACCGCACCGGGCCAGCAGGCAGTTGCCCCTTTGCCCGGTTGTCGCAACGAGCAGGGACTCACCTACATCTGTGACCTCAGCGTCCCAGAGGATATCCTCACCGTTGGTTCCTCCGGCCTTCTGCTCGTATCCGGTCACCGTGCACCCGGTCACCTGTATCTGATCGATCCTGCGACACGGGCGCAATCGGAGCTCATCCACGGCGCCACCTTCAGGCTCCAGCACGACACCCGCGCCTATCCCGACTGTCCAGGACCGCTGAACCTCCAGGCCTTCGATGTCCACGGGCTCAGCCTGACCGAGACGTCGCCCCGTCATTTCAGCCTGTACACCACGAGCCATGGCGTGCGCGAAGCCATCGAAATCTACGATCTCGACCTGCGCGGCACGGCGCCGATGCTCACGTGGAAGGGCTGCGTCGTGCTGCAGCAGGACAGTTATCACAACAGCGTCGCCCGGCTCGCCGACGGCGGATTCGTGGCGACCAGAATGCGGGACCAGAACTTCAAGGGGGGTGGAGGTGCCCCGGTCGGCATCACCGGCCATCTGGTCGAATGGCATCCGGGCGGCCAACCGCAGCGGCTTGCCGACACCGATATGTCGCTGCCGAACGGTATCGACGTCTCGAAGGACGAGCGTTACATCTACGTGGCCGCCATCGGCTCGCAGGAGCTGGTTCGTTTCGATCGCCGGTCGACGCCGATGGCCAAGCGCACGGTGTCACTGCCCATTCGGCCGGACAACGTCCACTGGGCCACCGATGGCAAGCTGCTGACCGCTGGTCCGAACTATGTCCCGCCCGGGCAGTGCAGCGGCGCTGGCTGCGCCACGGGCTGGTCGGTGCTCGAAGTCGATCCGGAGACCTTCGCCTTCTCGCGACTCGGCGGCGCGGATCAAACGGCCGCGATGCAACGCGTCAGTTCGGCCATGCGAGTGGGCGACGACATCTGGGTGGGCAGCAACGACGACCGCATCGCCCGCTTCTCGCTGCGACGGCCTTGAGCCCACCCGAGAGCCCGTGGTCATCATCGTAGATGCCATGCCGGAGCCACTGGGACCATCGCGCACCTGGCCACGCAGTGGTACGTGCCCGTCTTTGCGGGGCCACCGCTCGTCATCTGCCACGTGGTGTGCTTCATCCTTCTGTTGCGGGGCAGCGGCGCCAAGTAGCGCTGCTTCGACAGGCACACGGCGCCGTGATCGACCAGCGGCCGAACAGACAGTCTCGGGGGAGATGAACGCGGGCGCGAACGTCGAGGCGAAAGACATGCATGGCGACTGGCCACGGTCCTGGGCCAGCTGGCACTTGCGTCCCGACTCGATCTTGCGGAAGCTCTGTTACGGCGATCTTCATGTCCAACGGCGTTCCACCTACGACCACGGAACGGGCTGGGAGGTCATGGGGGTCGGTCGACCGCATGTGCCGCGCGCCGCGAGAGGCTAGCGCCGCGTCGGAGTCGTCGTACTGCTGCGGCGGTTGGCCTCGTGCGACTCGCGCAGCCGGTAGGCCAAGGAGGCCCGGGAATGCCTGAAACAATCGACACACTGCTCACGATGTACGACCAAAAGCAACTGAGCCGCCGCGAGCTCGTCGGAGCGCTCTTGACGGCTCTGGCGATGGCCCCGCAGGCTGCCGCCGCGAGTTCGCAGCAACCTGCGAAGCCCAGCAACAACCTGACGGGTGCGCCCGCGCCGAAGAACGCGCTCTTCCGCGGCCGCATCGTCAACCACGTCACGCTTTCGGTCAGCGACATCGAAGAGTCGCGTCAGTTCTATCGGTCGCTTCTCGGCGCCAGCGTGCTCCTCGACGGGCGATCCTCCGCGCAAGCCGGCTACGTGGACCTTCTCATCGGCGACAGCTTCGTGTCGCTCGGCAAGCGGTCGACGCTTGGCGTCGATCACTTCGCCATCGGACTCGATCCGTGGCCTGGCGCGGACCGGGCGCTCGAGATGGTGCGCGACAGGTTCCCGAAGAGCGAGCCGAGAGCGAATCAGAACCGCGTGTCGCAGGCCGCGGAGACGAGAAGCGTGATGCTGAAGGATCCGGACGGCATCAGCGTCCAGCTGGGCAGCGTCAGGTATCAACTGTAGTGGGCCCTCCCGGGCCGGGCGCTTGCGGGCAGCAGCCCCCGCGCGGATCGTACCTCGGTGACCAACACCATCCGTTTCGATGATGGCGTCGCCTACAAGCGGCTCGCCTATGCCCGCACACGGCCAGCGCTCGCGAGCGTGCAGTTTCGCGACGGGGACGCGTACGAGCTGCCGTTCCCCTCGGCCGCGTTCGATGTCGCCGTCATGCCGCTCGTGGTCTTCTTCCTGTCCGTCCCCGCTCGAGGTGTCGCGGAGATGGCACGCGTGGCACGACCGGGGGGCGTCATGGCCGCCTACGCCTGGGACATGCCCGGGGGCGGCTTTCCTTACGCGACGTTGTTTCGGGCGCTGAAGGACATGGGGCGCCAGGTTCCCGCACCACCAAGCCCCGAGGCATCTCGCATCGACAGCCTGCGGCAACTGTGGAGCGGCGCCGGCGCCGAGTCCGTTGCCACGACGGAGATCGTTGTGGAGCGCACGTTCGTGGACTTCGACGACTACTGGAACACGGTGCTCGGAGCCGCAAGCATGGGCGCTCTCATCCGCGAGATGTCGCCGGACGACGCGCGGCAGCTCCAAGATCGGTTGCGAGCTGCGCTGCCAACGGACGCGACGGGCCGGATCACCTACAGCGCCCGCGCCAACGCGGTGAGGGGCATGGTGGGCCGACCGAGCTCGTAGCGAAGCACCACGTCAGATGCCGAGCCCTTGCGCATGAGTCGCGATATCGACGTTCGACCGTTTGCTGGACGATCCTGACCTATCCGCACGACGCGGCCGCGGTCACTCAAGGCCTCATCTATCGAGATGGAATCCTCTACGAGAGCACGGGCCGCAACGGGCACTCCACGTTCCGCCGCGTCAGGCTCGAAACCGGCGAAGTGGTCCAGCAGCGTCGCCTTGAAACCGCACATTTCGGGGAAGGCCTGGCCGAGTGGAACGACCAGCTCGTGCAGCTGACATGGCAGTCGAACATCGCCTTCGTGTATGACCGCTCGAGCCCGGCGCCGCGTCGCACGTTCACGTATCGCGGTGAAGGTTTGGGCCTGACCCTCGACCGCGAGAGCTTCATCTTGAGCGACGGTACCGAGCGGCTGCGATTCCTCCACCCCGAGACCTTCCGCGAAGTCCGCCGGGTCACGGTCACCGACGGTGGCGTTCGTGTTCGAGATCTCAATGAGCTCGAGTACGTCCGTGGCGAGGTGTGGGCCAACAGGTGGCACACGGATCGAATCGCGAGGATCGCGCCCGATTCAGGCAGGGTTCCGGGTGGATCGATCTGCAAGGGTTGCTGGCGCCCGAGTACAAGTCCGAGCCCGAAGCGGTCTTGAACGGGATCGCGTTCGATGCGGGCAACGAACCGCCTGTTCGTCACAGGAAACCTTTGGCCGCGACTCTTCGAGATCGAGGTTGTGCCCAGGAAATGAGGCGACGCTGACCGATCTGCCGCGACTGCCGCGTGTTTGTCGTGGTCCTGTCAGCCTGGCTCCGGAACGGAGCATCGGGAAAGCACAGCAGCCACGGCAGCCGCGACCGAGCGGTTGCAGCAGAAAGAGCGGTTCGAAGCCTGATCCAGACTGGCAGGAAGCGGGTCGACTCACGGCAGCGATGTGATCGGCTGCTCCGCAACGACGAAGGCCTCCCACTCGCGCGCAAGACGACGAGTGGGGAACCAGCCGGCCGGCAACCATCCGCCCGGAGCGACCGGGCCCCTTCCTTTGGCTGCCTTCAGGATGCTCGCCGTCCGAGCCCGTCAGTTCGCCGCGCCCCGCGCCGGGCAGTCGTCGGCCACGCTGGGCGTCGTCTCGAAGAACCCGTAGTAGCCGCCGCTGCGCACGATAGGCCCCTTGCCGGCGAGTGAGGGGATGGCCACCTGCTCGAGCCAGTCGATCACCAGCGTCCGGGCGTTGATGACGCAGCAGTGCGGCACGCCATTCTGGACGGCGAAGACCCACGGCGCGCCACGGTCGAGGTGCCGGCGGAAGTAGTCATAAGGACGCCGGGTGCCCGAGACCGCATCGCCACTGCTGGCGATCACCTTCTGCGGCACCACCGCTGCCCTGTCCGACATCTGGATGGTATCGAGCCCGACCGGATCGTAGTGGCCGGCATTCGCCGCGATGACCGCCACCACGCGCTCGGGTGCGTAGCCGGCAAATCGCGCTGCTAGCACGCCGGTGCCGGAAAAGGCACCTGCACCACCTGATCGATCGGGTGGCCCTGCCAGGGCTGGTCATCCACTTCCAGCTCATGATGCCGGACGTGGTGGCGGTGCACGATCTCGCCAGGTGCTGCGAGGCCAGCCTTGGTTGGACCCCGGCGCAGACGCTCGAGTTGCTCGCCGGCCTTTCAGACACGGTCACGCGTCCGGCGGTGGAGATGGCCGGGATCGCCGACCTCGCGGGTCCGGAGGCGGTCGCACAGGGCCTCGCGGCCGTGCGCGCCAGCGCGGCGGGCGAGCGGCTCGAGGCCTGGCTGGCCACCTGGGGCTCACGCTCGATCGACCTCGACCCGGGAGCGCCCACGGTGGCCGAGCACGAGTCGACCCTGCTCGCGTTGTTGCGTCAACCGCCTCCGGCCACCGGCGCCCGCCAGCGGACGCGCGAGTCCGCCATCGCCCGTGCGCGTGCCAAGCTGAGCCCGACCGGCCGCGAACGCTTCGATCGCGCGCTGAGCGTGGCCGAGCGCGTGCCCCCGACCCGGGAAGAGAACGTCCTCTACACGCAGAGCCTGCCGATCGGTCTTCTGCGACGGACGCTGCTCGAGCTGGGCCGGCGCCTCGTGGCCGCCGCCGCCCTTCGCCGTGCCGACGACATCGCCTATCTCGAAGTCTCCGAAATCGCACCGGCGCTCGAGGGCCGCCTCGCCGGCGAGCCGGCCGCGGCTCGCGCCGCTTGGCGTCACGCGGAGCTGCGCTGGGTACGCGCGAACCCTGGTCCCGCGTTCTACGGGCCCGCGCCAGTGCCGCCGCCCTCAACCCGTGGCCTGCCCGCCGCGATGCAGCGCCTGCTCGGTGCCTTCACGTGGCACATCGCGCTCGAGGAGGCCGGTACGCCGCCGCCGGCGCCGCAGGGCACCCTGGCCGGCATCGGCGCGTCCCCGGGCCGCGTCAGCGGCCGGGTGCGCGTCATTCGCCACGAAGCCGAACTGTCAGCGCTCGAACCAGGCGAGATCCTGGTGTGTCCAAGCACGCATGCGAGCTGGTCGGTCGCTTTTGCGCGTGCCGCGGCCCTGGTGACCGACCACGGTCGCATGCTCGCGCATCCGGCCATCGTGGCCCGTGAATACGGCATCCCGGCCGTCGTTGGCACCGGCGCGGCGACCTCGTCGCTCGTGGATGGTCAGACGGTGACCGTCGACGGAACGACCGGACGGGTCGAGATTTCCTGATTCAGTTCTCGTTGCAGCCGGCGCCCCCGGAGCGGTGGCAGCCCGAACAGAAAGACGCCGGCCATGCGCTATCGGGTGAAGCGTCCTCAACGTGTTCACGCCGGGTCTCAACGACGGACGCAAACGCCCGGTCATGGTGTGGCTGCACGGCGGAGGCTCTTCGAGCGGCTCCGGCTCTGGACGCATTCTCGACGGCACCAGTCTGGCCCACGGCTCGTCATGGAGCAGGTGCTGAAGCTGTGGCGTGAAGGACTCGGGCGCAGCGACGGCGGGCCGTCACCGTTTCGGTTCGAGTGGAATCTCTTTACCGAGCGAGACGTCGGCGCCAAGCGACGCCAGGAGATCGCCGGTCGCCTTGTCGGTCAAATACGATCCGGAGCGATATTCCCCCTGGGTAATCAGCCACGGCGTCTGCCCGCGCTTGTTGACGACGTTCACCTTGGCGCCGAGATCGACCAGGAACCTCACCAGCGGCGGCGATCGGAAGTACACGGCGCCAATGAGCGCCGTCTGTCCCTTGTCGTTGGCCGCGTTGATATCGGCACCGAGCTCGAGGCAATAGCGGATCGCCTCGCGGGCGCGCGCCTGCACCGGCGTGGTGTCAGCGCTGAACCAGCGACGTCCGTATTTGTCCTGACCCTCGACGAAATCCACGCCAGCTGCCGCCATCAACGGCGTCGTGCCATCGGCGGTCGTGGCATGGGGATCCGCGCCAGCGTCCTTGAGAATGCGCATCGTCGCCACGTCACCGTAGCTGGCGGCCAGCCAGAAGGGGGTGGCGCCGGTGATCACCACCTCGAGCCCGTGCGCCTGGAGAATGAATCGAGAGAGCGCGGGCATTGGCTTGGTCAACCGCGCGTTGGGATCCGCCCCGCGCGACAGCAGCGTCTTGACCAGTTCAGGCATCGCCTGCTGCACTGCCGAATGCAGTGCGGTCCGGCCTGCCCCGGCGAGATTCGGATCGCCGCCGCGCTCGAGCAGGAAGCGCGCCATCGCTTCGTGCTGACTATCGATCGCCACGAGCAATGCTGCAGCGTCGGTGTCCGGTTTGAAGCGGCGCGCCGCATTCGTGTCACCCGCGATCCCATCGGGCGCTGACTCGTCGACGTTCGCGCCGGCGTCGAGCAACAGACGCGCGATTTCGATGTTCCCCTGCTGGGCGGCGAACAGCAAAGGAGTGAAGCGGTTCCTCGAATGGGCCCGCACGTCAGCGCCCGCCGCGATGAGCGCGCGGACGATGTCGGCGTGGCTCTTGACGACGGCGCGCATCAGCGCGGTTTGATCCTGAGCGCGCTCGCGCGCGGCGACGTCCGCGCCTGCCGCCAGGAGTGCCTGCACCACCCGCACGTTGCCGGTGTGCGCGGCGATCATGAGTGGCGTCTCACCGGCGATCGACGACACGTTAGGGGTCGCACCCGCCTCGAGCAGCGCCGCCACCATTCCGGCGCTGCCGTTGAGGCACGCGAGCGCCAACGGCGTCACGTGATGGTCGTCGGCGGCGTTCACCTGTGCGCCCGCCGCGATCAGCAGGTCCGCCATGTCGCGCCGATCCCAGTGCGCCGCCCAGTGCAGCGCCGTCGTGCCGTCGCCTCGAGGCCCGTCGATGTCGGCCCGCGCGGCGAGGAGCGTTCGGACCGCCACCAGATCCTGGTCCTTCGCAGCGTCGGCCAGACGCCGTTCCCCGCCGGCCGCTGGCGCCGCCATCAGCCCACCGGCGAGGGTCAGCGAGGCTCCAATCGTGTTGAGCCATGTGGACATGCGGAACGCCTCAGGTTGCCGGTATTCTCGTCACGGGTCGGACCCGGCGTCATTATAATGGCGCCATCATGTCGCCACAATCGGCGAGTCAGGTGCGAGTCAGGTGAAGGATCGCTGGGCAGGCCGGATTGCCTAGAGCCCTCTTCGCGCTCCCGCTACTGCTCTTGAGCGTCGGTGAAACAACGCGTGCGGCGGGCGTGTCTCAATCGCCCGGCGACCCGTCGGTCCCGGCCCACCATCGCGCCACACTCGACCGTTATTGCGTCTCCTGTCACAACGCCAGGCTGAAGACCGCGAATCTCTCGCTCGACGTCGCCGACTTGTCGCAGGTACCCGCGCAGGCGGACCTGTGGGAGAAGGTGATTCGAAAGCTGAGAAGCGGCACCATGCCTCCGCAGGGCACGCGACGACCCGACGACGCTACCGCCGCCAGTCTCGCCACGTGGCTGGAGACCACCATCGACGCGGCTGCGGCGTCGCATCCCAATCCCGGCCGCCGGCCCGCGGTCCACCGTTTGAATCGCGCCGAATACGCCCACGCGATTCGCGATCTCCTCGGGATCGAGATCGACGCGTCGACGCTCCTCCCTCCCGACGACTCCGGCTACGGCTTCGACAACATCGCGGACGTGCTGTCCATCTCGCCGATGTTGACCGAACGCTACCTGTCAGCCGCGCTGAAGATCAGCCGAATCGCGGTGGGCAATCCGACGATCCAGCCCATCACCGACACGTTCGCCGTGAACAAGTACCTGCGGCAGGACGATCGCGTGAGCGACGACCTCCCCTTCGGCTCGAGAGGCGGCCTGGCGATTCGCTACTACTTCCCCGTCGACGGCGACTACGCGATCAAGGTGTTCTTCGATCGGACCTACGACGGCCGCGTCCGCGGGCTCGGCGAAGCGCACGAGCTCGAGGTGCGACTGGATGGGGCCAGGATTCAACAGATCACCATCGGTGGTCCAGAATCGACCGGCCGGGGTCAGCGCAACGTGACCGTGGATGGCACCGAGGTACGCTTCAGTGCCAGCGCCGGCCCCAAGACCCTCGGCGTGAGCTTCGTCAGGAAAGTCGACGAGCCAGAAGGGATGCGCCGGCCCTTCTATGCGGTGACGAGTTACGAGTACGCCGGCGACATCAACCTGCCGCCAGCGATTGGACGGGTGGAGGTACGCGGCCCCGTCGCCGTGCGCGGGAGCGGTCACTCACCGAGCCGGTCGCGCATCTTCACGTGTCATCCCTCGGCCAGCGGCGGCACCTCGAAGACGGCGACACCGGCCGCGGCCTCGGAGTCCGCGTGCGCGCGGACAATCATTTCGGCCATCGCGCGGCGAGCCTATCGACGACCGGTCACTGAGGCCGACATCCGGCCGTTGCTGGCGTTCTACGAGGACGCGCGAAAAGCGAGGGGTGGCGCCGATTTCGACGCCGGCATCGAAGCGGCGCTGCGCCGGACGCTCGTGAGCCCCGACTTCCTCTTCCGCATCGAACACGATCCGCCGAAGCTCGCGCCAGGCCAACCCTACCGCCTGTCCGACATCGAACTGGCCTCGCGGCTGTCGTTCTTCCTCTGGAGCAGCATCCCAGACGATACGCTGCTGGACGCCGCTGCTCGGGGTGAGCTTTCGCGGCCGGCGGTGTTCGAGCAGCACGTGCGCCGCATGCTGGCCGATCGCCGTTCGAGCGCGCTCGTGCGTCACTTCGCTGGTCAATGGCTGTGGGTGCGCAACATCCGCTTGCATACGCCCGACCCGGCCATCTTCCCAGACTTCGACGAAAATCTGCGCGAGGCGTTCGCGCGAGAGATCGAGCTCTTCCTCGAAAGCCAGCTCCGAGATGACCGCAGCGTTCGCGAGCTCTTGACCGCCGACTACACGTTCCTGAACGAACGGCTCGCACGGCACTACGGCATCGCGACCGTGTACGGCAATCACTTCCGCCGCGTCACGTTACCGGACGACAGCCGCTTCGGTCTGCTGGGCAAAGGCGGTCTGTTGACCGTGACCTCCTATCCCCACCGGACGTCGCCGGTGTTTCGCGGCAAGTGGCTCCTGGAGAACATCCTGGGCGCCCCGCCCCCGCCGCCTCCGCCCGACGTCCCGGCGCTTCAGGAGGCCGGCCAGGATGGCAGGGCCCTCACGGTCCGGGCGCGCATGGAGGCACACCGCGTGAACCCAGTCTGCGCCAGCTGCCACAAAGTGATGGACCCCCTGGGGTTCGCGCTCGACAATTTCGATGCGATCGGCCGATGGCGTTCGACCGAGGGCGGCGTCGCTATCGATCCGTCTGGTACGCTGGCAAACGGCGCCTCGGTGAACGGACCGGCGACGCTCCGGCAGGCACTGCTGGCCCGTCGGGAGGAGTTCGCGACGACCGTGGCGGAGAAGCTGTTGACCTACGCGCTTGGGCGCGGCGTCGAGTACTACGATGCGCCAGCGATTCGAGCGATCGTCGACGGGGCGGCCCGCAGCGACTACCGCTGGTCGGCGATGATACTGGGGATCGCGAAGAGCGCGCCGTTCCGCATGCGAACCCGGCGCGCGTCCGGCTCGGAATGAGGACTCAATCATGATCGTGACGAAACTGTGCCTGCCACGTCGCACGTTCCTTCGCGGCATGGGTGCCGCGGTGGCGCTGCCGTTCCTCGACAGCATGGTGCCGGCGTTCGCCGCGACACCCCAGCCGGTCCGCCGACTCACGGTGGCGTACGTGCCCAACGGGATCCAGATGGAACAGTGGATCCCGAGCGCCGACGGCACCGCATTCGAGCTCACGCCAATCCTTCAGCCCCTCGCGCCGTTTCGCGATCGTCTGCTGGTCGTCACCGGGCTCGCCAATCAGCCCGCGGTGCCGGTGCCGGGGGAAGGCACGGGCGATCACGTGCGGGCGGCGGCGACCTTTCTCACCGGCGTACACCCGAAGAAGACCGAGGGGCCCGACATCCGCGCGGGCATTTCGATGGATCAGATCGCCGCCCGCGAGTTGGGCCGTGCGACACAGCTGTCGTCGCTCGAGCTCTGCCTCGATTCGAACGAACTGATTGGCGCGTGCGAAGCCGGCTACAGTTGCGCCTACGCGAACACGCTCTCCTGGCGCAACGAGACGACGCCGTTGCCCATGGAGAACCAGCCGCGCGCCGTGTTCGAGCGCTTGTTCGGCGACAGCGACAACACGACGCGCGCCGCACGTCTCGGCCGGATCCAGAGCGATCGGAGCCTGCTCGACTCGCTCGTGCAGGAGGTGGCTCGCCTCCAGCGTCGTCTCGAGCCCGGCGACCGCGCGAAGGTCACGCAGTACCTCGAAGCGATCCGCGACATCGAGCGGCGAATCCAGAGAGCCGAGGAGCAGAGCGAGATCGAGCTGCCCGCCATGGAGCGGCCAAGTGGCGGCATCCCTGACACGTTTGCCGAGCATGCCCGCTTGATGTTCGACCTGCAGGTGCTCGCCTACCAGTGCGACATGACCCGCGTCACCACGTTCCTCCTGTCGCGAGAGGTGAGCCCACGCACCTACACGGAGATCGGCATCCCCGATCCGCACCATGGGTTGTCGCACCACCAAAACAACCCGGTGGCCATGGAGAAGCTCGCAAAGATCAACACCTATCACATCCAGCAGCTGGCCTACTTCCTCGGTAAGCTGCAAGCGATTCCCGACGGCGCTGGCACACTCCTCGATCAGCTCACGCTGCTCTATGGCTGCGGCATCAGCGACAGCAACCGCCATGCGCACGACAACCTCCCGATCCTGGTGATTGGAGGCGCGGGCGGATCGATGAACGGCGGCCGACACCTCCGGGTCGCCAAGGACACGCCGCTGACCAATCTGCAGCTGGCGCTGCTCGACAAGCTCGGCGTACCACTCGATGCGCTGGGCGACAGCACGGGGAGGCTCGAGCTCGTCAGAGGGGTCTGATCTCGATCCGGAGAGAATCGGCTTAAGGAGCGGCCAGGTCATCCGACTCGTGGCCGTGGAGGAGACCCATGAATCGCGTGACCGCGTGGCTGCCGCTTGGAGCACTCGTCGTTGCGGTCCTGGCGACGCTGGCCCCGTTGGAGGCGCAGCTGCCGGCTGGCGTCAAAATCGGCGGCGAAGACATCGGCGGCATATGGTGAGCGGCCCGCGAGGACCAGAGGCCGGTGTCTGGGTCATTGCCGAGACGAGCGAGCTCCCGACACGCTTTGCCAAGATCGTCATCACCGATGATCAGGGCCGATACGTCTTACCGGGGCTGCCGAAGGCGACCTACAACCTGTGGGTGCGAGGCTATAGGCTGGTCGACTCGCCAAAGGTGAAGGCCCAGCCAGGAAAGGCGATCAACCTTCGGGCCACCGCCGCGTCGAACCCGCGCGCCGCTGCCGAGTACTACCCGGCGCTCTATTGGTTCTCGCTCCTCCAGATTCCGCCCCAGAGCGACTTCCCCGGCACAGGCGTCAAGGGCAACGGCATCGCCGAGCACGTCAGGAGCCAGGGCGAGTGGATTCGCAGCATCGTCAACACCGACGGTTGCACCGGCTGCCACCAGATGGGCAACAAGGCGACCCGCGAGATTCCCGAGAGCCTGGGTCGATTCGCCACCACCACCGCCGCATGGGATCGTCGGATTCAGTCGGGTCAGGCGGGTGCCGCGATGAGCGGCCGTTTCAATCAGGTGGGCCGGGCGCGCGCCTTGGCCATGTACGCCGATTGGACCGATCGAATCGCCCGCGGCGAGCTGCCTGGCGTCACACCGCCGCGACCGCAAGGCAAGGAGCGCAACGTCGTGGTGACGCTCTGGGACTGGGCAGACCCCAAGGCCTACCTGCACGACGAGATTGCGAGTGACAAGCGGGATCCGACCGTCAACCCGAACGGACCGATCTACGGCGCGCTCGAGGATAGCGCGGAGTATTTGTCGGTCCTCGATCCGGCCCGTCACACCGCGAGCCGGATCACCTTGGCGGTGCGCGATCCCAACACACCGAGCACGAGCGCGAATCGGCCGGAGCAACCTTCACCCTATTGGGGCGCCGAAGTGCTCTGGAGCAGTCAGTCGGTCGCACACAGCTTCGCCATGGATCGCCAATCGCGTGCGTGGATCGCCGCGCGCATCCGTCCGGGCCAAACGCCCGCATTCTGCCGAGAAGGGTCGACTCACCCGTCCGCAAAGGCTTATCCATTGGATCAAAGCGGCCGGCAAATGCAGATGTACGATCCGAAGACGAAGCAAGTGGTCACCATCGACACGTGCTTTGGCACGCACCACCTGAACTTCGACGACAACGACACGTTGTGGTTCACGGGCGGCGGTCCGGTCGAAGGGTGGTTCAACACGCGAATCTACAACGAGACGAAGGACGAGCAGAAGGCGCAAGGGTGGACGGTGTTCGTCCTCGACACCAACGGCAACGGGAAACGTGACGCGTATGTCGAGCCGAACCAACCGGTCGATCCGAACAAGGACAAGCGCGTCAACACACCGTTCTACGGCGTCGCGCCGAGCCCGGCCGACGGGTCCATCTGGGGCTCTTACCTGGGCATGCCCGGTGGCATCGTTCGCCTCGTGCCTGGCTCGAATCCACCAGAGACAGCGTTGTCCGAGGTGTACGAAGTACCGTGGAACGAGTCGAAAGCCTCATCGCAGGGATACGCCCCTCGGGGCATGGATGTGGATAGCCAGGGCGTCGTGTGGGCAGTTCCGTCGAGCGGCCACCTCGCCAGCTTCGATCGCCGCAAGTGTCAAGGTCCCCTGAACGGACCCACGGCCACTGGGAAGCACTGCGTGGAAGGGTGGACACTCTATCCGCTCCCCGGCCCGAACTACCAAGGCGCCGTGGAGTCGGCAAGCGCCGAGTCCGCGTACTACAACTTCGTCGATCGGTTCAATCTGCTCGGCCTCGGGAAGGACATCCCCATCGTGACGGGCAACGAATCCGAAGCGTTGCTCGCGCTCGTCGACGGGAAGTTCCTGACGTTGCGGATCCCGTATCCGATGGGCTACTACGGCAAGGGGCTGGATGGCCGGATCGACGATCCGAACGGAGGCTGGAAGGGTCGGGCCATCTGGACGACGGTGGCGACACGAGCGCCGTTCCATGCGGAGGGCGGCAAGGGCACGACGAGCAAGGTCGTGAAGATCCAAGTTCGACCGGACCCGTTGGCGAACTGAAGGCACGGATTGCCATGAGAAGCCGTCAGCGTTGGATCGTGTTCGTTGTGGCGCTCGTGACGGGAGAGGGTGTCTGGAGTTGTGGCGGCCCTGCCGGAGCGCCGCCTGCCGCCTCGTCTCAGCCCCCGCCAGCGAGTGGATCAGGTCCGGCCCCGCAGGGCGATCAGATCGTGCCGTTCACGATCCACGTGCCAGACGAAGTGCTCGCCGATCTGAAGGACCGGCTGGCGCGGACACGGTTGCCCGACGCGATTGACGGCTCGGGTTGGACCTACGGCACGGACCTCGCCTATCTCAAGGAGCTCATCGCATACTGGCGCGACACGTTCGACTGGCGTGCGCAGGAGCGCAGGTTGAACGCGTTCGAACAGTTCAAGACGAACATCGACGGCATCGAGGTGCACTTCGTGCATCGGAAGTCTGCGCAGCCGAACGCGCTGCCGCTGCTCATCACGCACGGATGGCCAGGCTCGTTCGTCGAGTTCACCAAGATCATCGGCCCGCTCTCGGATCCGACCTCGCACGGTGGCCGCGCCGAGGACGCTTTCCACGTCGTCGCACCCTCGATTCCCGGCTATGGGTTCTCCGCGGCGCCGCGCAGCTCCGGCTACGGCCCGCAGCGGATGGCGGACATCTTCGCCAAGCTGATGACTCGCCTCGGGTATGAGCGGTACGGCACGCAGGGCGGGGACTGGGGATCGATCATCTCGCGGTCGCTCGCCGTACAGGACGCGTCACACGTGGCGGGACTCCATCTGAACTTCTGTGTCGGCGGTCCACCTCCAGGAGGCCAGAACGCCATCGACACCTTGCCGCCGGCCGAGGCCGAGAAGGTGCGCTCTCGTCTCTTTGCTGCGGGCGAAGAACAGGGATATAGCGGCATCCAGGGCACGAAGCCGCAGACCGTCGGCTACGGCTTGAACGACTCGCCGGCCGGCCTCGCCGCGTGGATCGTCGAGAAGTTTCGATCGTGGTGCGATTGCGACGGCGACGTGGAGAAGAAGTTCACGAAGGACGAGCTCCTGACCAACATCACGGTGTACTGGGTCACGCAGACCGCGACCTCCTCCGCCCGCCTGTACTACGAATCGCGCCATGCGGGCGCCGTGAAGCTTCCTCGAATCGACGTCCCCACAGGCTGCGCGATCTTTCCGAGGGAGCTGGTCTACGCGCCGCGGGTCTGGCTCGAGCCCGGCATGAACCTGGTCCACTGGACCGAGATGCCACGCGGCGGTCATTTTGCGGCCCTCGAAGAACCTGGCCTCCTGGTGGACGACGTGCGCACGTTCTTTCGAGGACTGCGTTCCCCGACGCGAGGGAACTAGCCCCTCCTCACCGCCTCCTCCTCGCGCTTCCTCTCCGCACTGAGGCCCTGGCTCGCGCCGGCTGGTGGACGCTCGGTTGGCCCTACGAGACGAGCACCGCGATGGCGAGCTCGTCTGCTCGGGGGCATTCGATCGGGGCTGCGCGCGTGACGGGACGCGCTCGCCGCTTCAACGATACTCGTCACCGCAGTCGCCGATCACGGTCATCAGATTCCGAGACTTCCCCTGCACGGTATCCAGGCGGGCACGGTCCTCAGCGTCGAGCCTGAGCGCGAGAACCCGCTGGTCGTCCTCGCGGTGATCGGTCAGCCCAAGCCGGCGCCCGAGGATCGCACCCGCAACCGCCGGACGGTCCAGCACCCAGCGCACCGCCACGGCCGCAATGCTGACACCATACCGGGCGGCGATGTCGCGCAGAGCGACCAAGAGCTCTTGGAAAAGCGACCAGCCGCCCCACGCGTCGACCATCTGCTTGTACTTGCGGAGGCTGACCGTGTCGAACGCTGACGGCCGCGGTTCCGGCTGGCCGAGAAACCGCTCGGACAGCAGTCCGCCGCAGACGGTGCCGTACGCGAGCAGATGCACGCCGCGCTCGAGACACAGCGGCACCATCTGGACCTCGGGCCGACGGTCAATCAGCGAGAACTGGACCTGGTTCGAGACGATCGGAATGCCGCGGTCCAGGATCCCGGCCACGTGCGCGGTATCGAAGTTCGTCAGAGCCAGATGGCGAATCGACCCCGAGTCGCGGAGCGCAGCCAAGTGCCCGAGTGCATCGAGGTATCGGGCATCCGCGTAGTCCCACCAGTGCAGCTGGAGCATGTCGAGTGTGGGCATGGCCATCCGTCGTCGCGAGACATCGACGGCCGACTGCACCACCGCGAGCGGCATCGGTCCGGGCCGCGGGACCCACTTGGTGAAGAACTGCAAGCCGTCGAGCGCGGCCTCGCCGTGCGCGGCGGCGTGGCCCCGACGGAATTCGCCGACGAAATCCTCCGCCGGCCCATAGTGATCCGCCAGGTCCCACGTCGTGAACCCCGCGTCGACGTGAGCGGTCATCGCCTGCAGCGCGTTGTCGCGATCGATGCGGCCATGGCCGCCGGAAACCTGCCACATGCCGTTGACGATGCGGCAGATGCTGAAGCCAGGCGAGAGAGAGTAGCGTTCCAAAGGGGCTCCATGTTCCGTGGCGTGGGCGTTCTGGCGTCACTCAGATGGCTGGGATGACCCCAATCGGACCTGTGCCGGCGCAGTAATTCGCATCGGTGATCTGCACGCTGATGCCGTCTGGATCAGCGAGGAAGGCCGTCTCGCCAGCGCTGTATACGATGCCGGCGCCACAGCACGCCTTTCGATCGTCACCCGCTGGCCGAACCGGAACGCCGAGGTCGGTCAACCTCTTCACGACCCTGCCGCGATCGAACGAATCGACACCCAGACAGTAATGGCTGATGCCGACCCGGCCCTGCCCGGGCGCGATGAAGGATCGGGGCGAGTCGCTCACGAACCCGAGGATCTTGCTCGGCTCGCTCGGTCGGTAGTCCCACGACAGCAGGCGCAGGTCGAACAGCTCGATGTAGAACCGCTCCACCCGTTCCTTGCTCGCGGATCCGAACGTCGCATGGTTGACGCAGCGCACTCCCAGCGACGGTACGCTCCCCTGCGCCGGCACGGTCCACCCCTGCGCCCACTGGTCGCCCAGTGCTCCACCCCCTGCGGTGTAACGCGTATCTTGAATCTGAATGTGTAGGTCGTCTGGGTCGCGGATGAAGAGCTCCGCCACGCCGGTGCCGGAGATCGTGCGCGTCCGCCACTCGCCTTTCAGGCTTCTGGCGGCAAGCGCCTGATCCGCTGCGGCACGGTTGAAGTTGAGCACGCCGAACCCGAGGTGCGCAAAACCAGGCTTGGCACCGCCCGATACAGGAATCAGTTCGAGGAATTCAGGACCGTCACCGACTCGGAGGGTCGCGATCCGCGTCCCAGACGCGTCCTCCCCGAATCGTACCGGCATGCCGAACACCTTCTGGTACCAATCGGCGGTCCTCTGCACGTCGGTCACGGCCATCGCGAGATGATTGAAGGTTTGTGCCTTGATGAGCGGCCGTGTCGGCCGCGATGCCGGCGGCTGTGCGCGCAGCCGCGCTGGCGCCGCAACGGCCGCCGTTCCCACCAACATTCCGAACTCGCGTCGACTCATCCACCGGCCGACGGTGCCCTCGCTAGGTTCGGTACACGCCATGATGTGGCTCCTCTGATACAGGCCGTCGACACGCATCTTATGCCGAGGCGTGCTGCGTGATAGCCTGTCACATCGTTCGCCCCGATCCGCGTCGACGCCCTTGAACGGAGGAGTGATGCCTGCTCGAACGCCCGTCGCAGTCGCCGGCCTCGTCTTGGCAGCCGCCAGCGGGCTCGGTGGCCAGATTCCGACTCCTCCCCTCCCGGCCGGCGTCGAGCAGCGCGGGTTGGCGGTCGAGGTGAGAGACCTCGTACGCCTGCCGCAGACGCGAGGTCTGCGGCCGCCCGACCAGGACGTCAACCCATCGGGCTGGGCCAGAGTCAGTTTCGTGCGCGACTTACCCGACGGACGACGATTCGTCAACGACTCACGCGGCTTCCTCTACCTGCTGGACGCCAATAACCAACCCCTGCTCTGCCTCGACGTGGGCAAGGTGTTTCCGCTGTCCGTGCACAACCGCCTGGAGAGCGGTTTCATCGGGTTCGATTTCCATCCCGAGTTCGCCAAGAACGGACTCTTCTACACCGTGCACGCCGAGCGGGCACCCGGCAATCCGGCGACGCCCAATTTCATTCCCCCCACGTTCACCGCGGCGGACGTCACGTATCACAACGTCTACACCGAGTGAAGAACCACCAACCCGGCGGCCAGCACGTTCGACGGCACACGCCGGGAATTGCTACGCGTGGCGCACATCGTCGACAGCCTGACGCACCCCTTCGGGTTCGTCGGGTTCAACCCGACGGCGAGACCTGGGGACGTCGACTACGGGCTGATCTTTACGAGCGGGAACGACCTGGGCTTCAGCAACGGCGCTGGACCGAAGGCCAACAACCCCACTCAAGTGCAGCGGCTCGACACGGTAGTCGGCGCGATCCTCCGCTTCGATCCGCGAAGCCCCTCCGTCACCGGTGGCGCCAAGGGCCTCGGCGACTACACCATTCCGAAGGGCAACGTCTTCGCGGCCGACGGCGATCCGAAGACGCTTGGCGAGATCTACGCCTACGGCTTCCGCAACGCGCACCGTATCTCGTGGGATCGCAATGACGGCACCATGTTCGCCTCGGGCATTGGGATGAATCACATCGAAGAGATCAACATCGTCCGCAACGGCGAGAACTATGGATGGATGAAACGCGAGGGCTACTTCGACAACGGCGTCACGCGTCCTGGCGTCAACCCGGGCCAGTTGTTTGCCTTGCCTGCCGAGATCCTGGAGGGACGACAGAAGGACGGCTTTACCTATCCGGTCACGATCTACGACCACCGTGATGGCCAGGCGATCACGGGCGGATTCGCGTACTACGGTCGCATCCCGGCGCTTCGCGGCAAGTTCGTGTTCGGCGACATCACCCGCGGACGCGTGTTCGTGGCAGACGTCGCCGCGATGAAGAAGGCCGACGACGGCGTGCCGCGGACGGTGGCGCCCGTGGAAGAGGTGCAGATCTTCGTGCGGGACGCCCAGGGAAACCGCATCTACACCTCGTTTCGAGAGCTGGTGGAGAAGACCAACGGTGCCACGCTGCCGCGCGCGGATCTGCACATCAGCATCAGCCGCGACGGGGAGTTGCTCTTGACGTCGGGTCAAGACGGGATGGTACGCGTACTGGTGCCCGAAGGGGCATCGTCCTCGACGCGTTAACCGAGTCGGTCCCGCCCAGACGGCTTCGTGCAGGCATGGAATTCAGAGACTTCGTTCAGCTCATTGCCATAGGCCTGCAGGCCCGTGTTCCCATGCACATGACCGGCTTTCCCGGCGTTGGAAAGACCGAGTTCGCCAAGAGCCTCGAGGTCGGCTTCGGGCGCGCGGGGCTGAAGTGCAAGGTCCTCGTCCTGGTGGGCTCGATTCGAGAGCCACAGGACTTCGGCGGCTTCCCGGTCTCCACCACCGATGGCGTGAGGCTGCTGCCCATGGCCTGGGCGCGCGACGCGCAGCGGCTCGCCGAAGAGGGCTTCATGGTGGTGGTCTTCCTCGATGAGCTCACCACTGTCCCTCCGACCACACAGGCGGCGATGCTGAGGTTGCTGACCGAGAACGTGTGCGGCGAGCTCCAGCTGCCCAACTACGTGCCAGGTCAAGGCGGAGTCGTGTACTTGTGCGCCAGCAACGCCGTCGACTGGTCGGCAGGCGGCCAAGAGATCCAGCCACCAATGGCGAATCGCCTGTGGCACGGCGAGTTTCCGATGGACCACGACACGTGGTGCGACCTGATGGTCAGCGACTTCCCCGCTCCGAGCCATCTCCCGCTGCTGCCAGCCGACTACTTGCAGGTGCACCACCATCGCCAGCGGGCCATCATTGCCGCGTACGTCAAGGCGTCGGGCCGGGACGCGTGGATGGCCCCGCCAGACGATCCGGCCCGGCGGAGTGGTCCGTGGGCGTCAGCGCGGACGTGGTATCTCGCGTCGCGATTGCTTGCAGCCATTGAATCGGTGTCTCCCGGCAATCGGCTGCTCCAGGGTCCGGCCCTCGCCGGGTTGGTTGGCGATCAGGCCTTGCCCTTCCTCGAATACAAGGAGACGCTGAACCTCCCGGATCCGGAGGACATTCTCAGAGATCCTCGGCGCTTCGTCCTGCCCGACCGCGTCGATCGCGCATACGCAGTCTGCCACTCCCTCGCCGGCGCGGTCATCAACCGCAACACCCCGGAGCGGTGGGAAGCCGCCATGATTGCGCTCGGGGTCGCGTGTCGCACGAATGCGGACATCCCCACCGCCGCCGCACGAGCCTTGTGTGATCGGGCCAATCGCCCCGAGGGGCGGTTGACGCTCCCGGAGGAGTGTCGTCCCTTCTACGAGTTGATGCAGATGGCCAAGCTGCTCCCGCGAGACTGACCACATGCGTTTCGCTGGTCTCTGGTCTCGAGCGGATCGTCGTGCCGAGAGGCCCGCGCTTGGCTACGCGCGTCAGCTACAGGCGGCACGCGTCCATGCCGCCTACCAGCGCAGCTACTTCGCCCCGGCGCTCTTCAGCCTCGTGCCCGTGGAGACCACACTCATCGGCAGCATGGCCGTCGACGCGCACTGGCGGATGTACTACAACCCGACGTGGCTGATCTCGCACACCGTTGAAGAGAACGCCACGCTGCTGATCCACGAAGTGAGCCACCTACTCCGCGATCACGAGGGTCGCCGAAAGGCGGCCGGCATCACCAATCACAAGCGCTGGAACACGGCCACGGATTGCGAGATCAATGATGATCTCCAAGACGAAGGGCTCCCGCTCCCGGGTGATCCCCCGTTGCCCAGCAAGTACGGACTCGAGAGCGGCGATCGCGCCGAGGTCTACTTCGCGCAGCTCTCCTCGTCCTCACAGACCCAGGAACGCCCGCAGCAGGAACCGAGCCAGCAGGGAGCAGACTGCGGGTCCGGTGCACACGGGGAACCGCGCCCCTGGGAAGTCCCCGCCGATCAGGGTCAGGCCAGCGCAATCCCCAGTGTCGATCGGCTCAAAGCGGAGCTGATACGACGCGACGTGGCGCGGCGGATTCAGGACATCTCACGTTTCGCGGGTACGGTGTCACTGTCCTGGCGTCGCTGGGCGACAGCGATCCTTGCTCCGAAGGTCGACTACAGCGCGACCATCCGTCAGGTCGCGCGGAAAGCCCTGCGCCGGAGCACCCTTGGCCGCTACGATCGGACCTACAGGCGCCCCCACCGGCGGCAGGCCTGTTACGGCGATCTGATCATGCCGAGCTTTCACCAGCCGCGGCCAAGGCCCGGGTTCTTGATTGACACGTCTGGATCGATCAGCGACTCGCAGTTGTCACGCGCCGTGTCGGAGCTGACGGGGCTGTTCCGTCAACTGGGGTACGGTGCTGAGGTCATCGTCGCCTGCTGCGATGCCGCGGTACACATGGTGCGCTCGTCGTTTTCGGCAACACAGGTGGAGCTCTATGGCGGCGGGGGAACGGACCTGGCGGCCGGTATCGGCATATTCACGACGCGGACGGGCGATCCCATCGACGTGCTGTTCATCGTCACGGACTGCCATTCGCCTTGGCCATCTGACGTGCCACCGTTTCCCGTCATCATCATTCGCGTCGGCGACGGTACCCCGCCGCCGTGGAGCCATTACGGGGCGAACACGGTGATCTCCATCCCGGACGTGGAGGGAGACTCAAGCGGACCGCGCCCCGGCGGACACCACGATAACGATGGCCAGGCGAACCCCCAGACACGTGGTGGCCGACATGGGCCTATGGAGGCGTCAAGCGCTGACCATTCCGCCCGACTCGTGGCGTGCCTGGCTCTCCCTTGCCGCGTGGGAGTGCTGGATGGGCGCGCTCATCGCCACCGCGTTGGGCATCGGCATCCAGCTCATCGTCATCGCTCCGCGCAACATCGTGACGATTATGGTCCCGATTTGCTATACCGCTTCGCCACAGCGGCCCTGTGAACTGGTCCCCTACCGCACCGGCGAGCTGAGCGCCGCTCTGAACGGCTGGTGTGGGCTGCTGCTCATCGCCTTCGCCGCCTGGTTGCTCTGGGAGGTATGGACGGCGGTGGCACCCAAACCCATCACCGACGAGTTCCTGCAACTGCTGGATGAATCATTCGCTCGCGACTGGCGAAAGCCACGCACGTGGCCGTGGGCACGCGCTGCGTGGGCCTACGGCTTCACGCTGCTCGGTGCCGCGTCGGCTGTCGCCATCGGCCTGCTCGTGGTGAGTCTGTGATCGCCATCGAGGGCAACCAGGGCGCCACGATCCTCCGATCTGAGCCTGCGTAGCTCATTCGGCGAACATCTCCTGTAACGCGTCGAGAACCTTGGTCGTCGTCACGGACGACAACCGACTGAGAAAGGCTCCCTCACAGCGAGAGACTGGAACGCTTGCGACGTGGCGATCGACCTCGAGGAGACCCCGATCGCCTGGGTCCTTCCGCGCACGTGCAGAGGCCGTGACTCGTTGGGCCCGGCAAGAAACCGGAAATGCCCTTCGCGGCGTCGGGTAAGATGCGCACAAGCTAGGGACCATGCACGTGTCCGTTCGCTTGCGCGCGTGGCTGCAGCTCTCGGGCCTGCTGCTCCTTGCCGGCGTTGCCGGCCTCACCGGCCTGTCCGCGCAGCCCGCCCGGGCGCCCTCCGCCACACCGATCCGCGTCGACGTCAACTATGTCGAACAAGATGTCCGTGTTGTCGATCGGGCCGGCCGTTTCATCAGCGGGCTGACGGCCGCCGATTTCCGGGTCGTCGAAGATGGCGTCGGCCAGCGGATCCGGGCCTTCGGCGAAGTCCAGATCCCATTTGTCCGGTCCACGCAGGCGCCACAGGCAGGATCGGAGGCGACGGCGATCGAGCCCGATGCCGTCTCCAATCTTGACGGTGACGGGCGCCTCTACCTGATCGTGCTCGACGACTACCATGTCGCGTCGGCGAGCAGCGCGCAGACAAAGGAACTGGCGAAGCGGTTCATCCTGGACCATCTCAGCGCGGACGATTACGCGGCGGTGCTGGTCACCAGTGGCGACGTGAACGCCACGCAGGATTTCACCCGGAACCGCCGGCTCCTGCTCGACGCGATCGATCGATTCTCGGGCCGCAAGCTCCCGCCGGCGACCCTCGCCATGATCGAGGCGCGCCAGATGCGGGAAGCAGGCGCGTCGAGACTGTCGCAAGAGGATCCCGACGCGATGGAGCGGATGGCGAATGCCCGCGCGACGATGCGGTCCCTGACGGCCATCGCCGACTGGCTGTCGCCGATCCGGGGCCGGCGCAAGTCGGTCGTGTACTTCAGCGAGGGCGTGGACAACTTCCAGTACTTCGATCTGTTCGGGGCGCGCGAATACGCGATCGGGGAACCACAGAACTACAACTCGCGCGAGCGCAGCTTCGCAGCCGTGCGGGAGGCCACCTGGGAGGCGGCCGCGGCGTCCGCGCGAGCCAACGTGCAGATCTATCCCGTCGACCCTCGCGGGTTGACGGCCGGCAGCGACCTCATCCAGACCGTCGGCGTGCCGACCGGGGCCTTCACCGCGGGATCGGCTTCGGCGGCTGTTGAGATCAAGACCTCGCAGGAGAACCTGCTCCAACTGGCGGAACAGACCGGCGGACTCGCCGCGGTCAACACCAATGATTTCCGCGGCGCGTTCGATCGAGTCGTCGAGGAGAACAGCGCGTATTACGTCATCGGCTACCAGTCCGGGAACCAGAAGCGAGACGGCCGGATGCGGTCGGTCAGCATCACCGTTCCCTCACGTCCCGATGCCCGGCTCGTCTACCGCACTCGATACGCCGTCGCCAGAGGACGCGCCCGCCAAGCGCCGGAGTCGGGAGGCGCCGCATCGGACATCCTGGCGCAGCTCAATCAGCAGATGTCGAACCCGTTGCCGCAGACCGATCTCGGTCTGCATGCCAGCGCGATCCCGTACAGAGGGAGCGGCAAGGCCGCCGCCGTGGACATCGTCATCGACGCAACCGGCAGCAATCTCCAGTTCAACGAGAGCAACGGAGCCTTTCGCGACATCGTCTCGTTCTCCGTCCAGGCCATCGACCGGCGCGGAAGACCGGCAGCGGGCGAGCAGTTCGAGATCGAACTCAATCTGCAGCGGGAGGCGTACGAGCGCCTTGTCAAGCACAGCCTGCGGGTGATCCGGACGCTGGAGTTGTCCCCCGGGCAGTACAGCTTACGCATCGCCGCCCAGGACTCGGTAGGCGGCAAGCGCGGCACGCTGCGGCTCGATGTCGAGGTCCCCGATTTCGAGAAGCAGCCGCTGGCGTTGAGCGGCATCGCCTTGGCCTCAGCGCTGTCACCGGCGTTTTCGTCCTGGCAACGGTCGTTTGCCGCGACGCTGCCCGGCGTGCCGACCGCCCTTCGCGCCTTTGCGAGCGGCGATCAGCTCGCGGCCTTCGTCGAGATTTACGAGACCAGGATCCTGGAGGTCGAAGACCTCAGTATCGTGACCAACGTCACATCCGCGAGTTCTGGCCGCGTGGTCTTCACGAGCCGCGGCGAACAATCGACGGGCGACGTGAAGAAGCGCCCCGGAGCGCTCGCTTACAGCACACGCCTCCCGCTCACCAATTGGGCTCCAGGGGCCTACGTCCTGAGCATCGAAGCGCACTCGCCGCGGGGGGATCGTCCGCCGGTGAAGAGAGTCGTGCCTTTTGCGGTGCGCCAATGACTCTGGTCCGACGGAGTCCGTTCGCTGCTACAATGCGTTCGCTTGCGCGTCGTGACGTCGAGCCCCTCGAGAGGTGATTCGTGAGCGCGAAAAAAGTTCTTCAACGTGCCTTCATCGCCGCGTTGTTGGTGATCGGTCTTTCGCCGGCCGCTGCGGCCCAAGCGATCAGAGCGCAGATTGCCGGCTTGGTGAGCGACGAGTCCGGTGCCGCGCTGCCCGGCGTCAGCGTGCAGCTGACCAGCCCGGCCCTCCAGGTGCCGTAGATCCAGCGCATCACCGACGCGTCGGGCGAATACCTGTTTACCGAGCTGCCGGCCGGCGTCTACCGCCTCACCTACGAGCTACAGGGATTCAGCACGCTGGTCCGGGCAGGGTTCGAGCTGTCGACCGGCTTCGCCGCACGCCTCGACGTCTCGCTCAAGCTCGGCTCCCTTTCCGAAACGGTCACCGTCACCGGCGCCAGCCCGCTCATCGACGTGACCACCACGCGCGGTGGCAGCATCGTCAGCCAAACGCTGTTGCAGCAGCTGCCGACCAACCGTAACTACCAGGACATCTTCGTCATCGTGGGAGGCATGCAGATCACGGGACCGCCGCTGACCGGTAGCGGCGGACAGCGGGAAACCGGCCCCAATCTCGCCCCCAAGAGCTACGGTCTGCGCATGCAGACGCACAACACCTTCGAAGGGCTGGTGGTGCAGTCCAACGAAATCCCAAACTTCGCCAGCTTCGAGGAAGTCGACGTCAAGTCCTTCGGCAACACCGCGGAGGTCGCCAGTCCGGTCGCCGCCATCAACATGGTGGTCAAGTCGGGAGGCAACGACTTCCACAGCCGGAGCGCGCAGTACTTCCAGGGCAGCTCGCTGCAGTCCAACAACATCGACGCCGACTTGCGGCGGCAGGGGATTACCGCGGGCGACGCGATCGTCTGGCAGAATGATCTCACCACTGACATCGGTGGCCGGATCATCCGCGACAAGCTCTGGTTCTACTATGCCCTGAAAGACGTGCGCGCTGCCCGGACGGTGCCGGGGTTCGTCACCGGGCCCGGCCCCGACGGCAGGTTCCTGACCGGGGACGAACCGATCGGAAAGGTGCTCGACGGCGCACCGGCGCAAACGATCAAGATTTCGTTTCAGCCCACCCGGAACCACCGCTTCGTCAGCTTCTACTCGCGCACGCCGCTCTTCGAATGGCAGCAGGGCGCGGACCGGTTCAATCCGCTCGAAACCACCGTGCGCCATCAGGAGATCGATTGGGCGATGAAGCCAATCGAGTGGCAGTGGGTCATCAACAACCGGATGAACTTCACGATGTTCACCGGCGCCTCGGGGCTCAGGGCGATTCGCAACCTGCAGTCCGGGTACGAGAGCCAGACGCCGACGCTCGACCGCGAGACCCAGCTGAGGACGGGCGCCAGCTTCCTGTCCGCCGTGGGCCTGCGGCACCCGCGTCGCCACCGTCAGCTGATCGGCCGGTTCGACTTCTTCCCGGAGCGCCGGCTACTCGGGTCGCACGCCTTCCAGAGCGGGTTTCGCTATCAGCGCGGAGGCTTCGAGACCAACTTCCCGAGCCTGCCCTACGGTGACTACCAAGTGATCTTCGACCGCGTCGGCGGCGTGTCGGGCCGGCCGGTGGAACTGGCGGCGCAGGATCGGCCGACGTCTGGCGACACGATTAGCGACACCTACGCGCTCTATTTGTCCGACAGCTGGCGTCCAAGCCGCCGGCTCACGCTGAATCTGGGCGTGCGCTGGGACCGGAATGAGAACTCGGTGCCTCCGATCTCCAAGGCGCAGGGCCGGTTCGGCTTGTCAGGCGAGATTCCGCGGATCGACGCCGGCACCTTCAACAACGTCGCGCCGCGTCTCGGCGTCGCCTATGACCTGTTCGGGAATGGCAACACCGTCATCAAGAGCACCTACAACCTGTTCCGACAGGAATGGATGCAGTACGCGTATCACGTGGGGTTTGCGTTCGATTACAACCGCGGCGTGGTGACGCTCTACAACTACCGCTGGAACGATCCCAACGGCAACCGCAACTACGAGACGGGCGAGGTCGACCTGAGCCTGAGCGGCCCCGCCTTCATCAGCGTCGCGGGCGCCACGAACCGGGTCCCCAATCTGGACCTGGATGTCGTGCGGACGCACGAGGTGACTGGCTCGATCGAACAGTCACTCGGTCGCACGCTGTCGCTGCGCGGCCTGTACGTGCACAAGCGGGTCCAGGGCAACACGGCAGACTTCAACATCGGCCGGCCCCAAGAGGTCTACAACCGGCAATTCAACCGCCGTGACCCCGGTCCCGACGGTGCGCTCGGCACAGCCGACGATGGGGGGATCGTCACCTTCTACGACTTCGATCCGGCCTTTCGGGCCGCGAGCTTCGTCACGGTCACGCGCCTCAACGCCGACTCCGACCACCAAGACACGTACGACAACGCCGAGGTTTCGATCACCAAGCGGCAGGCGGGAAAATGGTTTGGCACCGCCTCGATCCTCGCGACCAAATACGCAACGTGGTTCAACCCCGTCCCGCAGTCACCCAACGATCTGCTGTTCCCGATGAACCGCATCTGGGAAATCAGTGGACGGATCGCGGCCGGTTACAACGCGCCCTACGGCATCAATCTGTCGACGCTGACGCAGTTCTACAACGGCATTCCCCGCCTGCGAACCCACCAGTTCCGCACCGCCGATCCTGCGGGTGGGCCGAGCCTCCCGAGCTCGAGCATCATCACGCTGCGGATGGAGGAATACGGCAAGCTGCGCGGCCCCAACCGCGTGATCGTGAACATGCGCGGCTCGCGACGGTTCAAGACCACGAAGGGGACGATCGGTGCCGACATCGAGGCGTTCAACGTGTTCAACTCGAATGTCCCCTGGGCCACGGGAGGCGGCGCCGGCACGGGCGACGGGGCGGGCATCATCGACTTGTCGGGACCAACCTACAACTTCGTCACGCGAATCGTGAACCCGCGGATCATCCGCTTCGGCATCACCTATGAGTTCTGACGCTCTGTGATGTGCGCCGGAGCCAGGGCTGGGGGCCCATAGAAGGGCTTGGGGGGCCAATGAAAAGGTTGTGCGGAATCGCCATTGTTCTGTCGACGGCGCTGCTCGGAGCGCAGAGCCCAGGCTCCCGGATGGTCGAATGGCCCGCCTACGGCAGCCAACCCGCGCACACCAAGTATTCGGCCGCAGACCAGATTACGCCGGCCAACGTGGGGCAGCTGACGCCGGCGTGGCAATGGCGCACCGAGGAGCGGCCGCTGCCCAACGGCGCGCGCGCCGGATCGTTCCAGGTGACGCCGCTGATGATCAACAACGTGCTGTATCTGAGCACGCCCTTCAACCGCGTGGTGGCCCTCGACGCGGAGAGCGGCCGGCAGCTCTGGGCCTTCGATCCGGAAAGCGCCGTGCGGAAGGGGTGGTCGGCGCAGCCGCATCGCGGCGTGGCCTACTGGCGCGGCGCCAACGGCGATCGGATCTTCCTGAATACGGGCAACCGGCTGGCTGCGATCGACGCGAAGACCGGTGCGCTGGTCACGAGCTTCGGCACCAGCGGATTCGTCGACATGACCGCAGGGCTGCGCCGCGTCTTCCCATCCGACCAGATGGCGCAGAGCTCGCCGCCCGTCATCTACAGGAACTTGGTCATCGTCGGCAGCAGCATGTCCGACACGATGATCTACCAAGGGAACCCGCCGGGCACCGTGCAGGCGTTCGACGCACAGACCGGCAAGCGCGCCTGGGTCTTCTACACGATCCCCACCCCCGGGGAGTACGGCAACGAGACCTGGGAGAAGGACTCGTGGGCGATCAACGGCCACACCAATGTCTGGGGCATGATGTCGGTCGACGAAGCCAACGGCATCGTGTTCGCGCCCACCAGCACGCCGAGCGGCGATTTCTGGGGCGGCCGCCGCTTGGGCGCGAACCTGTTTGCCGAGTCGCTGCTCGCCCTCGACGCGAACACCGGCCAGCGGAAGTGGCATTTCCAAGCGGTCCACCACGGGGTCTGGGACTACGACTTCACCTCCGCCCCGACGCTGCTGACGATCACCGTGGACGGGCGGCGGATCGACGCGGTGGCCGCCTCCGGCAAGCAGGGTTTCACGTACGTGTTCGACCGCGTCACGGGCAAGCCCGTGTGGCCGATTGAGGAGCGCCCGGTTGCGACCGACACCGACGTGCCGGGCGAAGTGCTCTCACCAACGCAGCCGTTCCCGACCAAGCCGCCCGCGTTCGTCCCGCAGGGGGTGTCGCTCGCGGACGCCAACGACTTGACGCCAGAGATTCACGCGCTCGCGGTCGAGGAGATGAAGCAGTACCGGCTCGGGCCGCTCTTCACGCCGCCGAGCCTGCGCGGCACGCTCATGCGGCCTTCGGCAGGCGGCGGCGCCAACTGGGGCGCTTCGGGCGCCGACCCCGAGAGCGGCATGCTCTACCTGAAAGTGTCGCAGCACACGCACGTCATCCAGGTGTGCGCGCGCGACGACAAATATCCGCTCGTGGGCAGCGGGGTGGTCAGCGACATCCCCTACAACACCAACTGCCCGGTGAACACCGCCGGCCGCGGCCCGTACGCGATACCCCGGGCCGGGCGCCAGCTCGGCAACATTCCGATCATCAAGCCGCCGTACGCCTCGGTGGTCGCCCTGGATCTCAACAAAGCCGAGATCGTGTGGCGCTCCACGCTTGGCGAGGGGGTCGCGGCGCTCCGGCGCAGCCCGCTGCTGAAGGGCGTGACGCTCCCCGATCGGCTCGGCACGCACGGCAACTCGGGCGGTCTGGTGGTCACCCGAGGCGGCGTGATCTTCGCCGCGATGGTGGACCCCTATCTCTACGCCTTCGACAAGCAGAGTGGGCGCGAGATCTCCCGTGTCGCGACGCCGTTTGGCATCAATGGCGCACCCATGACCTACCAGACGAGGTCGGGCCGGCAGTTCGTCGTCGTGGCGAACGGCGGCGGAGAGGACGCCACGCTGTCGGCCTTCGCACTGCCGCCGCAATGAGCGTCGCCAGCGTCTCGAGGGACATCGACCTCACACGCGGGAGCTGAACATGTGTCGAGCAGGGGCTTCAGTCGTTGTGCTGACCCTGATGGTCTCACTGCCCCTCGGCGGTGAGACAGGGCGGTACGTCGCCGACCCGGCGTGGCCGCGCATGCCGGCGGGGCTGTTCTTCGGGACGCGCGACGGTTTTCCGGATGCCGCGGCACGGGCCGCGCAGGCGTCCGCGCCACGCGAGCAGGGGCCGGCGCCGCCATCACGCCCGACGTTCGGCGTCGGCGTGTCGGGCCTCGGCATCGACGATAGCGACCGCATCTACGTCTTCAACCGCGGAGTGCCTCCGATCATCGTGTTCGACCGCGAGGGCCGGTTCGTCAAGAAAGGGGGCGAACGCGATCTCGACGGGCAACCCCTCGTGGGTGGCTGGATTCATGCCGGGACGGTCGATCACGAGGGCAACGTGTGGGTGATCGAACGCGACGGACACCGCATCATCAAGTTCTCGCCGACACTCGACCGGCCTCTCCTGCAGCTCGGCGTCACCGGTCAGAAGGGTGCCGATGCGCACCACCTGAATCTGCCGAACGGCATCGTCGTCATGCGCAATGGCAACATCGTCGTGACCGATGGCTACGGCAACAACCGGGTCGTGATGTTCGACAAGAACGGCACGTTCGTCAAACAGCTCGGACGGGGCCGCGGCGGACCCGAGGATCGGGGCCATGGCATCGGCGAGTTCAGCACACCGCACAAGCTGGCCCTGGACACGGACGACACCGTCTACGTGCTGGATCGGAGCAACAAGCGGTTCCAGGTGTTCGACCGGCAGCTGAATTTCCTGCGGCAGTACGGGAATCCGGCGTGGAACCCCTGGGACATCGCCATCTCGCGCAAAGGAGCTCAAGGCGTCGGCTTCTTCGCTGAACACGACCGCGAGGAAGTCCATAAGCTCTCGCTCGCAGACGGCTCGTTGCTCGCGACCTTCGGTGGACCCGGCCGGGCGGCGGGCCAGTTCGACTGGGTCCACGGGCTCGTCGTCGATTCCCGCGGCGCGGTCTATGCTGCCGACACCTACGGTCAGCGGGTCCAGAAATTCGTCTTGCCTAGGGAATCGTAGGAGAGAGTGATGAGATTCATGCTGACGGTTGCGCTGCTGCTCGTCACGGGACTGGAGCCGTCTGGCGCCGGGGCGCAAAGCCAGGCCGCGACCGGGTCCGTGGGGGCGAGCAACTCCGAAGCGACCCACATCGCAGCGGCGAGGGTTGCCGCCTGCGCGAAGGCTTCGACGCTGTCGACCGCCGCCGATTACTCGGTCATCTGCTATTCCCGGACGGCGCCGGGTCGGGCCGAGGCCCACGCCGGCCACGCGCACGTCTGGTACATCCTGGACGGCGAGGGCACGGTGGTCACCGGTGGCACCATCATGGACGTCGAGACGGCCGTCCCCGGCGAGCCGCGCGGTTCGAGGATCGAAGGTGGCCAGCCGCAGCGCGTCGCCGCCGGAGACGTGCTCGTGATCCCAGCGGGTGTTCCGCACCAGTACACCGAGGTGCGATCGCCCGTGGCCTATTACTCGGTCAACGTGAACACGGCCGCGCGGTAACCGCGCCGTCGCCCGCGGCGTCGCGTGGCGAGTGCCCGACCGCGGCCCGTGCCTCCGACCCAGGTGAACCACGCCTGGGCGTACGATTTCGTGTTCGACACGTGCGCCGACGGGCGGTCGCTCAAGT